>NZ_JBGQOR010000002.1:0-644481 GCF_052119725.1 Flavobacterium sp. W20_MBD1_R3
TCTTGTAAGCTTGCAATACTTCAGGTTGACCATATGAGTTTGTAATTGCTTGACCCATAATCTTAGGGCCCCATGAAGTCGATACCATAAGTCCTGTGGAATTTGATCTATTAGGCACTAAAGCAGAACCAATTTGAGCAGATGTTAACGTACCGTTTAAACCTTGCGCATATTCATTTTGATAATCTGGTAAACGATTTACATTTCCTATATTGAAACTTGAGTCAAAAGTAATCGATGATTTCTCTCCTTTTCTACCTTTTTTAGTAGTAATTACAATAACACCAGATGCACCTCTAGATCCATAAAGAACTGTTGAAGCAGCATCTTTTAAAACAACCACGCTTTCAATGTCTTCAGGATTAATATCGATAGCGCGATTTGACGGCGATGCACCTCTTTGTAATGCAGCACCTCCACCACTATTATCGATAGGCACCCCATCCACAACATACAATGGTTGATTACTACCAGTAAAAGTAGTAAGTCCCCTTATTATTACACTAGATCCCGTAAAAGCTCCTCCTGACCCAGTTACGCGTACACCAGCAACCTTACCTACAAGTTGGTTGGTTACGTTTGTAGCTTTTGCGGCAGTAAGTTCTTTTGCTTGGATTTTTGGTGTAGAATAACCCAGAGATTTTTTATCTCTTTTTATTCCAAATGATGTTACTACAACTTCTTCTAAAGCGTTATCAGCCTGTACTAACCTCATGTTAATTACTGATGCACCTGTAACCTTCATAGTAGCCTCTTTCATTCCAATAAATGAAAAAACCAAAGTTTGTCCAACAGCTGCCTTTATGGAGTACTTACCATCGAAATTAGTTTGCACTCCTGTCTTTGTACCCATAATTAAAACATTTGCACCAGGAACAGGACCAAATGGGTCAGAAACTATACCCGTAATCGTTTTCTCTTGCGCAAACGCAAATTGCATGGACAATGCCAATAGCAATGAAAAAATCCATTTGAATTTTGATCTCATATTAATTTGTTTTGAATTAGTTATTTTACAAAAATCTTAATAATTTCTTAAAGAAACAAATTTATTTCACAAATAAAGAAACTAACATTTGTTAAATTTTCTACTCAAACAAACAGATTTTCTCAAAAATTTGGATAATTAATACCTATTATATGTTGATAATGCTACTAAAAAATACGTTTTTATTAAAATTAATTTAATGTTAATTCATTTTATTTTAACAACATATTTAGAAACATCGCAAATGCAAAAATCAATAACTCCAGCACTCAAGAAGGATTTAATGCTTATTACAAAACTTCGCAGCATTAGATAGTAGACAAAGTATTTAGTAGCATTACTTTATTTCACTATTATAAAAAATCTGTAGATTGTACATCAAAAAAGCTTGTAATGAAACAAATCCCTAATTGTCCCACAGTTTTGTCTTACTCTTTGGATTAAGTGCGAATTCATTCCTGAGATGCATTGTCTACAAAAATTTTAAATTGTCATTCAGAATAGCATTTACAACAGAACAGTCTGAACGCTAATTTCCTATCGTAAAATGCTTCTAAAGAAAAAACCATACTAGAAAACACTCCAGCAATAGCTTTCTCAGACACACCAAATAGTAACATAGAATTTTCATTTTGAAACTGTTGGCCTTTGCAAAGACTGCCTTCTGCCACTTACTCCATTTTAGTTTGAAACAATCCTAGAATAATTTTTGATATAACACACAGCTAAAATTAAAGCTACAGAAACGTTTAATTTTTTCTCAGTACTTTGTTAGTGGGAATAGTATGCTTTAGAATGGATCTGTTTTACTTACTTTTGTCAAAATCAATTTAATGTTAAGTCCTTTCTTTTTAACACAATATTTAGAAGCTGGAACAGATGAAGCAGGTCGAGGTTGTCTGGCAGGTCCTGTCACCGCGGCCGCTGTGATATTACCCGTAAATTTTCAAAATGAGTTATTGAATGACAGTAAACAATTGTCTGAAAAAGTGAGAGAAAAACTAAGACCTGTTATAGAGCGGGAATGCATTTCATTTGCCGTAACGCATCTGGAACCGTTGATTATTGATCAAATCAACATTCTGAATGCCTCCATAAAAGCAATGCAGGAATGTATTATAAAACTAAATCCAAGACCTGAATCCATAATTATTGATGGAAACAGTCCTTTTATTCCAAAAGGTGGAATTAAAAATAAAAACGGGAAAATTTTCACTGATGCTGAAATTGAAATCCTAAATTCGATTCCAAATACTAGTATTGTAAAAGGAGATTCAAAGTACATGAGTATTGCTGCCGCTTCGGTACTGGCAAAAACGTATCGAGATGAGTATATGAATCGGATTCACGAAGAATTCCCAATGTACAATTGGAAACAAAACAAAGGATATCCCACCAAAGAACACCGAGAGGCGATTCGAATTTATGGGGTCACAAAATACCACCGAATGACGTTTCGATTGTTGCCTGAACAATATTCATTTGATTTTTGATTTAAAGTAAATCGTTTGGCATCAAAAACTGATTTAAGATCTTTAAAAAAAATTTCTTTGATGTTATAGCACTATTAAAATTTATAAGTCTATGAGACATCTGAAATGAAAAATCTTTATTCTAAAAATACTCAATTAAACTTCGCTTCAAATAATTGTGCAAAATGTTTCAGGATTTTCTCTTTGACTTCTTCTTCATCAACTTTTTCTAAGCCAAGTTCTACATTCAAAGAAGTTACGGCTTTCCCTCTAATCCCACACGGAATAATATTGTCAAAATAACCCAAATCAGCATTTACGTTTAAAGCAAATCCGTGCATGGTTACCCAACGGGAAGCGCGAACGCCCATCGCACAAATTTTTCTGGCAAATGGTGTTCCTGCGCCTAACCAAACACCAGTCTCACCTTCGCTTCTACCACAAACGACTCCATATTCTTGAAGGGTCAGAATAATAACTTCCTCCAAAAAACGCAAATATTTATGAATATCCGTAAAGAAATTTTCTAAATCTATAATGGGATAGCCTACAATTTGTCCCGGTCCGTGATACGTGATATCGCCACCACGATTGATTTTGTAGAAGGTCGCTCCTTTGGCTTCGAGCTGCTTTTCAGACAGCAATAAATTACTCAAATCACCACTTTTACCCAGAGTATAAACATGTGGATGCTCTACAAAAAGAAAGTAATTTGGAGTTTCCAATTCGAGTTCTTCTCTGCGATTTCTAATTTTTAAATCAACGATTCCTTTGAACAATTCTTCTTGGTATTCCCAAGTTTCTTTGTAATCTTTAGTTCCTAAATCTTGAAGTTGGATTGTTTTGTTCATTTCTTGAAAGATGCAACGGTTAAGAGCTACAAAGGTACAATGTTTTTAAGAGAAGTTACCGAGAACAAAAGCTTCCACTGAATTACTCTAAAATAACTTCCAGATTAGTGCTCTCCGGATCTACCAAACAATCCGCTATCAGAAATTGTAATTCTAATGATTTTTTGTCATCGCTGATTTTTACATCTGGATTCGATACTGATTTTATTTTTCGAGGGAAATGATATTTCAAAATAAAATTTTGAACGGCTTTAAATTTAGAGAAGCGTATTTTTAATCTTTCAATTTCTTCTTGTTGCTTTTTTAATTCTACTGCGTCAGTAATTTTGACAATTCTTTTAAATGTATTTCCATCAAAAGTAAAGAACACACTATAATAATGTTCTTCGGCAACCAATGCATAATTATTTTCTATATCATCCGCATATTCTTCGGTCTTGTATAAATCCGCAACTTCTTCTATTGTGCTGAAATTTTGAGTGATTGCTGTGCTAAATTCTTTCTCGAAGGAGCTTTTCTTGAGGTGTACTATTACCGTGTTGAATTTTTGAAAAATAGCTTTTTCAAATGCTGGTAGTCGCGAAAATGTTTCTGAATATTTAGCGATCAAATCTTTGAAAACATAGGTTGTATCTTGAAATATTTCTTCTGTAGAATAGTCCTCTCCCAGCAATTGCATATAACTGTACTCTTCCCGTAGTTTGCTGACTTCAATTTCTCCGCTGCCATTTTCCTCTAAATGAATTGTTTCTGTGACTTGACAACTGGTTAAGAATAGGATTAGAAATAAGGTGATGTATTTTTTCATTGGGCTATTTACGTAATGATTTAATTTCAAATATACAGGTTTTGTACTATTTTTCACGTTCTTAAGTAAGATAAAAGTTGTGACCTAGCCCCGATAGTAGCAGCATCCTTTTTTTCTTGTTTTTTTGAACAAGGAAAAAAGATAGAGCGAATAGCGGGACGAATCGTCTTGAAAAAACAAAATTTTCTGCTCCAAAAAACGGTACATTTTAAACTTTAAATTTTAAAACTTATATAGTATCTTTGCGCTCTTAAAAACAGCATAAAATGGCATTATCCGAACAAGAAATATTACGCAGAGAAGCTCTTACTGAATTACGTACTTTAGGCATTGAGCCTTATCCTGCAGCCGAATTTATCACAACCGCTTATTCCAGCGAAATCCTTGCTGATTTCGACAAGTATGACGGAAAAGAAGTAGTTTTAGCGGGCCGTTTGATGGGAAAGCGTATCATGGGGAAAGCGTCATTTGCGGAATTGAAAGATGCTGAAGGACGGATTCAAATCTATGTTTCGAGAGATGATATTTCGACGGATGAGGAGAAAACCATGTACAATGTAGTTTTCAAAAAACTGTTGGATATTGGCGACTTTATTGGGGTTCGCGGAACGGTTTTCAAAACGCAAGTGGGAGAAATTTCGGTTCATGTTTACGGATTGACGGTTTTGGCAAAAGCCTTGAAACCACTTCCTGTTGTAAAAACGGATGCTGATGGAAAAACGTACGACGCATTTGCTGATCCGGAACAAAGATACCGTCGCCGTTATGTAGATTTAACAGTAAACGATCATGTGAAACAAACCTTTATCAAAAGAACCAAATTGTTCAATGCGATGCGTTCGTTTTTTAACGACAAGGGATATCTTGAGGTAGAAACACCTGTTTTACAACCGATTCCAGGTGGTGCTGCAGCACGTCCTTTTGTTACGCACCACAACTCGCTTGACATTCCGCTGTACATGCGTATTGCAAACGAATTGTACTTAAAAAGATTAATTGTTGGTGGTTTTGAAGGGGTATATGAGTTTTCGAAAAATTTCCGAAATGAAGGAATGGATCGCACACACAACCCAGAATTTACCGCTATGGAAATATATGTGGCCTACAAAGACTACAACTGGATGATGAAATTTGCCGAAGACCTTTTGGAGCACTGCGCTATTGCCGTAAATGGTAGTTCCGAAGTTACTTTTGGGGAACACACTATCAATTTTAAAGCGCCTTATGCTCGAGTAACAATGACAGACTCTATTAGGCATTTTACTGGTTTTGATATTTCAGGAAAAAGTGAAACTGAGTTATTTGACGCCGCAAGAGAGATGGGAATTGATGTTGATGCAACCATGGGAAAAGGAAAACTGATTGATGAGATTTTTGGCGCGAAATGCGAAGGAAATTACATTCAGCCTACTTACATCACGGATTATCCAAAGGAAATGTCTCCGCTTTGCAAACAACACCGTGACAATCCGGAATTGACAGAGCGTTTTGAATTAATGATTTGCGGTAAAGAAGTAGCCAATGCGTATTCAGAATTGAATGATCCAATTGACCAAAGAGCCCGTTTTGAAGACCAAATGCGTTTGGCTGAAAAAGGAGATGATGAAGCTACCGGAATTATCGATGAAGATTTCTTGAGAGCGCTTGAATACGGAATGCCCCCAACCTCTGGAATGGGAATAGGAATGGATCGATTGATTATGTATTTGACAAATAATGCCTCTATCCAAGAAGTATTATTGTTTCCACAAATGCGACCTGAGAAAAAACAGATCAAAATTGAACTAGAAGATGACGAAAAATTGATCGTTTCCTTATTACAAGGAAATGAAAACCAAATGGAGTTTGGTTTACTAAAAATCAAATCGGAATTGAGCGGTAAAAAGTGGGATAAAGCCATGAAAAACTTATCTTCTTTGGGATTGACTGAGGTTATCGTGAATGGCGATACTAAAGCGTGTAGATTGAAAGAATAAATTTATTCGAGAATAGTACATTTATAAAAAAAGGAGCTTCAAATAAAGCTCCTTTTACATTTATCTTCTTATAATTTTGATATGTCTTGATTTTAGCTTTTTGTCGTTAGTGAATTTTGCTACTTGTTTTCCTGCTTGAACAGGCCGATCAGACGAAAGTATAGTTGCGCCATTTTCAATTAATTTATAATATAAAGCATCTCCATTTGCGGCAGCGCTTTTATCGATATTGCCCATAGTACCTAAAATACAAGCTATTCCTCGGCCATGTAAATACTGATACACTTCTGCCCTTGGCTCTGCCGTACCCACAAACGCAATCATTTTATCTACTTTGACACCAAGATTTTCCATACGCTCCACATCTTCTTTTCCTCTTGCCGAAACCGAAATCATTAAATCGGGAGCCAGTTGCGCTACTTCGGCGGCTTGAGTTGCATTGTATGTAATAATAACGGAGTAGGCTTCCGCATTATTCCTGCGCACTGCATCTACAATCATTTTCATTGGAACTCCTTTTTTAACGTCAAGGTTATAAATTACTTTGCCTTTTCCCCATTGTAAAACCTGATCTAAAGTTTCTATTTTATAAAGGGTTTGATTGCCTTCATTATCCTCCAGAAATAATTGTTGCAGTTCTTTGTAAGTGTAGTTTTCTATCTTACCGGTACCTGTAGTGGTTCTATCCAGCTTGTTATCATGCATCATAACCAAGACAGAATCTTTACTCAGCGCAATATCCGTTTCTATAATTGTAGGATTGTATCGAATAGAATTTGCAAATGTTCCTATACAATTTTCTGGAAATCCAGTCGTTGGACCTCCTCTATGCGCACTTATCAAGGGGATACTTTTATTCGAATATTTTAAAAAACGATGCAATTCTGATGGTGTTTTAAATTGCAAAACATATTCTTTTGCTTGTGCAAAACTGAGAGCGCTAATTATTAAGAAGCAAAACGAAAAACAAAAATTCTTATTTTGAAACATATACTTTTTTTTAATTGGACTGTAAAAGTAAGGATTTGGAATGGTATCAAACGGCATCTCCAACTTAAAAGAAACTTAGTAACTACAAACTATAATTCAAATTTACACTCCATCTGTAATTTGCTTCAACATTACCGCCAGTAAGATTTTGATTGATGGGTAACATGGCATTAGCTCCAAAAGAAAGTCTGTCTTTCCCAACCTCAAAACCAACTTTCCCGAAAAAAATATCACCTTTTGTATTTCGTAATTTTTGATTGTACTGGTAATTGCTTTCATAGACTTCACCGGCAAAACCAAGTTGCGGGACAATAGAAAAACTATTTTTTTCGTATAAATAGAAAAAAGTTCCGGCGTAATTCAATTGATTTCCAAAACGGTAACTCTTTTGGTTTTCTGTTTTTATCACATAATTCAGCATAGAGTTTAAACCAAATTGTTTTCTTTTAACGACATATTCGGTTGCCAAAAGATAATCCCAACTTCCCGTTCCTACCTGAAAACTTGGATTAATACTCCCTGAATTTGCCTCATTAAATTTTCCGGTCGGCGCTTTTATCCCACCTCCCAATTGTAATGTATGTACCAAAAACGTACTGTCTTTATGGGTTTGATACAAACGATACATTGCCAAAACAGTAATATCGCCAATCCCATTAATGCTTTTGTTGCCAGTTGCGGTTTCTCTTTCATGAAAATGAAAGGGCAATAATGCCGAAACCTGAACCTTTTCGCTAAGCGGGATTCGGCCCCAAACCTGAACGGTATTGAAATTTTCTTTGTACCAAGGTGAATTGCTGTACAAGCCATCCATGGATTTGTATTGTTGATTGAAATACCGAATCCCAACGAAATTAGAATTCAACATCGAGGCGAATCCCATGCTTCCGCCACTGGCGGAGCAACCGCAGGCATCGCAGAAATCCTCTTCTTCAAGGAAGGAATGGTATTTTGTAAATGGATTTACGGTATTTAAACTGTCTTTTTCGGTGGCGCTTGCCAATTGAAAAAGAAGTACTAAAAGCAATGTGTATTTTTTCATGTTTGTTGTTTTTAGCCCTGATGGAAACGTAAAGCCCGGAGCGGTAAAAGCTTGTTTTTCTTGTCCTGAAAAAGCGACCGGAGGAAGCTCTTTTCAGAACATAGAAAAACGGCTTTTGTAGCGAGGACTTGCAGAGTACAGCAGGAAATAGTTTCTAAAATTAATATTCAGAAAAGCGCTTGTCTGTTAGGTATTGCGTGTCCGTCAATGTCTTTAGAAAAGCAATAATTTTTAATTTTTCTGTCGCTGTCAAAGGGATTCCGAGTGACCCGTTTTTATTCAAAATTGGGTCTAAAGTTGCTGAATTGACTACACCGGAATTGTAATGATCCATCACGGCTTCTAATGTAAATAAGCGTCCATCATGCATGTAAGGCGCTGTTTTTTCTATGTTTCTAAGACTTGGCACTTTAAATTTATACTTATCCTGAGGCAACTCCGTCACGCGAAAACGACCGATATCATTGTACGCGGGATCAATTGGCAAGCCATTGTTTCTAAAAGAATTGTCCGTAAACAAATCCGTGGCGTGACAACTGGAGCATTTTTGGTTGAAAATGGCATAACCGTCCTTCTCGTCTTGTATGAGCGTTCCGCCAGATTCATTGCGGCGGTACTTATCAAAACGGGAATTCGAGGACGTTACCATAACCATAAATTGTCCCAAGGCTTTGAGCATGTTTTCGGAATTGATTTGTCCATCCGTAAAAGCAATTTTGAATAGCTTTTGATAGGCTGAATCGCCTTTCATCATAGCAATCGCTTTCGCAAAATCGCCATTCATTTCTATAGGACTTGTGAACGGAATAATAGGCTGCAAATCCAAATGTGTGGTTGCTCCATCGTACATAAAAGTGGTTTGATAGGCCAAATTCTGGATTGGTGGCGTGTTTCGGGTTCCAATAGCGTCATCTACTCCATGACTCAAAGTATGGCCGTGATGCGTAAATGCATCTTCCTGAATGTGACAAAATCCACAGGAAACAATCCCATCCGAGGCCAATCGACCGTCATAAAAAAGTTTTTTCCCAAGTTCAAATCCTTTTTCGGTGGGTGGATTATTCGCCAGATCGTATGCCAAAGGCGGGAAATTTGCCGGAACCTGAAAGTTCAGAGGAACGTCCTGATAGTCTTCGCTTTCATCAGCAGAACAAGACCACAGCAACGGAAAAATGAGCAATATGATATATTTTGCTTTCATTTTATATTTTTTTAAAAAAGCGGTCGGAGATTTAATTTCCAACCGCTTTTTGATTAAAAAATTAATCGTTGTGAACGTGATCTATTTTGAACATAGAAGAAACGTTAGTAGTAACCAAAGCCAGTTTAGCGCCACCCATAACGGTTGCCGCTTCCGTAAGATTGATTTTATTAGTTCCATCTATAACTTGAGACAAGTCAGTCATGATGTGTACTTGAGGCGTAATTGTAGTTCGTACCAAAGCATTTTCAGGAAAACTCAAAGTAACTTCAGCATAATTATAATCGGTTCCGGTTTGTCCGGTATGTACTTTAAATTCTTTTGCCGTTGTTACCGTAGGAGCTGTAAAAGTACCTTCGAAAGCAACAAACTTATAACCTGCACTCCATGACCACATCATTCCTGCGGTTTGGGCTGTTGCCAAGAAATCTCCTTGACCCGTTGCTCCTGCTTCCCACTGCGTTTTATCGACTCCAATTCCGTATTTTACTTTAGTGTAATTTCCGGCCGGAATATTTGAAAGATTCAATAGTAATGTTGCAGGCGTCGCTTCATCTACAATAAAATAGCTTTGACTTTTTGGGTACGTAAAGGTAGTTCCATCCTCTTTTGTCAAGACAATATTACTCACGATGTACTTCACTTTTGAAACCGCTACAACCTCAGCATTCGAATTGGTGTAGTTCGTATTAAAAGCAAAATTAGCCGATTTGTATACGTTGTCAAATTCTAATTTTAAATTTCCGTTTCCGGTAATCATTTCATTATCATCGTCATTAGAGCAAGAAAACAAGGTAACTGAGATAGCCATTACAGCTAGTATATTTTTTAATTGAAATTTCATTTCTTAAAGTTTTTTATTTTGAATATAAGTACTGTTTCGCATGCTATTTTTGGGTTATTATTTCCAAAAAAAGCAAACAAATTTTCATCTGTTGTATAGAACAGAAGAAATAAAGCATACTACATGCTTAAAAAATTTATGAAATGAAAGTGGGTGGGTGAAAAATAGAAGCACTATTCAAATGAATGTATAAATTAGAATAGTATGGGTTTATTTTTTCTTTCGTATCAAAAAAAACTGTTGCAATTTCGAAAGATTTGATTTCCTCAAAAATGATCACATCAAGTATAGGAGCATTTCCTTTTTTATCGGAAGAAAGTGGTTTTTCAGCCTCAGAAGCTTTGGCTAATTCTTTCATCAAATGACATTTTCCGTTACATTGCATTTTAGGTTTGTCCTTATTGATACAAAGAACTTTTGAAATGTATTCATAATTCACGACATACTCTAAAACCGGAAGAACGGGTTTTACAAGCATGATTAATACAATTATGAATATGATTTTTTTCACCGTGCAAAATTACTAAATGATTGTTTGATAAAAAATAGTTTTGAATAGAATAATCATAAATAAAATCACTCTATTCAAAACCAAATACTTGAATGCTTTACGTCAATTTTAATTCGGGGATTTCAATCTCGTTTAATTCCGTTTTATAGCAATCAAACTGACTCAGAATCTCATTTTTAGTGCTTTCGAAAAAAGGAGTTGCTGCGAATAAATCCTCATAATATCCGATTCCTGAGAGCAAATTATTTTTGAACGAATTCCATTTTTTGGTTTGTCCCAAAGTTATTTCTTCAGTAACCGCTGAAATTTCATTTTTCAGATAATCCAAATACATTTTTAACTCCTTCACAAATAGATTTGGGCGATTAGTAACCGTCAATACTGATGCGTTTCCATAAATGTGCTGCACCATTTTAGACAGCGAAACTTCTTGATCAAAATACGCCATATTAGGTCCCGGACAAATGATTACTCCTTGCGCTTGCCCTTTTATTTTAATGTCGTTTTCAAGATAGGAAGCATTGGCTAAACCCACACAAAGACAGGCTTTCTCCGTAATACTGTTTTTCTTTTTTTCGAAAATTTCAGCAGTTAAAATATCTTTTTGAAGCAGTAATTCTTCCAGTTTTAAGTCTTGGTATTTCTTGGAAGATGTACAAATTCCTTGTGCATCGTATTCTTTGCTTAGCGCCAAAAATCGTTTTGGACACGAACTTCCCGCTTTGCTTTCCTCAATTCGTTTCAATTTCAACTTTTCATTCGTCGTTCCTCGTAACGTATTGAAAGGAATTCCCAATGGCGAAATGTGACTTAAATATAAATCATCTTCTTTGGCTCCAGCCAATAAATCTCTCGTGTGTTTATCTACCGAAGTGGCTTCAGGAACCAATAAAAATGGCGAACCCCAACCCACAGAATCCACTTCATAAAGATCCAATAGAAAATCGTGTTCTTCAGCAGTTCCTACTCCGCCCTGAACTGTGATTTTCAAATCCAAAGGCTGTTCTGGAACATGCATTTCTTTTTGTCCCAATGCTTTCACCATCAACTCATGTGCGGATTGAATCAATTGCTCCTTTTTCTGTTTGAATTCTTCTAGAATCGGTCCTAATAAATAGCCTTCAGTCGCAAAAGCATGACCTCCACAATTCAGTCCGGATTCGATTCGATATTCAGAAACCCAAAGTCCTTTTTTAGCTAAAAAATTCCCTTGAATCATCGCCGAACGAAAGTCGCTTACTTTCAGGGTAATTTTCTTTTTCAATACATTATTCACATCCGGAAAAAAAGCCGAAAAACTTTCGAAATAGCTGTATAATCTTGGATTCATCCCTGCTGATAAAACTACCGAAGATTCTAATGTGCTATTCACAAAACCACGAAGCGCCGCATGTGCATCATTAAAAATAATGGGTAATTGTTCGTCTTTGATGAAATTATCCTTATCCAATTTGGTCATAATATTGACATCAATATCGCCCGAATAAAGATTTTTCTCCAGATAATTCTTGATGTTTTCTTTGAAAGCGAAACCGTCTTCTATCAAGTTTTGTAAACCGGATTTAATCTCAGATTTATTGGGCAGCATGGCGATGTAATTTTCTAAAGCGGATTTGCTTTCGGATAATTCCGTCTTAAAGTTTTCGAATTTTTCCTTCACGATTTTGTCTACCAAATTCAGATAAGAAGTAATGCGTTCTGCGCGGTAATCATGTATTTTTTGGGTAATTTCCTGATATGGTAAATCGAATTTCTTGCTGTAAAAAGCATTCATTTTTTCGATAAGTTCATCATCCATAATTGAAATCACAGAAGAAATTCCATATTTGGCTACTCGTATCGGACTATCAATTGTGTAGGCAAGTCCCATAACGGGAATATGAAAAGTATGAAGTGGATTAGTCTTTGTCATGCTGAAATAATTTAATAAATAAACCACAAAAGTCGAGAAACAAAACTGTAAAAAAACTGATAAATGTCATGCTTTAGTATCTCTGAAGTTTCCTTTTTTAGAATTTTAGAGCACCAAAAAATCAAATAGATGCATTTTTAAACAGTACGAATTAAACGATAAATTTTTGTTAATGATTAAACTTTTAAATAAAAACATGGTCTTATGTCGATAAAACTTAAAACACTCAAAATGAAAAAATTATTTATCGTAGCATTATTGGTTGTCGGAATGACAAGCTTTGCACAAGAAAGAAAAGCAAAATCAGAAAGAGTTCAAATGGAGCAAATGACTTTAGAACAAAGGAATCAATTGCATCTAAAAAAAATGACTTTAGAATTAGATTTGAATGCTTCTCAACAAAAAGAAATGAGTACACTTATCGCTGAACAAAGTACAAAAAGAGAAGCTAGAATAGCGGAGAGAAAAGCGACTAAAGATTCTGCTAAAAAACAACTTACTTCTGATGAACTTTTTGCCAAAAAAAGCCAAATGTTAGACGATCAAATTATGATGAAAGGGAAAATGAAAAAAATTCTTTCAGCGGATCAGTATAAAAAATGGGATGACATGAAAGGAAAAAGACACAACGGAATGAAAAAAAGAATGATGCATCATAAAGATAGAAAAATAGCAAAAATGGGAGATAAAAAATAATCCATCCACCTGAAATATTTCATCTTATTTCACAAAAAAGCCCCAAATTTTTGGGGCTTTTTTCATTTAAAATGTTTTCGATATTTTATCTATGGCTCGGATGGTAAAATCCAAATCCTCATAGGTTAAAGCATCAGTAATAAACCATGTTTCATAAGCGGAAGGCGCAATATAAATTCCCTCCTGCAATAATCCGTGGAAGAATTTCCTGAATGTTTCGTTATCACCGTTTGCAGCCGTTTGAAAATCAACCACACGGGCAGCGTCAAAGTGAATCGAAATCATTGAGCCAATAGTGTTTATTGTAAACGTAACGTTATTTGCTTTCAGCACTTTGTCAATGCCTGCAGCCAAATACGCTGTTTTGTCTTCTAGTCTTTTAAAAATAGCACGATCACTATCTAAAGCTTGCAACATGGCTAATCCTGCAGCCATTGCCAATGGATTTCCAGATAATGTTCCTGCTTGATAAACAGGGCCTAGCGGAGCCAAATAATCCATGATTTCTGCACGGGCAGCAAAAGCGCCAACAGGCAATCCTCCACCAATTACTTTTCCGAAGCAAACGATATCAGCATTTACATTTAGTAATTCTTGAACTCCACCTGCAGCTAACCTGAATCCTGTCATAACCTCATCAAAGATTAATAGAATATCGTTGTCAGTACACATTTGGCGTAAGCCCTCTAGAAAGCCTTTGTTTGGCGGAATACAACCCATATTCCCTGCAACTGGTTCAACTATTATCGCTGCAATTTCATTTTTATTCGCTTCAATTAAAGCCGCTACATTTTCTAAATCGTTGTATGTTGCCAGCAAAGTATCTTTGGCCGTTCCTGCAGTAACTCCCGGACTATTTGGCGAACCAAAAGTGATTGCTCCACTTCCTGCTTGGATTAAAAAAGAATCCGAGTGACCGTGATAACAACCTGCAAACTTGATTATTTTATCTTTTTTGGCAAATCCACGAGCAAGCCTGACTGCACTCATACAGGCTTCGGTACCGGAATTTACAAATCTAATTTTATCGATATTTGGAACCATCGCAACAGCTAAAGCTGCAATTTGGGTTTCCAATTCTGTTGGCATTCCAAACGAGGTTCCTAGCTTTGCTTTCTCAATCACGGCTTGTACAACTGGTTCGTAAGCGTGTCCTAAAATCATTGGTCCCCAAGAATTGATATAATCAATTAACCGGTTTCCGTCTTCATCGTACAAATAAGCCCCTTTGGCACTTTTTACAAAAATTGGCGTTCCGCCTACTGCTTTAAATGCTCTTACCGGCGAATTCACGCCTCCTGGAATTACTTTTTCTGCCTCAGCAAAAAGCTGACTACTTCTTTTATATAACATTTATGAATTATGAGTTATCGTTATTTTTATTTAGTTTACTACTAACCTTTGTCCAATCGAAAGTGTATTGTCCGAAAGATTGTTTTTTTGTTTTAGATCTTCAATCCTTAATTCGAATTTTTTCGAAATAGAATACAGCGTATCGCCTTTTTGAACGACATAAGAAGCCAGGCTATTACTGACTATAGTTCTGGATTCAATTGTTAATTCCTCCACCAGTTGTTTTTCATTCGAAACATAATTGACATCTAAAACCTGATTGTCATATTGATCCAAATTGTAGCGCTCAATATAAGAAATTAATTTATCCGGATATTTCGGGTCTGTTGCATATCCTGCTGCTCTTAGGCCTTTTGCCCACGCTTTATAATCGCCTTTTGAAAATCCGAAGAGCTTAGCATACCTGCTTCTTCCCGTTAGGAACAAAGCGTGATCTTTGAATGACTCCGAAGGATTATCATATTTCCTAAAGCATTCCTGCGCTGAATCATCATCGTGTTTCACACTTTCTCCTGTCCAGCCAACATGGCATTTTATGCCAAAATGATTGTTTGCGTCTTTTGCTAAATCACCTCTTCCGGCTCCTGATTCTAAAATTGCCTGAGCTAAAATAATACTTGCCGGAATACCATAATTTCTCATGTTTCCCATTGCAATATCCTTAAATTGATAGATATAAGTTGTAATCACATCATTGGTGACAGCTGTTCTTGAAGTTGAAACGATAACTTCCGTTTTACCATTGTTGTGTTCTTTCCCTGCTGATTTTTCAGTGACAGGCCTAACTGTTTTAGTTTTTTTTCCATACCCTTTTTTAGTGGTCGAAGTAACTTTTGATTTTGAAGGCGCTTTTTTTGTAGTTACAATAACTGGTTTAGTGGCATTACAACTTACCAAGGTTATTAGTATGAATAGCAGTAGGATTTTTTTAATCATTGATCTCAATTATTGGTAATTTTTTGTTTCGCAGTTTCATATTCATTCCCTGAATTCCCTGAATTCCACCCGTATGAATTAGTAAAATTTTTGATTGAGCGGGAAAAAAATTTTTTTGTATTAAATCAATAACGCCAAAAACCATCTTTCCAGTATAAATAGGGTCCAAAGGAATTTTATTTTTTTGGTAAAAAGAGTTTATAAATCCGATTAATACTTCATTTACTTTTCCGTAGCCTCCAAAATGATAGTCCGTTAATAGTTCCCAATTCTCCTTATTGACAAAACTACGAATTTCCTCTTTCAAAAAATCACCTTTTAAAGCCGGAAATCCTAAAACTTTTTGATGCGGCAAAGCGCTGTTTATAATTCCGGAAATAGTTCCTCCAGTTCCTATTGAGCAACAAATATAATCAAATTCAGCATCTTCCGGAGTTAGAATTTCTTGACACCCTTTGATTGCTAGCGCATTTGTCCCGCCTTCCGGTATCAAATAAAAATCGCCAAATTTTGCTTTTAAATTTTCGATAAAAGACAATTCACTTTTCAATCGATATTCTTCCCGAGATATAAATTCCAATTGCATTCCGCAATTTTCAGCAAATGACAACGTAGGATTCTCCGATATTTTACTCCCTAATTCATCGCCACGAATTATCCCGATGGTTTTAAATCCCTTTTCTTTTCCTGCATAAGCTACTGCTGCAATATGATTCGAAAAGGCACCACCAAAAGTCAGCAGTGTTTTGTACTGCTGCGTTTCAGCTTGCAACAGATTGTATTTCAGTTTTCTGAATTTATTTCCGGAAACAAAAGGATGAATCAAATCCTCTCTTTTGATAGTCAAAGAAATAGCGTTTGGAAATAATAGTGGTAGCTGTTGATTCAATCGAAATGGTTTTGGGACAAAGATAAAGTTTATATATAAAAAAATGCAACCTTTAGAGATTGCATTTTTTTATCCTTTTCAGGTTGTATTAGTTTTTAACGATAATTTTATGTCCAACCTCTATTTTATCTTTTGTAACCAATTTTACGATGTAAATTCCATCACGAAGTCCTACAGTAGAAAACTCATAGTTTGCACTTGTTTCTAAATTTTCTTTACTGAAAATTAATTTTCCGGCGACATCGTATAAACCACAAGTAGAAAGATCCAACAGCAATGGATTATTGATTTTTAGTTTCTTAGCTGCATTATTTTGATAAATCACAAAATTTTCACGTGCTTCCTCATCAACTCCTAAACTAGAATTATTTTTAAATGTAATTTCAAACTGGGTGTTGTTGACACCGGCTGGCAATGACAATTCATGAAAATTATTTTTGATATCAAAATAACTATCCGCTTCTTTGTCATGCAAATAAATAGTTTCAGCCTCTGTGAAATTCAAAATTTCTTTCACCGTAATTTTATAACTGGCTGGTTTGTCATTTTTAAAACCTATAGGAATTTTTTTATCCCTGTCAAAACGAATTGCACTTATAACAAACTCAGAATCTTCCAAGACAAAATAAATATCTGCCGGAGTACTGTCACTAGAAGACATGGCATCCATAGCCCGATCAATACCATCAGTAGCTTCAGGAATTAATGCCAAAGCCAATTGACGTACACCTTGATTGTTCATCAATGTATTAAATCGGATTTGCGGAGTAATTACTAAACTATCCGTTGCTGGATCTAATCTGGACTCTATTGAAGTCTTACGTTCTGTATTATTTTTTGTTTTAGAAACACCCATTGTTCTTTGAATAGCCTCATTACTTGCTATTTCTTTAACAAATCTTCTGTAGCTGTTTTTCATCTCAACAAAACCGTTTGCTAAGCCATCAATCAAAAAACCTTGTCCAATTGGAGAAAAACGTCGCTGATAATCTCCTCCTGTTACTCCGGCAGTCCCTTCATTTCCAGAACCGTCATACGAATAAAAAGTAGCTGGCACATAAATTCCCGTACTTCCTAAATCACCTGGAGAAAAGGCACCATAACCTCCTTTATAATCCGCTATATAATGTGAATTCACTGTCGCATCTTGTTCCCAAAAATAGGCGATTCCGGTACAGTTTGTTTCAGCCAGTAAAAAAGCTGATAAATCAATTGCGGATGGGTACGGATTTCCAGTCAATGTAAATTGCTCAACTGCAACAGGTATTGCAATCGTTCCGTCATTTGGTTTTCCTCTAAAATCATAGCGCTGTTGACTTCCCGGATTATTTTGAACGCCGTTTACAGTAAATCCATTTGTCCCTGATGTTCCTTTCATTGTAAAACCTTCCCCTGCGTTCAAACTGGCACTAGATCCTACTTGAACCCAATTAGAATATTCTGAAGAGGCTATTAATTTATTGATCCAAAATGGCGCGATCGCTAAAGGACTTGCCATACCATTATAATTATTCATTGACAAAATTGACGGTTCTTTAAAAGCAATTAAACCATCAACATCCTTGAGCTGAGTTATTCCAAAAGGGGAATTCCCTACAGCATCAATAAATCCGCCTACCGGCGAACACCAATAGTCATATTGAAAATTATTAGTTGTTCCCTCCTGAAAAACAGACAAACTACCCGACCCTTTATTTGTCCCCGTTGAAGTTGCCCCTTGTATTAACTGTCCGTTTTCCCTCAAATAGAAATTACTGTTGGCAGCGTTCAATTCTAATTCATGTTCTATGTAAACAACTTCATTATTCGCAAAAACATAACTCGAAGGACCAACATACATTTGAGCATTTAAATTGTTTTGCAAAAAAATCACAGCAATAACTACCACGACCTGTTTTAGTATATTTGAGTTCATAAGCATATATATTAAATTGATTTCTAAACTATTTGTTTTAAAATGAAATTCGTGCTTACTATCTTAAAAGAACAAAGAAGAATACTTTCTGCAGAATAAAAATATTTAAAATCAAGGTTTTTGCCACCCTTAAATCCAATCTTATCTATTTTCATATAAAGTTACAAAAAAAACAACATAGGTATCAATATAAAAATCGATAAAAAGTATAAATAATCGATTAAATACATCTTTTTTAATTTTAAATAATCTATTTCTTTCAAAAAAATAAAAACACAAATCGATGGTTTTACAAAAATGATTACCGATAAAATTTTCAAATAAAAGGTTGCTTTCAGTATACCATGCTGGTTTAAAGTAGAGCATTTGAATGCAAAAATCTTAAATAAAAATTCAGAAAGTAGTCAAAATTATTTTTTATACAAGTATTTCAAAAAATCTAAAAAAGACCTGTTTTTCAAATGTTCGAAGTCATTTTCCTTACCATAAGCTTCTCTTTCAAAACTGATGTTTCTGTAGGCCAAATTTGCATTACGATACTGAACTAACCGAACAAGATATTCTACTAAATACCACATAAAAAAAGGAAGTATTAATAATTCAAGCTGTTGACGAAGATGGATTCTTTCGTGATTGACTAAAATTATATTTTGTTTGTCTTCCGGGTATTTTACAAAAACAAATGGAAATACTGTTAAACCGCGAAATCCTTTGGGAATTAAATATTTAGCAACAATCAGAAACATTCGCTATAAAATTTATAAATTTGTATTGATAAAATGGTTGTATTTAATGACAAAATCAACGGTTTGAGTTGACTTTGCTGAATCATAAAACCATCTGAATTTTACGATAGAACATTCCCAAATATGATTGACCAAAGTAATGAAAATAAATTGACAGAAGGCGAAGATTTCTACTACACGCCTGAAGGCTACAAATGTTTTACTGAAAAATACCATTTAAAAAGGGGTTATTGCTGTAAAAGTGGTTGTCGCCATTGTCCGTACGGTTTTGATAAAAAAACAGGAACAAATAAAAAGTAAACAGTGTTCAGTCGCAGTTCTTCAGTTTAATTAACTGATTCAAAAACACATTTACCATAATAAAATACACACCTAACAAATGACCTTCCAAGAACAAATACAACAAGGAATTCCAGTGGTTTTACCAAAACCAAAACCATACGAAACAGACATCAATCACGCACCAAAGCGTAAAGAAATCCTTTCGACAGCAGAAAAAAAACTGGCGTTGCGCAATGCCTTACGTTATTTTGAACCGCAACATCACACTGAATTAATCAAAGAATTTTTGCAAGAATTGGAAACCTACGGCCGTATTTACATGTACCGTTTGCGTCCGGATTATAAAATGTATGCACGACCAATTGCTGAATATCCTGGAAAATGCGAACAGGCCAAAGCAATTATGCTGATGATTCAAAACAATCTGGATTACGCCGTAGCACAACATCCGCATGAATTGATTACCTATGGCGGGAATGGAGCCGTTTTTCAAAACTGGGCACAGTATTTATTGACGATGCAATATTTATCGGAAATGACTGATGAGCAAACCTTGACCATGTATTCCGGTCACCCAATGGGATTATTCCCTTCGCACAAAGAAGCTCCACGAGTTGTCGTGACAAACGGAATGGTAATTCCTAATTATTCTAAACCGGACGATTGGGAAAAAATGAATGCATTGGGCGTTTCTCAATACGGACAAATGACGGCAGGAAGTTACATGTATATTGGTCCGCAAGGAATTGTACATGGGACAACCATAACCGTTCTGAATGGTTTTCGTAAAATAAAACGCAGTCCAAAAGGCGGCTTATTTGTCACTTCCGGTTTGGGCGGAATGTCTGGAGCGCAACCTAAAGCCGGAAATATTGCTGGTTGCATCACCGTTTGTGCCGAAGTAAACCCAAAAATAACGCACATTCGCCACAGCCAGGGTTGGATCAATGAAGTCATTGATAATGTAGATAAATTGGTACAAAGAGTCACTTTGGCGCAAGCCAATAATGAAATTGTTTCCATCGGATATCTTGGAAATGTAGTAGACGTTTGGGAAAAATTTGATCAGGAACATATTCATATTGATTTGGGATCCGATCAAACTTCCTTGCATAATCCTTGGGCGGGCGGTTATTATCCTGCTGATATTTCCTTCGAAGAAGCAAATAAAATGATGGCTACTGATCCTGATGTATTCAAAATAAAAGTACAGGAAACATTACGCAGACACACCACTGCTATCAATAAACATACTGCCAAAGGAACATATTTCTTTGATTATGGAAATGCTTTCTTACTGGAGGCTTCCCGAGCCGGTGCTGATGTCATGGCGGAGAATCAGATCGATTTCAGATATCCTAGTTATGTACAGGATATCATGGGACCCATGTGTTTTGATTATGGTTTTGGCCCTTTCCGATGGGTTTGTGCTTCGGGGAAACCGGAAGATTTAGCCAAAACAGATGCAATCGCCTGCCTAGTCTTGGAAGAAATGGCAAAAACTGCTCCCGAAGAAATTCAGCAGCAAATGCAGGATAACATTCATTGGATAAAAGGCGCTGAGGAAAACAAACTGGTGGTGGGTTCTCAAGCCCGGATCTTATATGCGGATGCCGAAGGGCGTGTGAAAATTGCTGAAGCATTTAATCAGGCTATTGCCAAAGGCGAAATAGGGACTATCATTTTGGGTCGCGATCACCACGATGTTTCCGGCACGGATTCTCCGTACAGGGAAACTTCAAATATCTATGACGGCTCAAGATTTACAGCTGATATGGCAATACAAAACGTAATTGGAGACAGCTTTCGAGGTGCCACTTGGGTATCCATTCACAATGGCGGTGGCGTAGGCTGGGGAGAGGTAATTAACGGCGGTTTTGGTATGGTTCTTGATGGTTCCAAAGAAGCCTCAAGACGCTTAGCAGCAATGCTTTTCTGGGATGTGAACAACGGAATTTCGAGAAGAAGCTGGGCCAGAAATGAGGGTGCCTTATTTGCCATAAAAAGAGCGATGGAGACACAACCTTTATTGAAAGTAACCATCCCTAATATAGTTGCCGACAATTTGTTGGATTTTTAAAAATTTGAACGTATCTTTAGTAGACATTTAGTAATCAAAAAAACTGACCATGAAAGCAATGAAACTCCTCCCCGCATTTCTACTTTTAGTATTTGCCTCTTGCAGTTCCGTAAGAGTATATTCTGATTTTGACAACAAAGTTGATTTCAGCCAATACAAAACCTATGCTTTTCACAAACGAGGTATTGATAAAGTAGAAATATCAGAATTAGATAAGAAAAGAATTCTTAATGCTATAGATAAAGAACTAAGCCGTAAAGGAATGACCAAAAGTGAAAATCCGGATTTACTGATTAATATACTTACCAAAGAAAGAGAACGAATAGACGTAAACCAATACAACGCCGGTTGGGGTTATGGATGGGGTTGGGGATGGAATCCTTACTTGTGGGGAGGTCGCAGCAGTTTTGTTTCTTCATCAACCGAAGGGACTTTGTATATTGATTTAATTGATGCCAAGAAAAAAGAATTGGTTTGGCAAGGCGAAGGAGTTGGTTATTTGACAGAAACACGTAGTGAAAAAGAAAAACAAATCAACGAATTTGTAGCCAAAATTTTAGAGCAATTCCCGCCTAAAGCAAAATAGTTTCCGATTGCCTTTCAACATAAAAGCCTACCTTTGCGTAGGCTTTTTTTATACCCAATCATGGCAATACAAACAGACATTACTACGCTCGAAGATATCAAATTACTGGTAGATACTTTTTATTCCAAAGTTCAAAAAGACGAATTTATTGGACCTATATTCAACGAAAAAATAGGCGATCGCTGGCCGGAACATCTGGAAAAAATGTACCGTTTTTGGCAGACTATTTTACTCGAAGTACATTCGTATTCCGGAAGTCCATTTCCTCCTCACAAACAATTACCGGTTGCCAAAGAACATTTTGACCGCTGGATGGAAATTTTTACGGAAACTACCAATACTTTATTCGTTGGTCCATTAGCCGAAGAAGCCAAACTACGCGCTAAAAACATGGCTGAAATGTTTAATTACAAAATTGACTATTTTCGCAATCTTGAAAAAAACCAAACGAACAATTCATAATTTTTAAAATCTGTTCCTTTTTGCAAACAGCAACCCATTCCTTTATGCGTAAATTATTATTTCTTGCAGTATTTCCAGCTTTTCTATTTTCTTGTTCCAATTTAAAACAAACCGCTGAGAACAAGGCAACGCCAAGTTTAAAGCTAATCAGTTCGATTGAAATTCCTTTTGATGAAACAGTCCAGAACACAAAAGTGGGTGGTTTATCCGGAATAGATTATGATGCAAAAAACGATTTGTACTATTTAATCAGTGACGATAGATCGATGTTTAACGATTCCAGATTTTATACCGCAAAAATTAATTTGTCTGAAGACAAGATAAAAAGTTTTGCTTTTCAAAACGTAACTTATTTGAAAGATGAAACCGGAAAAGCGTATGAAAATTGGAACACCATGCCATCTACTTCGGCAGACCCGGAAGACATCCGATTCAATCCAAAAACAAATACTTTAATGTGGAGTAGCGAAGGTGCACGAGTAATAACTGCACAGAAAGAAGTTTTACAGAATCCTTCGTTAAATTTCATGGATTTAAAAGGTAATTTTCTTGGAAATGTTACACTTCCTGAAAATTTAAAAATGCAGCAACAAGAAAAAGGTCCGAGAAACAACGGCACTTTAGAAGGAATAACTTTTGATAAAGACTACAAGAATATTTACTCCAACATTGAAGAACCTTTATTTGAAGATGGCGACCAGGCCAATACCAGCAAGGGAGGTTTAATCCGATTATATCAATTTGATACCAAAACAAAAAAGAACATCGCTCAGTACGGTTATCAACTAGAACCTATTGCTCGTGAACCCAATCCTAAAGGAGCTTTTGCTGTAAATGGCGTTTCGGCAATTCAGTATTATGGTAAAAATCAGTTATTGGTAATCGAACGCTCCTACTCGACCGGAACGCAAGCCTGCACGGTAAAAGTGTTTTTGTGTGATTTGAAAAAGGCAACGAATGTAAAAAATTACAACTCATTGCAAAATCAAAAACTGGAATTGGCTTCTAAAAAACTGATTCTAAACATGGATGATTTGGGGATTTTCATTGATAATATTGAAGGACTTACTTTTGGACCGAAATTGGTAAATGGCAATCCATCCATTATTTTTGTTTCGGATAATAATTTTTCTGATAAACAGAAAACACAGGTTTTGGTGTTTGAGTTAGTGAAGTAGTAAATCCAAAAAAATATCTTTCAATACCCAACTCCCCTAGCCCCGATTGCAATGAAAAGCTTTTTGCGAAAGCCGTTTTTATTTTTCTTATTTATAAAAAGCGACCAAAGGAAGCTCTTTTATGAACGTTAGAAAAACAAACGGGTTTGCAAAAACTTGCAATGAAAAGCGGGAAATCGCTCCTGAAATTCGTACTTTTGCAGTAGAACTACAACGTTTTCGATATGAACTCAACTATAGAAAGCAATCCGTTATTAGACCGATTGCCAAAGCACTTAAAACAATTCATTAAACCTCAGGATTATAGCGATTACACGCCCATAAATCAAGCAGTTTGGCGTTATGTGATGCGCAAAAATGTAGCTTATTTATCAAAAATAGCTCACAGTTCCTACTTGGAAGGATTGAAAAAAACAGGAATCGAGATTGACAATATTCCTAGTATGTATGGTATGAACCGTATTTTGACCGAAATAGGCTGGGCAGCGGTTGCGGTTGACGGATTTATTCCACCTAACGCTTTTATGGAATTTCAAGCCTATAATGTGCTTGTAATTGCATCTGACATTCGCCAACTCGAACATATAGAATATACGCCTGCACCAGATATTATACATGAAGGTGCTGGTCACGCGCCCATTATTGCCAATCCTGAATATGCGGAATACCTGCGCCGTTTTGGAGAAATAGGTTGTAAAGCAATTTCTTCGCATAAAGATTACGAAATGTATGAGGCCATCCGACTACTTTCGATTGTAAAAGAAGCCGAAGGAACACCACAAGCTGTTATTGATGCTGCAGAAAAAGCGGTGGAAGATTTACAGAATAATATGGGCGAATTATCAGAAATGGCACAAATCAGAAACCTGCATTGGTGGACTGTGGAATACGGACTAATTGGAACGGTAGAAAACCCTAAAATTTACGGTGCCGGCTTGTTGTCTTCCATTGGCGAAAGCGCACATTGCATGACAAACGAGGTCAAGAAAATCGCCTACGACTTATCAGCAGCTAATCAAAATTTTGATATTACCAAGCTCCAACCACAACTCTATGTCACACCAACATTTGCCTATTTAAATTTGGTTTTAGAGGAATTTGCTAATAAAATGGCACTAAGAACCGGAGGCTTATCCGGAATAGAAAAATTGATAGACTCAAATGCTCTGGGAACTATTGAATTGAGTACGGGTTTACAAATTTCAGGTGTTTTCAGTTCCGTAATTGCAAACGAAGGCAAACCAATTTATATACAAACCATAGGAAAAACGGCTTTAGCTTCACGCGAAAAAGAACTGGTTGGTCATGGAACTGCTGCACATGCGAAAGGTTTTGGCAGCCCCATTGGAAAACTGTCAGGAATCAATCTAGCGATCGAAGATATGAGTCCAAAAGACTTGAATGCCTACGATATATTGGAATCTAAAAAAGTCAAACTGGAGTTTGAAGGCGGAATTACTGTCGCAGGCACAATTATAACCGGGTCCAGAAACCTACAAGGCGAAATTATTTTGATTCGTTTGAAAAACTGTACCGTAACACACGGAGAAACAATTTTGTTTCAACCAGAATGGGGCATTTACGATATGGCTGTGGGTAAAAAAGTAATTTCGGCGTTTTCAGGTCCTGCTGATGTGAATAGTTTTGATTTGATTTCGCATCTTCCCTCCAGCAAAACAATCAAAGTGGAACAAACAGTTGAACGCACAAATCTAGAGGTTTTATACCAAACGATTCGAAACATAAGAAAAACTAAAGATACAGAAACATCCTTGGAACCCATATTCAAAAATTTACAAACTAATCATCCAAAAGATTGGTTGGCAACTGTTGAAATTACAGAACTTTTGAAGGACAGAAACGAACCACAATTGCTACAGGAAACTTTGGTTTATCTGGATCACTTGAAAACCATCAGACCCGAAGTAGCGCATTTGATTGCAGGTGGTTTGGATTTGATTTTTGATAAGGAGAAAGCGTAAAAAAATACAACACGAATTTTCACTAATTAATTTGTGAAAATTCGTGTTTGAAAATTTTATTAAAGTTTTATTTGCTTTCTAAAATCTTTCTCGCTTTCGATTACTTTTCCTTCATATTGTAACTTCCAACCCATAGTATTGGTCAAAATTAATATTTTAGATAATTCACTTATCAAGCGATTTTGAGCATTCGTCTTAAGGGATGACTTTTCTATTTTTTTAGCTAAATTTGACTTTACGGATTTGTTGATTCTATTGTAGTCATCTCCCGTAAACGGATTTAATTTGCTTTGCTCGACATCATAAAATTGAATATCAGGGCTGATTTTTATTTCTTCTTTTGGAATACTTACAATCGTAATGGTTTTGTTTATTTCATCAATATCGTATTTCATTTTATGCAAATCGTATGCGACCGTCACATCGGCATTGACAACAATCAGCGCTTTTTTCTCAAAAGATAGCATATCCATTAAGTACTTTTGCTGATTTTTATAAGTAATCACTTCAGAGAAATGACCTTCTGTAACCACTAATTTTCCAACATTTAAAATTTGTTGTTGTATGAGATTCGTGTTGTATTGAATATCATCATCTTCATCATTCTTTTTGAAATCACAAAACTTGAACAATAAAAATATTCCACCAATAACTCCTATTCCAATAAGTATTTTTCTAAGCATAATTAAAATTTCATGAATGAATATTGTGATTCTAATGTACCAATTTTTTTTCTGAGATTGGAGGTAAATTTTAAGTGACTTTCAGAATTTGGGTTAAAAGGTTTGTGCGAAAGGCTCTTCTGAACGACCTCTACCTCATCCATCGTAGCAAAAGCAGTTTCAGAAATGGTAGTCTCCTTAAAACGTTTCCAAATATAATTGATTGCCACTTGATTGGGATGTAACATATCTTCTGCATAAAAACGATAATCCCTAAGTTCATCCATCATAATTTCGTAAGAAGGAAAGTACTCAGTCTTCAGTTTGCAGTGTTCAGCGCTCAAAACCCTGTGAATAGCCGAAATCGCGTTAGATTTGCTCCATTGATTTTCAATAAAACCGTCTTTGATGTGACGCACCGGCGAAACCGTGAAGATAATGTTGCAACTAGGATTTATAGAGTGGATTAATTTTATTGTATTTGAGATACTTTTTTCTATTTCTTCAACAGAAAGTAATTCTTTCTTGAACTGTTTTTGTGGCACTTTATGGCAATTGGCCACAATAGAATCACTTTCTATATTTCGATACACCCATGAAGTTCCGTAAGTGATGACTAAATGTGTTACTTCAGTTATTTGTTGGTTTGTTGATTTTATTATTGCGTTTAATGACGCTAATAATTCCTCATTACTTGAAGTACTCAAATCTGAATGTACATCAAAACAATGCCAACGCTCATTGTGAAAAAAAATATCGTTTTCTGTAAATTGCTTTCCGGAAACAACGAAATCTATCAATTTTTCAATTGCCAACGGATGAAATAAAATTCCAACTGGATTACAACTATTTTGAAATTTAAAATAGTCCAGTTTCTCCGCCATATTTACCGCAAAACAGGAACCTAAAGACATAATTTTCGAATTATAATCTATTGGATAAGTAGTTTTAAGAATGGGAATTAGAGTTCTGAATTGCATTGCCTTTGTATTTACTGCAAATTTCAATAATTTTAGCGAATTAAATGAAGTTTAGTGATTTTTTCATCACCATTAAAAAATCCTTTCAGCGTATAAAATTCTGAAAGGGTTTCTTAAACCTATAATCTTAAATGCTTATTCGTAAAAGTATTGAAAAGTTACATCATGGATATTATTTCCATTATAAATATAAAACTCTTTCATCTCACTTGGATATCCATTAGCACTATAAGTATATTGATTGTATCTAAAGAAAGAGCCTGAAATGTTAGATTTCAGAATGTTATTAAACCTATTCAAATGGTATCGTAATGTGGAAGCATTATAAAGAGGAGCAATCTCTTGAAACATAATTTTATTTAAACCTAAAACATCTTTCTTGGGGTTCGATTTTATATCGTACTCAAAACTGCCAAAAAGAGAATTAGCATCCAAAGACTCTGATTTAACAAGATTTTTATTTGTATCAAAAGAAAATTTACCTTCCCATATTTGAGTTTCTATATTATCTCTAGAATCACTGGAATACATTTTACAACTAACCGTATTAGCATCTAGTTTATTATAAACCAATCTCAAAATACCTTTAAACGTATCAAAATATTGTTCTCTGGTCGAAGAAATTAACTCTTCGTTACTGTTGTACAAAAAATCTGTTTTAAGAACAAGCTTATCTTGATTACCAAAAATATTTTTTACTTTTATACTGGTAATTAAATTACCACTGTAGGTGTATTCAGTTTTGTATTGATACAAAAAGCCTATATTTCCGACTACCGAAAAATCTTTTTTTGCAGTAACTTCACTAACAATTTTATTTCCATTATAAACAAAATCAGTCGTGCTGATTTCTTTTCCATCCTTATCTAATTCAATAATTTTTTTAACGAGCACAGCTGATGGAGTTGCAGGTGTATCAGTTTCACCACTATCGCTTGAACAAGATGATAAAACTAACATCAAAACACCTAAAATTAAATTTATTATTTTCATTTTATAATTTTTAATAAATTAACTGATAAAAAAACAATTTAACACTATTAATTGCATAAAAAAACTCAAATATCCTGTTCCTAAGATATTTGAGTTTTGATTTACATCGTGTTTTATAAGTAAATATTTGTTACAATAACACCAGTATTCTGTTTTCAAATAACCAACATTTCCATCATCAAAAATTGCTGTTTCTGAAACCCGTTCCGTAGGGTAATTATCTAAATCGTATGTATAAGAGCTTTTATATAAAATAGCTGACGATGCTATGTGGACATCTTTTGAAACACTTGTAATCACGGTACTAATTATATTATTATTCAGTGAAATTTTTTCGTTTTGATTTAATAATTCTTTGAAACCCTTAATGTGAAACAATGGTTTTTTCTTGAGATCATAATCATAACTTACGCTGTAATTCGCAATAACACCCGGGTTAGCCTTATCTAATATTCTATCGTCTTTAATTAAATTTTCATTTTCAAAATACAATGTTCCGTGAAATTCTTTTACTTGCTGGTTCGCTGAAATAATCGTGAATCTTTCATAAGACACCGTGTTGTCGGAGTTATGAATATAGTTGATTCTGTAATTACCTAAAGATTGAATTCCGGACAATTTACTTTTTAGATAACTGTATTCAATCGTCTCTAAAAGCTGATTTTTTTTATCTAAAGTTATAGTTTTTGTGATTAAACCATCGCTATATGTAAAGGCAGTACGTTTCTGAGCCCCATCAATACTCACGATCTCATTGTCATTATAAGTGAATACAGTAGTTTCTGAAGTGCCTTTCTCATTTGTCTCCACAACTTTTATTAGCCATTTCGAATTATCTTCAGAATCATTTGAACACGAAGAAAGTGTCATTACAAAAACCGACAAAACCCAAAGTAGCACTATTTTATTTTTCATAATAAACCAATCACTCCTAGCATTTAATTTTTGGCACAAAAGTCTGCAAACCTAATCTAATGAAATTTCTACTACAAATTCATCGTTATAATCCTTATTTTTCGGTTAAACTACTCCTTTTTAAACGTGCCCCAGTGCCAGATAAATACTCAAAACAAGATTTCTAGCAAAAAAACAAACCCTTTTAAAACTTAAGTCTTAAAAGGGTTTATCAATATAAAAATAAATTTGTTCTACTTTACAAACTCAACTGCTTTTTCCAAAGCTTGTTGAATTCCTGCGACATTCTTTCCTCCTGCTGTTGCAAAAAATGGTTGTCCCCCGCCGCCACCTTGGATAAATTTACCCAATGCACGAACTACCTGTCCCGCATTTAGGTTTTTCTCCGCCACTAATTCTTTAGAAACATAACAGGTTATCATTGGTTTTTCATCGTCAGCTGTAGCCAAAACCAAAAATAAGTTGTTCCCTAATTTCCCTAATTCGTGAGCCAGATCTTTTGCTCCCTCCGGATTCAAATCGACTTGTTTAGCTAAGAATTGAACACCGTTTATTTCCTGAATTTCAGCAACTAAACTCGCTTTCAAATTTTTGACTTTATCTTTTACCAAAGCCTCAATTTGTTTCGCTAATTTGGTATTTTCTTCTTGCATCGAATAAACGGCTTTCAGAATATCCTGAGGATTTTTCAAAGCTGTTTTCACTTCATTCAATGTGTTTTCATACGAAGCAAAATGTGCTTTAACCGCATCACTTGTAATCGCTTCGATACGACGAATTCCTGCAGCAACCGCTCCCTCAGAAACGATTTTGAAGTGCCAGATTTCAGCGGTGTTTTTCACGTGAATTCCTCCACATAATTCAATGCTTTCGCCAAATTTAATCGCACGAACCTCATCGCCATATTTTTCTCCAAAAAGTGCCATTGCTCCTTCTTGAACTGCTTGCGCAAAAGGAATATTTCTCCTTTCGATAAGTGGTAATTGTTCCTGGATTCTTGCATTTACAAAATCTTCCACTTGTTGTAATTCAGTTTCTGTCATTTTAGCAAAATGCGAAAAGTCAAAACGCAAATAGTTTGGATTTACCAAGGAACCTTTTTGTTCTACATGTGTTCCTAAAATACTTCTCAAGGCTTGGTGCATCAAATGCGTAGCCGAGTGATTTCTAGAAGATAAACTTCTCAAATCCTGATTCACTTTAGCCACAAAACCAGCGTTTACATTTTCCGGTAATTTTTTTGCATAATGCAAAATCAGGTTATTTTCTTTTTTTGTATCAATGATTTCAATCGTTTCGTTTGCAGAAACCAATGTTCCTTTATCGCCTACTTGTCCACCACCTTCAGGATAGAATGGAGTATTATCTAAAACGATTTGATATAAAACCCCATCCTTTTTACTATCCACTTTACGAATACGAGTAATTTTTACATCACTTTCTGATTGATCATAGCCTACAAATGTTTCCACATTTCCAGGAATCAATACAGACCAATCTTCAGTAGAAACTTCTGATGCAGCACGAGAACGATTTTTTTGTTCTTGCATCGCTGCGTTAAAACCAGCTTCGTCCAATTCAAATCCTTTTTCTCTTAGGATTAATGCGGTCAAGTCAATTGGAAATCCGAAAGTATCGTATAATTCAAATGCTTTTGTTCCTGAAATCCTCCCCAACCCTTCCGCAGGAAGGGCTTTTTCCTCTTCGATAACTTTATCTAATAATTGTAAACCTTGGTCTAAAGTTCTTAAGAAAGAAGCTTCTTCTTCACGAATTACATTTGTAACCAATTGTTGTTGCGATTTGATTTCCGGAAAAAACTCCCCCATTTGATTTGCTAAAACACCAACCAATTGATTGATGAAAGGTTCTTTGATATTCAAGAATGTAAATCCGTAACGAATTGCACGACGCAAAATTCTACGAATTACATAACCAGCGCCAGTGTTAGATGGTAATTGACCGTCAGCAATAGCAAAAGCTACCGCACGAACGTGATCGACCACTACACGAATAGCAATATTAGTTTTATTCTGATCTTCGGTAATATTTAAAACTTCGTTTAAAGTGTATTTTAATCCTGTAATTTGCTCTACTTTTTCAATAAGCGGTGTAAAAACATCGGTGTCATAATTCGAAGTTTTTCCTTGTAATGCCATACACAAGCGCTCAAATCCCATTCCGGTATCCACGTGTTTTGCAGGTAATTTTTCAAGAGATCCATCGGCTTTACGGTTGAACTCCATAAATACATTATTCCAGATTTCAACAACTTGCGGATGGTCATTGTTTACTAAACTTTTTCCTGAAACTAACGCTTTTTCTGCTGCAGAACGAATGTCAACATGAATTTCTGAACAGGGTCCGCAAGGTCCTTGATCTCCCATTTCCCAGAAGTTGTCTTTCTTGTTTCCAAGGATAATTCGGTCTTCGTCGATCAATTCCCTCCAAATATCCCAAGATTCCTGATCAAATGGTACGTTTTCGCTTGGATTTCCTTCAAATACGGACACGTATAAATTTTCTTTTGGGATTTTATACACTTCTGTCAAAAGTTCCCATGCCCAGTTGATGGCTTCTTTTTTGAAATAATCACCAAAAGACCAGTTTCCTAACATTTCAAACATGGTGTGGTGATAGGTATCAAAACCTACATCCTCTAAATCATTATGTTTTCCTGAAACACGAAGACATTTTTGCGTATCGGCTATTCTGGTGCTTTTTGGCGTTCCGTTGCCCAGAAAATATTCTTTAAACTGCGCCATTCCTGAGTTGTTGAACATCAATGTTGGATCATCCTTGAGAACAATTGGTGCCGATGGAACGATCAAATGTCCTTTTGAAGCGAAAAAATCCAGAAATTGTTTACGTACGTCTTGTGATTTCATTATTAATTTTAGTTTAAAGTTTAAGGTTTAAAGTTAATTAGCCCAGAAACTATATCTTTTTACTATTTATTTTATGCCCCAGATAAAAGTGAAAAGCTTCGAGATTTATACCTCACCTTTTTCTTGAGATGGCAGAGCGACCGGAGGAAGCTCCTGCTGGCTCATTAGAAAAAAAGAGGTAGGAACGAGAACTTGCAACGAATAGCTGGAATAGGCACATTATTTTATTTATTCCTAAAAAAAGGAGGTAACAAATGAAACATTTCTTAAATTTGTTAATCTAACCTTTTACAAAGTGCAAAAATAGGGTATTTTAAAATATGTCGAAAGTAAAATATTATTACGATTCTGAAAATCTAGCGTACAGGAAAATAAAAACACGAAAAAGAAGAAAATTTGGTGTTATTGTCCTGTTTTTGTTAGCATCAGGCTTATTTGGTTTTTTGAGTTTTGTTATTTTATTAAACACTCCTTATTTTGAAACGCCAAAAGACAGGTTACAAGCACGTGAAATTGAAAATTTACGATTGAATTATGCAATTTTAAATAAGAAAATGGATCAGGTAAATACGGTAATTGAAGCTATTGAGGAGAGAGATAATAATTTGTACCGTGTGTATTTTAATAAAGCTATAATTCCTGATTCGATACGCAAAGCAGGGTTAAGGGGAAAAGATAGGTATCAAATATTAGAAGGGTACGATAATTCCCAATTGGTAACAAATACCACAAAAAGGATTGATATTCTTAGCAAGGAACTTGCAATCCAATCTAAATCATTGGATGTTATTTTGAAATTGGCCGTTGCTAAAAGTGATTTTTTGTCAGCCATTCCTGCCATTCAGCCAGTACGTAATGAAAATTTAAAACGATTAGCATCTGGTTTTGGTTATCGAACAGACCCATTTACAAAAGTGAGAAAAATGCATGAAGGAATGGACTTTACAGCTAAAACAGGAACTCCAATTTATGCAACCGGCGATGGAATAGTTGCACAAGCAGACAATACCGCCTCGGGATATGGAAATCATATTGTAATTCGGCATGGATTTGGATACGAAACGCTGTATGCACATTTGAGCAAATACAAAACACGAGCTGGACAACGGGTAAAACGGGGTGATGTGATAGGTTACGTAGGAAGCACCGGAAGATCCGAAGCACCTCATCTGCATTACGAAGTTCACAAAGATAACAAAGTGGTAAACCCACTTAATTTTTATTACGGAAACATTTCGGCAGTGGAGTATGTTGTTATTGCAAAATTAGCAAACCAAGAAAATCAATCACTCGATTAGTCCAAAATAGTATTCAGTGTTTAGTTTGCATTATTTAAACAAAAGAAAAAAATAGTATTCAGTGACCATTCAATTGAACAAAAAAGGAAAAAACAGATATGCACATTGCTCTTTCTAAAGATAAAAGATATTACAGTATTGGCGAAGTAGCCAAGGCTTTTGCCGTAAATGCATCACTGATTCGTTTTTGGGATAGTGAATTTGATATTTTGAAACCAAAAAAAAATGCTAAGGGAAATCGAATGTTTACACCCGAGGATATTACGAATTTACAATTGATTTATCATTTAGTCAAAGAAAGAGGATTCACCTTAGAGGGAGCCAAAACCCATTTAAAAGAAGGGCAAAAGAAAACCTTAGATAAATTTGAAATAATTAGAAAATTAGAAACGATACGCACACAATTAACTAACATTAAAAACGAACTTTAAAATGCAATGGCACATAAAGTTGCAAGAAGTCAATCAAAACTAAATAACAAACATTAAATTAAACAAACATGAAAAGATTTTTGCCTTGGATTATCGTAGGAGTTATTATTATTGGACTATACAGTTGGGTTAAAGGAATTAACAATACTGCGGTAACGATGAATCAAACAGTAGAACAATCATGGGGTGATGTTCAAACGGCTTACCAAAGAAGAAATGACCTTATTGGAAATTTAGTAAATACTGTAAAAGGAGCTGCTGACTTTGAAAAAAGCACCTTAACTGCGGTTATTGAAGCACGTGCAAAAGCGACCTCAACTACTATTGATCCCACCAATATTACACCGGAACAATTAGCGGAATTCAATAAAGCACAAAGCGGTGTAAGCAGTTCTTTGTCCCGATTACTTGTATCGGTAGAGCGTTATCCTGAGCTGAAAGCCAACCAGAATTTCTTGAAATTACAAGATGAATTGGCTAGTACTGAAAATCAGATTCTAACGGCAAGAACGCGTTTCAACGAAGCAGTGAAACCTTATAATTCGCATATAAAAACGTTTCCAAATAGCTTATTTGCAGGAATGTTTGGCTTTAAAGAAAAAGCATATTTCACGGCTGTAGAAGGAGCGGACACCCCTGTCGAAGTACAATTCTAAAGTCGCTAATCTGCTTAGGAAAATTTAAATAAAAATAAAAAATGTCAAAAGCAACAGAATTATTAACACGTGAAGAAGAGCAAGAAATTGTTGAAGCCATACGCATGGCTGAAAAAAACACTTCTGGTGAAATTCGTGTTCACATAGAAAAAACAACTTCCATGGATACATATGAACGTGCTATGGAGGTTTTTCATGAACTTAAAATGGATGAAACCGAACTTAAAAACGGTGTTTTAATTTACTTGGCAGTAGATGATCATAATTTTGTAATTTGTGGTGACCAAGGTATCAACAATGTTGTTCAGGATGACTTTTGGAATAGCACCCGAGACCTAATGATCGTTCATTTTAAAACCGGCAATTTCAAACAAGGACTCATTGATGGAATAATCAAGGCCGGCGAACAATTACAAAGTTATTTTCCTTGGCTAGAGGGAGATACTAATGAATTATCAAACGAAATATCAAAAGGATAATGCTATTACAAAAAAAGAATACCTTAATTCGCTTAACGTTATTTGTTTTTCTGTTATTCACACAAATTAGTTTTGCGCAATTTACCATTCCTGAAAAACCAACTTTACAAACCTCTGTATATGATTATGCCAAGGTTTTAAGCGCAACGGAAAAAACACAATTAGAAGAAAAACTGATCAAATATGCTGATTCTACCACAACCCAAATTGTAGTAATCACAATCGAGAACCTTAAAGGAGAAGATGTAAGTCAAGTAGCAACGCGATGGGCGCAGACATGGGGAATTGGAGGAACTGCAAAACAAGATAATGGTGTCATTATTTTACTCTCTAAAGCCGAAAGAGCAATAGCTATCAACCCAGGATATGGACTAGAAGATCGATTAACAGCTGGTATTGGTGGAGAAATAATCAGAAATATTATTATACCTGAATTTAAAACCGGAAGTTATTTCAGTGGACTTGACAAAGGGACAGATGCATTAATTGATGTTTTCAAAGGCAAATATAAAGGAGTCCGCAAACAAAATCAGAAAGGAAAAGATTTTCCAATTCTTCCCATTATAATCATCGTAATTGTGATTCTGGTTTTAATATCCAGAAATAAAGGTGGTGGTGGAAATTCTGGAAATTCTGGCAGAGGCGGTCCAAGCTTGCTCGATGTCATTATTTTGAGTAGTCTTGCTGGTGGCCGAGGAGGCGGTGGTTTTGGAGGAGGATCTTCAGGAGGTGGCGGTGGTTTTGGCGGCGGTTTTGGCGGTGGAGGTTTCTCTGGCGGCGGCTCAAGCGGTAACTGGTAATCTCTATTTTTAAAAAACACGAATACCCTATCAAATTGATAGGGTATTTTTTTTATATTTACTGCAAAAATAAAAAGATGAAATATTATTGTTTTCTCCTTTTCGTTCTGCTAAGTAATGTTGCCTTATTTGCTCAAAAAGATAGAAATATAGATCATCAAAGCATACTTTGGACACGTTATACTAATCAATTGCAATTAAATGGAAAATGGTCTTTGCATGCTGAATTTGACAATCGGTTTTTTATAAAACCCATGCAACAGAATTTATTTGTAATTCGAATACAAGGACGTTACAAACTCAGCAATCCTTTAGAAAGCGGCGCTGGCTTTGCCTACTTTTCTGTTGATACACAAGTCCCGGAAGTCGCTACTACTGTCAACATACCCGAGTACAGGGCCCAACAAGACATTACATGGAAACTAAACGTTAAACAAGTAACATTGCTGCAACGATTTCAAATAGAAGAGCGATTTATTCATAATGCGAACAAAGAAGAACTGTTGCCAGGAAGTACATTTTCATGGAGGTTCAGGTATCGGCTGCAAGCACAATATACTTTTTGGAGAAAAGAAAAAAAAATAGCCAAAGCAGTACTATCCGATGAAATCATGTTCAATTTCGGAAAAAAAATCATCAAAAACACTTTTGACCAAAACAGAATTTACATCGCTCTACAATATGGTTTTAACCCAAATATAGCATTAGAACTCGGTTACTTAAACAGCTATCAAAGACGAGCTAATGGAATAGATTATTTCAGTAGAGATATCATCCGATTTAGTATTTTTCACAAAATTAAAAAAAGGTCTAGACGGCTTTAAAACCCTTAAGTGATCAATAAAAAAAAATTATATTTATTTTAAATATTGATTATCAATATATTAACTAAATTTTTAGACTATACGACGTACCTTTAATTAAAAGATATAGCCATGAAAAATTTAGCAATTAAACTAGTGTGGTTTACCACCATTTATGTTTTTGTATTTGCCGGTTTATGTCAAACCAATGTTGCTTTACCAATATTAATGACTTTATATTGCATTGGTATACCATTAATCCTCTTTATGGTGTATACCGTTATAACCGACGATTACAAAACTACAAAAACATTCAAAGATTGGTACGGCGACAATCCTAGGGAAACTTTGCAAGACGAAAAAGAAGAAAGTTAATCTTTCGAATCTGTTTTAACCAAAAAAATCCCGATTGCTCGGGATTTTTGCTATTTTTCTCTGATATAAATATCAATAGGCACTCCTGAAAAGTCCCAGTTTTCTCTAATTTTATTTTCCAAATAACGTTTGTACGGTTCTTTTACATATTGTGGCATATTGGCAAAAAAGACAAACTGAGGTGTTGGAGTTGGCAACTGCATGCAATATTTAATTTTTACATATTTACCCTTCGTTGCCGGCGGCGGATATGCTTCAATCACTTTCAACATAAATTCGTTGAATTTTGAAGTCGTAATACGTTGTTGTCTGTTTTCAAAAACTTTTACGGTTGCTTCCAATGCTTTCAATAAACGCTGTTTTGTTAATGCAGAAACAAAAAGAATAGGCACATCCGTAAATGGCATTAATTCTTCTCTGATTTTAGCTTCATAATCACGAGTTGACATCGTTTCTTTTTCGACTAAATCCCATTTATTCACTAAAATCACAACGCCTTTACGGTTTTTCTCGGCCAACCAAAAAATACTTTGATCCTGACCTTCAAATCCACGTGTAGCATCAATAATCAAGATACAAATGTCAGCATGTTCAATGGCACGAACGGAACGCATTACCGAGTAAAACTCTAAATCTTCCTTCACTTTTGCTTTACGACGGATTCCCGCAGTATCCACTAAGTTGAATTCGAAACCAAAACGGTCAAATTTTGTATCTATAGAATCACGAGTTGTTCCCGCAATGTCCGTAACAATATATCGGTCTTTACCAATCAATGCATTGATAAAACTTGATTTTCCAGCATTAGGACGACCAACCACTGCAAAACGAGGCAATACCACTTCTTCCTGTGTTGGCTCTGGTTTTATAGGGAAAGCATCAATCAATGCATCCAATAAATCACCTGTTCCACTTCCAGAAATACTGGCAAAAGTATAATATTCTCCTAAACCAAGGTTATAAAACTCAATTGCATCTTTCTCACGCATCGCATTATCCACCTTATTTACAGCAAGTAAAACTGGCTTTGTCACTTTACGCAACAATCTCGCAACGGCATCATCCATTGGAGTAATCCCCTCTTCTACATCAACCACAAAAATAATTACATCAGCTTCATCAATGGCCAGTTCTACTTGTTTACGGATTTCTCCTTCAAAAACATCATCAGAACCACGCACATATCCGCCGGTATCAATTACAGAAAACTCTTTTCCGTTCCACTCGCTTTTACCATAGTTTCTATCACGGGTCACCCCCGATACTGAATCTACAATAGCTTCTCTTCTTTGTATCAGCCTATTAAAAAGGGTCGATTTCCCTACATTAGGTCTTCCTACTATCGCAACAATGTTATTCATAATATAAATTCAAATATTTTGCAAAGGTAGTGTTTAAAACCATGATTATCAATTTTTTTGATATATTAGCAAACCCTTATCCGTTTAACACTTATAAGTTTACTGCTATGGATTCTAATAATGAAATCAGACTGCGCTTACGGTTCTACAAAGATATTCCGCAAAACATAGATGCTTTGCGTGTTAAATTTGCTAATTATACCCATATTAAGTCCAAGGATTACTTCGTGAAAATTCGTGGTTATCACATTTGGTTAAACATAAAAGGACCCAAAAAAGCGTATTGGTCGCCTCATTTGCATATCGAAATGGAATCAAAAGACCAAAACGAAACGCACATCAGAGCACTATTTGGTCCTGATCCAACCTTATGGACACTTTTTATGTTCCTCCACTTTATAATTGCGGGAATCTTTTTGATTTTTTCGGGAATTGCTTATTCTAATTATATCTTGAAAAATTCCATCACATTCGATCTGGTCGTAATGGGATTAATGATTTTTGCGTGGTTATTACTCTATATCGTAGCCAAACAAATTCGAAGTAACGGGCACAACCAAATGAATGATCTGGAAAACTTATTTCTGGAAATTATCGAATCTTAGTTTTTATTTGGAGCAATTCCGGCTCTTCGCTATATCTTTTGTTGAATCCCGAAGTTTCGGGACTAAACAAAAGGATGCTGCTGCTATCTGGGCTAAAAAAAAATCAATATCAGAAATTGAATTCCAATATTGATTTTAAAAAAAGATCAGAAAAAATTACTGATTGTATCCAAAACGCTTTAACATATTAACGTTACTTCGCCAATTTTTATTTACTTTCACTACCAATTCGATATGAATTTGTTTTCCAAAAAACTTCTCTAAATCGACACGGGCTTCCATTCCTACTTTTTTCAAAGCAGCACCTTTATGCCCTATTATAATTCCTTTTTGGGTTTCGCGCTCCACCATAATTAAAGATCGAATTCTAATGATATTCTCATCTTCAAAAAACTCTTCGGTAACAATTTCTACCGCGTATGGGATTTCTTTGCTGTAATTTAATAATATTTTCTCGCGAATGGTTTCATTTACAAAGAAACGTTCCGGTTTGTCTGTCAATTGATCTTTTGGGTAATATGCAGGAGATTCTGGTAACAATTCAATGATTCGTCCAAACACTTCTGGAACATTAAAATTCTGCAAAGCTGATATTGGAAAAATCTCTGCATTGGGAACTTTCGCAGTCCAGAAAGCCACTTGCTCTTCCAGTTGTTCTTGGTTAGAATTATCTATTTTATTCAATAATAATAGAACAGGAATTGTAGCGTGAATGATTTTACTAAAAAACGCTTCGTCTTTCAAATCTTGTTCACCAATTTCTACCATATAAATTAAGATGTCAGCATCTTCAAAAGCCGACTTTACAAAATTCATCATCGATGCCTGCATTTCGTAGGCTGGCTTAATGATTCCCGGTGTATCAGATAAGATCAATTGAAAATCTTCCCCGTTTACAATTCCTAGAATTCTATGACGTGTTGTTTGTGCTTTTGATGTGATTATGGATAATCTTTCTCCTACAAAGGCATTCATTAATGTTGATTTACCAACATTTGGATTCCCGATGATGTTTACAAAACCTGCTTTATGTGACATTTCTATTATAATTTATTTTGCAAAGGTAGACATATCAAGTCAATAGATGAAATAAAACATTTTTTAAAATTTTTATTGGAAATACGGAAATTCGTTGTACATTTGCACCCGAAACAACGCGGGATAGAGCAGTAGGCAGCTCGTCGGGCTCATAACCCGAAGGTCACAGGTTCGAGTCCTGTTCCCGCTACTTAGGTATCCTTATTGAGATTACAAAACGCACATCGCGGGATAGAGCAGTAGGCAGCTCGTCGGGCTCATAACCCGAAGGTCACAGGTTCGAGTCCTGTTCCCGCTACTGAGAAAAACCCATCAATATTTTGATGGGTTTTTTCATTTTCAATAACTTCCTTAACCCATATAAACACTGAGATTAATTCAGAAATTCTATTCACTTTTTTGGTTAGATATTCCCTATTTTCTGCCCTCAAGGACAATCTTGTGGAAACACTAAATTTTGGATTATTATTCCTTAGTTACTTTCTTCGCTTCCCTGTTGTTTACCGCCAATTTACTTGAATACTTGCTTATTTGCTTACCAAAAAGTTCTACGATCCTTTTATCTGATATTTTGATTCCTATCGTTTAGATTTCCTTTGGTGGTAACTGCTACCAAATCTTGCTTTAACAAGGTCAAAATAAAGATGTTCAAATTTTCAGATTAAGCAGTTGGACCTATTTAATGTCATACTAAAAAATGAGTGAAATAATATTTAACATATAAGTCATATAAGAATTAAACCTTAAATGACCTTATGATTGTGATAGTTACATAAGGCTAACACAATCTAAACTTAAACTTACATGACTTATATGGCAAAAAAATGCAACATTGTTTTATCCTTATTACTTAGTTTGATAATTTTATAAGAAATTAAATTTTGAAATCAATTAAGAATTCTGAAATAGCCAACAGGTTAAAATCTTTCATGGCTTAAATGACTTAAAGCAAAAAATAAGTAAAGCACGCAAATCAACAAAAAAACCTGTGAAACAAGTCTCACAGGTTTTTTACCAACTACGTTTATTTAGAAAATAACCAAAAATCAACTAAATTCTGATTCGCTAAAATAGCTTGTTGTTTTACATTTGAAATTTAATCTTCTGAAACAATCGCTGAATTAACGCCGATACTGACATCCAGTAACACCGTAATTCCTTGCTCATTTAACATCGTCATATTCAATGTGTCCAATGCTGCCAAATCCCTAGATACGAAACCTACAAATTTGTTGTAAGAAATATTCATCTCTTTCAAATTTCTTAATTTCTCCAACTCAGATGGAATTTGTCCAATCATATTGTTATCAAACAAACTAAGGTTTTCTAGTGCAGTCATATTCTCTACATCACGACTTAATTGTCCCACAAGTTTATTACTATTAAGAAGTACTACTTTTATGGCTTTTAAGTTATAAAGTGAATTAGGAATCTCTCCTACAATTTCGTTATTGAACAGTGACAGTGTTTCTAATTGCTGTAAAGCCCCAATTTGCATTGGTATTTCACCAGAAAGTGTATTCATAAACAACTCTAAATCCTTCATATTACTCATCTCACAAATTGAAGATGGTATTGTTCCCGACAATTTATTGAAAGAAAGATCCAATACTTCTATTTCTTTTAATTTTCCAATTTCAGCTGGAATATTTCCTGATATTCGGTTTTTGTGTAAGTCTAATGCTTGCAGGCTAACTAAATTAACAATTTCAACTGGAATTTCCCCTACCAAATTATTATCGGGCAAACGTAATGAAATCACTTTATCATCTTGCACTACGACTCCATACCAAGTAGAAACCGGCGCTGATAAATTCCATTTTGTATGCCATTGGTTTCCATTTGTTAAGTGGTATAACTTAATCAAAGCATTTTTCTCCGACTGCGATACAGCAGCAAAAATCGAAAGAGAAAACAAAAGAGTCAAAAATAAAGTATATAGTTTTTTCATAGGGAATGTTTTTCTTTTACACACCTAAAACTACTTACATTACAGCTAATCAGCAAATAAAACCGACCAACTACATAACATTATATATTTAACAAGGTAATTTCTTTCAAAAAATACTTTTTCATAGATACATAGTTGCGGTTAAAATTTGTTTACTAAGCTCGAAACCAATCGTCTGTGTAGCGATTTTTCAATTATATGAACGCCAATTTTATAGTTGTTCTATAGCTCGTGCTAGGTCCAGATCCTTATCTGTTACACCACTTGCATCGTGAGTTGTTAATCTAATTGTAACCTTATTATACACATTGAATAATTCCGGGTGATGATCTCTTTTCTCTGCTATCACTCCTACCCTTACTATAAAACCCAAGGCTTGCGTAAAATCTAGGAACTTAAAATTTTTTTCGATCCCATTATTGATAAAAGTCCAGTCTTTTAGGTCTTTCAACAGGGGTTGCAATGATTCTTCTGAATAGGTTTTCATAATTTGTTTTTTTATTTATCTAAAGTTAGTTAATTTCGAGTCATACTGTGATACTTTAACTTTATTAACTAATTTTGCAAAAATATTGCTACCCAATTTGAATACAGTTTATTCCTTTACAATTTATAATTCAACAGCTCAACTTCCTACAAACTGGGATGATTTAGCAGTTTCAACCATTTTTTTATCCAAAAAATATCTGGAGGTTTTAGAGAAATCATCTCCTGATAACATGACCTGTCATTTCATAGGAATTTACGACGGCACTGCTTTAGTTGGGATTGCACTTTCTCAATTTTTGAATTTGAATTTACTTCAATCTTTTGGAGAACGTGACACATGGGTCAAAACTACAATACGAAATCTGATCTTCGGTAAATTTGCTTCTCACGTCTTAGTCATTGGCAACAATATGCTGACGGGCCAAAATTCATTTGCCTTTTCTAATTCAGTCAATCCAGCGAAAGCATTGCTAACACTTCGTGCAGCGACAACGCAATTAAAAAAAAATTTCAAGTCAACAGGTGTTACAATTCACATCACCACTTACAAAGATTTCAACCAAGAGGAAATTAAGGGTTTTGACATTCCGGAATTCAAAAAGGAATATCTATTCTCGACACAGCCCAACATGGTTTTTGCTATAAATGAAAATTGGAAATCAGAACAAGATTATATTGATTCCCTCTCTAAAAAATATAGAGATCAGTATAAAAGAGCTCGAAAAAAAGCAGTTGAAATAGAGAAAAAAAAATTACATCTCGATGATATTATTGCTTTAGAAGATACAATTTATGACTTGTATCTTCACGTTGCTACAAATGCGCCTTTTAATACCTTTTTTCTACCAAAAAATCATTTTAGAATTTTCAAAGAGATTTTTAAGGACAAATTCCTTTTTTATGGCTATTTTATTGATGGTAAACTTATTGGATTTAATACTTTAATAAAAAACGGCAAAGTTATGGATACTTATTTCCTTGGGTACGATGATAGTATTCAACGTGAAAAAATGCTCTATCTCAATATGTTGTACGACATGATCGCATACTCAATAAATAAAAATTTTAAAGAGATTATCTTTGCAAGGACAGCATTAGAAATAAAAAGTTCCGTAGGCGCAAAACCAATAAAAATGTATGGATTGATGACTCATAGTTCCCGTTTAGTGAATATATTTCTCCCAAGGATTTTCAAATACTTAGAACCGGAAACAGTCTGGCAGCAACGCAATCCCTTTAAATAATCTCACTTTCTGGGTTGGGAACCGCCACTTTCAGTTGTTTGGGTAAAATTTCAATACTCAGTTTGGTTTCTTTATCGCAATATTCACCATCAATTTGAAAACTAACGGGAATATTAGTAGTGACAAAAGCTTTTTCCGTTGAAATAATTTCTACATCATTGACATCAATAGGCATATTTCCAGTTATAATCTTGCCAAGCACTACTAAATCCATGTTTTTTAGGATTACCAATTCAAACTTACCATCGTTCATCACGCCATTTGGATTTATCGACACTCCTGTGCCATACTTTTGCGAGTTCGCAATGACAATCATTCTTGCCTCACACTGAACTGTTGGGAAATTTCCGGTAATGGTAACAACAAATGGATCTTCTAAATCAATCAATGTAGATATTGTTTGTAAGGCATATCCCCATTTGCCACGAATACTGCTGTTCTCATAATTTTTAATCATTTCTGCGTTGACACCCAAGTCACTTAAATGGATACTTTTTTTACCATTAATTGAAATCATGTCTATTTCCATGTAATCGTTGTGAAAAGCAATTTCTAAATTCTCTTCAATTTCAAGGGGCAAATTTAAGTCTACTGCCAAACCATTAGCAGAACCAGCGGGCAGAATACCAATTATAACATCATGTTCTTCCATGGCTTCGGCGACCATTTTGATTGTTCCATCTCCTCCGGCAACAATAATTCGTTTGGGGAGGTACGTATCGTACAAAACTTTTATGTTGTCCACATCAGTAATTCCAGAAGTGCTATAAATCACAAGATTCAAGTTTTCCTTTTCAGCAAAAGCAGTCGCAGCCTCAATAAGTTCTGACTTATTTACGCCACCAGAGATAGGATTTACGACCAACATGATATTCTTTTTCAAAATTTTTCTTCTTTTATTGATTAAAAACTATTAAATTCCACCGCTATCAAAAGTAGTACAATATATGAAACCAATTTTAAAATTATACCGAGGCTATGCAAATGAACAAGAATTAATTGTCATGGGCCATGTTTTCAAACCAACAACGCTTGAAGAATATAATTTTCAAAAAAAGAACCTAAAAAATGCCACTTCTGTTATCAAAATGTTTCAAATAAAAACACAATCTAATGCAGATGTTTACTTGAAATACAATAATTCCAAAATTCATACCAAAACACTAAATGATGGTTATTTTAAGTTTTGTGTTCCACTAGATCAGGACACTAATTATGGCTGGAATGATTATGAAGTAAGTATTGTGTATAAAAATGGAACGATTACCACTAAGGATAGTTACATTCGACCACACAAAGGGAATCTTGGAATCATATCTGATATTGACGACACTTTTTTAGTATCCTACACGCTGAATCCGTTGAAAAAATTGTATGTTTTGTTATTTAAAAATATCAATAAAAGAAAAATATATGATGATGTAGTGACCCATTATCAAGCTTTAAGTTCTGCAGGAAGGACAAATAATGATGAATTAAATGCTTTTTTTTATGTTTCCAGTAGCGAATGGAATTTGTACCGTTTTATTATAAAATTCACTGAGCTTCACAAATTACCCAAAGCCGTTTTATTATTAAAAGATATTAAGACAAGTCTTACTGACTTTTTTATGACCGGAAGTGGCAATCACAATCACAAATTTGACAAGATAAAACATATTTTAGAATTTTATCCCAATTTAGAATATGTGCTTCTTGGTGATGATTCGCAACACGATCCGTATTTATATGAAGCGATCTGCAAAATTTTTCCCGTTACCGTAAAAGCGGTTTATATCCGACAAACCGGCTCATCTAAAAAAGAAAAAATAATTACGGTAATGAAAAATTTAGAAACCTTGAAAGTTTCAATCTGTTATTTCAAAGATAGCAGTGAAGCTATTGCACATTCTAAATCAATTGGAATTATCCTATAAAAAAAGAGTTCCGTAAAGGAACTCTCATTTTTTATAAATTGTCTATTTCTTCCTGAACATGTTCCCAATCTAAGAGAAATTTATCCAACTCCGCTTTTTTCTTGTTGTAAGCCATAAAAAACTTAGCATCCTCAACATGCTTATCATAATTAGAAGCTAACATCTTATCATCCTGCTGAATTTCACGTTCTAATTGTTTGATTTGACTTTCTACTTTACTCAATTTGTTTTGCAAAGCTTTTCCCTTCTTCTGATCTTCGTAAGAGGCTTTGTTGCTCTCTTTAGGTGCCGCTGCCTTGGCAGCATCTTTTTTCTCTACTTCACGCATGTTTTCAAGATTGCGTTGTTCTAAGAAATAGTTTATGTCACCTAAATATTCCTTTATTTTCTGATCTTTAAATTCATACACTAAATTAGACATTCCTTGCAAGAAATCTCTATCGTGAGAAACTAACAATAAAGTACCATTAAATTTTTGAAGGGCCGCTTTCAAAACATTCTTAGACTTTATGTCTAAGTGATTGGTAGGCTCATCCATCAGCAAAACATTAATGGGTTGCAATAACAGTTTGCATAAAGCCAAACGGTTTCTCTCGCCACCAGAAAGAACTTTTACCTTTTTCTCAACATCATCGCCTCGAAATAAGAAAGAGCCTAGCATATCGCGTACTTTCATACGATTAGTATCTGCTGCTGCATCTTCCATGGTTTGCAGTAATGTAATTTCACCATCCAGATATTCTGCTTGATTTTGCGCAAAATAACCCAGTTGTACATTATGACCCAACTTAATATTTCCTTGGTATTCAAATTCGTCAACAATAGCCTTGATAAAAGTCGATTTTCCTTGACCATTTTGTCCAACAAAAGCAATCTTGCTTCCACGCTCCACTAACAAATTGATATCTTTCAAAATTGTAGTTTCACCGTAGCTTTTAGTCACATTTTCAGCTTCAATTACCACTCTTCCTGGCTCTTTTGATACTGGAAAAGAAATATTCATCACTGAGTTATCATCTTCATCAACTTCAATTCGTTCTATTTTGTCGAGTTTTTTAATCATCGATTGCGCCATAGAAGCTTTAGAGGCTTTGGCACGAAATTTTTCGATTAATTTTTCCGTTTCTTCAATTTTTTTTGTTTGGTTTTTTTGCGTTGCCAATTGCTTTTCACGAATTTCGTGACGTAATTCTAAATACTGAGAATACGGTTTATTAAAATCGTACGCTTTGCCAAGAGAAATTTCAATTGTTCTGTTTGTTACATTATCCAAAAACATTTTATCGTGCGAAACAATAACCACTACTCCCGAATAATTACGCAAGAAGCTTTCTAACCAAATAATACTTTCTATATCTAGGTGATTTGTGGGCTCATCCAGTAACAACACATCATTAGCTTGCAATAGTAATTTGGCTAATTCAATACGCATGCGCCATCCACCGGAAAATGTCTCGGTTTGATTGTCAAACACTTCTCTTTTAAAACCCAAACCTAGCAAAATTTTCTCAGTATCACCAACATAATTATACCCCCCTAATAATTCAAAACGATGGGTATTCTCAGATAAATCTTCAATTATTTGGCTGTATTCCTCACTTTCATAATCGGTACGAGTCACTAAAAGGTGATTGATTTCTTCTAGCTTCTTTTCAACAATTTTAATTTCAGTAAAAGCTTCGTATGCTTCCTCTAAAACTGTTCTTCCTTGTTCAAAATCAATATCCTGACGCAAAAACCCCATTCGGATATCTTTCTCTTGAGATATGACACCTGAATCAGGAGCAAAATCTCTAGCCAACATTTTAAGCATAGTCGATTTTCCCGCTCCATTCTTGCCAACAAGACCCACACGGTCTCCTGCTCCCAGACGAAAGGTAACTTCTTCAAACAAATAAGAACCACCAAATGAAACGGATAAATTGTGTATATTAAGCATGTATTGTGATTTTATTCCTTTTCGAATGTGTAAATTTGTAACTCCAAAAAAGGAAAAATTAAATTTTTTGCAAATGTTAAAAAAAGGATCCAAATTATATAGCATTTTAACAGGAACTTGTCCTAAATGTCAGAATGAAAGTATGTATTTCGATAAAAATCCACTTCATCTAAACAAAATATTGAAAATGCACGAAAATTGCAGCCATTGCGGTTTAAAATACCAGATTGAACCTTCCTTTTTTTATGGTGCCATGTATGTTAGCTACGGATTAAATGTCAGCATCGGAATTGCCGCATTCATAACTTCTTTCGTAATCTTCGACTCTAGTCTAAAAGTTGCATTTATTTCGATAATTGCATCATTAGTTATTTTATTCCCATTTGTTTTGAGATGGTCAAGGAACATTTATATCAATATGTTTGTTTCATACAACCCAAAACTAAATAAAAAATAATCCTATCTATTTCCTTTAGGTAGAAATCGATTGATATTAATTGCAGTATCTAAAGGAATTTGATTTTCTATAAGGTCAAATAAAGCGTTTGCCATTGCTGGACCTAACATCACACCTCGAGTTCCCAATCCATTCAAAATATGAATTAAATCGTGATCCTGATGAGTTCCTACTAAAGGGCGTCTATCTTTAACTGTTGGTCGCACCCCTGCAAAATGCTCTACGATTTCAAAGTTGCAAGTAATAATTTCTTGTATCCTTGCCACCAATTCTATTTTCCCTTCTTCAGTAGGCAAATCTGTTTTATCTTTCCAATTATAGGTAGCACCAACTTTGAATAAGTCATTGCCTAAAGGCAAAATAAACACGCTGGTATTCACAATTACGCTTAAATCTAACTCAGGGGCTTTAATTATAAAAAGTTCGCCCTTGGTGCCGTCTAATGGCAAATAATTGAAATAGGGATTCAAATGCATCCCAAAACCTTCTGCAAATACAATATGTTTAGCCCGAATACCTTTATAAATAACATGATCATCTTCTATTTGCAAAATGCTGTAGTCAAATGATTCTTCCATAAAAAGTTTTTCTTGCTTCAAATAGCTCCTATATTCTTGCAGCAAGGAGGCAGTATCCACATAACCTGTTTGCAAAACTTCTCCATATCCAAAAGGAGAATCTATCCCAGAAAATTTATCGTATATTAATTTAGTTGATAAAAATGGAGCAAGTCCTGCTTTATCGGAAGCCGAAAACCAATTATTTTGTTCTTCTACAGAGAAAAACTTTCTAAAAATTGGTCTTTTGTAATCTACTTTACATTTCAGTTTTTCTTCTAATACAGTATAAAACTCGTTCATCAAAACTAACTGCTCTTGTGCTTTCCAAACTTCGCTAAAGCGTTTAAGGATTACCGGATTATACAACCCACCGGCAATCTTGGAAGAATTTTGAGAATTATTATCTAAAACAAGAATAGATTTATCATTTCGCAAAGCAACCTCTGCAAACGAAATACCTGCTAAACCAGAACCAACAATTAAAAAATCAATCATCCAAAAAATCAATTAAAACCTATTACAAAAAGAGCCTTTAAAAACAAAAAAAACTCTTACCACTACAGTAAGAGTTTTGCTAGCTAATATAAATGAAATTAATAATTCCACATATCAGATTCGAAATTGCGAATTTTTTCTTTCACTCGTTCCGATTCTAATAATTGATTCTGAGCATTATCTTTCATATATTCTTCAATGGACCTGTCACCATAAACATTTTCTTCTCTGTAAATAACACTACTAAAACGTCTTGAATTTAAGATTTGATCAAACGAAATAGGCATTGCTGAGTTCTTTTCGTTAAAAGCTTTCGCATCGTGTAAAACATCTCTTGCTGCTGGAAAAAATACCCAAAACAATTCAATATAATCCTTTTGATCGCTGTTCATCGTATAAACATCTGGAGTCACAGGACAAATACCCAATAATCGATACTTTAATTCACTCTGACGTTTATCAAAATACCAATACCCTTTAATCTTATACTGTGTTACATCTTGCGCTGATAAATCTTGTCTTAAAATGTACTCTTCTGAAATTTGATTCCCCGCATTTATTTGTTCTCTACCAGCGTCAGTTGTATCAACTCGGCTAAGCGAAGCTTGAATGTCTTGCAAAGATTTTTTGGTGTTAAAATAACTATCCGTATACACCTCAGTCAATTCGCCACTTTTCATTGCCTTAGTTAATACATCATACAAAGACCTTCTATCTGAACCAATATTTGCTGTATCAATTGGAAAATACAGTGAAAAATTTACCTTTTCGTTCAAATCGATTATTTCCCATACTGTCTTACCCATCAAAACATCTCGATCATGCACATATCCATAAGACAAGGGCGTATCATTATCTGAAATTAATTGTGCTGCAGATTTAAGACCTATTTCATCTGGAGTTTTTGCATTCAGCAAATTAGATTGTGCAACCGAAGCAAGACTTCCTGTAAAACAAACGATGGCGACTAAAAAATTTCTTACATTCATCATAGTATCATTATAAGATATTAAAGTAGGTTGACATACAGCCGTACTTATTATTGTATTTCAAAAATTACCGGAGCAGTTCGTGGCAATAAATAATTACCTGCACCAACAAGTTTGGTTTTGATCTCAGAAATTGTCACCTGATCGCCTCTACCTGCTTTTGACAAAACGGCTTTGCATTGTGCATTTAATCGGTTTCCTGAAACAACAATTGTAGGCTGTCCAGTCACTTTTAAATTAAAACCAACTACATTTAAACCAACCTCAAAATCAAAGTCTTCTAGTTGAGCTCCAATAGTTGCAATTTCAAGATTTGATTTAGGTCCTTTAACAACTCCTGTTTCTCCTCTAATAGTTCCTGTTGGACCTGGTATTCCTTTTATTCTGAATGCTCTTTTATCAACAACTGACTTTCCATCAGCCATTTTTCCTACTACACTTATGACAACTTGATTTCCAGATTGCGGGCTCATAGTATATTTTCCCTGACCTGCTGCTTTAGACAAACCAGGAGCTGAAGCACTAACATTTGCATCCGGCACTCCTGCAAAAGAAATTGTCATCGGATTTACAACACCTCTATAAACAACGTTCATTTTATCTGCAGAAATCGTTGCAGATACAGGACGAGATACTACAACATATTTCCCTTGAAATTTAAGCGGAATATTTTTACCATCTTCCAGAAAAGTAAATTGTCCGTTTATGGTTTGTTCTCCTACACTACCTGCTGTCATTGAAATAACGGCTTGACCGTTTACAATTTTTCCAGGACCAGAAAATGAGGTAGGTTTAGTATTTTCATCATATCGTCCTAAAACAACTTTACCCGTAATTTGCTCCCCTTGAAAATAAGCACTTTTATCAAGTACGACAATGGCTTGATAATTACTGTATGATGCGGCAGCAACAGCCGCTTTACCTAACAACGTATTATAAACATCTGTTTCCGCTTTTTGGACATCGTTCTGCCACGCTGATAACTTTGCTAATGACGCTACAGCCGGAAAACCTTTAAAATGATAATCTAAATAAGCTACTGCGATACCATCTTTATTTTTAACATCAGTCAAATCAAATTTTGTATCAACTTCAGACAGAATTGCAGAGAGCTTTTTATTGCTTCCCAAAGCCAATTTCATATCTGCTTTATACTTTTCAATTGCTGAAATAACTTCGTTACCTTTAGCTGAATATCCTGCAGGACTGAACCATAAGTTATCAATATTATCTGCTTTGTCCATCTCTTCATAAGGCAATTTACCTGTTTCAGGATCCACATCAGTTCCTACTAAAACTTCAGATTTTATTTTTCCAATATAATCAAAAAAGTTTTTCGTTATTGTCTCTACTTTGTGTGCCGTTGCTGATGCAGCGGTAAACTCACCACCTGCTTCTGCGGCTTTTGCATCTAAACCAGCTAACATCTGACTGTTAGATTGTTGCGCTGCGACGTTTGAACCTTCAAATTTTTCATTCATCAATCCAAAAGCAGACAATACTTCTTTGGACATATTTAATGCTAACATTGCGATAAAAACCAAGTACATTAGGTTAATCATCTTCTGTCTGGGGGTTAGTTTTCCTCCTGCCATATTTTCTAAATAATTAGTTTAATATTTTTTTATAGTTTGAAACTAATTATCCTTTATTATTCATTGCAGAAAGCATTCCACCATATACACTATTTAAAGAGGACAGGTTAGAAGTCAAAGACTGCATTTGATCTTTTAATTTTAGATTATTTTCAGCAACTTCTTCGTTAATTTGAGCATTTCTAGAAGCGCTTTGTAATTGAATTTTATATAGACTGTTCAAAGACTCCATTTGGGCTGCCGCCAAAGTTAATTCTTCACTGTATTTTTTAGTTGATGCAATAGAATCTACTGTTGGGGCAATACCTTTAGCTGCAGATTCAAAATTTTTGATGCTGTTTCCTAAACTCGCCATTAGTTCCCCATCAATTTTGGCATCTTTCAACATCACATCTAATTTTTGAGACAACAAGCCTTGTGCATCTGAAGGTGCCTCTACTTTTTTAGCCATTGGTTTGGGTTGACCATTAGCTAATTCAGGATATACTAAAGTCCAATCCAAGTCGTCATCAACTGGTTCAAAAGCAGAAAGAGCAAAAATTGCTGCTTCAACAACAAGACCAATTGTTAGCATCCGATTACCAGTAATTGGACCAAATTCAATGTGGGTAATTTTGAATAATGCGCCTATAATTACTACAGCAGCTCCCATACCGTATGCGAAATTCATTGCTTTTTTGCTTAATAATGCCATAATACTGTTTTTGAAAAGTTAATTGATTTGGTTTTTTTTGTTATCTTTTTTTTCCGATTCCGGTAGTTTGAACTCCCATATAGTCCTGTACGGTTCTAAAACCAATATAACTTCGTGCTGAATCAGCGTATTCATAGTCTCTTGTCCCCACTTGCAAAAAGTAAGAAACATCTTTCCAAGAACCGCCACGAAGTACTTTACGTTTATTTGAAGCATCTAGTACATTTGGATTCATTGAAGATACATATTCATACGCATTAGGATCGTAAGAAGAGTCAGTCCATTCCGAAACATTTCCTGCCATGTTATACAAATTATAACCATTTGGCTCATACGATTTTGCTTCAACAGTGTATAACGCTTCATCCGCGGCATAATCACCTCTATTGGGCTTGAAATTAGCTAAGAAACAGCCTCTATCATTTTTAGTATATGGTCCTCCCCAAGGATAAGTAGCAGACTCTAAACCACCTCTTGCTGAATATTCCCATTCTGCTTCAGTTGGTAATCGGAAAGAATTGATTAAATCTTGTCCTTTCTTTTTTGATTTTACGTAGCTGTTTTTATTTAAAGTTCTCCAGGCACAAAATGCTTTAGCTTGAGTCCACTTTACCCCAACCACAGGATAATCTCCGTAGGCTTTGTGCCAAAAATAATCATTGTGCATTGGCTCATTGTAAGAATAGGCAAAGTCTTTAATCCAAACAGTAGTATCGGGATATACGTTTACTTCTTCGGTTTTGATAAAATCTTTTCGTCTTCCGACTTTTGCTTTGGCAGCAGCCTGAATATCCATCCAAGAATAACGGAATTTCAATTTGTTAACATCAATAGTTCTTAAACCATTGTATGATTCTTCTATAGGCAAGTACATAGAATCCATTACCTCAGCATAATATTCATCTGGATACAACTTTGTATCTTTGATCAATTTTACTTTTTTATTTAGCTTTCTCCCTGCATAAGGATCATCAGCCGTTCCTATGCTGTAATAATTATCATACATGTACTTGTCATAAGCCGTCATTTTTTCTGGATCAGAATCATTGAATGCAAAATCACCTATACTGCCCGCGTTTTTGCCTTTACCAGTTGCGGCATCAGCAGTCATTCCGCTCATGTCAGCCATAATTGCTAATCTCACTCTCATTGTAGAGTCTTTTACCCACTCTACAAATTGACGATATTCGCTATTGGTTATTTCTGTTTCATCCATATAAAAAGAACGAACCGTAACAGTTTTAGTTGGAGCATCTTCAACATTAGCTATATCAGCATCTGATTTACCCATTATAAATGCACCACCTGGGATCAAGGCCATCCCATAAGGCTTTTCAGGATGCCATTTTCCTCCATTAATACCAACTAATTCTCCTCTGTCGCTCGATTTACTACAGCCAATTAAAAGGGTCAAAATTGACGTAAATGCAATGAACTTCTTCATATAAATTTGGTTATAAATTCATTATTTTTAAGGGTGTAAACCTATTTATTATTTTCTTAAAAAGCAATTTTTTTAAACTAAACAACCTCTATTTTATAAAAAAATAATAAATAAGTAAAAAATTATCCTAAATGACATTTTTTCTCTGTGCTTTCCACCATCTTTCGGGTAGTTCCTGATTGCAAGCCATTAAATATTCTTCATAAGAACATGGTAATAACGTGTTTCTTTTTAATTTATTATTACCATTTGATATAAATGGAATTTCTATCCACCATCGGTCCGTTTTGTCACTTTTAAAAAAAACAAGATCTTGCTCTTCCATTGGAACGATATACTTTAGGTAGTTTTCTTTGCTTCCAAAAGGGTACTCGTGCGAGCGGTAATGAAACCCTTCGATAAAATACCAAATGATTTGCGCTATGACTACTGCTTCTTGTGCAGAATTATTATGATTAAAAATTCCTAATGCAGAAACTTTATCACTTATTCCAGCATATCTGGATAGTGAGCAAATTTCCTTCCCGTTAAATCCATTGGGTGCAAAGGAAATAAAATTGCCAGAATCAGATGATTTTATGGAATTTAGATCAATACTAACCAAATCAGCATCTCTAAAAACAGGTTCGGATATGGAAATAGTATTTGAAACTTCTCCTAAGCGATAGGCATCAAAAAACAATTTCTCTACTAAATCAATTTCTTCCTGTGAATTAAAATAGGTTTGGTACCCAATATTGCAATAGTTAAATAAATTATTAGGCTCATCAATAATTATTTTTGTCAAATAGGAAGAGGCCGAAACCTGCTCATTTTCCTTTCCAAAGTCGAATTTATTATCAATAGAAACCAAATTGACCATTTGCTCTAAATCATCATACGCTCTGTAAAGCGCGTAAGTAAGATCCTGAGAACCACCTAGAACTATAGGAATAATCTTTTTTTTAATTAAACTTGCTGTGACTTTTTTCAGGGCAAAGTACGTGTCTTCTGCAGAGTTTCCTGCAGGAAGATCCCCTAAATCAGCGATAGATGCATCCCAGTTTCCAGGAAACAAGCCGTATAATTCTTTCCTAACCGGCACTAAATCAACAGCTGACATCTCAGAGCCATTGCCACGGTTTTCTAGAACCCCTATTACGGCAATTTGAATTTTGTTCAAATCAGGGAATTGTTCCAAAGTGTGCAATACAATTTTACTACCCAATTGCTGGGAAGTTAATCCATTTATGTATTCGAGGATTTCATTGTCAACGGGCTTAAGAAAATCAAATTCCATTTTTATATTTTTTTCTTTAATCACACCTCTTTACACAGAGCAATGAAAACAGAATTAGTGACTCATTATTTTTTAGCAACAGGTTTCTTTACCGCTGTTTTTTTAGCAGCTGCTTTCTTTGCCGGAGCTTTTTTGGCGGCTACTTTTTTAGCAGGTGTTTTTTTAGCAATCATTTCCTGTACTTCCGCCAACGTTAATTGGGCAGCATCCACATCTTTACTCAATTCAATTTTGAGTTTTCCCTTAGTGATTACAGAGCGTCCCCAACGCGCTTTTTCGACAAGAATTCCTTCATCTTCCCAATTGTGCAACACTTTATCAATATTTTTTTGCAATTTATCTTCGATCAAAGCCTCGATATCAGCTTGTGACAAATCATCAAAATTATATTTCTTACTCACATTTATAAACAAGCCGTCCCATTTGATAAAAGGACCAAAACGACCCGTTCCTTTTTGAACGCCTTCGCCTTTATAAACTGCAATTGGAGCATCAGCTATTGCTTTTTCATCGATTAATTCTTGTGCTCTTTCAAAATCAACATCCAGTGGGTTTTCGCCTTTTGGCAAAGAAACAAAAGCCGCTCCGTGTCGGATATAAGGCCCATAACGACCATTACTCACCTCAACTTCTTCTCCTTTATATTCACCCAAGTTTTTTGGCAATAAAAACAAATTCAACGTTTCCTCTAAAGTGATGTTTCCAATGTTTTGATCCGTCATTAAACTAGCAAACTTTTTCTCTTCATCATCGGCAGCTCCAATTTGAGCCATTGGTCCAAATTTTCCCAAACGTACCGAAACCGGTTTTCCTGTTTTTGGATCGGTTCCCAGAATTCGTTCACCGCTTTCTCTCTCTGCATTAGCTTCAACATCTTTCACTATTGGGTGAAATTTATCGTAGAACTCCTGCATCATTTTTGTCCATTCAATATTTCCCTCCGCAATTTCATCAAAATCTTGCTCGACTTTAGCTGTAAAATTATAATCTAAAATATTTCCAAAATTTTTAACTAAGAAATCTGTAACAATTGTTCCAATATCCGTAGGAACTAATTTTCCTTTATCAGAGCCTGTATTTTCTTTTAGCAGCTTCTCGCCTACTTTTCCGGATTGCAACATTAATTGCGTATAATTTCTTTCTTGACCGTCAAGATTTCCTTTTTCGACATAATTCCTGTTGATAATTGTAGAAATTGTTGGCGCATAAGTAGAGGGACGACCAATACCTAACTCTTCTAATTTTTTTACCAAAGAAGCTTCGGTATATCTTGCAGGCGCTCTTGAATATCTTTCGGTTGCTGAGATATAATTATTTAGTAATTTTTCATTCACTTTCATCGCAGGCAACATTCCTTCTTGCTCTTCTTCATCGTCATCATGCCCTTCTAAATACACTTTCAAGAAACCTTCAAAAAGTAAAACTTCTCCCGATGCCGTGAATATTTCAGCATGATTATTTGCTTCAATTTTCACATTGGTACGTTCTAATTGCGCATCACTCATTTGCGAAGCCAACGTTCTTTTCCAAATCAAATCATACAAACGCGCTTGATCTCGGTCAATATCTACCGTATGTCGGGACATATCCGTAGGACGAATTGCTTCATGCGCTTCCTGTGCTCCTTTGCTTTTATTGATAAACGTTCGCGGTTTTGAGAATTCTTTTCCGTAGGATTTGATGATTTCAGCCTGAGCAGCTTCCATAGCATCTTTTGATAAATTCACGCTATCGGTTCTCATGTACGTAATTAGTCCGGCTTCGTAAAGGCGTTGCGCCAGCTGCATGGTGATTCCCACCGGCAAATACAATTTACGGGCAGCTTCTTGTTGTAAAGTCGAAGTTGTAAATGGACCTGTTGGTGTTTTTTTGGTAGGTTTAGTCTCTAAATCGGCTACTTTATATGTTGAACCTATATTTTTATTTAAAAAATCTTCAGCTTCTTTTTTTGTATTGAAATTTTTAGGAAGTTTAGCTTTGAATGTTTTTCCGCCTTCGTTAAGAAATTCTGCGACAACAGAATACGTTGCTACGGCTTTAAAGTTTTGAATTTCCCGTTCTCGCTCTACAATCAAACGAACAGATACTGATTGTACACGACCTGCAGAAAGACCTCCCTTTATTTTTCTCCAAAGTACAGGAGATAATTCATAACCAACTAGACGATCTAATACACGACGTGCTTGTTGTGCATTGACTAAATTATAATCTATTTCTCTAGGATTATCTATTGCTTTAAGAATTGCCGTTTTAGTGATTTCGTGAAAAACAATACGCTTAGTTTTGGTTGCGTCTAACTTTAATTCTTCGGCTAAATGCCAAGAAATAGCTTCACCCTCGCGATCCTCATCACTTGCTAACCAGACCATTTCAGCTTTTTTTGCTAAACCTCTTAATTTGGTTACCAATGCTTTTTTATCAGCAGAAACTTCGTATTTAGGTTTGAAACCATGTTCTACATCTACGCCAATTTCTTTGGAAGGTAAGTCGGCAATATGCCCGTAACTGGACTCGACTTGAAAATCTGCTCCTAAAAATTTTTCGATTGTTTTTGCCTTTGCAGGTGATTCCACGATAACTAAATTCTTTGCCATATCCCTATTGTTTGTGTTGGCAAAAGTATAAGATTTTTTTAAGTTTTAAGTTTATTAAATTTTAAAAGTCAATATAATCGTTGAATTGCAAGTTTTGAATGTTTTGAATTCTCTACACTAAAAGCAAATAAAACGGTCTGATTTGATCTACAATAAAAGTTGTTTCCGTTCAATTTCTTAAAGTATCCTTCGTATTAAGTAGTTAAATTAAATAAATCGTTCTGAAATTTTATATTTTTACACCACAACAACGTTCAAACCCATATCTTCCAGTTTAGTTTTAGTTTCGATATCGATACCAGAGTCCGTGATTAAAACATCAATTTTTTCGACATTACAAATTTTTCCAAAACCTCTGACATTCATTTTAGTCGAATCTGCTAACACAATAACCTTCGCAGCAACATCAATCATCGCCTGATTCAAATGAGCTTCCATTGCATTTGACGTACTTAAACCAAACTCCAAATGGAGCCCATCAGTACCAATGAATAATTTATTGCACGAAAACTGACTCAAAATACCCTCCGCAATAGCACCTACAACTGAAGTTGATGCTTTTCTAATATCACCACCCAACTGTATGGTGTCAATTTCTGGATGTTTGCAAAGTTCTAAAGAAACTTTGAGCGAAGGAGTTAGAACGGTCAATTTCTGAAACCCGCCCATTATTTTAGATAGATTATGAATTGTTGTTCCAGAACCCATGATAATGTAATCATTTTCTTTAATGTAATCTAATGCTGCTTTTGCAATGAGCTTCTTCTGTTCCACCTGAAGCAATTCCTTATCACTTACGTTTCGTTCGAAAGCATAAATAGGCTGCTTGCTAGCACCTCCGTGAGTACGATGCAACAGATTTTTATTTTCTAAAAAACTCAAATCTTTTCGTATCGTTACGGACGAAACCTTGTGTGTTTCACACAGTTCAACTACGGTTACATATCCTTTTTGATTTAACTCCTCCAGAATAAGTTCCTGTCTTATATTGATGATAGCCATACTACTGTTTAAAATATTAGAATAAAGATAGGGATTCTTTTAGAAATAAAAAATAAAATCAGTTATTTCGAAAAGTTTCGATTTATTTCGTTTTATTTCGTTATGTTTGTAAAGCGTAAACATTAGGTTACGATATAAAAACAATAAAATGAAAAGATCAGAACAACTAACGCAACTTGCACAAACCAAAAATTGGGATGTAATAATTATTGGTGGAGGTGCTAACGGATTAGGCATAGCATTAGATTCAGCCAGTAGAGGGTTCAAAACCATACTGCTAGAATCAATAGATTTTGCCAAAGGAACCTCAAGCCGAAGCACAAAGTTAGTTCATGGAGGGGTTCGCTATTTAGAACAAGGAGATATTGCTTTAGTCCGCGAGGCCCTAAAAGAAAGAGGCTTAATGGCGCAAAATGCGGGGCACTTAGTAAAAAACCAATCTTTTGTGATTCCAAATTATAACTGGTGGGGAGGATATTTCTACACAGCGGGACTAACATTATACGATATGTTAGCTGGACGTTTAAGTTTAGGCGCTTCTAAATACGTTTCCAGAAAAAAAACAATCGAATTACTGCCTACCATAGTACAAAAAGGATTAGTGAGCGGAGTAGTATATCAAGACGGCCAATTTGATGATTCCCGTTTAGCGATCAACATTGCACAAACAGCCGTTGAAAAAGGAGCTACACTTTTGAATTACGCAAAAGTAACTAATCTATTAAAAGACGATAAAAATCAAGTTACGGGAGTAGAATTTGAAGATAAAGAAACTGGTACTAAATATGAACTGAATGGAACTTCAGTTATAAATGCTACCGGCGTTTTCACCAATTCTATTATGAAAATGAACGATTTAGAATACAAAAAATATATTGTTCCAAGTCAAGGAATTCATCTAGTGTTTGATAAATCATTCTTACCTAGTCAACACGCATTAATGATTCCAAAAACAAGTGACGGACGCGTTTTATTTGCGGTGCCATGGCATGATAAAATTGTAGTGGGAACAACGGATACTTTAGTTAAAAAATCAAGCTTGGAACCAATTGCTTTGGAACAAGAAATTGATTTTGTTTTAGAAACAGCACAAAGATTTTTAGCAAAAAAACCAACAAGAGCAGATGTTTTATCTGTGTTTGCCGGTTTAAGACCTTTGGCTGCGCCAGAAAAAAAAGGACAAAGTACCAAAGAAGTTTCTCGAAGCCATAAAATAATTGTTTCAGATACTGGATTAATTACCATTACAGGAGGAAAATGGACTACTTATCGAAAAATTGCCGAGGACGTAATTGGCAAAGCAATCAAAGTTCATAATTTACCTAAAAATGAATGTAAAACAGAACACATTGCCATTCACGGAAATAAATTAACTTCAGTAACAGATCGAGAAAATCATCTCTATATCTATGGAACCGATATTCCTAAAATACTGAAATTACAAGAAGATGAGCCTTTATTAAAAGAGAAACTGCACCCTGACTATGAATACACCATGGCCGAAGTAGCATGGGCAATCCGTTTTGAAATGGCCAGAACTATTGAAGATGTATTGGCCAGACGGGTACGCCTTTTATTCTTAGATGCCAGAGCGGCGATTGATTCTTCTGAAAAGGTTGCTCAATTATTAGCCAAAGAACTAGGCCATGATAGCACTTGGGCAGAAGCTCAAGCGGCTGAATTTAGAGCTCTTGCCAACGGTTTCCTATTGACAGAATTTCAAATAAAATAACCTATAATCCTATTAACTTAAAAAACGCCAAAAATGAAAAACAAACTAATTCTTGCCCTTGACCAAGGGACCACATCCTCTAGGGCTATTGTGTTTAACCACGATGGGGAAATTGTCAACGTATCTCAAAAATCTTTTGAACAAATTTTCCCAAAGCCAGGATGGGTAGAACATGATCCAAACGAAATTTGGTCCTCACAAATGAGTGTAACTGCTGAAGTTATTGCAAAAGTGGGGATTTCTGGAAAAGAAATTGCCGCTATTGGTATCACCAATCAAAGAGAAACCACCATTGTTTGGGACAGAGAAACCAGCAAACCCATTTATAACGCCATTGTTTGGCAAGATAGACGAACTTCAAAATATTGTGATACATTAAAGGCAGAAGGCCATGGAGATATGATCAAGGAAAAAACAGGACTTGTTTTAGATGCCTATTTTTCTGCCACCAAATTAAAATGGATACTCGATAATGTAGAAGGAGCTCGTGAAAAAGCAGAACAGGGAAAATTGTGTTTTGGAACTGTAGACACTTGGTTAATTTGGAAACTAACCCGAGGTAAAATGTTCATGACCGATGTTTCCAATGCAAGCAGAACGATGTTGTTGAATATCCACACTATGGAATGGGATCAGGAATTATTAAATTTATTCGATATCCCGCAATCGATATTGCCAGAAATAAAACAAAGCAGCGAGGTTTATGGAGTAACCTCAACCACTTTATTTTCAACAAAAATTCCTATCGCCGGAGTCGCGGGAGACCAGCAAGCAGCTCTTTTTGGACAGCTTTGCATCAATCCAGGAATGGTAAAAAACACCTACGGAACAGGCTGTTTTATGCTTATGAATACTGGAGAGAAGCCCGTTTATTCTAAAAACAACTTATTGACGACCGTGGCTTGGAAAATTAACGGAAAAACAACTTACGCCTTAGAAGGCAGCGTTTTTGTTGGCGGCGCAGCAGTACAATGGCTGAGAGATGGTGCAAAAATGATCGATGCAGCCCATGAAATTGAAGAATTAGCAGCCAGTGTTCCAGACAACGGAGGTGTATATTTTGTTCCTGCACTAACAGGTCTGGGAGCTCCTTACTGGGATCAATATGCCCGAGGTGCTATAATTGGGATCACTCGAGGAACCACAAACGCGCACATTGCCAGAGCTACTCTTGAAGGAATCGCCTATCAAGTATATGACGTAGTAAAAGCTATGGAGGCCGATTTTGAAAAAAAAGGAACAGAATTAAGAGTAGATGGCGGAGCAGTAGCCAATAATCTATTAATGCAATTCCAATCAGATCTTTTTAATTTTAAAGTTATACGTCCAAAAACATTAGAAACTACAGCCTTAGGAGCCGCTTATTTAGCCGGTTTAGCGATAGGATATTGGGACAGCGTAGATGAATTACAAAAACAATGGACGATAGACCGTGAATTTTCACCCGAAATGCCCAGAGAAATAGTCACTGATTTAGTAAAAAACTGGGACAAAGCGGTAGGTAGAGCAGGAAACTGGATAGAAGACTAATGACTAAAACCATATATTATGACTCCATTTATAGCAGAAATTCTCGGTACTATGCTTATGATTTTATTAGGTAATGGCGTAGTTGCCAATGTCGTTCTCAAAGGAACCAAAGGAAACAATTCAGGTTGGATTGTCATTAGCACAGCTTGGGGCTTTGCCGTATTTGTAGGCGTTGCTGTAGCTGGTCCAATTAGTGGCGCGCATTTAAATCCAATTGTCACCTTAGGCCTTGCTCTAATAGGAAAATTCGCTTGGTCTCAGGTTGCTTCCTATATCTTAGCTCAATTCATTGGAGCTATGCTGGGAGCGTTCTTAGTTTGGCTTTCCCATAAGGATCATTTTGCCGCTACAGAAGACGAGGGAGGAAAACTTGCTTGTTTTTGTACCGGACCCGCAATTCGGAATTACTCCTCCAATTTGATGAGTGAAATCATCTCCACTTTTGTTTTAATTTTTGTAATATTCTATATCGCAGGCCCAGAACTGATAATGACTTCTGATACTGGTGCTGCAATAGGGCTTGGAACTGTAGGAGCTTTACCTGTTGCTATTTTAGTTTGGGCTATAGGATTGTCACTGGGAGGGACCACAGGCTATGCCATTAATCCTGCCAGAGATTTGGGACCGCGAATGATGCATGCTATTTTGCCTATAAAGGGCGGTAGCGACTGGAGCTATGCTTGGGTTCCCATCGTTGGTCCTATAATAGGTTCCTGTTTGGCCGCAGCCTTGTATATGTTACTTCTCTAACCTTCACTTTTAAAAGTAAAATCATGCGAAAATTATTTTTCACCTCTATAATCACTATTATAGGGTTAGCTGGATACGCCCAAGAAACGCCTGTTTCCGATACCATTCCGGCAGCTATAATAAATAAAAAACCAAATAGACTAGACTTCGATGTAGAATTAAAAACGAGCCACCTTTGGAGGGGACTGGTCATCAACGGAAGCATGACTGCCATGGGCAACATTCATTATGCTTTGGATAAAAAACAAAATCTGACCGTTGGCCTTTGGGGCGGAAATGGGTTTGACGGAGACTACAAAGAAATTGATTATTACATTCAGTACCAAAACAATGGTTTTTCAATTGCTGTATGGGATCTATTCAATACCACAAATATTGAGAACCCTGCCGTTTTTAATTATGATCGAAAAACAACCACGCACATTATTGACTTGAGAACATCCTATCAATTTCCTGATCGATTTCCTTTGCGCATAGAAGCTGATTTTCTGCTTTACGGCAATGACCGCGAATTGATGGATAACCTCGATTATAAAAACAGGTATTCAACCTATGTAGAATTAGGATATCCGTTATTGAAAAATCAAAAAATCAGTTTAGATGCTTATTTAGGAGCAGGATTTGCTCTAAACGGAGCCTCCCATTTGTATACAAATGATCCCAACAGTAATTTTGATATTGTAAATACTGGAATCAGGGCGTACAAAAACATTCACATTTTAAATTACAAACTTCCTGTTTCCGCAGTTGCAATGTGGAATCCGGCCCTTAAAATTGCCCGAATTCAATTGGGTGTGGTATTGTTCTAGCCACCAACACAACGACACCCGGTTTGCTAGTAAAAACGTTCTTTTAGAAATAAAAGAACGTTTTTTTTATTCCAAAATTAAAACACAAAACATTGTTAATTCTTAATCTGACATCTTGTCATATTTATTTGAATTGCGTTATCTTTGCGCTTTGAAAACAGAGAATGGAAAAGATAATAGAAGAAAGCAAACAAGGAGAAAGTCTTGTTTTAGAAAATAGACCGGAGAATACTAAAAAACTTTTTATAGAAAGTTATGGCTGCGCAATGAATTTCTCAGATAGTGAAATCGTAGCTTCCATATTATACACGAACGGATACAATACAACGCAAGTGCTGGAGGAAGCTGATTTAGTTTTGGTCAATACCTGTTCGATTAGGGACAAAGCAGAACAAACGATTCGCAAACGTCTGGAGAAATACAATGCCGTAAAACGCATCAATCCAAAAATGAAAGTGGGCGTTTTGGGCTGTATGGCCGAGCGTTTGAAAAGTCAATTCTTGGAAGAAGAAAAAATTGTGGACCTCGTTGTAGGGCCTGACGCATACAAAGATTTACCAAACCTTTTGCAAGAAGTAGAAGATGGACGCGATGCGATTAATGTGATTTTGTCAAAAGATGAAACTTACGGTGATATTTCACCGGTTCGATTGATGAGTAACGGAATTACGGCTTTAGTTTCTATCACCCGTGGTTGCGATAATATGTGTACCTTTTGCGTGGTGCCTTTCACCCGTGGTCGTGAACGCAGCCGTGAACCGCAAAGTATCATGACCGAAATTCAGGATTTATGGTATAAAGGGTTTAAAGAAATTACACTTTTGGGACAAAATGTGGATAGTTTTCTTTGGTACGGCGGCGGACTAAAAAAAGATTTTGAAAACGCTACCGAAATGCAAAAAGCCACAGCGGTTGACTTTGACCAATTACTGGAAATGGTCGCGGTTGGTTTTCCTAAAATGCGCATTCGATTTTCGACATCAAACCCGCAAGACATGCATGAAAGTGTTTTGCACGTGATTGCCAAACATCCTAATATTTGTAAACACATTCACTTACCAGTTCAGTCCGGAAGCAATAGAATCCTAAAAGAAATGAACCGTTTACACACGCGTGAGCAATACATGACTTTGATTGACAAAATCAGAACTATTATTCCTAATGGATCTATTTCTCAGGATATGATTTCGGGTTTTCCAACGGAAACCGAAGAAGATCATCAAGATACCTTAAGTTTGATGGAGTATGTAAAATATAACTTTGGGTATATGTATTCGTATTCTGAACGTCCGGGAACATTGGCAGGAAGAAAAATGGAAGATGACGTACCAGAACAAACGAAAGCCCGAAGATTACAAGAAATTGTCGATTTACAACAAAAACATGCTTGGTTCCGCAGCGAAGAATTCATTGGTCAAACCGTAGAAGTATTGGTAGAAAAAGTTTCAAAAAAATCAACCGAAGAGTTTTCTGGAAGAAATTCGCAAAGTATCACTGTGGTTTTCCCAAAAGAAGATTATAAAATTGGAGATTTTGTAAATGTAAAAATCACTTCTTGTACTAGCGGAACTTTGAAAGGAGAAGCCGTTAGTTTAAGTGAGATGAATTAATAAAAAGTTCGCCACGAATTTCACTAATTTTTATTTTAATTTTAATTTTGTAAAAAAATTGAAAACAAAAATGATAAAATATGGAGCTATATAAAAAGGAAGAATATTTTAAAATTATAGGGCTTTGTATGGAAGTTCACAGAATTCTTGGCGGTGGACTTCTTGAAATTGTTTATAAAGATGCTTTGGAATATGAGTTTAAAAAAAACAACATTCCTTTTTGAAAGAGAAAAAGAATACAACATACAATACAAAGATGTCGTTTTAGCTCATGAATTTTATGCCGATTTTGTCGTTTACGAAGAAATTATATTAGAAATAAAAGCCGCAAAAGAAATTGCAGATGAACATACAGCCCAAACTTTAAACTATATAAAGTTAGCTGAAAGCAGTTTAGGAATTATTGTAAATTTCAATAACAAGTCACTACAACACAAAAGGATTGTCTATTAAATTGATTCGAACTATTAAAAATTCGTGGAAATTTGTGTAATTCGTGGCTAAATAAAAATAAGATGGAATCAGTTCAAAACATAAAACAACGATTTGAGATTATTGGAAATGATCCAAAACTTAATCGTGCTATAGAAAAAGCAATACAAGTTGCTCCTACTGACATTACCGTTTTAGTAGCTGGAGAAAGCGGTGTGGGAAAAGAAAATATTCCTAAAATCATTCATTCACTTTCGCACAGAAAACATGGGAAATATATTGCCGTAAACTGTGGAGCCATTCCCGAAGGAACCATTGACAGTGAACTTTTTGGACATGAAAAAGGTGCTTTTACCGGAGCAACAGGAACTCGCGAAGGTTATTTTGAAGTGGCTAATGGTGGAACTATTTTTCTGGACGAAGTAGGTGAACTGCCTCTTACAACTCAAGTCCGTTTATTGCGCGTTCTAGAAAACGGTGAATTCATAAAGGTAGGTTCTTCACAGGTTCAAAAAACTGATGTACGAATTGTGGCTGCTACGAATGTCAATTTATTTGATGCCATCGAAAAAGGGAAATTTCGTGAAGATCTCTATTATCGTTTAAGTACGGTAGATATCACCTTGCCTCCTTTACGAGATCGAAAAGAGGACATTCATTTATTATTCCGAAAATTCGTTGCTGATTTTGCTAACAAATATAAAATGCCTCCGCTGAAACTAGATGAAAGTGCTGTTCAATTATTGCAAAAATTTCGTTGGAGCGGAAACGTACGACAATTGCGGAATGTAGCAGAACAAATTTCAGTCTTAGAAACCAATAGGGAGATTTCTGCTGTGACAATGCAGTCCTATTTGCCAGCCCAAGGAAGCAATTTACCATCTGTAATTAAAGATAAAAAAAGCGAAAGTGATTTTAGTACCGAAAGAGAAATTTTGTACAAAGTACTTTTTGACATGAAAAGCGATCTAAATGATTTGAAAAAACTGACTTTAGAACTGATTCAAAATGGCACTTCTAAAGTACAAGAAACCAATCAAAACTTAATCAAAAAGATATATGGTTCTAAGGAAAATGATAGTGAAATAGATTTTGAAGAAGAACCAAGAGCTGCATTATTAGCCGCTCAAAACAATGACAACAACTATCAGGAACAAGACGAAAATTACTTGTTTACTGAAACTGTAGAAGAAGAGGAAACATTGCGCTTGGAGCAAAAAGAAATAGAAATGATTAAAAAATCATTAGAAAAAAATAAAGGAAAACGAAAAGCTGCAGCAGATGAATTAGGAATTTCCGAAAGAACTTTATACCGAAAAATCAAACAATTTGATTTGTAGGTTTTTATACAAAACACCAAGATACCAGCATTTTAATTCAAAATTAATATCTTTGACCTAGGCGAAAGCAAACTGACGTAGCAATTTTTTAAAAAATAAAATGAAACACTTAAAACTTATACTGCTTTTCATTATTATAATGAGCATAAACAGCTGCTCTGTGTATAACTTTACCGGTACAGGCAAAATTGATGCAGAAACATTTCAGGTTGGCTTTTTTCAAAATAATTCAGAACTGATTGAGCCGGGAATTGACCGAACATTTACACTCGAGCTTCAAGATTTGATTCAAAATCAAACCAATTTGAACTTGGTTCAGAATGGCGCCGATTTAACCTACGAAGGAGAAATCGTCGATTACAGAATAAGTCCTATGACCGCTACGGCAGACCAGCAGGCATCTCAAAACCGTTTAACAATTCGAGTAAATGTTCGTTTTACCAATAAAAATAAAGAAACAGATGACTTTGAAAAACCTTTTACGTTTTTCTTTGATTATCCAGCGCAGCAACAATTAACTGGAGCAACGTTGAACACCGCTTTAGAAGATATTTTTGAAAGAATAACACAAGATATATTTAATGAGTCTCTGGCTAAATGGTAAATTAAAGTTGAACTGTTCAATCGATTACACAGTTCAAACAATTACACGATTAAACACTAAAAATGAACGTATCCGATTATAATTATTTGATTAACAAACCTAATACTGTCCATCGTGAGCACACGGCTGCTTTAGAAAAAATATTAGAAGAATTTCCTTATTTTCAAAGTGCGAGAGCGCTTCAGTTAAAAGGATTGTTTAATGAGGATAGCTATAAATACAATGGGGAGCTAAAAATAACAGCGGCCTTTACAACGGACCGATCTGTTTTATTCGACTTCATTACATCCGATACTTTTACCTCTATCACTAAAAGTCTCTATGATGCAAAAGCTCGTGAGATCCTTAACCTATCTGTAATTGAGAGCGAAATCATTCCATCTCAAGAAAAAAAAGAGTTAAAATTAAATCCTGCAGAACAATCCATTCTTACGTTAATAAAAGAAGCTACACCTGCTGCTGTAAACTCTGAAACCACACCTATAACCGAAAAAATAGATCTTGGGAAACCTTTGGATTTTTCGGCAAGGGAACAACATTCCTTTCAAGAATGGCTTCAACTCTCGCGCACAGAACCTATAGAAAGAGAAAAAGAGGATTCTGAAAACCCGTCTGCCCCGCTGAATGAAGAAAAAAGAAAAAAACTAGACCTAATTAATAAATTTATCGAAACAAGTCCAAAGATTTCTCCCGTAAAACACGGCATACCATCCTCAGTAAATTTAGATCTAAATGCCGCTGATAATTCGTATTTGATGACCGAGACTTTAGCCAGAGTTTACTTGGAACAAAAAAAATATCAAAAAGCCATACAAGCATATGAGATATTAATTTTGAAATATCCAGAAAAAAGTAGTTTCTTTGCAGACCGCATAACGGATATTAAGATTTTACAACATAATAATAATTAAACAATGAGCACATTTTCAATTTTTTTAGTTTTAATAACTATAGTTTGTTTTCTATTAATCGTAGTTATCATGGTTCAAAATCCTAAAGGTGGTGGATTATCCTCTACAATAGGTGGTTCTCAAATGTTAGGCGGAGTACAAAAAACAACTGACTTTTTAGACAAAAGTACTTGGACATTAGCAACTATATTAATTGCGCTAATATTACTGTCTACTTTAAGCTTTACAGGAACATTAAGTGATACCGATTCTAAAATTATTGACAATATAGGAACTCCTGCACCAAGCACAACGACTCCTGCAGTTCCTGCTCAAAATACACCAGCAGCTGCAGATCCAGCAAAATAAATTGATTACACATATTTTAAATGCCAGCTTGTCAAAGCTGGCATTTTTTATAAGAAAATATGTCAGATTCAATAGGTTGGCACAATTTCTGAAATATTAGACTTTAATACTTAATACAGAACAATAAAAAACATAAAATCATGGATTTAAACATTAAACCACTTTCGGACAGAGTTCTTATCGAGCCTGTTGCTGCTGAAACAAAAACAGCATCAGGAATTTTTATTCCTGATACTGCCAAAGAGAAACCACAAAAAGGAACCGTAATCGCCGTAGGAAACGGAACAAAAGATCACACTATGACAGTAAAAGTTGGTGATTCTGTTCTTTACGGAAAATATGCTGGCACTGAATTAAAATTAGAAGGCAAAGATTATTTGATCATGCGTGAAGATGATATTTTAGCAATTATCTAAACAGTATTAAGTCCTAAGAATTAAGTATCAAGACAACTTGAAACTTTAAACAAATTAAACTTTAAACAAAAAGCAAAGAAATGGCAAAAGATATAAAATTTGATATAGAAGCACGTGACGGATTAAAACGCGGCGTTGATGCATTAGCAAATGCTGTAAAAGTAACACTCGGGCCAAAAGGACGTAATGTTATTATTGGAAAAGCTTTTGGAGGACCAACCGTTACTAAAGATGGTGTGACCGTTGCAAAAGAAATTGAATTGAAAGATCCATTGGAAAATATGGGTGCTCAAATGGTGAAAGAAGTAGCCTCTAAAACTAATGATTTAGCTGGAGACGGAACAACAACTGCAACTGTTTTAGCTCAAGCAATCGTAAAAGAAGGATTAAAAAATGTTGCTGCTGGAGCCAATCCAATGGATTTGAAACGCGGTATTGACAAAGCAGTTGATGCTATTGTTGCTGATTTAGCTAAACAAGCTAAAGTAGTGGGAACAGATTCTGAAAAAATCAAGCAAATTGCTTCGATATCAGCTAATAATGACGAAATAATTGGTGAACTAATCGCCGCTGCTTTCGCAAAAGTTGGAAAAGAAGGAGTAATCACTGTTGAAGAAGCTAAAGGAACTGATACGTATGTTGATGTTGTGGAAGGGATGCAATTTGACAGAGGATATCTTTCTCCGTATTTTGTGACTAATTCAGAAAAAATGGAAGTAGAACTAGAAAATCCATACATCCTTTTGTATGACAAAAAAGTTTCTTCTTTAAAAGAATTACTACCCGTTTTAGAACCTGTTGCTCAGTCCGGAAAACCATTATTGATTATTGCTGAGGATGTTGATGGTGAAGCATTATCGACATTAGTGGTAAATAAATTGCGTGGAGCCTTGAAAATCGCTGCTGTTAAAGCACCTGGTTTTGGAGACAGAAGAAAAGCAATGTTAGAAGATATTGCCATCTTAACTGGTGGAACTGTAATTTCAGAAGAAAGAGGATATACTTTAGAGAACACAACGATTGAAATGCTAGGAACTGCTAAAAAAGTAACTATCGACAAGGACAATTCTACAATTGTAAGCGGTGCCGGTGAAGCGGACATGATCAAAAATCGTGTCAACCAAATCAAAGGTCAAATGGAAGCTACAACTTCTGATTACGATAAAGAAAAGTTACAGGAGCGTTTGGCTAAATTAGCTGGCGGAGTTGCTGTACTTTACGTTGGTGCTGCTTCTGAAGTAGAAATGAAAGAGAAAAAAGACAGAGTTGACGATGCGCTTCACGCAACTCGCGCTGCTGTTGAAGAAGGAATTGTTGCTGGTGGTGGTGTAGCTTTGTTAAGAGCTAAAAATGCACTTAGCGCTATTAAAGCTGACAATGCCGACGAAGCAACGGGAATCCAAATTGTATCTCGTGCAATAGAGTCTCCATTAAGAACTATTGTTGAAAATGCTGGTCTTGAAGGTTCTGTTGTAGTTGCAAAAGTTGCTGAAGGTTCAGGTGATTTTGGTTACAATGCAAAAACTGATGAATATGTTGATATGCTTAAGGCAGGAATTATAGATCCTAAAAAAGTAACACGCGTTGCATTAGAAAACGCAGCATCTGTTGCAGGGATGATCTTGACTACAGAATGTGCTTTGATTGATATTAAAGAAGATAATGGCGGCGGAAACCCAATGGGTGGCGGTATGCCAGGAATGATGTAATAACATTTTCCTCCAAATAAAAAACCGTCCCGATATAAAAATCAGGACGGTTTTTTTATGAATTGTACTATAATTATTCTTGAACTTTTGATTTTTTACTGAACTTATAAATTACTGGTAAAACGGTAATTCCAACTAAGATCAAGACAATTACTTCAATGTGCTCTTTTAAATCTATTTGATAATTATCAAGTAAAAATCCGTACAAATAGTGTCCTGCAAAAATAAGAGTGAAGGACCAAATAAAAGAACTCAAAATATTATAAGTCATAAACTTTTTCTTGTCCATAGAGACAATTCCTGCTACTATTGGCGCAAAAGTCCTTAAAATTGGCAAAAAACGGGCAAAAATGATTGCTTTACCCCCGTACTTTTCAAAGAAATCTTTAGACTGAACCAGATATTTTCTTTTAAACCAAAAGCTATCTTGTTTGTTGTACAAATAATAACCACTTTTAGAACCAAACCAATATCCTACAACGTTCCCTAAAATTCCTGACAACGCCACAAGTGTTGACAAAAGAACAACATTTATAAAATCATTCTCAATAAATAAAATATTCTCTATTAATTCCCTACTGTAAATCCCAGCCAAAAAAAGCAAACTATCACCTGGTAAAAAGAAACCTGCAAAGAGACCCGTTTCTGCAAATACAATAAATAAAACTATATAAATTCCCAGTTTAATCCCATTAATATCAAAATGAATATAAAAAAGTGGGTCAATTAAATTCTTCCAATCAAAATCGTTCATTCTACGCTATTTTATGCTACAATTATTCGTGCGTGAAAGTACGGATAATATATCTGAACCACAATTTATGATGCCATTTTAAAGTTTTATTAACTATTTAAATGACCCTAATTAACTTTACGTTACTCGCGGTCAAATATTGTTTTTAATATTCTCACTTCTAGTTCAATACAAAAATTAATTTTACAATTAACAACTGAGGCTTTACCCATAAATCAACAAATAAAACATAAAAAAACCAAAACTTTCGCTTTGGCTTTTCAAAATTATTCTCGTTCGTATTGACAACAGTCAGGGAGACCTTCATAGTCTTTCAGCGATGCCTTAAATTCCTCTGTATCGTGGCCCGCATTTGCGATCGCTTTTTGAATTGAAATTGCATTTGTCTTCATTTCGTTTACAATTAAATACAACGAAGCAGTATCCACGTCCCAATTAGCAGTTTTCACACCCGAAACACTGAAAGCCGCTTTTTCAATTCTCATTTTACACATTTCACAATTTCCACTTACGTGAAATTTAATTTTAGCATTTTTACTTTTGGTCTCCTGAGCCTGAACTGAAAACCCGATAAATATTAAAAACAGTACTGCTACAATATTTTTCATTATTGCTTTTTTAAATTATTTAATTTTAAAACGTAAACCCGCATAATACATTTGTCCAAAAACCGGACCATAAGCAATTGAAGCATCAAAGTTAGGTTCAAAAGGATCGTCATTACCCAAAATAACATTGTCTTGTTTGTAATTACCAATGTTTTCTCCGCCAATATATATTTCAAATGCTGATGAAAAAGATCGGGTAACTTGAACATTCATAACAGAAAATGAAGGTGAAAATTCAGATAGTCTGTCTTTGTCTGGATTTGTTGTTGTATTGGGCAATTGTTGTTTTCCCAGCCAGTTAGCAGTATAATCAAACTTCCATTGTTTTCCGTCATCTAATGCACGTGTTTCAAATCCAAAATTCCCAAAAAAACGATGTTTTGCCTGTAAGGGTCGTTGATAGGTTCCAGATAAATAATCTGTTTGAATATCATAATATTTATAGGCCGTTCTCAAATTAAAACGTTTTATTGGTTCATAATTGAATTCTACTTGCAAACTATTCGCATACGATTTTCCTTTAAGGTTATAAAACAAAACCTGCTGCGGACCTTGCATTATATCAACAATTGCTTGGTTTTGAAAAACAGTTTTGTAAAAATCAAAACCAACATCAGCACTTTTGCCGAAAAGCAAAAAACCCTGCATAAAACTCAATCCGTAATTCCATGCAATTTCAGGATTCAAACCGTATATTTTTCCATTACTATCTAAAAATTCAAAAGTTCTTGAACTTGCTAAAAGCTGTTGGTTTTCTGCAAAAACATTAGCACTACGTTTCCCTCTTCCTGCGGAAAACCGCAAAACACCTTTCGCCCAAGGATTGTATCGCACATGTAATCTTGGTGTTACAAAAGTCCCTAAACGATTGTGATTGTCTATTCTACCGCCAAGAACTGCACTAAAGTTATCTGTATTGTCATACGTATATTCAAAAAAAGCACCGACTGAATTGTCAATTCTGCTAAAATCATTCACATTGACAAACTCACCATATTTATCATACGTAAAGTTTAAACCTGTAGAAAATTTATGCATCGTATTGTTAATAATCGAATTGAAAATCAGGTTCGAATAATAACTTTTTTGTTCAATATTATATTGATTTAATCCAAAATAAGAATTTTGATCATGACTGTTAAAAGCATTCTGAAAACCGATACTTTGATACGGCATATCAGGAAAAACATAGCCCAATTTAGCTGAAACATCAAAACGTTCCGTATTGATTTCGGAACCCCAATAATTAGTCGTCCCTCTGTTTCTATCCGGATCAAATTTTAATTCTCCTGTTTGTTTTTGATCATTCATATATCGAAAGTTAATAAAACTAACCCACCCTTTTTTGGCATCGGTATATTGCCAACGGTTTAAAACATTGATTTGCTTTGCTAGTGGATTATCAAGAAATCCATCATCGTTCATATCGTTTTTTGCAACTCTGGTATTTTTCCATGTACAAATAAACTACTGCTCCATTTATCAGAAATTTTAGTGTTGAAATGTGCATTTAATTCAAATCTGGAATCTGAAGAACCATAAACATTTAGAAAAAATGGAATATCGTTGATTGGTTTAATTAACTCAGTATTGATTTGTCCCGAAATACTTTCGAAACCATTAATAACACTCCCGGCTCCTTTAGTAATTTGGATGCTTTCAACCCAAGTTCCCGGTGTAAATGATAGTCCGTAGGCTTGAGAAGCACCACGAACTGAAGGAATATTTTCTTCGGTAATCATCAAGTAAGGACTCGTTAACCCCAGCATTTTTATTTGTTTCGTTCCCGTCAAAGCATCTGAAAAATTGACATCAATTGAAGGATTTATTTCGAAACTTTCTGCCAGATTACAACAAGCAGCTTTCAGTAGTTCTGTGCTTGTTAGTGTTGTAGTATTAGCTGTTACCCGATAGGATTTTTTTAAACTTTTACTGCTAGCTTGTATTTTTACCTCTTGTAAAGTGTCTTGCGAATAAGAATTAAAAGCACATAAAAGGGACAATAAAAGTATTGAAATTTGTTTTTGCATGATTGATTTTTAATGTTAGAATAATATAAAATCACAAAATTGTGACTCAAGTTTTATTAAACATTAAAACTAAGCGTAGAAAATATAATTGTGGTATAATTTAAAAAAGGGTGGCGCATTTGCATTGCAATAATAGGCAGTGACTTGCGTATTTTTAAAATTTGAAATGAATGAAAAAACAGAAGGATTCCATTCTTCGATTGAAAAAATATAATCTGCATTGGCAGAAACTATTTTTTGGATTAAATCATCCGTATTCTTTTGAAAATTTGACTCTTTGTCTTTGCAACAACTTGTTTTATTTTCAACAGCACGACAACACTTTTTAACTAATTTTTGATTTTGAACAGGAGTTTTAACAGTAACAGAAGAAATTTCATTTCCGCAATAACGGACATTAAGTGCTAATCCCATATTGGAAACCAACAAGAAAAAAGCAATAAGAAGACAAATAAGTCCTTTGAATTTCCTACACCTAAAGTAGTGATTTAATTGAACTCTACAAGCTGAATAGATGTTAAAATCTACAATTCAAATTCTTGCCCCATCAAAGGAACTTTACAATCAAAACCATATTTTTCATGCACTTTTATTCGGAGTTCATCCAGCGGTTCATTTTCACCGTGAACTAAAAATACTCTGGTTGGTCTATTTTCTAATTTAGATAACCAATGGAGTAAATCATTTTGATCTCCATGTGCTGAAAGCCCTTCTATTTCTAAAATATTTGCTTTTACCGGATAATAGTTTCCGTGAATTTTGATTTCTTTAGCTCCTTCCAGCAACTTTCGTCCACGTGTTCCCTCGGCTTGGTATCCCACCATAATTAAAGTGGTTTGTGGCAAAACAATATACTTTTCTAAATAACTCAATACCCTTCCTCCTGTAACCATTCCGCTAGCAGCAATTACTACTTTAGGTCCATCATCAAGAATAATGTTCATCGTTTCCTGAAAATCTGAAACTAATGAAAACATTCTACTCATTTCAGTACATTCTTGTAAGGACAACTTATGCCATCTTGGGTTATCAGAAAAAATATTTAGCGCATTAATTCCCATGGGAGTATCAATAATGTAAGGGATATTAGGAATCCTTCCTTCTTCCCTGAGTTGCCATAATAAGTACATGATTGTTTGAGCACGCTCTACGGCAAAACTCGGAATAATAATGGTTCCGCCTTTGTCAACAGTATTATTGATGTACATTTCTAGTTCTAATTTGGTATCCGTTTTAGGATGGATCCGATTTCCGTAGGTACTTTCGAGAAAAACATAATCGGCTTTTTTAGGTTTAGTCGGCGGATACATCAACACATCATCATCCCGACCAATATCTCCCGAAAAAACTAATGTTTTATTTTCGAGGGTTAAAGCAATACTGCAAGCGCCCAAAATATGCCCTGCATTAGTGTAAACCGCTTCAATTTGAGCATCCAAAGGTAGTGGCTCATTAATTTTGATTACTCTAAATAACGGGAAAACTTTCTCTGCTTGTTCTACTGTATAAAGAGGTTCAGCAATTTCGTGCTTCGAATATTTTCCTTCATTCGCATTTTTGGCTTCTTCCTCCTGAATTTTAGCACTATCTAAAAGAATAAGTTTCGTTATATCTTTTGTGGGACTGGTGCAATATATTTTTCCAGAAAATCCTTGATTGACTAATCTGGGCAACCAGCCGCAATGATCTAAATGTCCATGAGTCAACAACACAAAATCTATCGTAGAAGGCAAAACTGGCAACGGATCCCAGTTGAGTTCCCGCAACGGTTTTAATCCTTGAAATAATCCACAATCAATCAAAATCCGAATCCCCTTGCTTTCGATTAATGTTTTAGAACCGGTCACAGTTCCAGCTCCACCTATAAATTTAACTTTCATTTGATTTGAATTTAAAATTAAGCATTCTCAGCAATCATTCCTTTTAGATATACCTGCACAATTCTGACGCTTCTTTTAAAACGTTTTTCATTCGATTCGGGCTCAACCCTATTCTGTTTAAACAATCTGAATTGTTTATAATTTCTTTTACTAAAATAACATCTAAAATCAATAATTTATCTTTTTCAGCGAGAGACAAGGTTGTTAAACAGGTTACGGGATATAGAGAATTACTATCATTTTTCGTTTTCAAATTGTTATCTTCAGGATAATTCCAACTCAACAAATTCAATCCTGAGCATTTTGCAAAAGTGATTGCATCTACCGTAAACCGGTTGTTGGTAACAATCCAACATTTAGAGACTATGTCTTTTCTATCAAAAATAGGATGATTTCTTTCCTTAATGTCATTAAAACGGGACAGAATATACATCGGAACTTTTACATCTGAAGCAACATCTCTGCCGGCATGATATTTACATTCGACCATGGCGATAATTTCATTTTTTTTGACCAAAACATCTATTTCGTGTGAAACACATTTTCCTTGTAAAGTCAAATTGGTTATTGTTTTATAATTCTCCGCAGAAAAAAGTCTTCCTACGTATTTTTCAAAAAAGAAACCTGCAGGACCTAAAAGCCGAATTGCTTCTCTCAAATTATAACGTGCCGCATGGGAATTAGCCGTTTTCTTTAATAATGAAAAAGCCATTTTATAGATTTGTTTGGTAGAAATTCCCTCAAACATTTGCTTTTTTATAGTATACAAAATCGTATCTACTTCCAGAGCACTAGCACCAGACTTTAGAAGTGATTTTTTAAGTTTATCCGAATTAAATTCGACAATATCTCCAGAATGTTTCACTATTTTCATATTGACAATAATTTGATAAACAAATACTTAAATCAACATTAAAGATAGATAAAAAAGATTATCTATTTTGTTTTTGATAATAAAATCCAGGAACGAACAACAGTAAAAAAATAGGTTGAATTAAAAACCGGCGGATATAAAACAGAATCCAATTATGGTTTTCACGAGTGAAGAAAATGATATAGAAAAAAGCAACAATTAGAATCATAAAAAGAAAATAATACAAAACAAAAGCGAATTTCACCATCATTATTTCTTTGAAAAGCACATAAATAATACCCAATGAAATAGCGGTATTTAATGTGTAACGAAATAATAATCCTAAAAATAAATGAAATGAATTGACACTTGGCAACCTTAATTCAGCAAAATCCCTTTTGAAAAAATCTAAAAAAGGATCATAAAACAACTGATTTTCAAAAGCACGAACAAGCACTAACAATGCAACCAAAAAAAGGAATTGTATTAGTCTTAGTTTGTTATTTAATATCTTTTGAAGCATATCTTGAAAATTTACGTACCCAAATTAACCACAAAATAAAAACTACACCATAAATATACAAAGGAAAAAGGACACCGTGTAGAAATGGTTCTTGTTTTGGAAAATAAAAAATAAGCGCACTCAAAGCTGCAATTCTCAAAACATTCAATCCATAAATAAGCAGGCTTCCGCCAAAGATAAAAAGTAAAGTAGTTTGCAATTTCCCGGAAAAAGCGACCACAAATGAAATAAACAAAATAATTACGCTGATCGCATTACAGCCTTCTACAATGCGAGCAACATATTTTTGTTCATAAAACAATTTCATATAAGGATGTTCAACACTTTCTTCTATTGAAGATGGGGCATTAAAAAGTTGCAAGACCTGCTCCGTGTTTTCACTCACCATCCTTGTGATAGCATCTATTTTATTTTCTTCAAAACTACTAAGATATTGCTGATACAAAAAAGCCATTGCTATATAGGTCAAAAAAAAAGTGCCTATAAAAAGCAAAAATGGTTTGTAGAGAATAAAATATTTTTTCAAAATCTATTTTTTTAACAAATTTATGTAATTTTTGAAACTGTCTTTAAATACTTTTGCATAAATAAAAATAAAAAACATGACATTTCAAGAATTACAACCAAAAGTAACCGAAATCATATCAAATACAACGCAATCCAGAGACGAAAAACTATTATCTATTTGTCAATTGCTAAGCAACTCGATCGATTATTATAATTGGGTTGGATTTTATTTTGCAAATCACGAATCTAAAATGTTGCACCTAGGCCCTTACGTAGGAGCCCCTACGGACCATACGATAATCCCTTTTGGAAAAGGAATTTGCGGACAAGTAGCCGTTTCTAACGAAAATTTTGTGGTTCCTGATGTTGCAGCGCAAGATAATTATATTGCTTGTAGTTTTACTGTAAAATCAGAAATTGTAGTTCCCCTTTTTGTAAACGGCGAAAATATAGGCCAAATTGATATTGACAGTCACGTCATAGATCCATTCACTAAAGAGGATGAAAAGTTCCTAGAGTTTGTCAATGAGGAAATTGCGAAATTATATTAGGATTTAAAATAATTCATATTTCATAATTCATAATTGATAATTATTTTTTACTTTTGCACCCGTCTTACAATGGATGTATGGCATACATAAAAATCATTAAACAAATATTGGAATGTATTTAACTAAAGAGATTAAAGAAGAAATCTTCGCTAAACACGGAGAAAAAACAAACACTGGAAAATCAGAAGCACAAATTGCTTTGTTCACTTTCAGAATTAGCCACTTAACGGAGCACTTGAAAAAAAATCGTCACGATTATAATACAGAGCGTTCATTAGTATTGCTTGTAGGTAAAAGAAGATCTTTGTTAGATTACTTGAAGAAAAAAGAAATCAACAGATACCGTGAAATTATCAAAGTATTGAATATCAGAAAATAATCAATAGAAAAGAGGCGCGAGAGTGCCTCTTTTTGTTTTTAGAATATAGCGTCTAAATTCGTTTCACAATCCTGACACAAAAGGGATTAGAATCGAGACCATACCGCAAAGTCAGTACTAACAATATTGGCAAATAAAAAAGTTCGTTTTTCATTGGGTTTTAGGCATTAACTACGCAAAACAATAACTACAACACAACTAAAATCCATTGTTTAATCAAGAAAAAAGAATTATGATTCCAAAAGTTTCAAGAGAAATTATCGATTTAGGAGATGGGAGAAGCATCTCAATCGAGACCGGAAAATTAGCTAAACAAGCTGACGGTGCCGTAGAAGTACGAATGGGAAATGCAGTGTTGCTAGCAACAGTTGTGTCAGCCAGAAAAGCAAGCCCAGGAATTGACTTCTTGCCATTAACATTAGATTATCGTGAAAAATTTGCTGCTGCCGGACGTTTTCCTGGTGGTTTCTTTAAGAGAGAAGCAAGACCAAGCGATAATGAAATATTAACCATGAGATTAGTTGACCGTGTGTTGCGTCCACTTTTTCCAAAAGATTATCACGCAGAAACGCAAGTGATGATCCAATTGATGTCTCATGACGAAAATGTAATGCCAGATGCATTAGCAGGATTAGCCGCATCAGCAGCTTTGTCTTTATCTGACATTCCATTCTCTACTTTAATATCTGAAGTTCGTGTCGCCAGAGTTGACGGTACATTTATCATTAATCCAAGTCGCACTCAATTAGAATTGTCTGATATTGACATGATGATTGGCGCTTCAAAAGAGTCTATCGCAATGGTAGAAGGAGAAATGAAAGAAATTTCAGAAGCAGAAATGGTTGAAGCAATCAAATTTGCACACGAAGCGATCAAAATCCAAATTGCAGCTCAAGAAAGATTGGTTGCTGCTTTTGGAAAAAAAGAAATAAGAACATACGATCAAGAAAGAGAAGACCTTGCCATTTACGAAAAAGTAAATGCAGCAGCTTATGATAAATGTTACGCCATTGCAAAAGAAGGCACAGCAAAACAAGAAAGAACTGCTCAATTTGCAGAAGCAAAAGAAGCAGTAAAAGCTTTGTTTACTGAGGAAGAATTAGCAGAAAATGGAGATCTTGTTTCTAAATATTTTGCTAAATCGAGTAAAGAAGCCGTTCGTAATGTAACCCTTGATTTAGGCACACGTTTAGACGGTAGAAAAACAAATCAGATTCGTCCTATTTGGGCTGAAGTTGATTACTTACCTTCTGTTCACGGCTCTGCTTTATTTACTAGAGGAGAAACTCAAGCATTGGCAACAGCAACTTTAGGTACTTCCAGAGAAGCAAACCAAATTGACTCTCCATCACAACAAGGAGAAGAAAAATTCTACTTGCATTATAACTTCCCTCCTTTTTCTACAGGTGAAGCAAAACCATTAAGAGGAACGTCAAGAAGAGAAGTAGGTCACGGAAACTTAGCACAACGTGCTTTGAAAAACATGATCCCTGCTGATTGTCCTTATACAATCCGTATTGTATCTGAAGTATTAGAATCAAATGGATCTTCTTCCATGGCGACAGTTTGTGCTGGAACATTAGCACTTATGGATGCTGGAATTCAAATGACCAAACCCGTTTCCGGGATTGCAATGGGATTAATTTCTGATGAAAAAACAGGTCGATTTGCTGTATTATCTGACATTCTTGGTGATGAAGATCACTTAGGAGATATGGATTTCAAAGTAACCGGAACTGCTGATGGAATTACTGCTTGTCAAATGGACATCAAAATTGAAGGATTGGCTTACAACATCATGGAAGAAGCTTTAGCTCAAGCTCGTGAAGGTCGTTTACATATTCTTGGAAAAATCATAGAAGTTTTAGCTGCTCCAAAAGCAGATGTAAAAGCCTATGCTCCAAAAATTATCACAAGAACAATTCCTGGAAACTTTATTGGTGCTTTGATTGGACCTGGTGGAAAAGTAATTCAAGAATTACAAAAATCTACAGGAACCACGATTGTGATCAATGAAGTAAATGAGCAAGGAGTTATCGAAATTTTAGGTACAGATCCTGCCGGTATTGAAGCTGTACTAGCTAAAATTGAATCCATCACATTCAAACCACAAATGAACGAAGCTTACGAAGTAAAAGTAATCAAGATGCTAGATTTTGGCGCTGTTGTAGAATATACAGCCGTTCCCGGAAACGAAGTTTTATTACACGTATCTGAGTTAGCTTGGGAACGTACAGAAAACGTTTCTGATGTGGTAAATATGGGAGATGTATTCATGGTGAAATACTTAGGAATGGATCCAAAAACCAGAAAAGAAAAAGTGTCTAGAAAAGCACTTTTGCCAAGACCTCCACGTGAGGAAAGAAAAGAGTAATCAGATCTTAAGTTTACTAAAGGTTTATTTATAAAAAACCCCAATTCAAATGAATTGGGGTTTTTGTTTTTGGTTGTTAGTTTACTATTGATAGGATTTTTTTTAACTATTGTTAAACAATTTTCCTCTTAAAAAAAACTAAATTTACACTTTTAATTTAATAAATAAAGATGACTAAAACCGTTGGTGTGATTGGAGCTGGGATAGGTGGTCTTGCGTTATCAATTCGACTAGCAAATCAAGGGTTTAAAGTAACCATTTTTGAAAAAAATAGTTACCCAGGAGGTAAATTAAGTGAACTTAATATGAATGGATTTCGATTTGATAAAGGTCCATCATTATTTACAATGCCCACGCTAATAGATGAGTTGACTAATTTGCAAGGGAGCTCGCATAAATTTGAATACCAGAAATTAAAAGTCATAACTAACTATTTTTATGCGGATGGAACGCAACTAAAAGCATCTGCTAATGTAGAAGAATTTGCAGCGGAAGTACATTCAAAATTAAATGAAAATAAAGAAACTGTTTTAAAACACATAAAGCGCAACGCTTTTTATTTTAAAACTACCGAAGATTTGTTTTTGAAACAATCGCTACATCAGCTGAAAAATTTTATTAATCTTAAAACAGTAAAAGGTATATTATTTGCCCCGTTCTTGGGCTTAATGAGTACTATGCATAAAAAAAACGAAAAAACTTTTTCGAATCCAAAAACGGTACAGTTGTTCAATCGCTTTGCAACCTATAACGGTTCTAATCCTTATAAAGCACCTGCCTTAATGAATATGATTTCGCATTTAGAATTTAATCTTGGTGCTTACTTACCTAAAAAAGGCATGCATCAAATTACAACACATTTGGTCAAACTAGCTGAAGAAGCTAATGTGGAAATTAAATATAATACAACTGTCGAAACCTTAAATGTTGAATCTAATAATAGGATTGCCTCCATTAAAAGTAATGGTATTAGCTATCCCTTTGATATTGTGGCAAGCGATATAGATATTCACGCACTCTACAAATATTTATTGCCAAATTCTTTTACCCCTAAAAAGCTACTACAACAAGAAAAATCTAGTAGCGCTTATGTTTTTTATTGGGGAATAAACAAAGAATTTGCAGCATTAGGACTGCATAATATTTTGTTCAGTGATGATTATAAAAAGGAATTTGATTATTTGTTTTCAAAACAATTTCCAACAGAAGACCCTACTGTTTATATCAATATTACTTCAAAACATTGCAAAGATGATGCACCAGAGGGTTGCGAAAACTGGTTTGTAATGGTAAATGTACCGCACAACAAAAGTGAGAGTCTAAATTATGCAGCAGCTATTAGAAAGAATGTTGTTGACAAAATTAATATGATGCTGAAAACAGATATCGAAAAATACATTATTAGCGAAAGTATTTTAAGTCCAATTGATATAGAAAACCAAACATCTTCTTTTGGCGGATCATTATATGGCAACTCTAGCAACAATAAATTTGCCGCATTTTTACGACATGCTAATTTTTCGTCAAGTATTAAAAATTTGTTTCTTGTAGGAGGAAGCGTGCATCCAGGCGGAGGTATTCCACTATGCCTTTTTAGTGCAAAAATAGCCAGTCAACTTATAGTAGAACAAGAAAGGAAATGAAAGAAACATACAAATCATATTTTTTATATTTTTTAATTCTGGTCTATATTTCAGGCTCGATTGGGTTTGTAGTTAATCCTTCTTTTTTTAGTCCTTTTACACCTTATACATTATTACTTACTTGTTTCGTTTTTTTGATTCATACTCCCTTAGCAGACAAAAAATTTATAATTGCGTTTTTTTCTATTGCATTTTTGGGTTTTATTATTGAAGTAGTTGGCGTAAAAACTGGATTAATTTTTGGAAAATATTCTTACGGTAACGGATTAGGCTATAAATTTCTTAATGTTCCTCTGGTCATTTCGATCAATTGGGCAATGCTTATTTGTGCTGGGATCAAAGTGGTAAGTCGTATCTTTACAAACAAAATAATTGTTTTGGTTTTAGCTGCTTTACTCGTAACGGGTATTGATCTAATTATTGAACAAGTGGCACCGAAACTTGATTTTTGGCAATTTGAAGGGGGATTACCTGATTTACAGAATTATTTGAGTTGGATTGGCGTCGCTTTCTTTACCTCTTACTTTTTTTACCCTACAATTATCAAAGGTAATCACACTGTGTCTTTAATAATATTGATTTTACAAGTTATATTCTTCACCTTTTTATTTATATTTATTTAATATGGAAATAATAATTAATTTTAGCATAGTTTTAGTCACTTTTATCTTAACAGAGTTTTCTGCTTGGGCAAATCACAAATATATAATGCATGGCTTTATGTGGTATTTTCATGCTGATCATCACAAAAAAGACCATAAAAGTTGGTTTGAACGAAATGACTTGTTTTTTATCATTTATGCTGTGCCTAGTTGGTTACTCATAATGTTTGGAATGATGAACCAATATGCCTGGTACACATGGGTTGGTTTTGGCATATTACTCTACGGTTTAGCTTATTTTTTTGTGCATGACCTTATCATTCACCAACGCTTCAAAGTATTTACTAAAACAAAAAATGTATTTGTTTTAGCATTGCGCCGTGCGCACAAAATGCATCACAAAAATACTGGAAAAGAAGGTGGAGAAAGTTTTGGAATGCTAATTATTAAGAAAAAATACATTCAAGCTGCCTCAAAACAGTCTAAAACTCTTTACACCTAAAGCATTATACATATGAATAAATACCTTACTCATTAGTTTAAAGTTAGCGCTTTAGCTTTTGTTTATCGTATCGACTATTCATTGGCTTTATACAATATTAAACTATCAAATGGAAAATACAAATGTTGTCAATTGCCCGATTTGTAAAAAAACCGAAACTTCTTATTACATATCAACAAATGCATTAATGCATGAGCCAAATAATGAGCTTTATGTTTTTAATGTTTGTACTAATTGCGAAACAGCGTTTCTAACAAATCCCGTAGTGACTGAAAGATTAGAGGAGTACTACACCGAAAACTATTTACCCTACAGAGGTTCTTTAGCGTGGGGAAAGTATTTTTCCTTTGTAGAAAACAGTCAAAAAAACTTAGATTTAAGGCGAGTTAATTTTGTAAAAAAAAATCTTAAAAAAAACCAGCCTAATCTTAGTGTTTTAGATGTAGGATGCGGTAATCCGAGTTTTTTAGAATCTTTGCAACAAAACTCAAAAGTAAAATGCAGTGGAATTGATTTTTCAGATTCGGGTTGGAGGGACAAAAGCTACCCCAACTTAGAACTTAAAAAAGTTTCTATTGAAGATTATAATACTAAAACACAATTTGATATAATCACGCTATGGCATTATTTAGAGCACGATTACAACCCGCATCAAACTATTGAAAAACTCCATAATTGCCTAAATCAAGGTGGAAAAATAATTATTGAAATACCTAATTATAAAAGTATTAGTGCAAAAATTCAAAAATCACATTGGCAAGGATGGCATAGTCCAAGACATCTGTCATTATTAACAAATAAAGGTTTTGCGCTTTTGTTTCCTAAAGATAAATGGAAAATTAAAAAACATTTGCTATACGGCACCCTTGATGCCTTTACCCTATGGTGGCTTGGTAGAATGGAAAAAAAAGGGATAGATTGGTCGGGGAACATGTCTAATCATTTTTGGATGCTTGTTCTTTTAAAAGTGGTTACATCCCCTATTTTTGTATTTGAAAAACTTTTCCCTTTGGGCGTTCAAATTTTAGTGGTTGAAAAAAAATAATCTGATTTACAATCACAAACCCATTCAAAATATAATATAAACTCATGAGCCAAATAACCACTTGTACTTTTTTTAAATTGGAAAGCTTTTCCAGTAAACTTTGGGCGTTTTCGCAAATGCAATTAGGACACGCCCATTTCAAAAATATTGAAGGATTAGTATTCTACAAATTATTGGGCTCAGGAGCTGAAAATGGTTTTAGTTCAAAACCAAACTTTGGTACTTATGCATTATTATGTATTTGGGTGTCAGAAATAGATGCAAATAATTTTTTTGAAAAAAATTCCTTTTTTAACAACTATAAATCTAGAAGCTCGGAATCATTCACCGTTTTTGCACATGCAGCAGAAGCCCACGGAAAATGGGACGGAAGGCAACCTTTTATTTCTCATGCCTCTTTGGCTTTAGATCAGCCCGTTATGGTTTTAACACGAGCGAGTATTCGGCTTTCAAAATTGATTTCTTTTTGGAGGAAAGTTGGTGATGTGAGCAAAAGTTTAGAGAATTACGATGGATTAGCACTATCGATCGGTGTTGGCGAATGGCCTTTAATACAGCAAGCTACACTAAGCATATGGAAAACCCAATCCGAAATGCTTAATTATGCGTATAAAAATGAAAAACACAAAGAGGTCGTTCGTCTTACCAGAAAACTCAAATGGTATAAAGAAGAGCTGTTTGCAAGATTTATTCCATATAAATTTTCAGGCCAGTGGAATGGTAAAAATGTTGAAAATTTTTTAGATCTCTAATTTTATTTTTTTCAACACTATGATTATGAAAATCAATGATTTTTAAACAATCGCTATTTTGGCAAACTCTTTTTATAGTCTAAATACTGTTTCTGGAACAGGGGTTTTAACTATTTTATATTTTTTGTAACTTTTTTGATATTCCATACGTATAACACTTGTACACTTAAAATTTAGGAGACAAAAAAACATGAGACAACTAAAAATCACCAAGCAGGTAACCAATCGTGAAACCGCTTCATTAGACAAGTATTTACAAGAAATTGGTAAAGTTGACCTTATTACCGCAGACGAAGAGGTAGAATTAGCACAAAAAATTAAAGCCGGCGATCAGAAAGCATTAGAAAAATTGACAAAAGCCAATTTACGTTTCGTAGTATCTGTAGCCAAACAATACCAAAATCAAGGATTAACACTTCCCGATTTGATCAACGAAGGAAATCTAGGATTGATAAAAGCAGCACAACGTTTTGACGAAACACGTGGTTTCAAATTCATTTCGTATGCCGTTTGGTGGATTCGTCAATCGATTCTTCAAGCATTAGCGGAACAATCTCGTATTGTTCGTTTGCCTTTGAACAAAATTGGTTCTATCAATAAAATCAACAAAATGTACGCTTTATTAGAGCAATCTAACGAGCGTCCACCATCTGCTGAGGAAATTGCAAAAGAACTTGATATGACCGTAAATGACGTAAAAGAGAGTATGAAAAACTCTGGCCGTCACTTATCAATGGATGCGCCTCTTGTAGAAGGAGAAGATTCTAACCTTTACGATGTATTACGTTCAGGGGAATCACCAAATCCAGACAGAGAATTAATCCACGAATCATTGCGTACTGAAATCGAACGTTCTCTTGAAACATTAACTCCAAGAGAAGCTGATGTTGTTCGTTTGTATTTTGGTCTTGGCGATCAACATCCAATGACATTAGAAGAAATTGGAGAAACATTTGACCTAACGCGGGAACGTGTACGTCAAATCAAGGAAAAAGCAATCCGTAGATTAAAACATACTTCTAGAAGTAAAATACTAAAAACGTATTTAGGATAATACAGTAAAATGCTAAAAGTCAAAAATCATATCGTCTAACAACAGTATGATTTTTGACTTTTAGTTTTTGACTAACAAGTAACGACGGTCTGATTAACTGTTCGTTTTTTGATTGATGATTGAAACTCCGGCTGATTACCGGAGTTTTATTTTTTGTCATTGCGAGGAACGAAGCAATCTCATTATTCTTCTTTTGGGCGTAACCCTCCGTAAAAACTTCGGGTCGGGCTTTCGGCTTTATCTCTCCGTTGCACTTCGAGGATACCGCCTCTATCCCTTACGCAAATCGCCAAAGCATTCACGTATTGAATCCATAAAAAACTTTCTTCAATTGCTGCAAAAAAACTACTTTTGCACAAACTACTCAATCTGTAAAGTTGCACTGCAGTGCATCTCTACATAACAACTATACAATGAAGGACACACTAATTGCACCATCAATGCTTGCTGCCGATTTTGGCAATTTGCAACGCGACGTCGAAATGATAAACAACAGCGAAGCCGATTGGATTCATATTGATATAATGGATGGCGTTTTTGTTCCAAACATTTCTTACGGAATGCCTGTCCTGGAAGCTATCAACCGTCATGCAAAAAAAACAATTGACGTTCACTTGATGATTGTTGATCCTGACCGTTACATTAAAACTTTTGCTGAATTAGGCGCTAATATTCTAAGTGTACACTATGAAGCTTGCCCGCACCTTCATAGAACACTACAAGCGATAAAAGCTGAAGGAATGAAAGCTGGAGTTGCCATTAATCCACATACGAATATCGACCTATTGGAAGATCTAATTATCAATGTCGATTTGGTTTGCATCATGAGTGTAAATCCAGGATTTGGAGGACAATCCTTCATTGAAAATACGTACGCAAAAGTCAAAAAATTAAAAGAGTTAATCGATAGAAAGGGCGCAAAAACACTTATCGAAGTTGATGGTGGTGTAACCAATAAAAATGCCAAACAACTTGTCGAAGCAGGAGCTGATGTCCTAGTGGCCGGAAGTTTTGTTTTCAAAGCAGAAAATCCTATTCAAACCATAAAAGAGTTAAAGAAATTAACTTGTTTTTAAAACAAGAAGACTGTTAAACACATTCCAGAATGACTTTTTATTACGTAAAGAAAAGACGGTTGTTGTTTAATCGCTTCTACTGTTAGCAATCGCCAGCATCATTTTAAATTTTTATTGGTACAATTTAATTGTTTTTTATTCCTAATCATTCATTTTTAAGGCGCAAAAATCTTCTATGTGCTTTAATACAATATTTAGAGAACTTCTTTCAAAAGTATCAGTGAATATTTGTGTTTACAAAATCACTAACAGAGACTCCAATAAATTTTTTAAAATTTTTGGAAAATGTAAATCGTGAATTAAATAAACATTTTTCACCTAAGGACTCTACCGTATAATTATTTAGGTATCCTCCATTAATGAGCAATACGGCATAGTTAATCTTTACCAGATTACTGAAATCATTGCTTGAATAGTGACAATAATATTTGAACACAAACTCTAAGTGGCGTCTGGGTATTTTTAGTTGTTTTGCCAGAGTATCTGCTGTAAAAGTAGTTGTTGACAACACTTTATCCGATTTTTGTAAGATTTGGATATCTGAAATAATAAAATCAATTCTTTTCAAAATAGTATTGTACACTATTTTATCTTTTTCGTCGATTGTTTTTAATCGTTTTCTACTCCATATTAAAAACTCTGGTGTCTCCTTCAATTCGATTTTTTTCAACAAATAGTGTTCTCCAAAAATGACAATCGGATTTTTAAACATATAAATAAGCACTAACAACCAAAGAAAAGAAGAGTACTTATAAAAAGAACCTAAAGTCATCTGAGAACTCGATTCACTAAATAAAAAATAATTAGAATAGACGATTAATGCAAAAGTTAAAATAAACATTAATAATAACCAAGTCTTTATCTCTCTAAAACTTATTTTTTGAAGCATCGAGATGTTTTTCCTAAAAATAAAATCCTTCAACATAATAAGTATTAATATAAAATAAAGACTAGAATAGATTAAAAAAAATAAGGGATTAATTTTTGAATTAAAAAACACTAAGTTAATTACAATCAATGCGGTTGGAAAAATAAAATGTAAAAGCTCTTTTTTAAGTTTTTCAAACCCTTGAATAAGTCTTTTAAAAAACAAATAATAAACTGGTATAACAAAAAAACCAAGACGTAAATTTTTTTTTAATGGACTATAGGTTTCATGAACAAATCCTAAAATTTCAAGGGCATAAATAAAGCGCTGCACCCCAACAATAATCAAAATAACTATAAAATAGACATTTGTTTTATGATTTCTGCTAGAATTAAAAATCATAAAAACTACGATAAAAAGAGATAAAAAACCGACGAACAACGATAACAGGTTAAAAAACATGTGTCAAATATTCAAAATTTGTAGCAAATATAGGAATTACAACAAATGAACACTGCTTGTTTGTTATTCTTTTTCTTAATTTGCTTCTAATTAAATTAAATCCCCTTTTTTATGAAAAAAATCTACTTTATCCTGTACATCGTTATTGGACTTCTTATCACCGTAAATGCAAATGCACAAACGAATGTGACTTCTTCAGGAATGTCTATTCAGGGAATTGCCCGTGACGAAACCAATGCCGCGATAGCTAACATTGATCAACTGCCATTGATATTTACCGTATACTATTTAGGTACAGGTAATAGTGAGCAAGTTATACTTACTAAAACAGCCAATGTAAGGACTGATAATTTTGGTGTTTTTTCGTATGTTCTAGATATAAATCAAGGGCAATATGCTCTAATAAGTAGCCAATCTGCTTATTTGAAAGTGGTTCAGCAAAGTATCGTTTTTTCTAATGAAAAACTGCAAGCAGTTCCTTATGCTATTTTTGCGCAAAACGGAGTTCCTACTGGCTCTATAATGCCTTTTATAGGAACGACAGCACCTAATGGATGGCTGCTTTGCGACGGAAATGGTTTCACCGATGATGTAACTACCGCAAGTTTGAAAGCATTATTGGGCAGTACGAATACGCCTAACCTAAGTGGAATGTTTTTGCGTGGAGCTGGATCAACATCATCAGGACATTCAGGCCCGACTCTAAAAACAGTGCAACAAGACGATATGAAATCGCATTTGCATAACGTAAATTTAAATACCAATACAACAGGTCAACATGACCATAATACTACTTTCGCAAATGATGATTATAATAACAGTGGAGGACCTACTCCCGGTACTGGCTTATTAAAAGATGCTCCTTTTTCTTCTACTACTAGTCATACACTATCAACGAGTACGGATGGTCAGCACTACCATAATGTTTCTGGTAATACTGCTACAACAGGAGGAACTGAAACCCGCCCTATTAACTACGGTGTAAACTATATTATCAAGATATAATCCACATAGTCAGCGTTGCTTTCCTATTTCTTACTATTCTAACAAAATCTACACATGACGAAATACATTTATGTGCTATGCTTACTGTTGTTAAGCTATAGCACGCTATTCGGTCAAGAACAAAAAGGGGTTGCCACTGTAATTGGTGCTGCTGCTTCTGCAAAAGAAAATCTTAATCACAAAGTAACCCAAAAGGTAAATGGCGTAGACAAAACATTTATCATACAAAGAGTAAGTTTACAGGTGGGGATGCCTTATATGGGGGTAACTGATAAGCCATTTACCAATAATCCTACCCAAAAATATAAACAAGATTTAGGTTTTCCTTGGGGAATTCGTTATCGATACAATACTTTTTCGGAAGACGCTTTTACGGTATCAAAAGGCTATTTCAGTGATAGAATAGAAATCAACTGGGCTGTGAAAATGAACCAAACAAAAATTATCAGTATATCGGTATATCGGACAGAGGATATTGACAGCCCAAATCCAAATTGGGGAAAATCACTAAAAACACTTGCCGCAGATGCTGGTACCTATGTAGATACCAATACTGAAGGAGGCAAATTATATAGGTACAAAATAGACGCAAAAGGAGTTGAAGTAGATGGTTTAGAAATTTTATACACTACTTACATTACGGGCATAGGCTACAGAAATCCAACAGGTGTAGTTACTGGTAACATCACTTTTACAGGTGGAAACCCAGTAAAAGACGTATTAGTGGTCGCTAACCCTACAGGTAGCCAACTAAGTATCGGTAGTTCGTTAAAAGTACCTTCGGGTGGCTATATTTCTGTACCTAGATTGAACACAAGTTTGAAAGATTCTATCACTTTACAAGCATGGGTAAAACCTGAAAGTAGTTTTAACAATGATTTTTTAACTTTATATAGATTAGAGAGTGACGCCAATCAAGCTTTGGATTTCAAGGTGAAAATGGCATTAATAAGCGGAAAAAATGTATTGACCGCATCTATTGGAGCCAATGTGATTACACTGAATAATTATATTCCAAGTGGCGAAATTGACAATAAAGGAGATGATGTTTTAGTACCCATTACCAATATAAACACTTCATTTACCCATTTTAGCACGGTAATAAGAGATAATAAAATACCTGAAATTTATATCAATGGTCGATTAATTTCTGCGACTTATGCGGCTAAAATGAACAGTATTTTTGCCCAAAACACCTTGACTGGAACACCTCCAACAGTTACTTTTACAAGTACAAATACCCTAGTAAAACTAAACACTACAGCTAGTGGGCAACCACAAACTTGGACTCATTTTAGAATAGGAGGTGGTAAAGCAGCTTATTTAGATGAGTTTAGAGTTTGGGAAACCGCACTTAAATTTACTCAAATTCAACGTGATTACCGTCTCTATTTAAACGGAAACGAAGCATTTTTGAACACCTACCTCAGTGCTAACGAGAAAATTGGCGATTATGCGTATGACATGGCCCATACTGGCTTTAATTTTCATGGGAATAATGCCAAACTAAGCAATTCATTATTAACCACTGCTCAAACACCAACATTTGACAATACAGGCAACAACATCCCAACTAGCAGTCAATTGGGTGTTTTAGGTGTAACAGATGAGTTTGGTAATTATGTAATATCAGCTGTTCCCTATAGTGGTAATGGCGATTCTTTTACCATTGTACCTTCACTTGGAAAGCATGAATTTAATCCTTCGCAGCAAATAGCCTTTTTAGGCGTAGGCTCTACAGTGGTAAATAAAATAGACTTTATTGATAATTCTTCTTTTGTATTTAAAGGGATTGCTGTTTATGATAGTAGAGGTGTTTTTCCTACTACTTCTGATGCACCAATAACAGGAGATATTAAGGATAATGAGGTATATAATGCCTATGTAAAAGGGACTGTAAAATACCAAAAAGGAGAATATTGGGCAGAAAAAGATGCTACGGGGAAAATCACAAAACTGTATAGATATGCGCAAATACCTGTTCCAGGAGCCTTTGTAAGCATTGATAATGTACAAGCAATTGACGCCAATAATGTAGCCATTCAAACGGATATTAATGGTCGATTTACTATAGAAGTACCTATAGGAAAACACGCCATTAGCATAACCAAAAGTGGACATACTTTTGATTTTGACGGAAGATATCCTGCAAAAGAGGCTTCTGTAGCGAACGGAGTGACTACATATACCAATACTTATCAAGACTTTTTTGAAGACCGTGATGAACCCATTACTTTTATTGACAATACAAAAGTAATTGTAGTAGGAAGAGTCGTGGGTGGAACCGTACAAGCCGATAGAAAAATTGGTTTTGGTTACGATGGTAAAAAAACATATTCCTATAAAGATGCAAACGGAGTTAGTCGATCTACAATTTATACTTCTGAAAACAATATTGGAAAAGCACAATTAACCCTCGGTTACCTACCAACGGGGTCGACTAGTGTTACACCAGAATATAAAAGCAGCTTTTTGACTAATATTGAAACAGGAGAATACCGTGTTTCTTTATTGCCCTTAAATTACATGCTGTCTAAAAACGATTTAACATTTACCAGTGGCAAAAATCCGGACAACACTCCAATTTTAGACGCAGACAGAACTATCAATTTTATGGCTATAAAAGGATTACAATATCCAACATTTATTCAGGGAAAAGATACTATCACAGGACAACCCTATCAGGAAGTGCTTAAATTTGCTCATATCGCAAACCCGACGCAAAAGGTATTAAGCCAAACTTCTGATAAAACAATAATCGCTGGCGGAATTACCTACACGGTATCGGCACAACAAAAAACTCCAATTTATACCCAGTTTGGAGAGTATAGCGTTCAGGTTCAAGGACAGGAACTATATTATAATTATGATATAAGTGCTAGTTCACCTGTCATCAACACCGTTCCAGTTGAAGGAGGAACTTTAATTGCCACAAATAATTTGGCTTTAGAAGACAGTGAGAAGATTGTGGTTTCTGCTACAGATCCAAGTATTTTGACTTATAGTTTTAAAGGAGGAACACCCAATACAGATGCAGCAACAGGTTTTAAGCGAACTATTGATTTAAAATTCAGATCAAATGGAGTTGATTATCCGTTAACGGGTTATAATAAAGACGGAATTTTATTTGGTGGCGTTGCTGATGGTTCACAAACTTTTGTAACTGCAGGCCCAGAATTGCCGGATATTATATTAAGAGATCCACCTGGATCGGGTAGTTCTGCAACCATAGAGAAAGGTTCTAGTTTTAGTTTTTCTAAAGAAAACACATCCAGCTCCAGTAATGGTACAGATTTGAATACTACAGTTTCACTTGGATTTAAAATGAGTGTAGGAGGAGGATTAGCAGGGCCTGTAATGGAAACAGAAAGCACTAACGATTTAACAACTGGTGTTAGTACGCAGCAATCTTCCAGCAACGGAAAAAGCGTAAGCACTACTTATAGTTTTAATCAAACCATTTCTACCAGCGATGAACCTGATTGGGTTGGAGGCGATGCCGATTTGTATATTGGAGCTTCTGCCAATCAATTTTACGGAACCTATGATGAGTTAATAACATCAACAACAATCAATTCAACCCCTATTAGTGTAACTTATCTTAATGGTACGAATACGGTAGCAAAAAAAATATATCCCAAAGTGAATAAGGCGATGTATTTTAATGAGTCACCAGAAAAAACGGTGTTCATGTACACTCAACATCATATTCTAAATGAAATTATACCACAATATTTAGATATTATTAGTCAAATTGAATCAGGAGCTTTGGTTGAAAATCAGAATGGTGTGCTTTCAAAAAGTGCTTATACTTCCTCGATCAATCTTTGGAGAAAGATAATTCTGAACAATGAATTGACCAAATACCAAGCACTTAAAGATAAAGACCAACTAAAAGCATCTTTAAATGCCATTATAGAAAGTTTGAAAGACCCAGTTACAAATACTTTATCCCCATCGGCTAAGGAATTGAAAGATTTATTAAATAAAACTTTTTTCGAAAACCTTTCATTCGATTCTGGTATTGGAGAATTGACAAAAGGGTATGAAATAGGACGCTTAAGTGCCAGCACTTATTCTTACGAATTACAATTAGATGCTGCTGTTGTTGCGTCTGTTGGGGCAACATTTAATGAAACTGGTTTTGGTATGGAAAGTACCACCAGTAGCGGGTCTGGTTCTGGAAGTTCAAGTGAAGATAACTCTGAAGAAACCACAAATATCAGCTATACGTTAAAAGATGGTGATTCAAATAACACCTTCAGTATTGATGTAATCAATGCTTTTGATGGCAACGGGCCCATCTTTATTACAAAAGGGGGACAAACTTCCTGTCCTTACGAGGGAGCAGAACTATCTCATTTTTACAACCCAACGCATGCCAATGTTACCAATCCATCAGCTACAATTATGGATTTACCTGAACCAAATCGTGTACCGTTGACAGTAGCAACCATTGCGTTAGAAAAACCAGAAATAACCGTAGAAGCAGCCGATGTAGCAGGAATATTTGACGGTAGAAACGCAGAGTTTGTGCTCCAATTGCGCAATACAAGTACTGCTAACAAAGATGCTAGTTTTAAACTTTATGTAGATCAAGCTACAAACCCTGATAATGCAGCCATAAATATTGAGCCTAACGGAACTATCGTAAATATTCCAGCTGGTAAAACAATAGCATATACTATGACACTTAAAAAAGTTAAACAAGACCAGTTTGACTATAAAAACATAAAAGTGTCTCTAGAATCAACTTGCGATGGAAATGCAACTGATAGTGTACTAATATCGGCAACTTTTGTACCTGCTTGTTCTCCAGTGGCCATCATTGCGCCATCAAACAACTGGCTATTGAATAGAAATACCGCCTACAATGGAAATGAAACAAAACCGGTAAACATAAAATTGGGCGATTTTAACACTAGTTTTGCCAGTTTCCAAAAAATTAATTTAGAATATAGATTAAAAGGAACACCCGATTGGATTGGATTAAGAACCTATTATAAAAATCAACAAGATTATGACATTGCCTTTACTGGTGGAGATACAAATATCGAATTGATTGTAGGAACTGAATTAAACTATGCCTGGGATATTGCCGCACTGGGATTAGCTAATGGAAGTTATGAGCTACGAGGCCGTACAAGTTGCAATAACCAAACTGCATTCGAGTCTGCCATTATAGAAGGACACGTAGATCTTACTTCTCCAGTTCTTTTTGGTACACCAACACCAAAAAACGGTATTTTAGGTTTGGGGGATGATATAACCTTACAATTTAATGAACCCGTTAAAACCAATGGTACAGTTACTAAATTTGAATTTTTAGTCCAAAAAAACCAAAGTCCAGTAAAACATGAAGTGTCTTTAGCTTTTAATGGCTCAAGCAATACAGCTACCATTAACAAACCAGCTATTAACACTGGCGATTTTAGTATCGAATTTTGGTTAAAAAACTCGAGTCCTTCTGGAACATCTGTCCTGTTAAACCAAAGTAATGGAATTAAAATAGAATTGATAGATAGTGACATAAAATACACTATTGGCGGTCAAAGCATTAGTGCCACAATCGCTAAAGACAACACGTTCAACCATTATGCTTTTTCTTATAGTACTTCGGCAAATACCTTGAGAATCATTGAAAATGACATAGAAAAAAAGGTACAACAGCTTACCGCAAAATTAAACTTCACTAATGAGAATTTAATCACAGTAGGAGGAAACACTTTCAAAGGAAACCTCCACGATCTCCGATTCTGGAAGCGCAATATAACAAGAGAAGCTGCGGTAGCCAATATGAATAGCATTTTAAACGGTAACGAAACAGATCTTTTAGGGTATTGGCCTATAAATGAAGGAAACGGATTAATTGCCAATGATTTGGCACGATACAAACATCTTGCTATTACTAATACCAATTGGGACATTAGTCCTAAAGGTACCGCTTACAATTTTAACGGGACTAATTACCTTTCCATATCAGAAGCAGCCAAAGTAATTATATCTAAAGAAATGGATGCAACACTTTCTTTTTGGATGAAAACCAACCAAACGGGAGCTGCAACACTATTATCTAATGGTAAAGGTGATGCTAGCGATGCCATCGAAAGCAATGGGTATAGAAACAAATGGGCGATAAGTCTAACGGATGCTGGTACTATTGAATTGCAAGCAGAAGCTAATAATTTTCCTTTTGGTAGCATCAAAGTAAATAATAATAGTTGGCATCATGTTGCATTAAGCTTGACCAGAAATGGATCTATCAGGATGTATATTGACGGTAATCAAGTAGAATCCTATGCAAGTAATGATTTAGGTGGATTTACATCAAGCACTATTTTCGTTGGTGCCAGAGGCAAAATAAGTCCTTTAAGCATTGACCAAAATTATGTAGGTTTAATGGATGAATTATGTATTTGGGGAGCAGCAAGAGATGCTGAACAAATAAAATCGGATCAGTACCACGAACTCGATTTTAACAGTACGGGATTACTGTTATATACTACATTTAATAAACCAGAAACAGCAAATGCTTTTGGACCTAAATATTATTACCCATTAAACACTTTTGAAAAAACAAGTAGTTATGCTTTATTAAACAATAAACCACTTGCTTTTTCTGATGAAACTCCTGCTATTAAGCCCTTTCGTCCTACAGAATCCATTGTTGTGGATGGGGTAATAAATGGAGATAAAATAGTATTGAATCCACAAATCACAGACTGGTCAAGCATAGAAGGAAAAGTAGCTTACATAACGGTTTCTAACCTTAATGACATGGCCGATAATAGACAACAATCTCCAATCACATGGAGCGCCTTGATCAATAAAAGCCCTATGAAATGGTTTGTAGAAGGACATACAGATGTGGTGAATTTAATAAAAAGAACCAATGAAAATCTCTCATTTGACATTACCATAATTAATCGAGGTGGAACAAACCAGCCATACATCGTTGAGTTGCCTAATTGGCTAACATCATCTACAAACTCAGGAACCATCGCGCCTAACTCTAAGATGACAGTAACGGTAACAGTGGATAGTGATCTGGCAATTGGAAATTACAATACTATTTTATCTCTTGATACTAATTACGGTTATAATGAAAAAATACAATTAGACTTAAGGGTATTGGAAAAAGAACCTATATTAGAAATTGATCCCAGCAAGTTTAGCCAATCAATGAGTATTATTGGAAAAGTAAAATTAGGTGCTTTTTTTACGGATGATCTTTATGACAGGGTGGTTGCGACAGTAAACGGTGAAGTTCGCGGAAAAGCAAGTGTTATATATGATGCAAGTTTTAAGGAATACCTTGTATATCTGACGGTTTATAGTAACGAAGTTAGCGGAGAAAATATCTCATTCTATATTTGGGATGCTTCCGATGGAAAATTAAAAGAAGCCACTTTAAACAACGAATTCACTATTCCATATATGGCAGATGAAGTTATTGGAACCTATACCAGTCCCGCAATTTTTAATAATACAGAGGTAACTGGTCAGCAAATCTCCTTCAACCAAGGCTGGACATGGACCTCTTTCAACGTAACTGATGCTCGATTCGGAAATTTAAATGCGCTTACCAAAACTCTCGTCCTCAACACTTCGGATTTGATAAAATCAAATGCTCCGGCATTATTTGATGCTTATCAAGTTAACTCAGCCAATCCAGCTGAAAGTGGATGGTCAGGAACGGTGTCAAGTAACGGTGGTATTTCAAACAATAAAATGTATAAAATAAAATTATCATCAGCACAAAAATTAAATATTAAAGGTGTTCCTGTAAATTTAAATACGTGGTTTTTTGATTTAAATCAAAATTGGAATTGGCTCCCATTTGTAGTTTCAAAAAATGTGACCGTTTCAGATGCTTTAGCTAATCTCAATGCCAGTGAGGGTGATTTTATAAAGTCTCAGTCCCTATTTGCAATCTATAGCGAGTCAACGGGTTGGAAAGGATCTTTATCTTATTTAAAAGCGAGCGAAGGATATATGTTAAAAACAAATAAAGCCCAAAAGTTTACGTATCCTGAATATTTGAACTCATCAAGTGGTAAAATGAGTACTCAAAAGACAGCTTATGTTAGCAGTACCGAAAATGAGTTGTTATCCTTCGATTATGCACAATTCCCGAATACGATGAGTGCAATTGTAAAATTACCTAGCGGCTTTGAAAGCCTTGCTTTTTACAATGAGGCTGGCCAATTAAGAGGAAATACTATGACTCAAAATATTGACGGTACAGATCTGGCTTTTATAACTATTTATGGCAATCAACCAGAAACACTCATTGCTTATATTGGTAAAGGAAAAAGTAAGCGAACGACGACCAAATCGATTCCTTTTTCTACAGATGCTATCTTGGGTAGTATTGCTAATCCAGTGTTAATTGATTTATTGGAAGAGAAAATAAGTATATACCCAAATCCTTTTTATCATGATCTAGAAATTGCAATTGAAACCAAAGAAAGAGGAGATGCAAAAGTAGTAATTTACAATGTGCTTAGTCAAGTTGTATTCGAGGATACTTTTAAAATCAATTCGGATGCTTCAGTATTGAAAATCAGTCCTGCGGTACCTAGTGGTGTTTATCTCCTTCAAGTACAAATTAAGGGTAAAGTAATAACAGAAAAAATAATAAAAAACTAAAATAATAATTCCGGAAAAGCCCTATTTTAAGAATCCTTTTCCGGAATAAATATCTTATTTATGAAAAAAACAGCATTTTTATTTATACTATTTTCACTTTCTGTCCAAGCCTCACTAGCTCAGGTTCCCACTTGGTCAGTAAATGAGAATGACTACCAATACACCATGACTTTTGTGGCAAAACTTAATGTGGATGGAAAGCAGTTAATTGGCAAAAATGACAAAGTTGCTGCATTTGTCGGCAGTAGCTGCCGAGGAGTAAGTGGCGTTACTTATGTTGATAGAGAGGCAAATTATTATGCCTACCTCACCGTGTTTTCTAATTTACAAGGAGAAAAGATATCCTTCATATTATACGACAGTTCAACTGATAGAACATTGGCTGTAAGCAACCAAGTAACATTTGAAGTAAATGAGCATAAAGGAAATTTATTTCAATCCTATAGCATTGCTGCACCTTCGCTTAATGATAAGGCAGAAATTCTCACGTTTAATTTTCAAGATATCAAAAGTGTCTCCTCAGTTATTAACGGTGGTAAGATCAACATAAGTTTGTATGACAGTGAAGCTTTAACTGCACTAAAGCCTGTGTTCAGCTTGAGTAAAGGGGCGAAATTGTTTAAAAATAAAACTATACAAAAAACGGGCGAAATTACAGATAATTATACTTCAACAATAACATATGAAGTTCTGTCTGAAGATGAATCAAGCCTCATTAATTATGTAGTTACTGTCACCACGACCACTACTCCCACATTGTTCTATAAAAAAGATGCTGTTTGCAATATTGATGGTGTGGTAAAAGTGATCTCTACACAAGAAGGAGCTTCAGTAGTAATAACAACCAACGGCGAAACTATTTCGACCAAACAAATTTTTAATGGAGAGGCTATTTTTTCAGATTTAGAAATAGGAACTTATATTGTAACAATAGGTAATGAGTGGAAGCTAATAAATATAATATTAAAAGAAAAATAACTATGAAAATTTTAAAAAAAAGCTTTAAGATTATTGGAATTCTAATTGTTTTGTTTTTATTCTCAGGGTGTAAAGCAGAGTCAATACCTTGTAATAGTGTTCCTCAAGAAGATTTTGTATTAGTGAAATAAGTTTTTTAATGAAAAGGTCTATTATAAACATATTGTTTTTCATTCCACTGCAGTACAATAAACACAAAAGTATGCCAAGGCTAAGAAAACGCAAAACAATTCAGAGTTCGGAGCAAATGTCTTTATAGCCGGAAGTTTTGTTTTCAAAGCAAAGAATCCAATTCAAACTATACAAAAGCTAAAAAAATTAGCAAACTTCTAGAAAAAATGGCGCTTATTGCGCCATTTTTTATTTTAAATATTCCTCCTTAAAATTAATCATTCTTGAAATATGTATATAAAGATCCGGATGCTGCGATTGAAAAACAGTAGGTGTTTCAAAAAAATGTTCTAAGATTACCGATAAAAATTCAAACTGATTTTCATAAGCATACGCCCTAAAATAACCTTTTTGAAGCAATATGTTGTTTAAACTAGGATTGCTATAATATTGAAGAACTTCATTAAACTCACCTTGAAAAATAACAGTATTGGGATCATTTATTTTCAAACAATGAAAATGCAGCACATGAGAAAACTCATGCAACCCCAGATTGATGTTATTATTTGATACTGAGTGTCCCAAAAAAAAGTCTTCCCAGGAAAAAACTACTGCTTTCATTTTGGGATTAAACTCTCCTTTGTGATAGGTTTGATTCACGGTAGAGAAGTAACTGGTAGGATAGATTATTATTTTATCAAAGAAACTCACAAGATAATTCCTCATGCCAAAAGTTAACATTACATAAGTTCCAGCCATTAGCATTTGCATTTGTTCTGTGACCACAATGTTCTTACCAAGAAACTTATACTTGGCGATAAATTCTATTATGCGATGCTCAAAATACATTTTCTTTTTAGAAGAAAGCCTACTGTAGAATGGAAACTCGTTTAGTAAGATTTGATATTGGCTCGCCTTTAATTTCTTTGTAAAAGGATACCAATGAATATATAATGGTTTGTTGAATACAAATACACACACTGGTTCTACAACTCTAAAAATTATAAAAAAGAGAAATAGCGCACCTACAAATACCCAAATAAAAATCTGAATTGACATATATTACAGCTATTTTTAAATAAAAAATGCTTCAAAAAGAGCCAAGTTAACTTGAATCCTTTTGAAGCATTTTATTCGAGTTTGTGACCACGGCAGGGTTCGAACCTGCAACCCTCAGAGTCGAAATCTGATATTCTATCCAGTTGAACTACGCAGTCAATAGTAGCTTAGATCACTGAATAACGTTTTGTAATCATTATATAAAAAGCGTTACTCTTGAATCTTTACTCTTATGTCAATAATTTCTTTACGATTGTAGAAATAGTCTTTCCTTCAGCAGTTCCGCCTAATTGCGCTGCAGCCAATCCCATTACTTTCCCCATTGCTGCTATTCCTGTCGCTCCGGTTTCAGCAATTATTTTTGCAATTACAACTTCAACTTCTGCTTCGCTTAATTGAGCTGGTAAGAATTTTTCGATTACTGCAATTTGAGCTAATTCTGGTTCGGCTAAATCCAAACGATTTTGTTCTGTGAAAATTTTAGCACTATCCTTGCGGGTTTTAACTAATCTTTGAAGTAATTTTATTTCATCATCTGCTGAGATTTCCTCTTTTGAACCTGTAGCGGTTTGTGCCAATAGAATTTCAGACTTAATAGCTCTTAAGGCTTCTAAGGCAACTGTATCTTTGGCTCTCATGGCGGTTTTAATTTCGTCCATGATTTGTACTGATAAACTCATATTCTGTATTGTTAATTTGTCAATCGACTATTGAAATTCTAATTATAAAAAAAAAGACTGGTTTTGTTCTATTCCAGAGCACTATGATTATCGCAATTTGCAGCCTTTTCTTTTTCGTGACCCAGCACAGCTCGCACATTAATGCTTGGCAAATTTAATTAAATTTACTGGATTTAGCAACTGATTGTATCCTTCAGATTTCACAAAATAAAAGATCCGAAAACCTAAATAGATTTTCGGATTTTTATTGTTTAGCATGTGCCTTAGTCTACATTATCATGTAAATAGGAATTATTTGAACGCAACTGTAAATCGTTATTACTGTCCGTTCCAACAGAAATTCTAGAATTTGTATTATTAGTTTGATTATTTGAAATGTCTATTCCTAATCTTTTGTAGGCTGGTTCTTTTTCATATTCATCAATTTTCGAAACATTATTATGAAACTTGTAATTGAATTCCTTTAATTTTTTTCTTCTCTCATCGGCTCTCATTCGCAAGGATTCTTCTATGGTCATCTCCGTTGGCGAAATTGCTTCAAAGTCAACAGGAGCTTTCTCAAGACTCTCAACTTGTTTCATTGTGATATTGAGCTCAGCCGGAACAACAACTTCAGGCGTTTTAACTGCTGTCTTCGCCATAAAATTAGGCTCATCTTCCATAAATTCCTCCAGTGAATATTTAATGATTCCGTTATCAGTCAATTCCGTTACCGGGACAAACTGAACAGCCTCATTTACTTTTATATCACGCGTTTCATTATTTAATTCTAACGAGACTTTATTTTCTTCTAATGCTGCAACTGCTTCCGTTTTAAAAAGTGGCAGGTCAAAGGAAAATGTTGTTTGCTCTTGTCTTTCAGCAGCTTTAGGCTGACTTACTTTGGCCTCTGCCACAGGAGATGAAATTGTAAAATCAACATTTGTGATTGGTGCAACAATTTCAAAAGTTACGTCTAGATTTTTAGCAAATTCAGACACAGTCATCAAATCTTCTTTATTATCAGTTGGCGCAATTAGAAGTGCTTCAGCAGTATCAGCTTGATCTTCTATTAAGTCAAAAACAACTCTGTCATTTGAATTTGTCGCTGGCGATTCCATATTCAAATCAAATGCAGATACCGTTTTATTTGTTAAATTATGTACACTTTTTTGTTCGTCTTCCAGTGTATGTATTATTTTTTTAGGCTCTGTGTTTACGATTTCATTTTGTTGTTCAACATCAAATCCAGTAGCTATTATGGTCACAGCGATAGCATCTCCAAGTGACTCATCCTCGCCAACTCCCATAATTATATTTGCATTATGACCTGCTTCTACTTGGATGTGATCATTTATTTCTCCAATTTCGTCGATAGTTATTTCATTAGTTCCAGAAACGATAAGCAACAATACGTTTTTGGCACCTGTGATTTTATTATCATTTAATAAGGGTGAATCTAAAGCAGCAATAATCGCTTCTTTAGCTCGGTTTTCTCCCGAAGAAACGGAGGAACCCATAATGGCTGTTCCGCTATTAAACAATACGGTTTTAGCATCTCTTAAATCGATATTCTGAGTATAGTGATGCGTGATTACTTCAGCAATACCTCTTGAGGCTGTAGCCAAAACTTCATCTGCCTTTGAAAACCCTGCCTTAAAACCAAGATTCCCATATACTTCTCTTAACTTATTATTGTTGATAACGATTAACGAATCAACTTGCTTGCGTAATTTTTCGATACCAATTAGAGCTTGTTCCTGACGCACTTTCCCCTCAAACAAGAAAGGCAAAGTCACAATTCCTACGGTAAGAATATCTCTTTCTTTAGCCAATTGTGCAATAACCGGCGCAGCACCTGTACCAGTACCACCACCCATTCCGGCTGTGATAAAGACCATTTTTGTATTGCGATCTAACATTTTTTCAATCTCAGAAATACTTTCTATCGCTGACTGTTGCCCTACATCGGGGTTTGCTCCTGCTCCAAGTCCCTCTGTTAAATGTACCCCCAACTGAATTTTGTTAGGTACAGAACTACTTTGTAATGCTTGAGAATCAGTATTACAAACGATAAAGTCTACGCCTTTAATTCCTTGTTTGAACATGTGATTTATAGCGTTACTTCCGCCTCCACCTACACCAATAACTTTAATCACATTTGATTGGTTTTTTGGTAAATCAAATGAAATACTTCCAAATTCTGAGTTGCTCATCATTTTATTTGGTTTTTGATATTTATTATTAATTCTTGTGAATATTTTTTCTTTTTATTCAGCGTTATCTAAAAAATCTTTGATCTTATCTACGTAACGATCAAAGAAATTTTTCTGAATTCTGCTAACAGTAGAATTCTGCTTTTCTTTAGAACTCTTATCTTCCTCTTCTTCGTTCTTTTCCGGTGCTTCATACACAGGGCTTTCAACAACTGCTGTTTTAAAGCCTGTGATTCGCGGTTGTTCTATAGCATCAATACGGAATGCACTTTGTGTATTATTCTCAATACTTTTCATTACTAACCCAACTGCTGTGGCATATAACGGGCTTGAAATTTCTTCCTCTGAGTTTCCTGCTAAATGCTCATTTGGATATCCAATTCTGGTATCCATCCCGGTAATATATTCTACTAACTGTTTGATGTGTTTTAATTGAGCTCCACCACCAGTAAGAACAATTCCTGCTATTAGTTTCTTGCGAGGATCTTCATGACCGTACGCTTTTATTTCTGTAAAAACTTGGTCCACGATCTCAACAACACGAGCATGAATTATTTTAGAAAGATTTTTTAACGAAATCTCTTTTGGTTCTCTACCTCTTAAACCTGGAATAGATACAATTTCATTATCTCTATTTTCTCCTGGCCAGGCTGAACCAAATTTAACTTTCAATAATTCAGCTTGCTTTTCTATTATGGAACATCCTTCTTTAATGTCATCGGTTATGACATTTCCTCCAAAAGGAATCACTGCTGTATGCCGAATAATACCGTCTTTGAAAATAGCTAAATCAGTCGTTCCGCCACCGATATCGATTAACGCTACTCCTGCTTCTTTTTCTTCCTGACTCAAAACTGCATCTGCTGAAGCTAATGGTTCTAATGTCAATCCTGATAACTCAATACCAGAACTTTGAATACATCTCCCCACGTTACGTATTGATGATGCCTGACCCACTACAACATGAAAACTAGATTCTAATCTTCCGCCGTACATTCCTATGGGCTCTTTAATTTCCGATTGCCCATCAATTTTGAATTCTTGCGGCAAAACATGGATGATCTCCTCACCGGGCAACATCGCTAGTTTGTTAACTTGATCAATCAAAAGCTGAATATCATAACCACCTATAACTTCCTCGGGATTACTTCTGCTAATGTAATCAGTATGTTGAATACTGCGAATATGCTGTCCTGCTATTCCCACTACCACATCTTTTATCTTGTAGCCTGAATTATTTTCGGCTTCTTGAATCGCTTGTTGAATGGATTGTATGGTTTGCGTAATATTATTTACAACACCCCTTGCAACTCCTAAACTTTTAGATTTTCCCAGACCTAAAATTTCTAGTTTGCCATATTCATTCTTCTTGCCTATCATGGCAACTATCTTAGTTGTCCCAATATCTAGACCTACTGCAATATTCTCTTTTTCCATTATCTATTATTTAGTGCAAACTACTTGTTCCGTAAATCGGAGGTCAATTTTCTTATATTTATACAACGAACTGTCTAAAACTGCTTTTTGGAAAAAAGCTTTATAATTTTTAAATTTTCGCTCCACATTTTTCAATTTACCAAAATCTATTTGATAATCAAAATTTCTGTTTAGCATTTTCAAGCTTCCATTTGGCATAATTTGTATTCCAATAATATTTTTTTTCAAAAACTCATCATCATAAACCATGCGAAGTAAACCAGTTAAATCTTCGTTATTTTTTTTATTTAAATCCCCCGAAACAAGCGGAACTCTTGCTGTAAAATTAGTTGATAACGGCATTCTATTCCCTTCGAAATCAATGTAAAAAGAGCCTTTGTCTCCAAAAAACCTAGCAATAGGATTTTTTTGTTTTACTACAGCTTTTAGAACACCATCAATTGTTACAAAAACGTGTGATTTTTCAATCATCGGTTGTGCATCCAGAGTAGATTCTAGCTTGTTCAAATCTAAATTAAGTTTTTGAATGCTTGATGCCTCTCTTTTATTTTCTATTAACAATTTATTAACCGTTTCTTGTCGTACAAAAGGAGCGTTATCCCCTACAAAAACAACAACAGATTTAGTCAGTTTTCTATTATTATTGCGATCTGAAGTAAATGAAAACAGAAAAATCACTACCACAAACATTAACAATAATCGAATATTAGTCCAATTAAATACTTTCATATATCGCGTTTTTTATGGATGGTACTAATTCTCCAATATCTCCCGCCCCAATGGCTACAATAATAGTTGCATTGCTAGCTAAGATTGTTGAAATTAAATCCTCTTTAGAAACTACATTTTTATGCTCATTAGTCATTTTTTCTATCAACATTTGTGAGTTAATCCCTTCCATAGGTAATTCACGAGCTGGATAAATATCTAATAAAACAACCTCATCAAAAGCAGACAAACTTTTAGCAAAATCATCAGCAAAATCTCTTGTTCTGCTAAACAAATGGGGTTGAAAAACGGCTAACACTTTCTGCTGTGGATACAACTCACGAATCGCCTGATACACTGCGTTTATCTCTGTTGGATGATGGGCATAATCGTCTATAAAGACTTTCGCATCTGTTTTTATTTGATATGAAAATCGTCGTTTTATCCCTTTGAATGATGCAATGCCTTTTGCAATGGCGTCGGTTGGGGTGCCGAATACGTTTGCCATTGCAATAGCCATTAATGCATTCATTAAATTATGTCTACCCGGTAAACTAAAATATAAGTCTTTGATTATATCCGTAGGTGTTTGCACATCAAAAACATAACTACTATTTTGCACTCTAACATTCAACACTTTGTAATCAGCTACGTCATTTATAGCACAAGTAACGCCTTCCAAGGGCAATTCTTTTGTTACAAAAAGATTGTTTTTATCTTCAATTTTAGAGGCGAATTCAAGAAAAGATTCTTCTAGTGATTCACTAGTTCCATAAATGTCCAGATGATCTGCATCCATTGACGTAATACATGCAATATTAGGGTGCAAATATAAAAAAGAACGATCAAATTCATCCGCTTCAACTACGGTTACTGTTGTGCCATTTCCTATTAAATTTGAATTGTAATTTTCGACTATACCACCAATAAAAGCAGTGACATCAGCGCCACTTTCATGTAAAATATGTCCTAAAATCCCAGAAGTAGTTGTTTTTCCATGCGTACCGGCAACCGCAAAACAAAAGGTATCTTTTGTAATCAACCCTAAAACTTCGGCTCTTTTTTTGATTGTATACTCTCTTTCCATGAAATAAATCCACTCTGAATGCGTCTTAGGAACAGCTGGAGTCACGATCACTAATGTGTTTTCAAGATAAAAATCTTTCGGAATCAAATTAATACTGTCTTCAAAATGAATTGAAATACCACTTTCGCTTAACTCATCCGTAAGAACAGAACGGGTTTTATCGTAACCACAAACCTGCTTTCCCAAGTTCTTGAAATAGCGAGCTAAATTACTCATCCCTATTCCTCCAATTCCTATAAAATAGACGTTATGTATTTGATTTAAGTTCATGTTATTATGTGTTGAAGTTTTGAAATATTAGAATTTTAAAGTCGCTTTTTGATTTGAATTAATTTGATTATTTCGTCAACAATTTTCTTTGTCGCCTCCGGCAGAGCCAAACATTTTATATTTTCGCTCAGTTCTTTTTGTTTTTCTGGATCATTAATCAAAGACTCAAAAACAAGACTGAATTGTGTGTCCAGCTGATTTTCTTTAAGCAAAATTGCTCCATTTTTATCTACAATAGCCTGTGCGTTTTTAGTCTGATGATCTTCTGCAACATTAGGTGATGGGACAAAAATTACTGGTTTCCCCACAATACATAATTCTGAAACAGAAGAAGCTCCTGCTCGAGAAATAACAATATCTGCAGCAGCATACACTAAATCCATGCGATCAATAAAAGAATGAATTTGAATATTTTCATTTTCCTCAAAATGTTTATATTCGTCAAAATATAATTTCCCACATTGCCATATAACTTGTACATTATAGGCTGAAAAAGTTAAAATTTCTTTAGCAATTAATTGATTTATTCGTCTTGCACCCAGACTTCCGCCTAACACTAACAGCGTTTTTTTAGTAGAATCTAACCCAAAATATTGAATAGCTTCTTCTCTTTTGCTATCAATACTAATCAGATCTTTACGGACAGGATTTCCAGTCAAAATCATCCTTTCTTTTGGAAAAAAGCGTTGTAAGTTCTCATAAGCTACACAAATTGTGTTAGCCTTTTTACTCAACAATTTATTGGTAATTCCCGGAAAGGAATTTTGTTCTTGAATCAGTGTTGGTATTCCAGATAGCGCTGCTACTTGCAGTAACGGACCACTGGCAAAACCACCGGTTCCTATTACTACATCTGGTTTAAATTGTTTAATTATAGTACGTGATTTCAATAAGCTACTGATCAATTTTATTGGAAAAAGAGTATTATCAAGGGTGAATCTTCTTTGTAATCCTGCAATCCATAACCCGATTATTTTGTAGCCCGCTTGGGGCACTTTCTGCATTTCCATTTTATCCTTGGCCCCTACAAAAAGGAATTCAGCCTCTGGAAAACGAGATTTTAATTCATTTGCGATAGCAATTGCAGGATAGATATGTCCACCTGTTCCTCCACCACTTAATATGAATTTATAATGTTTCATTTTTGATCAAATACTCGCTGTTCTGTTTAATAAAACAACTTATTTATTTATAACTGCCTGCATTGGATTTTTCGCCTTATCTTCAATAGAATAGGATTCTTCAACTGCCGTTTCCTCCTCTAATTCCCGATCAATTAATTTCTGAAGTGCTTCTTCCCTTTTAGCTGCATCCTTTAATTCCTGGGCAACCTCCTCTTCTTTCTTAGTCACACTGATAATGATTCCAAGTGCAAAACAAGTCATCCAAATAGAGCTTCCTCCGCTGCTTATTAAAGGCAACGTTTGCCCCGTAACAGGCAATAATTCTACTGCAACAGCCATGTTGACCATGGCTTGAAATATCATTGGAAAACCTAAACCTATGACGACTAATTTACCAAAAAGCGTGTTGGCTTTGTGCGAGGCAATAACAAATCTAAACAGCAACAACAGGTACAAAGTCAGCACTCCTATTCCTCCTATAAGTCCATACTCTTCAACAATAATTGCAAAAATAAAATCAGAAGAAGATTGTGGCAAAAAGTTCTTTTGAATGCTTTTCCCAGGACCTAATCCGTAAATTTTCCCAGATGCAATTGCAATTTTTGCTTTTTCAATTTGGTAATCATCTTCATCTGGTTTATCTGTGGTAAAACTTTCAATTCTATTCCCCCAAGTCCCAACCCTGCTAAAAAACTTCGAATCAGGGAATGCTTTCGCAAGCAGAATAAAAAAGGCCAAAAATACAATTCCTGAACCCAATATAACTGCAATGTATTTAATGGGATATTTTCCAATAAAAACCAACATCAACACCATCGAAAAAATCAATGCTGTTGTTGAAAAATTGGCAGGTAAAATAAACATTAAGGTAATGAACACAGGAGTCCAAAGCTCCCAAATAGAAGACTTAAAAGTGATGGGTACTTCTCTGGTTTTAGACAAGTATCGCGCCACAAAAATAAACAGCACCATAGACGCTAATGTTGACGTTTGAAACGTGACTCCAATAAACGGAACCTGAATCCATCTACTTGCGTTTGCACCGGCAATAACTGTTCCTTTAATTAAAGTGTAAGCCAGTAAGACCCACACAACAGGTAAACCTACTTTAGAAATAGCCCGAAAATAATGATACGGTACTTTGTGAACCCAGTAAATAATTAAAAACCCAATGCAAATATGTGCTAAATGCTTTACTAAATAACCTAATGTGTTTCCGGTTCCTCGACCAAGGTAAGCTAGATTACTACTTGCACTAAAAACAGGCATAAAGGAAAACAAAGCCAACAAAGCCACGAATGACCAAATCACTTTATCTCCTTTTAAATTGTTAATTAGTTGCTTCATTGTGGGTTTTGGATTTTGGGTTTTGGGTTTTGGCGCTAAAACCTAGCACCTAGAACCTAAAACCTTTTTTCTATAAATTTTTAACGGCCTGTTTGAATTGATTTCCTCTATCTTCGTAGTTTTCAAATAAATCAAAACTGGCACATGCTGGAGACAACAGCACTACATCTCCTTTTTCTGATAACCGCTGCGCCATTCTCACTGCATCGTCCATAGTTGAAACTTCGATCATCATGTCGACTACATTTCCAAAAACATCAATTATTTTTTTATTATCCACACCAAGACAAATAATCGCTTTTACTTTTTCACGTACTAATGACATCAATTCATTGTAATCATTTCCTTTATCAACACCACCTACAATCCATACTGTAGGAGCATTCATGCTGTCTAATGCAAAAAAAGTTGCATTGACATTCGTTGCTTTAGAGTCATTAATATACTGCACGTTTTGGATTTTTAAAACTTTCTCCAAACGATGTTCTACTCCTTGAAAATTAGAAAGACTCTCCCGAATTGTAGCTTTTCTTATTTGCATTAATTTTGCCACAGAGGTTGCTGCCATTGCGTTTTTCATGTTATGTTTTCCTTCTAGTGCAATGTGGTCTGTATTCATTGTAAATTCTTCCTGATTAATCTTTATTTCCATTTTGTTGTTTTCTATATAAGCTCCTTCGCTGAACGTTTTTGTCAATGAAAAAGGAATTAATTTTGCTCTTGTCGTGTGCGTTTTGAACCACTCGTTTATCGCTTCATCATCTGCATCATAGATAAGGTAGTCGTCCTCCGTTTGGTTCATTGTAATCCTAAATTTCGCATCAATGTAATTTTCATATTTGTAATTGTATCGATCCAGATGATCCGGACTTATATTAGTAATTATGGCAATATGTGGTTTGAAATTTATAATCCCATCTAATTGAAAACTACTCAATTCAAGCACGTAAGAATCATATTTATTGTCCGCCATTTGCCAAGCAAAACTCTTTCCTATATTACCTCCTAATCCTACATTTAACCCTGCCGCTTTTAGCAAATGATACGTCAACATTGTTGTGGTTGTCTTACCGTTACTTCCAGTTATTCCTATAATGGTCGCGTCAGTGTAAGGAGCAGCAAACTCAATTTCAGAAATTACAGTGATTTTTTTCTCTAACAATTTTTTTACAATTGGAGATTTATCAGGAATTCCGGGACTTTTCATCACCACATCAGCATTCAAAATCAATTCTTCCGTATGCATCTGCTCTTCCCATGCAATTTCATTTAGAAAAAGCACTTCTTTGTAATTCTCTTTTATCTTTCCAAAATCAGACACAAAAACATCATATCCTTTTTTCTTGCCAAGAATTGCAGTTCCTACACCGCTTTCGCCTCCTCCTAAAATTACTAGCCTCATGTTATCTTAATTTTAAAGTAACGATAGACAAAATGGCCAACATAATAGCAACAATCCAAAACCGAGTCACAATTTTACTTTCATGATATCCTTTTTTTTGATAATGATGATGCAAGGGAGACATTAAAAATATTCTTCGGCCTTCGCCAAAGCGTTTCTTGGTATATTTAAAATAACTTACTTGAAGAACTACCGATAAATTTTCGACAAGAAAAATTCCACACAATAAAGGAATCAACATTTCTTTTCGAACTGCAATAGCCAAAACAGCAATAATTCCACCAATGGTTAAACTTCCCGTATCGCCCATAAAAACGGAAGCCGGATACGAGTTGTACCACAGAAACCCAATTAAGGAGCCAACAAATGCCGCTATAAAAACCGTCATTTCTCCTGAATTAGGAATATACATGATATTCAAGTAATTAGAGAAAATAATATTTCCCGAAACGAAGGTGAATATTCCTAGCGCAAGTACTGAAATAGCCGATGTTCCTGCCGCCAATCCATCTATTCCATCAGTCAAATTAGCACCATTAGAAACAGCCGTAATTATAAAAATAACAACTGGAATAAAAATCAACCAAGCCCATTTTTCATATCCCTCGCCTGTCCATGCTAATAACTCCGCATAATCAAATTCATTATTTTTGAAAAAAGGTATAGTGGTTGCAGTCGATTTTTCTTCCAGTGGCACTTGAACAATTACATTTTCCGCAGTCGCTTTGAAAACATTGGTTTTACCCGTATCAGTTCTTACGGTAACGCCCGCATGATAATACAAAACGGTCCCTACTATAAGTCCTAAACCTACTTGCCCCACCACCTTAAAAACCCCTTTTAATCCCTGTTTATCTTTTTTGAAAATTTTTATATAATCATCAATAAAACCAATCGTACCCATCCAGAGTGTAGTAACTATCAATAATACGATATAAATATTATGCAGTTTAGAAAACAATAAAACAGGAACGAGCGTAGCAAAAATAATAATCAATCCTCCCATTGTAGGCGTTCCCGCTTTTTCATTTTGACCAGCTAAACCAAGCTCTCGCACAGTTTCTCCCACCTGCTGTCTTTGTAAAAAGCGAATTATTATTTTTCCGTAAATTGTTGATAACAACAACGAAAGCATTAATGCTAATGCAGATCTAAAAGTAATGTACTGAAAAACACCCGTTCCGGGAACATCCAATGTTTTGTCTAAATATTCAAATAAATAGTATAGCATATATCTTTGTTTTTTGGCAAATTGTTACTTTCTTGATTTTGGTCCTCTTTAAATAATCAAAAATTCATTAACCCTATTTTCCAAGTTGATCCAGCATTTCTTTAACTATTTTCATGTCATCAAAATCAAGGCGAATTCCATTTGTTTCCTGATAGGTTTCGTGTCCTTTTCCCGCTATTAAAATAATATCGTTAGGCTGAGCCAGTTGACAAGCAGTTTTAATTGCCTGTTTCCTATCGGTTATCGTCAATACTTTTTTATAATTTTGCGCGGCCACCCCCTGTTCCATTTCGCTGATGATTACATCCGGGTTTTCGTTTCTAGGATTATCCGAAGTGAAAATCGCTTTATCACTCCATTCAGATGAAATTTCAGCCATAATTGGACGTTTTGTTTTATCCCTATTACCTCCACATCCCACAACCGTAATCAATTGTTCATTTTTTGTACGGATGTCATTAATTGTTTTTAGTACGTTTTCTAAAGCATCCGGAGTATGAGCATAATCTACAATAGCGGTGATATTTGAATTTGAAACAATAAATTGAAACCGTCCCGATACACTTTCTAAATCAGATAATAACCGGAGCACTTCCATGTGTTCAATTCCTAATTCGACTGCAGCGCCGTATATCGCAACTAGGTTATAGGCATTAAATGTACCAATGAGTTTTACCCACACCTCATTTCCGCTGATTTTCAACAACAAGCCCGATAATTGATTTTCCAGGATTTGCGCTTTATAATCTGCGTAGGATTTTAAGGCATACGTACATTTTTTTGCTGCAGTATTTTGCAACATAATCTGTCCATTTTTATCATCAATATTAGATAGAGCAAAGGCCGTTTTGGGCAAATTATCAAAGAAGGACTTTTTTACATCTCTATATTCTGCAAACGTTGGATGGTAATCCAAATGATCATGGGATAAATTAGTAAATATACCACCTACAAAATGCAAGGCTTCGGTTCTTTTTTGGTGAATCCCATGTGAACTTACTTCCATAAAACAATATTCAACTCCGTTTTGCACCATTTCACTCAAGTACTGATTTAGAGTAATCGAATCTGGAGTCGTATGTGTGGCTTTGTATTCAATATCATCAACTAAAATTTTAACCGTTGAGAGCAATCCAACTTTAAAACCTGCTTTTTTAAACAATTGGTATAACAAGGAAGCAATGGTTGTTTTGCCATTTGTGCCTGTAATTCCAATCAATTTCAAGTTTTGAGATGGATCACCAAAATAATTAGCCGCCATAAATGCTAAGGCCGAATTCGTATCTTTTACCTGAACATATGTGATCCCCTTGGCAATGTTGTCTGGAAACGTATCACATATAATTGCTACGGCTCCTTGTTGAATTGCTTTTTCTATAAAATCATGACCATTTGATATTGTACCACGAATGGCTACAAAAACATCATTGGACTCAATTTTCCTAGAATCAAAATCTATTTTGTTAATCGCGATATCCGTTGAGCCCTTTATGGCTTCAATGGCTACTTTGTATAATATGTCTTTTAGTATGCTCATGATAATTCTAATAATATTGTTGTGTTTTTTAGAATATTTTGCCCCGCTTCGAGCGATTGTGTTTTTACTTTACCAACGCCCGTTACCTTTACCTTAACTCCCAAATTTTCTAATAAAGCAACAGCATCCATCCCTGACATTCCTTTTACATTAGGTATAAACTGTTGTTTGTTTTGAGATTTAACAAAATAAGAATCATAATTATTTTCTTGTTTTGGTATCTTTCTATCTAGGTTTTTAATCTCATTCGTTGATGGCGCATCTGTAAATATCTTCTGCGCAATACGCTTAAAAACAGGACCAGCTACATCAGCACCATAAAAATTATTAAAAGCAGTATTTGGTTTGTGTACCACCACAATACAGGAATATTTAGGTTGATCCGCTGGAAAATAACCTACAAATGATGATGCATAATACATTTCAGAGCGGCCATTTTTACCATAATTAACTTGTGCCGTTCCCGTTTTTCCTGCCATGGAAAAATCCTTTGAATATAATTTTGAACCCGTTCCTTTTTTGACAACATTTTCGAGAACTGCTTGCAATTTCAATATAGTTTCTTGGGAACAAATTCTTGGATTCAAAACTTCCTTCTCGTATTTTTTAATCGTTTTATTCCATTCTTTAATTTCAGAAACAAATTGAGGTTTTACCATTTCCCCATCATTAGCAACTGCGTTATAAAATGCTAATGTTTGCATTGGAGTAATATGAACTCCATACCCAAAAGCCATCCAAGGAAGCGAAATATTAGACCAATTCTTATCCGTAGGCTGAGGAATATAGGGCACGCCTTCCCCTTTGATTGAAAGTCCCAAAATTTTATTTAAACCAAAATCATTAAGATGATTGACAAATTTTGATGGATTATTTTTATACGCTTCATACACTGCCTGAACCATAACTGTATTTGACGAAAGTTCAAAACCTCTTGCTAACGAAATTTTTCCATAACCACCTTTGTGGGAATCACGTACTTTTTTACCTGAATACGCAACAACTCCACCATTACTATCATAAACAGTACTCGTATCGGCTTTTTTATCCTCAAGAAGCGCCATCAAATCAGCTAATTTATAGGTAGAACCCGGTTCATGGGACTCTGCTACCGCATAATTTGTGGTTTCATAATAAGTCCCGTCTTTTGCTCTTCCTAAATTAGAAATTGCTTTCACATGCCCTGTTTTAGTTTCCATAACCACCACAGAACCATGATCTGCCTGATATGATTCTAGTTGTTTTAGCAAAGCATGATGCGCTATATCTTGAATATAAACATCAATTGTTGATATAACGTCATAGCCGTCCTGAGGATCAATTTCATTAATATCTCGAATAGGTTTCCACTGTCCTTTAGCTATTTTCTGTTTTAATATTTTACCGTCTTTTCCATTGAGATAGTTCCTAAAAGCCCATTCAATACCTTTTCCATCAAGCGATTGCCCATTGGAGGTTCTTTCATAACCCACGGTTCGCTCGGCAATTTTACCTATTGGATGTTCCCTGATGGTTTCTTGTTCTACAATAATCCCCCCTTTGTATGCACCAAGATTAAATAATGGAAACTCTTTAATACGCACATAATCAGTGTAACTTAAATCTCGTGCTACCAAAAAATATCTATTTCTATTGCCTCGGGCTTTTCTTAATTCGTTTTCAAAATAATTTGTAGATTTTCCTAACAGCAAGGCCAAGGAATCTGATAATGGCTTCACATTCTTCTCAAAGGATTCTATTTTTGATGCAAGTGCATCGAACCGTATTTCATAATTTGGAATTGATGTTGCTAAAAGGCTCCCATCAGCAGAATAAATATTCCCTTTGTTAGCGGGAATAATAAAATTTTTAACAGTTCTTTGTTTGGCTAAATTTCTGTAATAGTCTCCTTCTACCCATTGAATATTTGTTAATTTTACGGCAATAGCAACCGCCATCAGGAAGATCCCAAAAGCGACTAAATAGATTCTATAAGATATATATTTATCTTCTACTGCCATAATTTTTTAAAGAAGCCTTTATCTTCTTCTTTTTTAACTTTTATTTTTACTGGCGGAACTGTGGATGGAAAAATTTCTTTCTCTATCATTTTTTCAGAAACCGTTGATTCCATTTTTAGTTTCATTAATTCAGAGCGACGGTCTACAAATTCAGAACGCAATTCTTTAACTTGTCCAGTTAGCTCCGTGATTTCAAACACTTTTTGTTCAAACCGTTGTGTATTTGCAATCATTATAATTGCTAACAAAAGAATAAAAACAATGAATCGCCAATTTTTGACGGCATGATCATCAATAAGAAACTTGGCTTTCAATATGCTATAAACTCCGTTCTTCATTTTTTTATAAGCTTCAAATATGCAACAGCGCACCGTTTATTTGCAAAGAATTATCTTTTTTGTGCTATTCTTAATTTTGCGCTTCGTGCTCTATTATTTATTTTTATTTCGTCTGCATTCGGTACTATTAGTTTTCCAATAGTTTTAAAAGGAACAGAAAAATTACCAAAAAAATCGCGTTCCGGTTCTCCTTCAAACATTCCATTTTTTATAAACCTTTTCACCAATCTGTCTTCTAAAGAATGATAGGATATTACACTTAATCTTCCTTCTGGATTTAATATTTCTAAGGATTGTTCTAAAAACTCTTTCAGAACATCCATTTCCTGATTTACTTCAATTCGGATAGCCTGATAAATTTGAGCTAATATTTTATTCCGAACTCTATCCGGTAAATATCGCGCCAAAATGCCTTTCAATTCATCTGTTGTTTTAATTGGCTGTTGCTCTCTTGCCTCGACTATTGTTCGTGCTAAAACTGGGGCATTTTTTAATTCACCATAATCTAGAAACACTCTTTTTAAATTTGCCTCATCGTATTCATTGACCACTCGATAGGCATTCAAATCATTTTTCTGACTCATTCGCATGTCCAAACCAGCATCAAAGCGAGTAGAAAAACCTCGTTCTGGAACATCAAACTGATGTGATGAAACACCTAAATCTGCTAAAATGCCATCTACACTTTTTACCCCATAAAAACGCAAGAATCTTTTTAAAAATCTAAAGTTTTCATTGATCAAAATAAATCTTTCGTCAGGCAAGGCATTCGCCAAAGCATCTTCATCCTGATCAAAAGCGAATAACTTTCCAGCTGGACCTAACCTTTTCAAAATTTCTTTTGAATGTCCGCCCCCACCAAAAGTTACATCTACATAAATGCCGTCAGGCTTAATATTTAAACCATCTACAGATGCTTGAAGCAAAACCGGATTATGATATTCCATTGTCGTTGTCATTTATATTTCCCATTACTTCCTCTGCCAAATCAGCAAAATCAAGATCTTCTCCATTTATTGATTTTTCATACAACTCTTTATCCCATATCTCAACAATATTTACCGCCGATGAAAACACTACATCTTTTGTAATACTGGCAAAAACGACTAAGTCCTTAGGAACTAATAAGCGTCCTAACGCATCAATTTCAACCACTTTCACTCCTGCTGTAAACCTGCGAATGAAGTCATTGTTTTTCTTGACAAATCGATTGAGTTTGTTTATTTTTTGCATCATTATATTCCATTCTTCCATAGGATACAGTTCCAGACATTCTTGAAAAACGGAACGCTTCAAAACAAATCCGTTTTGAAGTGATGGAGCCAACTGCTTTTTTAAAGGCGCCGGCAACAGCACCCTTCCTTTAGCATCAACTTTACATTCGTATGTTCCAATAATTGTATCCAAGAAAAAAAATTAAATGATGTTGAGCAAAAATATAAAAAATATTACCACTATCTACCACTATACCCCACTTTGTTAATAAGTTTAACCACTTTCAAATAAAAACACTTACTTTATATACAATCAAGCCGTTAGCTCTTTAGAATTTATTTGTAAGAAAGATAATGTTATAAAAAACAGACTCCAAAACACAATAAAATTCTTTGTTTTTTTTTTGTTATCCAAAATGAAATTTGGAAAGAAATCAATACTTAAATAGCAAAGAAAAAGGAACAGGATTCTATCTAAAGCGGGATAACTTTACAATTAAAAATTGTTCTAAAAATTCATTTTTATTTTTTAAATCCTATATTTGTCCAAATCGAAAAATCCGTATTTATAAAAATGGAAAAACACTATAAAAAAGAAGGCAAATACAGCTATTATGAAGCTGGTGAAGGAACTCCAATCGTAATCTTGCACGGACTTATGGGGGGACTTAGCAACTTTGATGCGGTTGCCAGCTACTTTTCTACAAGAGGATACAAAATAATTATTCCGGATTTACCCATTTATACCCAAAATATTTTAAAAACTAATGTAAAAAGTTTTGCTAAATATGTTAGGGATTTCATCACTTTCAAAGGATTAGACCGTGTAATACTTTTAGGAAATTCACTTGGTGGCCACATTGCATTGTACCACACTAAAATGTATCCTGAAAAAGTAGCAGGACTTGTAATAACAGGAAGCTCAGGGCTTTATGAAAGCGCAATGGGTGATAGCTACCCAAAAAGAGGGGACTATGAGTATATCAAGAAAAAAGCAGAAGATGTATTTTATGATCCAAAAGTTGCTACTAAGGAACTTATTGACGAAGTGTACGAAACAGTAAACGATCGTATAAAATTAATCAAAACACTGACTATTGCAAAAAGTGCCATTCGACATAATATGGCAAAAGATTTACCAAAAATGCATGTTCAAACCTGCCTTATTTGGGGAAAAAATGATAAAGTTACACCTCCAGATGTAGCCGAAGAATTCAATAAATTACTACCCAATTCTACTTTATATTGGATCGATAAATGTGGTCATGCGGCTATGATGGAGCATCCCGATGAGTTCAATCGCTTACTTGATGATTGGCTAAAAAACACCCATTTGTCCATAAATAAACCTTAAAGGAGAATTTTACACCTAGAAAAAATGAAAATTAATACTGCCGAATTTGTTATCAGCAACTCCGACGTAGCCAAATGTCCAAAAGATTTTTTGCCGGAATATGCCTTTATAGGCCGATCAAATGTAGGGAAGTCCTCTTTGATTAACATGATCACAAATCAAAAAAAATTAGCAAAAACATCTGGAAGACCGGGAAAAACACAGTTGATTAATCATTTTTTGATTAATAACAATTGGTTTCTAGTTGATTTACCTGGTTATGGATATGCAAAAGTTTCAAAAAAGACTAAATCTATTTTCCAAGAATTTATCACAGACTATTTTGAAACAAGAGAGCAATTAGTCTGTGCTTTTGTTTTGATAGATATTCGTCACGAGGCACAAACAATTGACATTGAATTCATGTCATACATGGGCGAAAGTGAAATTCCTTTTTGTATTGTTTTCACTAAAGCTGACAAAATCAGCAAAGTAAAAATTGACTCTCATATAGCGGCCTACAAAAAGAAAATGTTTGCTAATAATTGGGCCGAAATGCCTCATTATTTTGTCACCTCAGCGACTGAATCAACAGGAAAAGAAGAATTGTTAGGTTATATAGACGAAGTCAATCAAGAAGTTTTTAAAAATAACAACCAATTTTAGAAAAAGAACATTTTCACTAAAAAGTCCCAAGATTCAATTGAAACTTGGGACTTTTTAGGTAAATGATATAATTTCTATTTTGTGAGATCTAATTTTTCAGCAAAATAATCACAAAAATCTTTCATCGTATCAGCCATTTTCTCGTCATCAGTAGCCCGCTTGAATGTTTCTGACATAGCCACTAAAGTTTGATGAAAGAAAATTTTCATTTCATCTACTGGCATTTCTTTTGTCCATAAATCAATGCGCATACTTTCTTTTGCTTTACTATCCCATACTGACAACATTATTGCTTTAGCTTCTTCCAGCTCGACACCGCCATCTTTAGCAGTCCACATAAGTTTTTCTGGAACTCTATTTTCGTCTAATTCGATTAGAAACTTAATTTCTGATGTATGTTTTTCTAACATTACTTTTTAGGTTTGTATTTTGATTGTTTAAATATTTTTTTCGCATCTGTTTTAAGCAAATCAGTAACATTTACTCGATTAATTTCCATGTAAGATCGTACTATTTGCCAACCAATCCAAGCACCAACGCGGCCAGGCGATTCATTGTCTATTTCTAAATAAAACTTAGAAAATGGCGCTGGATTTATAAATCTGGGAATTAGCTTTTGATCCGTACTATACAGCAATTCCTTTTCGATAAAATACCGCCACATGTAACTTTCATTTTCCTGACACCACAAAAGTTGTTCTGAGGTATATCCCATTTTTTCGGCCTCCGTATAATTTGGCAAAAGCAGGTCTTTTAAATACAATTGTTTACCGGAATAAATCATCTGACTGAGTAAATCTTTACCCAAAACAGGCGCAATTTTCCGTGCTGCAAAACTCGAAACTACATCCGGCGCAATTTGTCTCTGTTCAAAATTTTGTTTTAAATAATTGGGAAACTGATAAAATTTATGGTCTTTACCTAAATACAATTCAAGCGAAATAATCACAAGACTATCTGCATAAATAACCTTGCTATTATAGTCCATCTCAGCAATTACAGTAACCACTTTTGGTGTTTTTGTTTGCGGAAAATAATATTTAATGTGCCTAAAAAGTCTTTCCAGTTCCTCTTTTACCACTTCAAAATCAGCATATTTTTTTTGTACTTCCGCATACAATTCTTTCCAGATTGGATCCTGCATTTTATTTAACCAAACGCTATTGTCATTTCCTGGAGGAAAAAAGAATGGAAACTCTTTTTTTACTTTTTCTAGGTCTTTAGGTGGAGTTTCAAAAAATATTTTATCAAAACGATCTACTTTCACCTCTACAGGAATTGCCGCAATGGCATTCTCAACTTCATTTTTCTTGTCACATGACAAAAAAAAGAGACAAAAGACGATGGATAACAGATATATTTTCATAATTATTATTTAAATTTGTTTCCAAAGAATTTGAAGAAAGTAAGGAGTAACTAATTTATTTTGCAAATATACATTCCTACTTTTTAAAACGTAAATAATTATGACTAAAATAAGCACACTCCTCGTTGAAAAAGTAAATACCCACATTGTAAATTGGTTAAAAAAATATGCTGAAAATGCTAAAGTAAATGGATTTGTAATTGGGATTTCCGGGGGAGTTGATTCAGCAGTAACCTCTACATTGTGCGCCCAAACTGGTCTACAAGTATTATGTGTTGAAATGCCAATTCATCAAGCACAAAGTCATGTATCCAGAGGCCGAGAACACATAGAACAACTTAAAGAAAGATTCCCTAATGTAACGTCCGTTGAAGCTGATTTGACCTCTGTTTTTGAAAGTTTCAAAAAAATAGTACCCGCTAATCATTCAGACCTACATAAAATCAACCTTTCTCTTGCTAATACCCGAGCTCGACTGCGGATGACTACTTTATATTACTTTGCAGGCATTCATAGTTTATTAGTTGCAGGAACTGGAAACAAAGTAGAAGATTTTGGTGTTGGTTTTTATACAAAATATGGCGATGGAGGTGTTGATTTGAGTCCCATTGCCGACTTAATGAAGTCCGAAGTCTATCTTTTAGGCAAATTTTTAAAAATTCCAGATTCTATCCTAAAAGCCGCACCTACTGACGGATTATTTGGTGATGAAAGAACAGATGAAGATCAATTAGGAGCGAGCTATAACGAGCTGGAATGGGCAATGGCAGAAGATAACGCTGGAAAATCATCCGATAATTTTTCCGGAAGAGATAAAATTGTTTTTGACATTTACAAGCGATTAAATACTAGTAATCAACATAAAATGACTGCAATACCCGTTTGTTTTATCCCAAAAGATTAAAGAAATCATATTTTATATTGATTTACAATTAATTACAGAATTTATTTATTAATTTTACATTTCCAATAACAAATAATTCTAAAAATTTAAAATTATGATTAAAGTATGTATAGCCGATAATTATCCTGTTGTGCATTTTGGAGTAAAATCTTACTTTAAAGAAAATGCTGAGATATCAATAGTAGCCAATGTTGGTAATTTTTTGATGGTACGGGATATACTTTTAACAAAAGACATTGATGTCTTGATATTAGACTTGGAACTGGAAGGACTTGCCAGTATTTTTGAAGTTAAAGCACTTCTGAAAAATTTTCCTAAAACTAAAATCATTATTTACAGTGGTCTTTCCGAACAGATTTATGCACCAAATGCCATTAAAGCCGGAGTTTCTGGCTTTGTACACAAATCTGAAAAACTAGAAACACTAGGTCAATCGATTATTAAAGTCCACCAAGGAAAAATAATCATGAATGAGACCGTGAAGAAGAACTTAGCCTTAATTGCGAAACAAAGCAAAAGCGAAAGATTATATCGCAAACTTTCTAATCGTGAGGTAGAAGTTTTACGTTATCTTAGTGATGGTAAGAAAAATCACGAGATCGCGACAATTCTAAACCTAAATGAAAAAACGATTAGTACTTACAAATTACGACTACTGACTAAACTAAATGTTACTAATTTAGTAGATTTAGTTAACAAAGCAAAAACGTTAGAAATCGTCTAGTAACACTAGCTAAATTCTAAATAACGTTTAAAAGAACAGATCGTAACTGTGCTTAGTTTCAAAAAAAAGCTCTGTGTCATTTGAATTTAATTTCAAATGATACAGAGCTTTTAAATTAACCAGTAAAAGGATTACAATCCATTCTATTTAATGGTATCGTACCACCACTCTTCCTAGCTTTTTTGAAAATTTTCCCCGCAATTCAATATAACTCATCGCCAATGATAATGACTCCATATTATCGGAATCTGGCTCGTTAGAAACGGAGTTTTTTAACTCTTCTATTATTTCACTGAGTAAAAACCATCTTAAAGTGAGTAATGTATCCGAAACATCTTGATTTAACATCTCCTCTTTACTTTTGGGAAAAATATTTTGTCCTGTCCAATTGTGTAAGACGTTTTTTTCATCTTCCATTATTATATTAGTTACTTCGTCTGGAATAGCTGACTGAAAATGGTTTATGTATTTTTCAAGGTCAGAATCTTCATTTTGTAAATAATAATCAATTAGATTTTTATAAATCTCTCTAAATATCGGACTTGCAAATTCTACTTCATCATCTTGCAAACTCAAATAAATTTTCTGAAAAACTTTTAGTTCTTTAATTTCAATGACATCAACAATTTCTCCGTCGCTGTTGGACTTTAACAAAACTTCTTCAAATTTTTCTGTCTTGTTGCCATAAAGCAATAGTATTTCAATTATTTTGCGCTCAAAACGATACAAAGCATCTACTTTATCGGTTTCGGCAGTATTTTCATTTTTAACATAGTCAAAGGCATTCTGCAATTGCTTTTGTTGCTGTTTTTTTCCAGTTTCAACAATATCCTTTTGTACTAATTGTGCTAAAGTACTGAGCAAAACCTGCTCGGAAATGTCCATAATTCGAGAACATTCTTGTATATAAATTTCCCGTTGAATTCTATCAGGAATTTTAGAGATACTCACCACCATATCCCGAATTAAATCTGCCTTTTTTACGGGATCATTTTTAGCTTCGTTCATTAAAAGTGAGGCTTTGAACTGGATAAAATCTTTTGCGTTATTTTCTAAGTACAAAACTAAATCTTCGTAAGAATTTTTCTTCGCAAAACTATCCGGATCTTCTCCATCAGGAAAAGTGCATACTTTAACATTCATACCCTCTTCTAAAATCAGATCAATTCCACGAACAGAAGCCCGCAAGCCCGCGGCATCTCCATCAAAAAGTACGGTGATGTTTTTAGTCAATCTATTTATTAACCGAATTTGATCTGGTGTAAGAGCGGTGCCTGACGACGCAACAACGTTTTCAATTCCCGATTGATTGAACTGAATCACATCAGTATATCCTTCGACTAAATAACAATTGTTGAGTTTGGCTATTGCTTGTTTAGCCTGAAAAATACCGTATAAGACTTTACTCTTGTGATATAGCTCACTTTCAGGAGAGTTCAGGTATTTTGCTGCTTTCTTATCATTGGTAAGAATTCTACCTCCAAAACCAAGCACTCGACCCGACATGCTTTCTATGGGAAACATAACACGACCTTTGAATCTATCAAAAGGCCTGTCATCTCTAGGAATTGTGAGCCCAGTGCTTTCTAGAAACTCTAATTTATATCCTTTCCCTAATGCTTCTTTGGTAAAAGCATCCCAACTTTCGGGCGAGTATCCTAGACTAAACTTCTTAATGGTTTCATTTGTAAATCCTCGTTCTTTAAAATAAGAATACCCGATTGCTTTGCCTTCTTCAGAGTTAAAGAGGGTGTCGTGAAAATAACTTTTTGCGAATTCAGAGACGAGATACATACTTTCACGAACATCCGTAATGGCTTTCTCTTGATCCGTTTGCTCGGTTTCTTCTATTTCAATATTATACTTTTTGGCCAAGTACCGTATTGCTTCCGGATAGGTAAAATGGGAATGTTCCATCAAGAAAGCTACAGAATTCCCTCCTTTTCCAGAGCTAAAATCTTTCCAAATTCCTTTAGCCGGCGAAACCATAAACGAAGGAGAACGTTCTTCTGAAAAAGGACTCAGTCCCTTAAAATTACTTCCTGCTCTTTTTAATTGCACAAAATCTCCAATAACCTCCTCTACTCGAGCGGTTTCAAAAACAGTGTCTATAGTAGCTTTTGCGATCAAATTTATTAATTTTTTTAAGCCAAAGTTACACCGTTTGTCCAACAATAACCGGCACTATTTCAAATTAAACTTCCGTTTTTATTACATCCAAATCAATTAGACTAATTCCCTTATTTGATGATCAACACAATAAATAAGAAGCTTTATGTGATTTATTTCTATTATAAAAAGCAATGCGTTTACCTGTAAACACATTACATTTCTAATTTCCTTTATTTTCTTTTCCGCAAAAATTATCGTCATCATTGCTTGATCATCAATACAATTGACAAATTTTCTGAAAAACAATTTCATTTCTTTTACACTACAAACTTCAAAGGCACATGGACTACTTTTTTAGTTTCAAAGAATTCAGCTTCAAAAAAATCAGCTAAATCATATTCTGTAGCTTTAGGAAAATCTTTAAGTTCTTCCGTTAAATCACCTCCTTTTAGATACAGAATTCCATTTTTTAATTCATGCTTGCTGTTTTTTTTGATTTTACCTTTCACCCAAGAAACAAAATCTGGCATATTGGTTACGGCACGGCTCACAATAAAATCGAAATCTCCTTTCACATTTTCAGCGCGCATTTGCTCTGCTTTTACATTTTTTAGTTCCAATCCTTCGGCTACAGCCTGAACCACTTTTATTTTTTTTGCAATAATATCAATCAAATAAAAACGAGTTTCTGGAAATAGAATTGCTAATGGTATACCGGGAAATCCTCCACCGGTTCCCACATCCAGTACATACGTCCCTGGTTCAAATTTAATGATTTTTGCAATTCCCAATGAATGCAAAATATGTTTAGTATACAATGCATCAATATCTTTTCTGGAAATAACATTTATTTTCTCATTCCAATCATGGTACAAAAAGTCCAGTTTTTGAAACTGTTCTTTTTGAATAGTAGTTAATTCGGGAAAATGTTTCAAAATTTCATCCATCTTATAATTTTTTAACAAAAGTAATACTTTAGAGTTAAAAATTTTATCTCAATTTTGTATACCAAAAAATTTATAATAATTACCTTTGAACTTTATTGAATATTATATGATAAATACACCACCAACATTTGCAAAACAAGATAGTCTGAAATTTTTCAGAACGCTTAACTCACGGGTTAACAATTACTTTAAAGAAAACAATATTCAAAAAACTGGAAATTGGACACTTTATTTAAAAACTGCAATCTTAATTACTGTTTTTCTCGCCCCCTATTTTATAATTCTAACACTTGATATGCCTTTTTGGACCCATCTTATGTTAACTATCGTGATGGGAATAGGTATGGCAGGAGTAGGAATGAATGTGATGCACGATGGGAATCATGGTTCTTATTCTAATAAGACTTGGGTTAATAAATTCATGGGTGGAACTATATATGTACTAGCAGGAAATGTTTACAACTGGCAAGTACAACACAATGTTTTACACCACACTTACACAAACATTCCGGGCCATGATGAAGATTTAGATGCCGGACGCGTCATCCGTTTTACAAAAGATGCCAAATGGTACAATTTTCACCGTTTTCAGCAATATTATTCGGTGTTTTTGTACGGATTACTTACATTCAACTGGGCAATTACAACTGATTTCAGACAAATGAGAAGTTATCTGAAAAGAAAATTATCTTATGGCGAACCAAAAAGTCCAAAAATACTTTGGACCACTCTAATCATAACTAAAGTTATCTACGTATCAATATGGATTGTTTTACCAATCGTTATTGGAATTACGTGGTGGAAAGTTCTAATAGGATTTTTTATCATGCACTATACCGCTGGTCTGATTCTAAGTGTTGTATTCCAATTGGCTCACGTTGTAAAAGAAACAACAAATCCATCTCCTAATGAATTGGGTGAAATGGATAATACTTGGGCAATTCACCAATTATTTACTACAACTAATTTTGCTCCAAAAAACAAAATTGTAAATTGGTATACCGGTGGATTAAATCACCAAATTGAGCACCATATTTTTCCTAATATTAGTCATATTCACTATGGCAACATTGCAAAAATTGTTAAAGAAACCGCTCAAGAATGCAACTTGCCGTACTATGAATATAATACAATGCGAAGTGCTGTAATTGCTCATTTTAAGCATTTAAAAGAATTGGGAATGAAACCAGAACTGACATAATATAACAAAACACAACATGTTGTAGAGATGCACTGCAGTGCATCTCTACATGCAATAATAATAAACTAACTACAACCTATTACAATGAATCCATTATCCGATAGAATAAATAATTTATCTACGTCTCAAACATTAGCAATGGCTGCTTTAGCCCGAGAATTAAAATCCCAAGGAAAAGACATTATCAGTTTAAGCTTAGGCGAACCTGATTTTAATACACCCGACTTTATCAAAGAAGCGGCGAAAAAAGCAATAGATGAAAATTACAGTACTTATTCTCCAGTTGAAGGATATTTAGAATTAAAAGAAGCCATCTGTAGAAAATTCAAAAGAGACAATAATTTAGAGTACAAACCGTCTCAAATTGTGGTTTCAACAGGAGCTAAACAATCGTTATACAATATTGCACAAGTAATGCTAAATGACGGCGACGAAGTAATTTTACCTGCACCTTATTGGGTTTCGTATTTCGAAATCGTAAAATTGTCTGGTGGGATTCCTGTAGCAGTTCCAACATCTGTGGCAACTGATTTTAAAATCACACCCGAACAATTAGAGGCAGCCATTACACCAAAAACAAAAATGATGTGGTTCAGTTCTCCTTGCAATCCAAGTGGATCTGTATACAACAGAGAGGAATTAACAGCGCTTGCCAAGGTATTAGAAAAGCACCCACACGTGTACGTTGTTGCTGATGAAATTTACGAGCACATTAATTTTTCTGGGACTTTTTGCAGCATCGCTTCGATCCCGGGAATGTTAGAAAGAACAATTACCGTAAATGGAGTGGCCAAAGCTTTTGCCATGACTGGTTGGAGAATTGGTTATATTGGCGGACCAGAATTTATCGCTAAAGCATGTACAAAAATTCAAGGCCAAGTAACAAGTGGTGCTAACAGCATCGCTCAACGTGCTACCATAACTGCTGTAGATGCAGATCCAAGCGTTTTGAAACACATGGTTGACGCTTTCCATAGCCGCCGAGATTTAGTAGTGGGATTGTTAAAAGATATCCCAGGAGTAAAAATTAACGTTCCCGAAGGTGCTTTTTATGTCTTTCCAGATGTATCTTCTTTCTTTGGAAAAACATTAAGAGGAACATTCATCAAAGATGCAAATGATTTTGCCATGTATCTTTTAGGCGAAGCAAATGTAGCAACTGTAACAGGTGATGCTTTTGGAAATCCAGATTGTATCCGTTTTTCTTATGCCACCAGCGAAGAATTGCTAATTGAAGCCTTACGTCGAATCAAAGAAGCAGTCGCACAATAAACAAAAATTATAAAGTCGCACATTAGCAGCTTAAAATATAACTTTCAGTATAAGACAAAGCCTCAAGAAAACTTGAGGCTTTGTTGTTTGGTATCATCAAAAGATCGGAGCTTTCCTTGTCATCATCAATTTATATTGAAAACGCAACCTTAAATAACTGCAAATTATATTGTCATTTTCTAAAAATATAACAAAATAATGTAATGCCACACGAAGATCTTTTTATACTTACATCCAAATAAATTACCGATCAACTATGGTTGCTACTATGGGTTGATTTAAAATACCTCTCACAACAGAATAAAAAAAGGCAAAATCAACTGACTTTGCCTTTTTTAATGTGTTAATGTTTATATTTTCTTTTTAATAATTCACGCTTAACCCAAAGCCAAGTCCCATATCACTATCATAATGCGTTGTAATTCCAAAATTTCTCTTTACGATATAGCGAAAACCTGCCATATATTCTTTGTCCGTATTCCACATCAAATTAAGCCGTAATCTTTTAGAAACCGGAATATCCATCCGTTCAAATTGCAACCTAACATTTCCATCGGTATAGACTTCGGCTTGGGCTTTGATCAGCATAGGCATTGTATATTCGACACCGGCGCTAAGAACAGCACGATTGTCTTTAGTGTTCGTTTGTCCAAAAAGATTTTCTTCCATTTCTCCCATTTCCATTTTTCGAAACCTCCAGTCAAAACCGATAAACGGCATCAACCACTGCATTTTTCCAATGTACCGTCCAATGTGCGTTTCGGTTTCGTACCCGTGCTGTTTGGTGTAGCCCAAACGCCATTCGGTACCAATGCTCCATCTTGTGTTTTGAATCATCAACATTCCGTCATTTCCGTTGGTGGCAAAATCATTTTCAGCCATTACATGAAAAGCTCTGTCATCAGCAAATAAGTTCCGTTGTGCTAATTTGGGATTTGGAATCAATGGATTTGGTTCTTGATCCTCGTAACTAAAAACCCGCCCCATTCCAGCCATCATGTGATATAGAATGTGACAATGAAAAAACCAATCGCCCTTAACATTAGCACTAAACTCTATCGTATCAGTTTCCATAGGCATGATATCGATAATATTTTTCAGCGGAGCATATTCCTCTTTGCCATTCAGCACTCTAAAATCATGTCCGTGTAAATGCATGGGATGCCGCATCATGGAACCGTTGAAGAGTACTATTCTAACATTTTCCCCTTTTTTGATTAAAATTTTGTCAACTTCTGAAACTACTTTATTGTCCAGACTCCAAATATACCGATTCATGTTTCCTGACAATTCAAAACGCAATTCTCTAACCGGTGCATCTTTGGGTAATGTTGTTTTAGTAGGTGATTTCAACATTGCGTAGTTCAGTGTAGTGATGTCTGAAAGTCCATTACTTTTATAATCATCTTCTTTCATTTTCATATCTTCTTTTTTTGGAGAAGAATCATCCATTTTCATATTCTTCATATCGTGCGAAGAATGATCCATTTCTTTTTTAGTGGTCAAAGCACCAGTAATTTCGGGATACATCACTACATTCATATCCATTTGGTTCAGTGACATTTGCATACCCATATCATCTAAATCACCATTCATTTTCATCATGCCGTTCATCATTTTCATCCCCTCAAAATACTTAAGTCTTGGCATAGGCGCAATCAATTGCTTGATACCATCTCCTATATAGAGCGAAGCCGATTTAGTACGATCCTCCGCTGTTACTAAAAACTCATACGCTGTTTTATCAGCTGGAATCGTTACAACAACGTCATAGGTTTCGGAAACAGCAACGATTAATCGATCGACTTCAACAGGTTCCACATCATTTCCATCGCTTGCAACAACTGTAATTTTCCCTCCCGCATAGTTTAACCAAAAATAGGTGGAAGCGCCACCATTAGAAACTCTTAAACGCACTTTATCACCAGCTTTGAACTTCTTCATCTCTGATGTATCTCCAAAGGAAAGGGGAGAAGAAACTCCATCTATTTGACTTTCATTTTTTCCGTTTATCAGGAATTTATTGTAATACACATCACTTACGTCCATCGCATTCATTCTTTTCCATTCGTTTGCAACTTTGGTTTTAAAATGTCCTGCTTTTATTGCCTCACTATAGCTTTGTGTGGTTCCTTTTTGGATTGCAAACCAGTCTGTAGCATTATGTAACATCCGATGTACGTTTTCTGGTTTCAGATCTGTCCATTCACTCAGAATAATTGGAAAAGTTGGCAAATCATCAATACCTTTTCTAAACGTTGAATCATCCGTTTTTTTATTCATCACAAAGGAACCGTACATCCCAATTTGTTCCTGCAAACCTGTGTGACTGTGGTACCAATGTGTTCCGTGCTGAATAATAGGGAACGTATATTTATGGGTCGTGTGCGGTTTGATAGGCATTTGTGTCAAGTTAGGAACACCATCTTCTTTATTTGGTAAAAATAATCCATGCCAGTGCAAAGAAGTGTCTTCATCTAACTCATTATGTACATAAATTTCGGCAATATCACCTTCAGTAAATGTCAGTGTTGGCATTGGAATTTGTCCATTTACGGCAATAGCCCTTTTGGGTGTCTCGCCAAAAGTGACAATCGTATCCCGTACATATAAATCATATCGAACCACCTTTTGAGCGGTAGCATTCAACGCAAAAAGCAATAGTATAACAACATATTTTTTCATAAAAAACATTAATTTTTATAAGAAAATGGCACCGCCCTTCCTAACTTCCATTTTATCTCATTCCAAAAATTCGAGATCGTGGAGTAATTATGACGATTTCATTTTATAATTTTAAATTTCGTAATCGCAACGCATTTGCAATTACAGAGACAGAGCTGAAACTCATTGCTAAAGCCGCAATCATTGGCGAAAGCAAAACGCCAAAAAACGGATACAAAACACCCGCCGCAATAGGAATTCCAAGTACATTGTAGAAAAATGCAAAGAATAAATTTTGTTTGATATTTTTCATCACGGCGTGACTTAGGTTTTTCGCTTTAACAATGCCTTGTAAATCTCCTTTTACTAACGTTATTTTTGCGCTTTCTATCGCAACATCAGTTCCGGTACCCATTGCAATTCCTATTTCGGCTTGCGCCAAAGCTGGAGCATCGTTGATTCCATCACCCGCCATGGCTACAATTTTCCCTTCGGACTGCAATCGTTTTATTTCTTTGAGCTTATCTTCAGGCAAACAACCCGCTTTAAACGAGGTTAAATTCAGTTGTTTTGCCACCGCTTTTGCCGTATTTTCATTATCTCCAGTAAGCATAATTACCTCAACTCCCTGACGCATCAATTCTTTGATTGCCGCAACACTTGTGGCCTTGATGGCATCAGTTATAGACACGAATCCTACTGCAATTGCGTCAACGGCGATGTAAGAAACCGTTTTTCCCAATTTTTGTTCGGCTATAATTTGATGTTCTAATTCATCCGAAACCTCAGCATTAACTTGTTCCATCAACTTTTTATTTCCAAGAGCCACTTTTTTATTGGTTACCGTCCCAATAACTCCTTTACCAGAAATTGCTTCAAAGTCCTTAACTTCAATTAATGAAACTGATTTCGCTTTCGCAAAATTGACTACGGCTTCCGCCAAAGGATGTTCACTGTATTGATTTAAAGATGCAATGCTTTGTAACAAAGAATCTCCGTTATCATTCAACGAAAACACTTTTTCCACAGAAGGTTTCCCTTCAGTGATTGTTCCTGTTTTATCTGTAATCAGAACATTTACTTTATTCATGTTTTCTAGCGCTTCGGCGTTTTTTATCAAAACTCCCGATTGCGCTCCTTTACCAACGCCAACCATAACTGACATGGGTGTAGCTAATCCTAAAGCACAAGGACATGCAATTATCAAAACGGCAATTGCATTAATAAACCCATAAACTAGTGCAGGTTCAGGACCAAATTGTGACCAAATAACAAATGTAATTACGGATGCCAAGACCACAATTGGAACAAAGTATTTTGCGATTCTGTCCGCTAGTTTTTGGATTGGCGCTTTTGAACGGCTGGCAGTATTAACCATTTCTATTATTTGCGAAAGCAAAGTTTCTGAACCTACTTTTTCAGCAATCATCAAAAAGGATTTATTCCCATTTATAGTTCCGGAGCTAATGTCATCTCCTGTATTTTTATCAACAGGAATTGGTTCTCCCGTTATCATAGATTCATCAATGGTGCTTTCACCATCGGTAATTTTTCCATCCACCGGAATTTTATCTCCAGGTTTCACGCGCAATACATCTCCTTTTTTGATGTCATGAATCGATATCACTTTGTCTACCCCATCGATCACCAAAGTGGCTTCTGTTGGCGCTAATTTTAACAATTCTTTTATAGAACCACTCGTTCGGCTATGTGCTCGAGCTTCTAACAGCTGCCCCAATAAAACCAATGTTAATATTACTGTTGTCGCTTCAAAATAAAGATGAACCGCTCCATTTTCCGTTTTAAATTCGTTTGGGAAAATAGTTGGGAAAAATAATCCAACTAAACTAAATAAAAAAGCGACTCCGGAGCCAATTCCAATAAGGGTAAACATGTTTAAATTCCAAGAAACAACGGATTTCCATGCACGCTCAAAAAACATCCAACATGCATAAAAAACCACAGGAAGCGAAAGTCCTAATTGCACCCAATTCCACTTTGAAGCATCCATAATTTTCATCAACGGATTATTAGGGATCATGTCTGACATGGCAATCACAAAAATGGGAACTGTGAAAACTACCGCAATTTTCATTTTACGCACCAAATCATCATACACCTTATTTTCTTCTGAATCAGTGGGCTGTATTGGCACTAAATCCATACCGCAAATGGGACATGAACCAGGACCGTCTTTTATAACTTCGGGATGCATGGGACAAGTGTAACTTGTTTTGGCGACACTTAATGCTGGAACTTTTTCCAGATTCATTCCGCAAACGGGACAGCTTCCAGGTTGATCATATACTTTTTCACCTTCACAATGCATCGGACAATAGTATTTTCCTTGAGCGGTTTCGGGTAAAATTACGGTTGATTTTTCCTGTTGTTTATTCGAACCACAGCATGACTTCTCGATTGATTTTTCCTTTGCTTCAGATTCTTTTTCTAAATACATATTACACACCGGACATCTTCCTGGTTTGTCATACACTTTGTCTCCTTCGCAATGCATGGGGCAATAATATTTCCCGTGAGTACTAGAATTTTCCTTCATTTTACTCTCAGCATGCTGATGCTTATCATTACTGCAACAGGATTTTACCTGCGCTTCTTTTTTTATATTGCTAGATGGCTCTTTAAGCTGGCTCATCTCTATGGTATACTTTCCAGCGGCAGTAAGTGCTTCTTGTAATTTCTCAGTTGGAATGTGTTTTTCCATTGTTATGGTCGCAATGTCCGGGTCTAAAGAAACGACTGCTTCAACCCCATCAATGGAATTCAATGTTTTCTCCACCGTCGTACGACAGCCGTCGCAGGACATTCCGGTAACAATATAGTTATGTATCATTTTACATGCTATTTTAAATTAGTAGTACAAATATAGGAAAGTTATGACCCTTTTTCGTTACACAATTATGGTAGCCATTTGTAAGATTTACAAACTATCAATTTGTTTTCTAGTATTCTCTTCCTGTTTTTTTAAAATACGATCGTGTAAACCCGGTCACTTTTTTAAACTGATTACTTAAATATCCTACATTGCGATAAAGGAGTTCAGTATAAATTTTGCTCAAGCTTAATTCATCATAAAAAAGTATCCTTTTGCTTTTTCAATCATTTGCGCAATTTACTAATGTTCTAAAGACTATTTGCCAACCTTTCTATTTCATTCATCGCTACTTAAAAGGATAGTCCTATCTCCCAAAACTTTATATAAATAACGGAATGCTCCATTTTTTCCAATTTCTTTTTCACGACCACTTGATAGCACAAACAATGTTTTTTATTTATAACCCCATTTGTAAAGTTGGTTTTACAGTGCTCTATCAAAGTTTATCCTTTTAAGGATATAAAAGAAATTTTTTATAGAAAATTAATCACTTAAAAATCTATAAAACAAACACATATATGTTTTATAGTAGCGTCTTAATTCCCTCCATAGGATCGCAGTCTTTTCAAGATTTTACATGAAATTTTGCCGGCATAAGTTTTTGAAGTTTCCCCAATTTTTAGAGGATGATCATACAAAAACGACCTATTCCTTCCATAAATAAGCAAAACAGTATTTCCTTACTCTCTTTGGCTAACACTTTGTGATAAAAAGATTATGTTTAAAAAACTATCCCCCCAATAATGCATTCTCTGAGAGATTAAAATAGACAAGGGCAAATACATCTCTCCAGCACCATTACAACTAAAAATGTTCTTAAATATGGATATTGGTCAAATATGTCTTGTGGGAACTGGCATTCCGCAGCCCCTGCGTTAATTACCTTATCAGAAATAGGTAAGGCTAAATCCAGAACGTCACTATCCGCCGAATTAATCAAAACGATTAATCCGATAAATCCGCATGTTGAAAAACATGAAAAAATTGAAAAAATAATCGTAATGAAAGAAGATTGGAATGTCGACAACGGATTAGAGACTCCAACTATGAAAGCAATGGGTCAAAACCTTTGAATAATTCATATTCGCTGTAAATGGCACAAGCTCCGGTAACCACAACTTCTTTAGTTAAATCTAAGGCTGATTTAATTTCGATTATTCAATTCTGCTCCGTTGAATATGATTTAATTTTTTTTATTATTAAAATCGTACCGATAGTCCACCTCCAGCACCAAAGCGGTTATCGTAGCTGCCCATAAGTGAAACATTTCTGGATAGAAAATACTCAGCTCCTGCACTCCACACTGTTTCTGAAGTAAAGTCTTTATCCATTGGCAGATTATTTACAATCCCTAAATCTAATTGATATTCATAATAGCCAAAAACAGATACCTTAGGAAATATCATTATGCTTCTACCTAATGCAATTCTTGGTCTTAACTTATTATCAACACGCACATCAAAATTAAACAAATACGGTGTTAAATAACGGATCCCAACCACCGCAGTAGTATTAAATTGGCCCAAACTGTTGCGCGTTTCATTTTCAATATTAACTCCTCCATAAACTCGTAAGTTATCGTGTAAATAGCGTTCGTAAGTAAACTCTGCTTCTACGTTTTTGTTCCAACCATATTCTAAAGAGGCATTGAACTGATTTCTAATATTTGAAGTAATAAGATTAAAACCAGTTGTATGTGAGGCTACATCCATCATACCCCAAGAATACCATTTATCTGTTTCTTGAATAATTTTAGAAACGGGAAACTCTTCCATTCTAGGGTCTCTTGCTGTATCGTATGACACCACTCTTGCCATACCGCCCATCATATGATAAAGGATATGACAATGAAAAAACCAGTCACCATATTCATCGCCATTATTTCCATAAAATTCTATAGTCACCTTTTGCATTGGCGGAACATTAACCGTGTGCTTTAGCGGGGAATAATCTCCGTTTTTATTGATAACCCTGAAGAAATGACCGTGTAAATGCATAGGGTGGTGCATCATTGTAAGATTATTAAAGGTAACTCGAGTTACTTCCTTACTACTTATTTTAATTTTATCAGCTTCTGATAGTGGCACACCATTCATACTCCAGATATAGCGATTCATATTTCCTGTAAGATTCAACAATACTTCTTTTACGGGAATATTTTTATTATAATTTGTTTTCTTTGGAGATTTCAAATAGTCATAATTATACCCCGAAAACAAGTCCATCCCTACCATACTTTCCTTTTTCATGGCATCATTTGGTTGACTCATATCCATTTTAGACATCTTTGAATCTTCCATCTTCATACCTTTCATTTTAGAATGATCCATTCCCATAGAATCTTTTGGTTTGCCCATGTCCATTCCTGACATCTTATCCATTTGCATACCATATTCTTCCTTCATCTTAAAGCGTTCGTCCTTTTTTGGTTGAAATTTTATAGCGTGAGCTCCCATTTTCATATCCATTTTTGCCATTTTTTGCATCATTCCAATTTTATCTGGTCTTGGAATGATCATTGCGGCTAACACTTTTCCATTCCCAATAAATGCAGATGCAGTTCCTGAACCATCTTGGGCTGTGGTTTTAAATTCTATTTTTCCTTCCTCTGGAACAGTAATAATAAAATCGTAGGTTTCAGCAATACCGATGAAAGTCTTGTTCTTTTTAACTGGCATTACATCAAGTCCGTCAGCAGAGACTAATATTGGCTCTTCTCCTCCAAAAGTCATCCAAAATGATGTTGATGCACCTCCATTAATGATTCTTAATCGCACTTTCTCGCCAGCTTTAAATTCTGGATACTCGACCCTTTCTTCGCCATTAATTAAAAAAGCTGGGTAATATACATCAGCTATATCAGCACCATTCATTCGTTGTCGCCAAAAGTTTAACTGCGCTCCAAAAGCTCCTCGTTCAATAACCTGATTTAATGGTGTAGCGGTTCCTTTTTTGATACTGTACCATTCATTCCCTCGTTTTAAATTTCGAAGGACATTCATTGGTTTTTCGTTTGTCCAATCTGACAACATCAAAACCAAATCTTTATCGTATGTTAAGGTTTGTTTTTTTGGCTTGATCACAATTGAACCAAATACGCCACTTTGTTCCTGCAACAAGGTGTGAGAGTGATACCAATATGTTCCCGACTGTTTAATAGGAAATTCATATTTCTGTGTTTGTCCGGGCTTTACAGGCGGTGTGTTTAGATAAGGAACGCCATCATAGAAATTTGGCAATAACAATCCATGCCAATGCACCGATGTTTCTTGGCTCATTTCATTTTTTACATAAATCACGGCATATTCACCCTCTCTAAATTCTATAGTTGGTCCCGGAATTGTGCCATTAATAGTCATCCCCTTAACTTCTTTGCCAGACTTGTTTACCATTTCTTCCTTGATCGTCAAGTTGTATTCGTGGACAGGCAAATTTTTAACATTTCCCTTCACGGACTGTCCCAAAACTGAACTCATGGGGATTAGTAATACAATTATTATAATTTTTATGTTTTTCATCTTTTTTTTAACTAACTTCTCTGCAATTGTATAAGTATGTGTCATAAGTTGGCTATTTTAAGTTAGCCATACAAAGATCCGAATGAAATGACTATCTGTTATTACACAATTACGGTAGTCATTTGTAAGATTTACAAACTGTCAATTTGTTTTCTAGTATTCTCTTTCAACTTTTTGAAATGCGTAGGCGTAAAACCGGTCACTTTTTTAAACTGATTACTCAAATGGGCTACATTGCTATAGTTAAGTTGAATAGCAATTTCACTCAAAGTCAGTTCATTATAAACAAGTAACTCTTTTGCTTTTTCAATTTTTTGGGCAATAAAATAATGTTCAATTGTAATTCCTTCGCTTTCTGAAAATAGCTTACTCAAAGCGCTATAGTCTTGCCTCAAATTTTCAGATAAATAAGTTGATAAATTAATTTTTATTTTTTCATTTCGATAATGAACCAAATCAATAACAAGGTTTTTAATCTGCTCAATCATTTTGCTTGTTTCTTCTTGCAATAATTCAAAACCAAGGCTTGTAAGAGTATTTGCCAGGCTTTTTATTTCACCTTCAGATAATTCACGGGATAATTCTACCTCCCCTAATTTTATTGAAATTACCGGGAGCTCCATTTTTTCCAACTCTACTTTAACGGCCACTTCACAACGACCGCAAACCATGTTTTTTATGTATAACTTCATTTATAAAGTTGTTTTTAAAACGTATTGCTAGAGTTTATCCTTTTAATGCAGAAAAAGAAACTTCTTACAGAACATTTATTATTTAAATTACTGACTATACTAATATTACATATCCATTCCAGCCATGGGGTCACTGCCTTTGCGGAATTTATATTCGCTGTTAATAGCGTAAGCTCCGCTAATGACCACTTTTTTATTTGGATCTAACGCTGATTTGATTTCAATCATTCCATTCGATTCCGCTCCGGTTTCAACCATTACATTTTCAAAAATCCCATGGCTTTTTTCGACCCAAATATAGGTGGCGTTTTGTTCCCTGATAACTGCATCGATAGGAATAAACATCCCTTTTAGATTGGATTGTGTTAATCTGGCTACTGCCTGCATTCCTGGTTTTAAAAGCAAATTCGGATTAGGCACTTCCATTCTGATTAAAAGCAATCTAGAATCTGGGTCGATCTCGGGATTGATAAATGTAACCTTTGCGTTTATCTCGTTATTCGGATAATCCACAAAAGACAGCTTTGCAGTCTGTCCTGTTTTTAAACTTTTAGCATAGTTTACGTTTACTTGTGTTTCAAGCCAGAGACTGCTTAAATTGGCTAATTTAATAATGGCTGCGCCTTCCATGACATAGCTCCCCTCAGTTGCCGTAATTTCTGAAATATAGCCGCTATAGGTACTGTAAAAAGTAGTATAGGGCGAAATTTGGGAACTGATTTTAATACTTTCAATTTGGCCGTTGGATAAGCCAAAGAACAATAGCTTTTGCTTGGCCGCATTCAACATACTTTTTGCGTTTTTACCAAAATCGCCGGGCATGGACAGTTGTTGGTATGCTGCGAAATAATCTTGTTTGGCTATGGCTATATCTTCACTGTAGAGCTGGTAAACGGCCTGGTTTTTTTGAATATAATCCCCTTCCGTTTTAAAGTATAATTTCTCGATTCGTCCCATAACCCTAGCAGAAATAGTTTTCATTCCCTGCTGATTCATCACCAAAACTCCAGTATAGTTTTCGATCAGACTCGTTTGCGTTTCAGAAATCATCTGTACTCTGATATTTCCCAATTTAATCTGTTGGTCACTGAGCATAATCTCATTAGAAGCAGAATTGTCCTTTTTCATTGGAGTTAAGTCCATGTGACAAATTGGGCACTTCCCCGGCTTTTCCTCCTTAACTTGTGGATCCATCGAGCAAGTATAGTAAATATCTTCTTCTGCCTGATGCTCACTATGCTCCTCCTTATTTTTACTGTTGCAGGCAACGACCAAAGCGAAGACCATAAATAGAAACGCTATTGTTTTTATCTTTTTCATAATTATTCCGTTTTTATAAAACTTCCGCTATCAATTAGATACTGCGCGTTCCTGGCAAGAGTATCGCGGCTAGAGATTCCTTCGATAACCTGAACAAAATCATTTATTTCGATACCTGTTTTTATTATTGCAGTTTTAAACCCATTCTCTTTTTTGACAAAAACTATCTTTTTAGTCCCAATGCTAACCAAAGCCTGTTTTATGAGCCAAATCCCTTTTATTGGATTTGTTTCTATAATTCCCTGCAGCCGCAAACCAACAGGGAATTTCAGATTTTTATTATTTAAATAAACCCTGATTCGGTTGGTTTTTTCATTTTGGTTGAGTTGCGTCTCAATAAAGCTCACTTTTGCGTTGAAATAATCCTTTTCATCTAACTCCGACGAAATTCTAATCGGCTGATTTACTTTTATCAGACTGTTGTAGCCTTGGATAACATTAAAGACAGCCCATACTTTATCCGTATTCAATAACTTAAAAACCACTTCATTTTTCTTGATATAATCTCCTTCCTTTAAAGCCAAAGAAGTTGTTGTTGTCCCTATACTTTGCATATTCCCTGTTGTGCTTTTGCCCATGCTTTCCGTCCCCTCTACAATTCCACTACTTGGACTATAAATAGAAATTACCGGATTTACCCTTTTGGCTGCAGCCAATGAATTAATCTGACTACTACTCATTCCGTAAAGCAATAATTTTTGTTTTGATGCTTTTATGATTGAAGCGTTCTCCGAATCATTGGATATTAAATAAATATAATTTTGCTGTTCTGTCAGTAATTCAGGGCTATACAAATCAAAGAGTTTTTGACCTTTATTGACTTTTTGAAACTTATAATTCACATACATTTTTTCTATCCTACCACTAATTCTTGCGGATATGTTTACGGACGAATTAGGGTCGTAGGCCAAAAGTCCCGGCAAATGAAGTTCACTACTTATTGTCGTATCTACAGGCATAGTCGTTTGAAAATTCCCCACTACAAACTGATCCGTAGGTCGCAATAAGTGTTCTATGGAATGGTTTTCTTCGGGCTGTTTTTCGCTCACTTTTTTCACCAAAGTCATCCCGCAAATGGGACAATTTCCGGGCGCATCTCGGATTATCTGTGGGTGCATCGAGCATGTATAAGATAAATTTTGACTTGGCTCTTTATGTACTTTAATCAGCGTCATCCCACATTTATGACAAGTTCCTGGTTGATTACTAAAAACGGAATCTTCTGGCATGGGACAGGTATAGCTTAACTCATCATTTGAAGAAAAAGCACTATCCCCGTAACTGGTTCCAAAATAATAAGTCGCAAGACCTGTAATTCCAAGAACCATAACTAACAGACTATATTTTAAATATTTATTCATAATCATTTCGTTTCAAGTTGTTTTTCGATTTCCACCTGAGTACTCAAAATAGCCTGAAGTCTATCTAATTTATCGATCTGAGCCATGTTTAATGCTTCCCATGAATCCAGCACGACAAACAAATCACCCGTGTTGTTTTGCCAGGCTAAAATTGCCGTGTCATAATTTCTTAGCAAGGCCGGAATGATGCTTTTTTCAGCAATATCATATTGCTTTTTAAGGTTTTTTAATTCGGTTTGCATTCCTATGATCATTCCCGTTGCCTCATTCAGGATCATTTGTTTTTGCCATTCTAGACTTTCGTTTTTTATCTTGATGCTATTGATCGTCGCTTTATTCATTTTTGTAGACCAAGGCATCGGAATGCTCACCATTCCCATCAGTGAAAATTGCTGCGGACGGTCACCAAAGGCAAACATGTGATCGTACTTCACTCCAAACTCAGGTAACAATTTCGATTTCTCGGTTATAATTTTCAATTGATTCAATTCCATCGTTCTTTCGATCGCTTGAACATCGCTTCGGTTTTGGGAAAGCGAACTGCTGTCTGATTCCATTACATCAAACTCATTTAATGCATAAGTCGGATCGATATCAAAGACCGTATTTTTATCCCTTGCCATCAGGGTGTTCAGCACGATTCTTTTTTGGGCAACGTTATTTTCCATCATGACCAACATGCTTTGCAATCCACTGTATTGTGATTTCGCCTTGTAATACGTTGGCAGTTTGTCCATATTGTATTGATAGCGTATTTCCATACTCTTTATCATGTATTCCAAAAGCAGCAAATTGTCATTGGCTATTTTTATTTTCTTATCCAACACCATCCATTGGTAATAGTTTGTTTTTGCCAAGGCGTTCAACTGATTGGCGGTGTAGTTTTTGTTTTCGGCTTCCACTGAAGACATGGCGTTCATGTAATCAGAATCGGCCCTCAGTTTAGAAGCATTAGGAATCATCTGTATAAAGCCAAGCATATAAGCACCCATTCCCGGATTCATTTCATCCCCTTTCCACATTTTCACATCGTAAGGCGTCATAAACAAACCCGTATTAATTTGCGGTGCCATCCAACTCTTCGCTCCCTTTGCAGCAGCGTCCATACTTTGAATGTCGGCATCATACATTTTTAACTGTGGATTATTGGTTTTGATGGTGCTCAAAACGGCATCCAATGAAAGTGTTTGCGCTTCCATTCCGGCAGCATTTATAAGCAAACAACCTATTATGATATACTTTTTAATGTTTCGCATCGATGATCTCTATTTTACCTTTTGTTCTTAATTCACGTAGTTTTGTCATTTCAAAAACAACCGGCGTCACTAATAATACATATATGGTCGAGGTGATTGTGCCTCCAATAAGTGGAACCGTTATTGGGATCATTACATCAGCCCCAGTTCCTGTTGACCATAAAATGGGAATTAACCCAAACAAAGCGACAGATACCGTCATTAACTTGGGACGCAATCTTTTTGCAGAGCCGAAAATAATATACTCTCGTAAAATATCTTCTGTTAGTGTCTCTCTACTGTTTCCATGTTTCTCTACCATTTTGACCATGGCTTCATTTAAATAAATGGTAATCAACATTGCAGTTTCAATGGCCAAGCCAAACAAAGCGATGAAACCAACCGCAACTGCTACCGATAGATTAATATCATAAAAGTACACCATGAAAATCCCTCCAATCAGTGCAAAAGGAACGGTAATCATAGTGATGAATGCCTCTTTCATGGAGCGATAGGTAAAGTATAAAATCAGAAATATGATGATAATGACTAGGGGCAAAATCAGGCTTAATGTTTTGTTAGCCCGAATTTGGTTTTCCCATTGTCCGCTCCATTCCATATAATACCCTTTTGGCATTTTAAGGATCATAGCATTCAGCTTGTCTTGGGCCTCCTTTACGGTACTCCCTAAATCGCGACCCCGAACATTAAACAAAACACTCCCACGCAACATTGCATTTTCACTATTAATCATTGGAGGCCCATCGCTTATTTTTATGTCCGCAACAGTCTCCAGGGGAATCGGTCCGTATTCCATTGTCTGAACCTGAAGTTTTTTCAGGGCTTCAAGACTGTTTCTATATTCTTGTGCATATCTGGCGCTAACAGAAAACCGCTCTCTTCCTTCGATAGTTGTTGTTAATGTCATCCCTCCAATAGCTGCTTCAACGACACTATTGATATCATCCACGCTAAGACCATACCTGCCTATCACTTCTCGCTTGGCGACTATGTCAATATATTTTCCCCCAGTAATCGGTTCCGCAAATAAATCTTTCACTCCCTCGGTGCCTTCCAATGCTTTTTTAATTTTTTGGGATAAAACATCAATAGTGTCTAAACTAGCACCATATATTTTTATTCCCACATCAGTTCTGATACCCGTAGAAAGCATATTAATCCGATTAATGATGGGCTGCGTGAAACCATTCGTCACTCCGGGAATTTGCAATTTATTGTTGATTTCCGTTACAATATCGCTTTTCGTTTTACCGTCTCTCCATTCATTATGGGGTTTCAGCAAAACAATGGTCTCGATCATGCTTATGGGACTGTTATCCGTTGCCGAATTGGCCCTACCCGCTTTTCCCAAAACATGGGTAACCTCCGGTATCGATTTTATTAATTTATCCTGAACCTGCAATATTCGTTTTACCTCAGCATTAGAAACATCAGGCAAGGTTACGGGCATAAATAAAATACTACCTTCATCTAAAGGCGGCATAAATTCAGATCCCAGTCTGGTGAACATCAATCCACCTATTAATAGCGCAACGATATTTACTGCCAAAACCGACTTTCTCCATTTCAGACAAAAAGTCAAAATGGGCGTATAGATACTTTCCAGTTTTCTGTTGATTGGGTTCTTGTTTTCGGGACGAAGTTTTCCCTTTAACAAAAAGCTAATCAGAACTGGAGTCAATGTAATTGCTAAAAAGGCATCGACAATTAATATAAACGACTTTGTCCAGGCCAGCGGACTGAATAATTTCCCTTCCATCCCTGTCAATAGAAAAACGGGCAAAAACGAAGCGATTACAATTAATGTCGAATAAAACACACCTGGTCCAACTAATTTTGAGGAGTCTTCAATCAGCTTCATTCTTTCTTTATAGGGCAACGGATCGTGCTCTTTTTTGAATATTTTTTTAAATAGTTTTTTCATCGCTGTAGATTAATGATTGTTGTCCAATTCTTGCTGTTTCTCTGAGATGGTTCGATAGGCATTTTCTACCATTACGATTCCATCATCAACCACAACGCCTATTGCCAGTGCAATACCGGTTAAGGACATAATATTGGATGAAATTCCAAAAGCCTCCAGTAAAATAAAACCTACGGCAACTGAAATAGGTAATTGGATTAGAATTATAAGTGCGCTTCGCCAATGAAAAAGGAACAATAAAACAATAACCGACACTACAATCATCTCCTCAATTAAAGTTCCTTTAACCGATTCGATTGCTTTTTCTATCAATTCACTTCTATCATAAGAAGTCTTGAAGGAAACGCCTTCTGGCAATCCTTTTTCGACTTCTTTCATTTTAAGTTTTACGGCCTTTATAACCTTATCGGCGTTTTCTCCGTAGCGCATCACCACGATTCCTCCCACAACTTCCCCTTCGCCGTTGGCATCAAAAATCCCAACACGTGAATCTCCACCCATTTGAACAGAGCCAAGATCACTAACCTTTACAGGTACAGAATTGTAATTTTTGATGGCAATGTCTTCAACATCTTTTATGTTTTTAATATAGCCCAATCCCCTAACGATATAGGACATATTGCTCATTTCAAATTTTCTTCCGCCCACATCATTATTACTAGTTTTGACCGCTTTCATCACCTCCATCATGCTGACATTATAGTACTGCATTTTTAAAGGGTCCAAAACTAGTTGATATTGTTTTTCGAAGCCTCCAAAGGATGCCACTTCGGCTACACCGGGAACAGTCTGCAGAGCAAACTTCACATACCAATCTTGCAGCGCACGTTGCTCTCCCAAATCCATTCCTTTGGTTTCTAAATGGTACCAAAAAACATGACCTACCCCAGTACCATCAGGACCTAGTGTGGGAACAACCGTAGCTGGCAATAACCGTTGTGCATAATTCAATCGTTCCAACACACGGGTTCTTGCCCAATATGGATCTACATTTTCTTCAAAAATGATATAGACAAAACTCATCCCAAACATGGAGGAGGCCCGAATATTCTTGATTTTGGGTATTCCCTGTAAATTGGAAACCAATGGATATGTCACTTGGTCTTCGATCACCTGAGGACTTCTTCCCATCCATTCCGTAAAAACAATGACTTGATTTTCGGACAAGTCAGGAATAGCATCAATAGGATTTTGTTGCACGCTGTAAATCCCCCAGCCGAATAAGCAGGCTGATACGATCAAGACGACCATTCGGTTCCTTAGTGAAAAGGATATTAATTTTTCTACCATAATAGCTTACTATTTTTATGAAAGAGTACCTTTCATTTTATCTATCCAATGGACTGCTTCTTCTTTTTGAGCCCCGCTAAGGCTTGCGTTTCTATGAATTAGCGTGTAAGAAGTCAAAGGCATTTCATTGGACGTTATTTGTTTGATAATTCGACCTAATTTATTCCCTTGCTTTCTAAAAGAATAATTTCCCCACTCGCTAAAATTTAAATTTTCTTTACCTTCTTTGATATGACTGTCCAAAAATATTCTCGCTGGTTGAATGTAAGAGTACCATGGATATTCTGTATTGTTACTGTGACATTCATAACAAGAAGTTCGTAAAATGGTTTCTACATTGAAAGGAACAGTGTATGCTTTTACAAAATGGCTTGGCAAAACCTGCCCGTAATCTAAATTGCGAGCAGGTTGATAGAAAAAGAAGATTGACAAGTCGCGACAACCGTTGTTTCCGTATTAGTTTCAACAACCGTAGTTGGGATATTTTTTGCATTTTAGTTAACCGGCTCGGTTAATTCCATTCCGCATTTAGAACATTTATCTCCCATTTTTCCTGTAATTTCAGGATGCATCGAACATGAATATAATTGCGAAACACTTTCTGTTTTCTCAGAATTTGTTGCGCCAGTATCTTCTTTTTTTTGGTTACACGAAACCATTACTAGTACCATAACTATCGTCGAAAAAACTACATTTTTCATTTTTCTTATTTTTATTTATACTTGCATTACTAAGCAAGTCAAAAATTTAAACGTCATAAAGTTAAAAGGAGCAATATTGTAAATAGTAGTTTAAAATCAATCTGTTGCATCATTTTGTCTGATTTTAAAACAGGATATTATACAAAGGCTGTTACTTCCCATCTTTTTTACAAACGTATTTTGAAACTACTACTGTTTTTTTTTCCTTTACCCGATGTGTCGTGGTTCAGTGTTTTTTTCTAATTTCATTACACATTTACTGGATTCTCCTTCTTTACTGCTCATCTAATTTGGGTATAATGGACAAGAATACATTTCTTTTTGGGAAGATTTCACCGCTTCTTGATCTGATGCCATGGAATTCAATGCTAAGAATACGCTCATTGCGATAATTAATTTTTTCTGTTATTAAATATTTAGCTAAACATTCATTGCTGCTAAACAAAGGTACATACCCTCCCATTTTAACATACTTTAGAATTTTGGAAATGATTTGTAAGTTTTACAACGCATCAATTTGCAATCTGTAATTTTCTTTTAACTGTTTAAAATGAGTTGGCATAAAGCCCGTTATTTTTTTAAATTGATTGCTCAAATGCGCTACATCGCTATAATTTAATTTATTTGCAATTTGACTTAAAGTCAATTCTCATACATTACTAATTCCGTTACTTTTTCAATTTTTTGAGCAATAAAATAATGCTCAATGGTTATGCCTTGCATTTCTGAAAATAAATTACTCAAAGCACTGTAATTCTGCCCTAATTATTCTGATAAATAGTGTGATAAATTCATTTTTAATTCCTCATTTTGATGATGCACCAAATCAATAATTACACATTTAATTTTCTCTCTCAGTAGCGTTGTTTTGTCTTCTACCAATTCAAACCTGAACGATTGTAATTTAATTTCTAACTCTAGCTTCTGCTTTTCTTTGAAATTTTCTACTACTTCGACTTCTACTAACTTCACCGAAACAGTAAAAATTCCAAGTTTTCTAACTCGGATTCTACCACCATTTTGCAACGGCCGCACACCATGTTTTTGATATAAAGTTTCATAGCTATTGAATTGCGCCTATTCTTCTACCACAATTGAGCATTTCAGACCCAAAGTAGGGGTTGATTACGTCTTGAGTTTCACTTATCCAATATCCAGTTTTTCCCTCCCCATACATTGGACAATAATCCTGATATACGATTTGTTTTGTTCCAAAAGTTTTTATTAAACCATAAATATCTTTGCTCAATAACGAGAAAGACTCTCTTTGAGATTCTAACGCACTGCCACTCTCCCCTATCGTTTTGACATGTGCCTTAGCATCTGCCATAAAAGCACTATATTTATTTTTCAATTTGGTATCTGAGGATGTTGCATTTGAATTATTCAAAGTCGCAATCATCATTTTCGCGGCAGTTGCTGCTCCTTTTGGATCATCTTTGGTCAATGCATTTTTAATTTTGAGGTAATCAGATACAATTGCACTGGTTGGAAAAGCCTTCTTATCAGTAGTCTCCGCTTTGAGCATAAGCAGAGATTTTGCCTTAGCTTCAACTAAATCATTTTTCTCTTTTACAGCAGGAGTCGTTTTTACTATTTTTTCAGTAAGCTCCATTCCACACTCAGAACATTCGCTACCCGCTGCTCCAGTAATATCAGGATGCATAGGACAGGAATACAACTGTGTTGACTTAGCTGTTTTTTCAGAACTAATTGTTACTGCTTCTTTGTTCTTTTGGTTACAAGAAACAGTCATAAATACTGTCACTAAGGACAAGATCAATATTTTTTTCATGGTATATTTTTATAATTATAGATCAACTTTTATTTTGAACCAAGTATTCGCCGTTAGAAATTTAATCGTTTTTATTTTATGAGATTAAAAAACGTGTACTCTAAATTTAAATAGACTCCATTGGGTGCGGTACGCAACATTGAACTCATGATTTGTCTTCTGTAAGCCAAATCCAAACGAGCCTGACTATTAAAAATAAATTGTATTGCTGGAACTACATCCAGATATGATTTTCCATTTTCATTTATGGTTTGTCCAACAAATTCAATCATCAGATTAATATTTGTTTGCTTAAAGCTCGTATATATTTTTGGATACATCAGTTTTCCAAAAGACAACGTATAATTTGTAGCATTATCTCCTGATTCACTCGGAAAAGGATAATTTGGTTTGTTGTCAAATGCCTTTTCAAAACTCAAAGAAGAACTAATTGCCACTTTTTTTATCAGTTTTGTAGCCACTAATCCAACTTCAAAACCAGTGTTTTGTCCCATTATCTCAATTTGCTCCTGAACAATATTCGATTTATTAAAACTGTACCTTCCAAAAGCTGCCAGACGAAAATGACTGTTCAAATCATCCGTAGAGAAAAACCGATATTTAGCATACAAACCTGCTCCCTCAGTGGCCAATTGACTATTTCTATTACTTAAAAAAGCTGAAGCCCTAACCATTAAATTTTTATTCAAACCGTAGGTTACCTCCGGCATCAATTGATAGTTATACCTTTCTTCAAAATTCCGCTCAAAAAGAGATTGTGACAGTTTAACAATTAACGTATTTGATGGTACATTACTTGCAGGATCCGTAACTACGAATAATTCCTGAGCTTGAATTTGAGTTCCCAATAATAGTAAAACAACAATGCGTAAATAATTCATGTTAAATGGTTTTCAAATGGAAATTGTTTTCGTTTTCGTCCACATAACTAGGATATTTCGACAAGGTTTTTAATGATTTCTTAAACTCTTTTTGAGTTACAAACCCTTTATCTACCACTTTCAGCTTTGTATCCCCATTCAAGATCTTTGCCTTCACACCAACGAAAATAAAAGTTTCTTCTCCTTTTTTGAAACTTAAGTTATCCGCTATCTTATAATTATCGAATGTCATTGTCAGTACCATAGAACCTACAAAAAAACCAGCCTTTTCTACACTTGCTCTTAAAACTTTTGGGCTTATTACATTGTTTTTCTTCAAATAAACCGTAAACGTATTTGTATTCAGATCCGTGCTGACGCTGTCTACTTCGGTCATCGCTTTTAATTGTTTGTTAATCGCATTGGAACACATAGAACAAGTCAAACCCGTTGCAATTATGTCTGCTTTTGAAATTTGAGAATAGGACTTCATGCTAGTTATCAAAACCAAACAAACGATCCCAATGAATTTAAAATTTATATTTTTCATATTGCTTTATTTTTTTATTTGCATTAAAATTTGCTCTTCAGATGGATTGATAGCAACCAGTTTTCCTGATGCGTCAAAGAGATAGGCACTAGGCAACTGTTCTACACCAAAGATCAAAGCAGCTGGAGCATCAAATCCTTTTGGATCTATTAATTGCTCATATTCTAAAGTGTCTTTTTGAATCGCATTTTTCCATTTTGCCTGATCTGTATCCAATGATATCCCTACTATTTCAAACTTTTCATTTTTATGCTGATTATAAAAAGGTGCCAGCTTTTTGTTAGCCATTCTGCAAGGCGCACACCAAGAAGCCCAAAAATCAACTAAGATGGTTTTCCCTTTCAAAGAAGCCAAATTAACAGTCACATCTTTATTATTTTTAAGTTCAAAATCAGGCAAAGAGTCTCCAATATGTATTTGAGCATTTGCTGCAGAGAAACTGAATATTAAACTTAATACTAGAATTATTTTTTTCATTTTATTTTCCTTTGTATTCTTATTTAAGCGTTTCCACTGTTTTTCCACAAGTCATCATTTGCGTACCGTAATAAGGATTTTTTATAGCATTTTCTTTACTTAACCAGTTTGCACCTTTACCACCATTTGCCATAGGACAAAACTGAAGATAAACTGGAGTTTCGTATTTTGCCACTTTTACCAACTCGTACATCGATTTTGAAAAAGGAATAAAAAATTCTCTTTGACGCTTGATGTCTTGAGTTTCAGAAATATTTTTGGCTCCAGCCATCAAACCCTTCATTTCTTTCATCCAGACCATGTGAACATCCATAGCAAGTTCTCCCATTTTTACTGCATTTAAAGCTGTCAAAACATCTTTTGCTAAAGTTGCAGCCGCTTTTCCGTCTGTTTTTACCAAAGCATCTTTCAAAAGAAAATAGGTATCAAAAACCGTTTTTAATTTAGAATCTTCTTGTTGTTTTGCAACTGTAGTATCAATAGAAATAGTTTGGTCTGCTTGATTTTCAACGACTTTAGCTTCCATGTTCATGTTAGTTGCAACGACCACTTTAGCTTCTCTTTCATATTGACAACAACCATGTAATTTATCGTAAACAGCGTCTGGAGCAAGAAATTTATCACTATCATACCCCGATAAAGCAATCCGTTTCAGGATTTCGTCTTGGTTAGTTTGTACCGAATCATACGTGAGCGTTGCCATTTTAGTATCTTTATTCCAGTCTACTTTCGCTACTTTTTTCAGGTTACCCGAAGTTTCTATGGTGCTTTTACACATTTCACAGTTTCCATATATTTTCACGGTTTCTGTTGTGGCATTTTTAATTTGTGCGTGGCTAATTGTGATTGAAAGCAATAGAGTTATTGCCATCAATATTTTTTTTAATGAATTCATTTAGAAATATTTTTGAAGTTAATAAGTTCCAAAACAATGATAACAAAAGTATCTTTTGCTACATTTCACATTGTAATCGAGTAAAGTGTATTGAATTTTAAAGCATGTACTGCTTTAGATAAGACAGTTTTTTGGCTGTCAAAGAAGGTATTTAGCTTATTTTAGGTGGAAGCCAAATAGAACGGAAATGGGATAAAATAAAAATTTCCGAGTAATAGTAATTTTGTTTTTCAGCTGAAAAAACAAAAATTTGCTTGTTTAATTCCGCATTAAAAACTGCGGTTAAGCCCAAATGCATCACTGAACTACCACAAGAGATATTCTTGCAAGCACCATTGCAGCCATCGTGTGAACTTTCATTTGATTTTTTTTCTTTTTTACAACAGTCTTTCTGACCTGTCTTAGAAGCTTTTTTGTCGCAGCAAGATTTCTCAGTTTTAGTTCCACATGCAAAAGCTACACTTGGCGTCATCAAGAAACCAAGCAAAACTAATAGCAGTATGTAAAACTTTTTTGACATTTTTTACCTTTTTAATAGGTACAAAGATATAAAATTAACAAATACTGTAAATTTATTCATTCACAAATACATGTTAAAAACAATTCTCTATTTTCCGTCCCCTAATATTCCGTTCATTACAGACTGTAACACGGACAAAATAACACTAAAAAACAAAGCAGTCCAAAACGTATCAACCCTAAAGCCGTCCACCATTTTTGAGCACAGCAAAATAATAACCGCATTAATGACTAATAAAAACAAGCCTAAAGTTAGAATTGTTACCGGAAGAGTTAGTATTACCAAGATGGGCTTGATAAAAATATTTAGCAATCCTAGAACGACCGCCACAATCAAAGCAGTCGCAAAACCATCTACACGAACACCTGGCATAAAGTTCGAGATAAGCAGGACTAGGCCTGACGTGATAAGGATTTTGATGAGTAAATTCATAAGTCTCAATTTTAAAATTGCAATAAATGTAGTAAAAATTTAAAACCAACTCCTTTATTTCACAAAAGAAGTAACTTTTTCATAAAAATCAGCTGGATTTTCAGCATGAAGCCAATGTCCTGCATTAGGTATCGTTTCAATATTGGAATTCGGAAAGTGCTGTTTTATATTTTCAAAATCGCTGTCTAAAATATATTTAGAATTCCCGCCACGAATGAACAATGTTGGCTTATTGAAAATGGAATTCTCAGGTAACGGGATTCCTATTTCATCCATTTTTGTATTAAAAACAGCTAAATTAAAACGGAATGCAAGTTGTCCAGGCTCTTGCCAAAATAAATTTTTCATCAAAAATTGTCTGGTTCCAAAATCAGTAACAAACTTTTCTAGAATTTCTTCAACCTCACCCCGACTTGGTTTCTTCGAAAAATCAATAGCATTCAATCCTGCTAAAATATCCTGATGATGTTGTGGATAAAATTTTGGTCCAATGTCAGCTACAATTAATTTATCTACTAATTCCGGATGCATGGTTGCCAGAAGCATAGCGGTTTTACCACCCATAGAATGCCCAATAATATTGATTTTTTCTAGATTATGAAATTGGCAATAAGCAACCACATCCTGAACCATAATTTCATAGCTGAATTTATCTGAGTGTAAGCTGCGCCCGTGATTGCGTAAATCTAGGAGATGAACTTGGAAATTAGCTGCAAACTGGGTTCCAATTGATTTCCAATTATCTGACATTCCAAGAAATCCGTGAAGAATTAAAAGCGGTTTCCCGGATCCTTCGATTTTTGAGTATAACATTTGATTTTAGATTGCAGATTAATGATTTTAGATTGCAGATTCAACTACTGCCATCCAGATTCATGAATCCTTTTTGATAACTATTTTAATTTTTGCAAATACATATTCACCACATTGTCTAAGCCTAAATATATAGCTTCAGAAATTAGCGCGTGACCAATAGATACTTCAAGTAATCCTGGGATATTTTGTTTAAAAAACTGAATGTTATCCAAACTCAAATCATGACCTGCATTGATTCCTAATCCAAGTTCATTAGCTAAAATGGCTGATTCCAGGTATGGCTTTATTGCATCTTGATTCCCTAAACCGTATTGATGTGCAAATGCCTCAGTATATAACTCGATTCTTTCAGTTCCAATTTTTTTTGCGCCTTCAATCATTTTGAGTACCGGATCCACAAAAATGGAAGTTCTGATTCCGTTTCGCTGAAATTCCTGAACGATTTCAGTTAAATACGCTTGCTGTTTTACGGTATCCCATCCTGCATTAGAAGTTATCGCATCAATGGCATCAGGGACTAGCGTTACCTGAGTGGGTTTTATTTCAAGAACAAGATCTACGAATGTTTTCTCTGGATTTCCTTCAATATTATATTCGGTATAAACGACGGTTTTTAAATCCCGTGCATCTTGATAGCGAATGTGCCGCTCGTCTGGACGAGGGTGTATGGTTATTCCTTGGGCTCCGAACTTTTGAATATCGGCAGCCACTTTTAATAAATCTGGAGCATTTCCTCCACGAGCGTTTCGTAAAGTAGCTATTTTATTGATGTTTACACTTAATTTTGTCATTGAAATACTTTTTTGTTGCGATAGTACTATTTGCTGCAGCAAAAATACAAAGTAAAACTTAGGAGTTTTTGCTTATTTTTGATTATTTTGCATGAAATATTTTCGACTGATCTATGATAGGAATTACAGACTATATAACTAATGATTACAAAGCTATTGACAGCCAAGATTCTATAATGGTTGTTCAAGAACTATTTCGTGACATTCACTTTTCGCATTTTCCAATACTAGAAGAAGGCGTATACATTGGCAGTCTGGCATCCGAAGACATAGAAACTTTTGATAAAACTAAAAAAGTAGCTGATTTTAGGTTTGCACTCGAAGGTTTTTATACCAGAACCAATACAATATGGCTTGATGTCCTGGAAGTTTTTGCTAAAAATCAAACTAACTTGGTTCCTGTTTTAGACGACAACAACACTTATGTTGGGTACTATCAAATTGAAGACATCATGAAATTTTTTCATGAAACCCCTTTTCTAAAAGAACCTGGAGGTATCATCGTTGTAAAAAAAGCAGTTTTAGATTATTCAATGAGTCAAATTACCCAAATTGTTGAAAGTAACAATGGCAAACTGTTAGGATTATTCGTATCAGAATTAGATGTTGAAAGCGTTGAAATTACCTTAAAAATATCTTTAGGTGCAATGAACGAAATAATACAAACCTTTAGGAGATATGATTATCAAATTATATCAGAGCATCAAGAAGACAATTATATCAATAATTTAAGAGAACGTTCTGACTATTTAGATAAGTACCTTAATATATAGGTTTCCTTTCACCTAAACAATAGTAGTTAAAATCCTTCTAGTTCTCAAAAAAGCATATCAACGATTAAATGATTCAACTAAAAATGAAAGTAGCTATCTACGGCCAATATTATCAAAACAGTACAGAGCCCATAATTAATGACATCTTTGTTTTTTTTAACAAGAATAATGTTGAGATGATTATCGAATCTCATTTTTTGCAGATGCTTAATGAACGAAAAATTGTAGAAAAAAAATACAAAACATTCACATCCCATTCTGAACTTGACTCTAGTTTTGACATGCTCATCAGTATTGGCGGGGACGGAACCATTTTAAGAGCAGCCACTTTAGTGCGGGATTCCGGAGTTCCTATACTAGGAATAAATGCAGGAAGGCTGGGTTTTCTTGCAACAGTACAAAAAGAAAATATAGCAACATTCATGCAGTTTGTCATTGATAAAAAATATACCATCTCTAAAAGAGCATTGCTAAGCGTAACCTGCACTCCCCCAAATGAATCTATCCAAAAAATGGATTTTGCCATGAATGAAATCACGGTCAGCAGAAAAGACACCACATCAATGATTACGATAGATACATACCTGAATGATGAATTTTTGAATTCATACTGGGCAGATGGATTAATTATATCGACTCCAACGGGCTCCACCGGTTATTCATTGAGTTGTGGCGGACCAATTTTGACTCCTGATGTAAAAAGCTTCGTCATCACTCCTATTGCGCCTCACAATCTTACGGCAAGACCTCTTGTTGTGCCAGACGAAACTGAAATTCGGCTTAAAGTTTCCGGAAGAGAGGAAAATTATTTAGTTTCCTTAGATTCTCGAGTAACCTCTGTAAAAAACGACTCAATCCTGACCCTAAAAAAAACCCCTTTTCACATCAATATGGTAGAAATACCAGAAGAAACTTTTTTGAAAACCCTCAGAAGCAAATTACTTTGGGGCCAAGACAAGCGCAATTAAATCATTTTAATAAATTATATACGATTCTGTGTTTTTTTTCCGTTTAGATAAATAAAATACTCACTTTGTGTCATTTACTTGACAATTAATCAAAAAAACACACATTTAACTGAATGAGTATTGAATCGTATTGATAATTATTATATTTGCACGCAATTTTTGATTGAATGAATAAGATTTTCTATTTATTGTTTTGTTTTTTTCCATTTATGAACTCCTACGCTCAGATCCATGAAATTGGTGTTTTTGCAGGTGGAAGTAATTTTGTGGGCGACGTGGGTCCTACGACTTACCTTGCGCCAAATGAACCTGCCTTTGGTTTATTATACAAATGGAATAAAAGCCCAAGACATGCTTATCGTTTCTCATACATGCAGTCAACGATAAGTTCAAATGATTTAGATTCAAAAGAAGCCAGCAGAAACCAAAGAGGTTTTCGATTTGAAGACAAACTTAAAGAAGTTTCTTTAGGACTTGAATTCAACTTTTTTGATTTTAACCTTCACGAAGCGCGGACTAAAATCACACCTTATGTGTTTTCAGGAATCAGCTATTTCCTGAGCAGTTACAAATTAACAGACACACAAACAGGCTTTACCGCTGAAGGCAGAACGGAAAGAAGAAAATCAATAGCAATCCCAATGATTTTAGGCGTTAAATCGACTTTGTCACCCAGCTTAATATTGGCATTAGAAACGGGAGCTAGATACACACTGACCGATAATATAGATGGAAGTTACAATGAGAATTTTGGAAATATAAACAACAATGACTGGTATGTTTTTACAGGAGTTACGCTAACGTATACCTTTGGGAACAAACCCTGCTATTGTGTAGAATAAAAAAATGAATTTACTAGAAAAAATCGACGCAACTAACTTACCGAAACATTTAGCTATCATTATGGATGGCAATGGTCGTTGGGCCAAACAAAAAGGCTTACTGCGTGCTTTAGGTCATGAAAGCGGGACAAAATCAGTAAAAAAAATAATTGAAGCTAGTGCCAAATTAGGAATCGATTTTCTCACCTTATATGCCTTTTCTACCGAAAACTGGAACAGACCTAAACTAGAGGTAGAAACCTTAATGAGAGTACTTATCAACTCTTTGAAAAAAGAATTGAAAACCCTGCAGGAAAATAATATCAAATTGAATGCCATAGGCAATTTAGATAAATTGCCGAAATCAGCACAAAAAGAACTTCTCGACGTAATCAATAAAACTAAAGACAATACGCAAATGACACTAACACTTGCGTTAAGCTATAGTTCTCGCGAGGAAATTGTAAGTGCTGTAAAAAATATTTGCAGTAAAGTTAAAAATAATATAATTTCAATAGACACTATTGACGATTCCATTATTAATGAGCATCTTTACACGCAAAATTTACCAGATGTAGATCTAGTAATACGAACCAGTGGGGAGCATCGAATAAGCAACTTTTTGTTGTGGCAGATAGCGTATGCTGAATTATATTTTACTGATATATTGTGGCCAGACTTTAAAGAACAAGATTTATATGAGGCTATCATTAGTTATCAAAAAAGAGAACGTAGATTTGGAAAAACAAGTGAACAAATTAAATAAATATTTAGTGTTAAATAAAAGCATAAAAATAGCCCTTACCGTTTTAATTTTTGGAAGTTTTACACAAGTTAAAGCTCAAGAAAGAGTTCCTTTTGATCAAGGAAAAAAATACATCTTAGGAGATGTAGCAGTTGTTGGCGATATCACTTTCAACACGCAAACTGTAGTGACTTTCGCTGGTCTGCAAAAAGGACAACCAATAACTATTCCCGGAGAACAAATAAGCAGTGCGATCAAAAAACTGGGAAAATTGGGTTTATTTGACGAAATCTCTTTTTATATCAATAGAATAGAAAACGACAGTATTTATCTTGATTTAAGAATAGTCGAATTACCCAAATTAAGTGATGTCAAATTTGTAGGTGTCAAAAAATCAAAAATAGATGGTTTAATTAAAGATAATAGCCTTAATAAAGGTAAAGTAGTCAACGAAAACTTAATTACAACCACCAAAAACTATATTGAAAATAAATACAAGAAAGATGGTTATTACAACACCAAGGTAAACATAAATACCGTCAAGGACACTGCAACGATAAATCAGGTTAATATGATTGTCAATGTAGATAAAGGAAGCAAGGTTAAAATACAAAAAATTGATTTTGTAGGAAACAAGGAAATATCCGATAAAGCATTGCGCAAAGCGATGAAGGATACGAAACAAAAAAATTTCCTACGTGTTTTAAAGGCATCTAAATTCATAAAAGCCAAATACAAATCGGATTTAGAAAACGTCATCGCTTCCTACAAAGAAAAAGGATACCGAGATGCCAGAATAATTTCGGATTCTGTTACCTATAATAAGGACAAAGAAGCCTTAATGATTAAAATAAATGTTGAAGAAGGAAATAAATACTTTTTTGGTGACATAAAGTTTTTAGGAAATACAGTATACACAGATCAAGGTCTTAGCCGAATTTTAGGAGTAAAAAAAGGCGAAACATATAACGGAGTACTTCTAGAAAAAAGAATCGCTGATAAATCAAAACCAGATGGCGAAGACATTACTAATTTATACCAAAACAATGGTTATTTATTTTCTAATATCAATGCCGTTGAAGTAAGAACTGCGAATGACACGATTGACTTTGAAATCAGAATCACAGAGGGGCCAATTGCTTATTTTAATAAAATTACAGTTGTAGGAAATGACAAAACGAATGACCGTGTTATTTACCGTGAATTAAGAACAAAACCAGGAGAAAAATACAGTAAAGAAGAACTAGTACGAACCATCAGAGAAATTGGTCAATTAGGATTTTTTGATCCGGAAACCATCGATCCAAAGTTCAAGAATGTCGATTCAGGAGCCGGAACTGTGGATATTGAATACAATCTGACAGAAAAAGGATCCAGTCAAATCGAACTTCAAGGAGGTTACGGTGGCGGTGGTTTCATTGGTACATTAGGACTTTCTTTTAATAACTTTTCAGCCAGAAACTTACTTAACAAAGACGCGTATAAACCGCTTCCCATGGGAGATGGTCAAAAAGTATCCTTACGTTTACAAGCCAGTACCTTTTTTCAAACGTACAGCGTCTCGTTTTCTGAGCCTTGGTTTGGAGGTAAAAAACCTGTATCCTTCAGTACATCCTTATCATATAGCAAACAATTTTTAAATAATTTTATAACACAAAGAGCTGATAGAAGTAAGAGTTTTAATATCATCACACTATCTGTTGGTTTATCAAAAAGATTAACGGTGCCGGATGACAACACCTATTTATCTCAATCCGTAAGTTACCAACATTACGATTTAAATAATTACAATACTGGATTATTTACTTTTGGAGACGGGTCATCTAGAAATTTAGCTTACACGATAGGATTAACCCATACTAACAAAGGATTCAATCCTATATTTCCAACGTATGGTTCTGAATTTAGTTTAACTGCAAAATTCACACCTCCATACTCATTACTAAATGGGATCGACTATGCTACACTGGGCGATAAAGAAGAATTCAAATTAAAAAACACAGTAGACCGACAAAATGTTCCAGATGCCAATGGGAATATTGTTCAAATTGGAGATTACATTGACACTAACGGAAACAAGGTGACTGATTTTAATCTAGCGGCAACAAATATTAGTAAAGTAGATCAGGAGCGTTTTAAATGGTTAGAATATTATAAAATAAAATTCAAAGCAGACTGGTACACTAAAATTTATGGCAAATTAGTGCTTAGAACATTAACTGAATTTGGTTTTCTTGGGGCATACAATCAAGATAGAGGTTCCGTTCCGTTTGAACGATTTTATCTTGGTGGTGACGGACTGGCTAACTTTTCTATGGATGGTAGAGAAACCATTCAGCTAAGAGGATATCCTAATAACTCTTTGACACCTGTAAATAGCACAGGAGATCAAATTGGAGCTACGGTTTTTAACAAATTCTCCATGGAGCTGCGTTATCCGATAACATTAAAATCATCCGCATCAATTTATGCCTTGGCATTCATGGAAGCAGGTTCTTCTTTTAGCGATTTCAAGAGCTATAATCCTTTTGCTTTAAGTCGTTCCGCAGGGGTTGGATTACGCGTGTTCATGCCAGCATTTGGTTTGTTAGGAATTGATTTCGGACATGGATTTGATGCATTACCGGGCCAAGCGAAAGCTAACGGTTGGGAAACCCATTTTATCATTGGACAACAATTCTAAAAAAATTGATTTAAGATTTTCTAATAAGGTAACACATGAGAAAACAATTTTTATATCTATTTTTAATTTTAGCAGTTGCACATACGATACATGCGCAAACTAGAGGGACTAAATTGGGCTATATTGATATGGAATACATTTTACAAAATGTTCCAAATTATACCGAAGCACAAGTTCAATTAGAGCAAAAAACTCAAAAATGGAAACTAGAAATTGAAACTAAAAAAATTGAAATCAATAAACTGAAAGATGCATTAAAAGCAGAAAAAGCTTTATTGACTAAAGAACTTATTAGTGAAAGAGAAACAGAAATTAGTTTTCTTGAAAATGAAAATTTAGAGTATCAGCAAAAAAGATTTGGACCTAACGGCGATTTGATTAACCAAAAGTCTATTCTGGTAAAGCCTATTCAAGATCAAATTTTTACTGCTGTTCAAGATATTGCTGAAACGCAAAAATATGACTTCATATTTGACAAAGCCTCGGACCTAACCATGTTATTTGCTGCGAAAAGATTTGATGTCAGCGAGCAAGTGTTGCGTGTTTTAAACCGAGTAGAAAAAAGAGAACAACTGACCAAAAAACAACTGCAAATTGAAGAGGCCAGAGAAAAAAAGGAAGACGCGCTAGATTCAAATCCTGCTTTAGCTGAAAGACAAAAAATTTTAGATGAAAGAAAAGCAGCCAGAGATAAAGTAATAGAAGATAGGAAAGTGCTTCAAGAGCAAAGGAAAAAAGAATTTGATGATAAAAGAAAACAAATTATAGCTGACAGAGCAGCTAAAAAAAATGGCACGGTTTCTGCAAATGCTACAGCAAATGATACTACAACAACACAATCCGTACAAGATCTAAACAAAGACTTAGCGAAAGAAGCTGTTGAAGTAGCAAAACAAAAACAAGCTGATGCCAGAGCAAAAACTTTAGAAGAACGTAGAAAAGTCATTGAAGACCGCAAAAAAGTTTTAGAAGAAAGAAGAAAAAAAATACTAGAAGATCGAGAAGCTCTTAAAAAAGCGAGAGAAGAAAAATTAAAAGAAAATACAAACAATAATTAATTACTAAATATTTTAAAAACGATGAAACAAATCAAAACTCTATTAATTGCTGCTCTTTTTATATTAGGAGCGAATCAAACAATGAATGCACAAACTAAAACAGCTCATGTTGATGTTAGTGAAATTATGACAAAAATGCCTGCAATGTTAGATGCTCAAAAACAATTAGATAAATTGAGTACAACGTATGACACAGAATACAAAAAAATGGTAGATGAATACCAAGGGAAATTAAAAAAATACGAGGCAGAAGCAGCAACAGTTACTGAAGTTATCAACACAGAACGTTCAAAAGAAGTTCAGGACATGCAAAAAAGAATTGTTGATTACAGAGACAATGCTCAAAAAGAATTGCAACAAAAAGAATCTGATATCGTAAAACCATTAATGGAAAAAGTGAGAGCTTCTATCCAAAAAGTAGGTAAAGCAAAAGGATACCAATATGTCTTAGATGGCTCTACTCTTTTACTTGCTGATGGTCCAAACTTGACTATGGATGTAAAAAAAGATTTAGGTTTCTAAAAGAACCAAATTTCTTAAAAAAAACTGCTCCCCTTTTATTAGGCTGGAGCAGTTTTTTGTTTAACCCAAATCATAGGAATTTTAAATCGTAGCATGTAACTTTGTTTATATGAAAAGTAACAATCAACCTATAGGAATATTTGATTCAGGGATAGGCGGAACCTCTATTTGGAAAGAGATCCACGCACTACTTCCAAAAGAGAAAACCATATACCTTGCAGATAGCAAAAATGCTCCTTATGGACAAAAAACAAAGGAAGAAATTATTGCCTTGAGTATTAAAAACATAGAGTTTCTACTTAAAATGAATTGCAAATTAATTGTTGTTGCCTGCAATACTGCCACCACAAATGCCATTCAAGAGCTACGTGCTAAATACGACATTCCATTTATAGGAATAGAACCCGCAATAAAACCGGCGGTAACGAATTCAAAAACACAAATTATAGGAATCCTAGCAACGCAAGGCACATTAAACAGCGAGCTCTTTCATATAAATGCTGCAAAATACAAAGACGTAAAAATAATTGAACAAGTAGGACATGGATTGGTTCAATTGATTGAAAATGGGGCTATCAACTCACCTGAAATGACCCACCTGCTCCACTCTTATCTAGATCCAATGATACAGGCCAATATTGATTATTTAGTGCTAGGATGCAGTCATTTTCCATATCTGATTCCGCAGATCAAAAAGATATTACCAGCGCACATTCAAATTATAGATTCCGGGGAAGCTGTTGCCAAACAAACACAAAACATATTACGAGAAAAGGTAGGTTTTTCCGAAGCGGAGGACAATCAGCCGATTTTTTATACCAATACAAATCCAAAAGTTTTAAAGGAATTTTTAGGAGTTGAATTTATGGTTGAAGAAAAAGAATTCTAAAATAGTCACCTCTATTCTTCCTCTTTAAACCAACTGGAATACATGACGTAATTATTAGAAATACGATCGATTTCGCCTGCAAAATTAGATTGATCAATCTCTTTTAATTTTTTGGCTGGAACACCAGCCCAAATTGTCCCTGAGTTTACAACTGTGTTTTGAGTAACAACAGCTCCAGCGGCAACTATCGAGTTACTTTCAACAACACAGTTATCCATCACAATTGCCCCCATACCTATAAGCACATTATCATGAATTGTGCAGCCGTGAATTATTGCATTATGACCAATAGACACGTTATTACCAATAATCGTAGCGTGTTTTTTGTATGTACAATGTATGATCGCGCCATCCTGAACATTGACTTTGTTTCCAATTTTAATAAAATTAACATCACCTCTAATAACAGCATTGAACCAAACGCTACAATTAGCGCCAAAAGAGACATCTCCAACAATTGTCGCATTTTCAGCAACGTAACAATCCTCGGGAATTAACGGTGATTTACCGTTTACAGATTTAATAAGCATAAAAAAAATAATTAGTTAATTGCGGGACAATCACAATCGTATTTAACAGGCTTGCAGAAAAGATCAATTCCAAGTGTAATTTGGTGGTATCCTCCATTATCAAATTTCACTGCTCCAGTCAACTGAGAATAAGTGTAAGCCACCATAAATTGATCAAAATTTACACCCACTATTGGTGTGATATATTGTAATTTTTGTTTGGCAACTGTATTGCCATCCAAGTATTCAGCTCCATCAAAACTTCTTCGATAAGACAATCCACCCCACACTTTTCCGAAATCTAAATTCTTGTAGGCCTTCAAATTAATATCTATTGATTTCTCTTTGGTTTTATCCACCATTTGAAACAAAACAGATGGTTCCCATAATATTTTATCTGAATCACCAAAAACATAACCGGCGCTGAACAGGTATTTCCTTAAATTATCACTTTCATATTCTGTATAAATTTCTCTACGTGTTTCAATTGCATTTTTTACGGTTGCATGCGCATAAAAATCTAAAAAGTTATAGGAAGCCCCTATATCAACATTGAAGTAGGAATCTTTTTGAACTACGGTCCCATCAATAATTGGATCAAAATCACCTGATTGAAGAAATTCAGTTTCATCTAATTGACTCTGTATCAAACCACCACTAATCCCGAAAGACAATTGATTTAAATCAAGTTCATCTCGAGAAAACATAAGGTGATACGCATAAGTCAGTTTTATACCTTTTTGAGAATGGTATCCGTTTTTATCATTGAATAGAATAACCCCAGCACCAGCTTTTTCGCCCACTTTACCGTTAAAGCTTATGGTTTGCAATTCGGGAGCATCATTTTGACTAAACCATTGCTTGCGACCCGTTAACCTAATTTTGGCACAATTTGCAGCTCCAGCCATTGAAGGATGAATCAAATAATAATTATCTGAGAGGTAATCTGAATACACTGGAATTCCTTCCTGTGAAAAGGAATTATGACAGATAAAAAAAAGAATGGCTAGAAATCTAATTTTATAATACATTTAAATACTTTTTAGTAAAATGAATACAATCCAAAAACAATATAAATTTATAAAAAAAAGGCACAAGCCAAGTCAAATAAGTAAATTAAAGTTAATTTATTCATTAAAAAATCAAATATAGTTATTCGTACAAAATAACTTTAGTAAATTTGTAAAAAACTGAAAAGTCATGAGCAAAATCACCATAAAAGAGACACAAAACCCAACGATATTAAAGTTTGAATTTCAAGATTTCATCACAGAAAATGAAAGTTTTGAATTTAAGAATATAGATGAAGCCAAAACATCTCCATTAGCACAACAATTGTTCTACCTTCCTTTCGTGAAAACGATTTATATATCAGGAAATTTCATTGCTATTGAAAAATATAATATTGTAGAATGGGATGATGTCAAAGATGCGGTAGCAGAACAAATAGAAAAATTTGTTGCAGACGGCGGAACAATAATCACCATTGAAGAAAACAAGTCTAAGAAACAACCGGTAACTGTTTACGGAGAGACCACACCCAATCCATCAGCTTTGAAGTTTGTAGTAAGCAAAATGCTAACAAAAAATGCTATCGAATTCAAAAACATTGATCAAACAGGAGCTTCTCCATTGGCAAAGGAGCTATTCAAATTTCCGTATGTAAAAGAAATTTTTATTGATGAAAATTACATTTCTGTAACTAAATATGAAATCAATGAATGGCAGGAAATAACACTGGAATTAAGAAGTTTTATCAAACAATACATAGAAAATGGAGGAACAGTCTTAGATGAAAATTTCATCGCCACGGTAGCTGCAGAAGAAAAAACAAAGGTAAAGGAATTTGATACGCTGGATATCACATCACAACAAATCATCAATATATTAGAAGAATATGTAAAACCTGCAGTGCAAGCTGATGGCGGAAATATAGCTTTTGAGTCGTACAATGAAACTGATAAAACCGTGAAAGTGGTTTTACAAGGTGCTTGTAGTGGTTGCCCATCATCAACATTTACACTAAAAAGTGGTATTGAAAATATGCTAAAAAGCATGCTAAATGATGAAAGCATCAAAGTAGAAGCTATAAACGCTTAATCTCAAAACAATGATTTTCAATTGTTTAAGTTTAAAAAAGACACGTTTTAAGAATGAAATTTTAAAATAATGTGGTATATTTAATACTTAACTTAACACCTAGAAATCATGTCAACATTAAAAGTAATTGAAATACTGTGCAGTTCAGAAATAAGTTGGGAAGATGCCACGAGAAAAGGAGTAGCTAAAGCTTCTCAATCTATCAAGCACATCCGCTCCGTTTACGTTCATGAGCAAAGTGCCAAAGTCAGTGATGGCTCCATAACAGAATTTCGAGTAAATCTCAAATTAACATTCGAACTCGAGTAAAGAAGGAGTGTAATAGAATTAAGGCGTTTCACTAGAAACGCTTTTTTTTTGGAGCTATTTCCCGTTATTCGTTGCAATCTTTTCCTTTTAAAGAAAAAAGGAAAAGGATTTCCACTACTACCAGGGCTAAAAACAATTTTCAAGAATAAATGACCTTTAAATCCATCTTTAATCGTATTAAAACACGCAACCACATTAAAAAACTTCAAATTCAAAATAATGACAACCACCAAACAAAAGAAAAGCACGTCATTGTACACTAATTCCGGCATCTATTATTGGTTTGCAAAGCAGTGTATCGCTTTTCAATAAACGACAAAAGCAGTAATTGCGAAACTAATGACATCATAATTTAAATATCAATCCTGCAATAGCAACAGCTACATCTATTGAGCAATTCCGTAATAATTACTGCTGCAAAGAAATTTACAGAAAAACTAAAAACCTGTTCATTTTAACAGCACTCGTCATCAAACATTCTCCAATTTGATAAATTTAGTCTTGAATTAGTTAATTTAAATCTTAGAATTAGTAGATTTAAAATCACTGACTGCAGCTTCTTGCAACAAAATAAAAAAGATAGTTTTCATTATTTGGTTCTGACTAAAACACCAAAACTAGTAAAATTTCTATTTTAGATTCTAGCTTTCCTCATCAAGAAAGCTGGCTAACTAGTTACTAAATAAAGTTTTTTTATTGTAAAATAATGATTATCAACAAATTATTAATGATTTATTAAAGCGATCTTAGAAAAAAATGAGTATTATTGTGAGACAAATCAAATAAAACACCATGGGACTAGTATCATTTTTTAAAAAATTATTTGGCTCAGCCAAAGAAACTACCAGTGAATTAGCGGCCAAAGCAGAAACTGGTTTTGAACAAGCCAAAGAAACTGCTGCACCGTATCTGGAAAAAGCAGAAACTTTTGCAACGGAAACTTTTGAAAAAGCCAAAGAAAGCACCACACCTTACCTTGAAAAAGCAGAGATTTTAGCCGAAGACACTTTTGAAAAAGCCAAAGAAACAGCTGAACCAATTATAGAGAAAGTGGAGAATATTGCTGGCCAGACTAAAGAAGCAGTACAAAACTACTCCTCAAAAGCAGGAGATGCTCTGGGGAACTTAATGGACAGTATAAAAGAAAAGAAGGACGAAATGGCAGACAAAACAACAGATTTAGCACTTGAAAAAAAAATAATTCCTGCTACAATTGTTGAAACCGTAAAAGAAAAAGCTGATACAACTACTGACAAAACTAATGATTTAGTGAATCAAGCAAAAACAACCGTGTCTGAAGTTGTTGACGTAATGCAAGATAAGATGGATGTTCCGCATGAGAAAATAAAAGACACAGCTAGCGAAGTTGTTGAAACACTAAAATATAAAACGGACGTCACGGCTGCCAAAATAGAAAACACAGCCTCCGAGGTAAAGGACACAGCTGCTGAAATTATTGAAACACTGAAAGATAAAACCGAGGAAACTGCTGAAAAATTAGAAGAAACGGCAAATGAACTAAAAGCAAACTCTTCTGAGATGATAGACATTGATCAGAAACAAGTAGGTTCCTTTGAAGATAATAACGAAGAAATTCAAAAAATTGCAAAAGAAAACCTAAATAAAATAGAAGAAGACGCCGATTAATTTATTAAAAAATAAATTATTTGTATTTTAGCCATTCTAACGTAACCTTCTCCTTATGAGAAGGTTTTTTATTATAAAAAATGATTTTAGATCCAGATCAACTTTCGAGTTATGCCAACACTTTTCTAAAAGTATTACTTGATTATTCTCCAAAATTAATTTCTGCTTTTGTCATACTATTTACAGGACTTTACATCATCCGCCTGATCAATAGATTTATCAGAAGAATAATGGTAAAAAGGAATTTAGACCCTACATTGACAAAATTCTTGGCAGACATCTTACTTTGGGTCTTGCGAATCATCTTGTTTGTATCATTCATCTCAAAATTAGGAATTGAAACCTCTTCTTTTGTGGCTATTCTTGGTGCAATGGGACTCGCCGTTGGCCTATCGCTACAAGGATCACTCTCTAATTTTGCAGGCGGCATGCTGATTATTCTCTTTAAACCATTCAAAGTTGGCCATACGATAGAAGCACAAGGAGTTATTGGAACTGTTAACGAAATACAAATATTTGTAACAAAATTAATTACTGCCAACAATCAAACTATTTTTATACCCAACGGATCTTTATCAAATGGAAATATCATTAATTATTCTTTAGAAATGATCCGAAGAGCTGATTTGACAATTGCTATTTCTTATGATACTGATATTAAAAAAGCCCGAGAAATGATCACGGCCGTTTTAAAGAGTAATCCAAAAGTCCTCACAACACCAGCTGCTGAAGTATCAGTAAAAAACCTCACAGATAGCGCCATACAACTAGCAGTCAGACCTTGGGCTAAAAACGAAGATTTTTGGGGCGTTTATGCCGACACATTAGAAAACTGCAAACAAGCCTTTGATTCTGCCGGAATTGTTATCCAACCGTATGTAAAAGAATCGTCAAAAAAGAATAATGATGGTACTGAAAAATAAGAACAAAGAAATTAAGGTTCTATAAAGCAGCCTTCAATCTCTTTCTCAAAAAGGAGTATCACAAGGAGAGATCTAAACATTATAAGTGCTCATTCCAACAAGTTAATTTTACAAAATAGCTACTAAAAAAGTTAAGCTAGTTTTTTTGGGGTAGTGATCATAAAATCTTTAAGATAATAAGGCTCAAAATAAGCGACATCAACAGTATCGCTTGTTTTGAGCTTATGGTAACTTAGCATACTCATTTCCTTTGCAGAAGGATATTTGACATGCTCTAAGAAATTGTGGTTTTTTTTAGTCAAAACCGACTTGCATTTTTCGGCACAATCCCCAACAAAATAGACTGTTTCTTGTACTTCCTCAAATGAATTTTCCGTTATAATTTCGGCACAAACTTCTCGTTTTTTTTCTAAATTGGGATTAAAAACAGCACTATACACTTCCATTCTTCGGGCATCAATCATTGGAATAATCAATCCGCTAGAAACCGTTACTTGTGAGGCCAAAACTTGTAACGTATCAATAGCAATCAAAGGAATATCTAGTGCATAACAAAGGCCTTTTGCTGCCGAAACTCCAATTCGCAAACCGGTATAAGAACCTGGTCCTTGGCTTACGGCAATAGCGGATAAATCCTGAAGTGTAATTCCAGCTTCTTTGATAATTTCCTCAATAAAAACGTGCAGTCGTTCCGCATGCGAATATCCTTCTTCTGCTATTTCTTTGCAGAGAATCGTTTGCCCCTCTTTTGCAAGAGCAACTGAACAGTTTTTAGTGGCGGTTTCAATGTTGAGAATGTAAGACAAGGCGTTTAAGGTTTTATGGTTCCAAGTTTCTTTTGAAACCTTTACATTTATTTTATTTTTAAATGATTCACTTTATGTTAGTAATCATCCTTCACAATTTTATTTTTTCTTCTTTTCTTTGTCTGTCTTCAGCATCACCTTATCTCCTGAATTCAATTCCTTAGCAACGGTAGAGTAAGGCCCTGTAATAACTACATCTCCTTTTTTAAGACCAGTCAAAACTTCTATATTAGCATCATCTTGAATACCGGTTTTGATCACTCTAATCTTTGCTTTATCACCTACTTTTACAAATACACATTCGTATTTCTTATCACTTCTGGGTGCAGCCTCTTTTTGTTCTTCGCTAGGATCTGCCACTTTTATCTCTTTTACTGCGGCCGTATCTGATTTTATAACAACAGCACTAATAGGCACTGTCAGTATATTGGTTTTTGTATCGGTAATAATATCAACTGTTGCTGTCATTCCCGGTCTGAAAGGAGAGTACGTTTCTGGCTTTCCTTCTAATAAATCTTCATAGGATTCTTTCAAGATTCTTACTTTCACTTTGAAATTAGTCACCTGATCGGCTGTCAAAGCTGAACTGGCCGAATTAGAAATACTGGTTACAATCCCTTTGAACTGCTTCTTCAAATAGGCATCTACCTCCACATTTGCTTCATCTCCCACTTTAATTTTTACAATATCATTTTCATTGACATCAACTTCCACTTCCATATTATTTAAGTTTGCTACTCTCAATATCTCCGTTCCTGTCATTTGTTGCGTACCTAAAACGCGCTCACCCAGCTCAACGTTGAGCACTGAAATGGTTCCATCAGCGGGTGCATAAATAGTAGTACGCCCTAGATTATCTTTGGCCTCGTTTACAGTTGCCGAAGCACTTTGAACATTAAAATAAGCGGTCTGCTTTGATGCTTTAGCAACTTCATAGGAAGCAACTGCCTTATCCCAATCTGATTTTGAAATAATGCCTTTCTCAAATAATGTTTTGTTCCTGTCATAATTTGATTTGGATTCTCTAAAAGAAGCATCTGCCTGACTCAATGCCGCTTTTGTACCTGACAAATTAGAAACCGAACGATTGTATCCTGAAGTGTACAAATCAGGATTTATCTTGACCAATAAATCTCCTTTCTTAACCGCTTGTCCTTCTTTTACATTCAAAGAGATAATTTCCCCTGAAACCTCTGATGAAATTTTAACTTCAATTTCTGGTTGAATTTTCCCTGTAGCAGATACCGTTTCAATTATAGTTGAAGGACTAACTTGGGCTATTTCAACTTCTGTTCCTTGGTCTTTATTACCAATAATTCCAGCTTTAGAAAGTGTTACTAACAATACAATAACTGCTACCGAAACACCTAATATGATATAAATTGTTTTTTTTGACATAATAAATTAGTATTTGATAAGTGGAATTCCAAAATAGAATTCTAATATTTTGATTTTAAAAATATAATCGTATTTGGTTCTGATAATTTCTGATTGGGCATTTGTCAGTAAAGTTTGCGATTGGTTAAAATCGAATGAATTCATTAAGCCCACATCATACTTTTCCTTGGCATAATCATAAGCACCTTGTCGTGCTTCAAGCGCTACAACTGCGGATTCGTAAGCATTGAGTGCGCCTTTAGCATCTGTAAACGCAGTAAAAACATTTCGCTGCAAATCTAAATCTTGTTGCTCAACAGCAATCTTGAATCGTTCTAAATTTACTTTAGAACGCTCAACATTATTTCTTGCAGAAAATCCATTAAAAATAGGAACTGAAAGCTGTATTCCAAAAGACTGTCCTTTGTTATCACTAAATTGATCAAAAAACGGCGGAGGATTCCCTAATACCGGAGAGAAATTATTGCTCAAAACATTTTGATTAGTACCTTCTACAAAACCAACGGTCGAAGTAGGGTTTAAAGTATTTGGAATAACACCAATAATTCTGTCGCTATAGGCAACTCTTGAGTTAAAGTTATAAAACCCTCTTAAAGTAGGTTGAAAAGCTCCTTTCGCAATTTCAAGATCTTTTTGTGCAATTTCTAGATTTGTTTTGGCAATTTTCAATTCTGTTCTACCCTCTAAAGCTTTATCATAGATCGCATTAGGTGTTTGTGCCATGATATTATTTTCATCTCTAATATCAGTATCGTCCACTACATCAAAATTTTCAAAATCGTTTAATTGTAATAACTGGGATAAACTTAATTTAGAAATTAATAATGCATTATCTGCGGCAATAACATTTTGATTGTTCAATGCTACGGTAGCTTTGATATCCAATAAATCTCCACGAGGAATGGAGCCCGCTTTAACTAATTCTTCAGATCGTGTATATTGTTTTTCATTGATTGCCAATTGTTGCTTTTGGACTTTTAAATTCTCTTTGTTAAAAAGAACCTGTAAAAAAGCATTGGCAACATTCAGTGCAATATCCTCCTGCATTTTGAGTAATTGGTATTTAGCGGCTACAATTGAAAGATTAGCTCTTCGAAGTGCATTTTGATTTTGCAACCCCTTATAAATATCAACTCCAACATTAGCTCCAGCCGATGTAAACTGCGTCGTTTGGTTCTGCAAAAGTCCTGTTGTAATATCCTGATTCAAACCAATATTCCAGGAATGTGATGCATTTGCATTCAAGGAAGGCAGAAAATTTCCAATGGCTCCTTTTTTATCAATTAGAGCTGTTTTACTATCTAATTCAGATTGCTTGATGGAAATATTGTTTTGAATGGCATACGTCACGCACTCCTCAAGTGTCCATTTTTTGGATTGAGCCTGCATAGACAAACTAAACAGTGTGATAAAAACGAAACTGATATAACTATTTTTTTTCATATAATTAGGATGAAAGTGTAACAAAGGTACTACACATATTTAACTTTTTTTAAAAAACTGCTTTTCTTTTTAGGTACAAATTTACGGCTTCACCTCTTCACTCTGTAAGCCTTGATTCCAAACTTTAATCTTATCCGAGATTTTAATACCACTTTTAATCTCAACATATATGCCATCGCTGACACCCAGAACTATATCTTTTCTAGTAAATTTTTGGGTTCCTGTTTCAACTTCTACAAAAGGTTTTTGTGTTTTCTTGTCAAATTGAATCAGAGACTCTTTCAACGCCAGAACTTTATCTGCTTTTTCAAGAATTATTGAAGCATTTGCACTCAAACCAGCACGGATAAAAGTGTTGTCATCATTGTCCAAAGATGCTTTAATCTCGAATTGAATGGCTCCATTTTCGGTTTTACCTTTTGGCGCAATATATTGCAATATTGCATCAAATTTTTTATTTTCTATAGCTCCAATTGTAATTTCGATAGGCAATTTTTCTTTTATTTTACCCACTTCTGATTCGTCAATTTTACCTACAAAAATCATTCGCCCTACATCTGCGACACTTGCAATTGTTGTTCCTTCATTAAAGTTATTACTTTCAATGACCTGATTCCCTACTTTTACTGGAACATCCAGCACCATTCCGTTGACAGTTGACCGAATCAAAGTGTTGGCATAATTACCAAGTCCTGCAGTAGTTCCCGTTTTTACAATATCATACCCTTGCTTTGCTGCACTGTAATTTTGTTTTGCTTGCTTGTAGGCTAATTGTGCTGCATCAAAATCATTAGCTGAAATAACGCCTTTATCAAATAATGTTTTTTGTCTTAAAAATACTTTTTCCTGATTAGCCAATGCAATTTTACTTGTTTGCACTTGATTCTGGGAATTGCTTAAGTTAGAAACATTAGCAACAACCTTGATTTTAGCAATTAGATCACCGGCTTTGATATTTTCTCCTGCTTTGATATAAACAGTTTCTATAATTCCAGAAATATTTGGCTTGATCAGGACCTCTTCATCGGGAACAATATTACCTGTTGCGATAGTGTTTTTTACAATTGTTTTCACCTCTGCCTTATCGGTCTCAAAGACTATAGGAGATTCTTGATTTTTCGCATACAAATAATATAAAGCACCAAAAAAAACTAGTGCAATAGTAATTAAAATGGTTACTGTTAATCCTTTTTTCATGTTTATTAATATTTAATCGATTATTTATTTTTGATTGTTCTTTATTCAGTTCTCAAAGCGTCAACAGGTTTTACGTTTATGGCTGTTTGTGCTGGAATTAATCCTGCTACTAAACCAGAACCAATTAGGATCAATAGCGCAATAAAAACGACGGTCAAGTCTACGCTAGGATTAGCAAACATCATCCCTTCACTAGGCATCGAATCTAAAACTACATTAACAATAGCCAATAATCCTGTTGCCAATGCAATTCCAAACATTCCTGCAATAATAGTCAAGAAAATAGCTTCAGATAAAATTTGCGACCTGATAGCCCCCGGCGTTGCTCCCAATGCTCGTCGGATTCCTATTTCTTTCGTTCTTTCCTTTACAACAATCAGCATGATATTCGAAATACCAATAACTCCCGAAAGCAAAACAAGTGTACCTACAAAGTAAGCGATGAATCTTAAAATTAAAAACAACCCTTGTACTTTACTGAATTCTTGAAACAGGTCAAAATTTCCAATTGCCCGATCATCGTCTGGATTTATGGAGTGTCTGGATTTCATAAAATTTAATATTCCCGGTTTTAATTCGGTGATAGAAGCACCGTCCATAGCGGTAAGCGCCATCCATCCTACTACATCACCATAATTAAACGCTTGTTGAAAAGTGGTAAAAGGCATAAAGATGTTTTTTTGAGCAGATTCAGCATCACCATTATTCCTAGATTTTGAGTTATAAACACCCACTACCATAAAATTTACCCCGTTAACCTTGATATAAGTTCCTATAACTTCCTCTGCTTTTTCATACATTTCGCTTATCACGCCTTGGCCAATTACCGCAACTTTACGTTTCAAAAGAATATCTTGCTGGTTTACAAAACGTCCTTTTATAATGTCCATTGATTCTTGCTTTATCAGCTCTGGATAATCCCCATAAATAGTATAGGCAGCTGTTTTTGTACCTCTTACAACATTATTTGCTCCTTCATACCCTCCCAACTGGTTGCGCGGTGAGACATATAATAAATCCGGAAAGTTCTCTTTTAAAGCAGCTACATCGCTATTTTTAAAATTAAATTGGCGCGTTGCAGGCAAACCTTTATAGGGTTTTGAAGTCGTTTGAGACCACATGAACATCGTATTTGTTGCAATACCATCAAACCCTTTTTTAACGCCATTTTCCAATCCATTTCCTGCGGCAAGTAATATTACCAAAATAAATATTCCCCAAAAAACACCAAACGCAGTAAGAATCGTCCTGAAGGTATTGGCTGTCAAAGCCTCTAAAATTTCGTCCCATTTATCTCTGTCAAACATAGTTATTCGTCTCTAAGTGCTACAATTGGTTTTATTTTTGCGGCTCTGTATGCAGGAAAAAATCCAGCTAAAGCACCGGCTATCACTAGCAAGATTAAAGTGGTCAATGCAATACTGAAATCAACTTCCGGATTTAGAAAATAATCGCTGGTCACGCGCGGCCCAACTAATTCCAGCAATAACAAACTTGACAAAAGACCTATAAATCCGGCTATAGTAGTAATAAAAATAGACTCATGCAAAATCATTCCAATGATAGAAACCGGAGAGGCGCCAAGTGCTTTTCTAATTCCAATTTCTTTAGTTCTTTCCTTGACTATAATCAGCATAATATTACTTACCCCTACGACTCCCGCTATTATTGTGCAAATACCAACCCACCAAAAAAACAGTCGAATATAGAGATTCAAATCATAAAACTGTTTAGCGTTTTTAACAGAATTATTTATTCCTATCGCACTTTCATCATCCGGTGCAATGGTGTTTTTATTCCTCAATAATTGTCCTAATTCTTCGGTAAATTTTGTGGACTGCGCCAAAGCTTCCTCATAAGTATCTTTTTTAGTTAAGGTAAAATCTAAATTACTGATTTTATCTCCTACTCCAAAGGCTTTTTGAGTGGTGGTTAATGGCAAATAAACTCGAGATTCCTCTCTTTCTCCGGCAGGATCCGTAAAAACCCCCACTACTTTGAAGGTAATTGTATTAATAACAATTTGTTCGCCAATAGGATTTTTATCTTTAAACAAATCTAGCTTCACTTTTTGACCAATAACGGTTACTTTTTCGCTATTAAGTAAGTCATTATCATTAATAAATCGACCTTGAATAACGGTTGCATTCTCAACAGCAAGATAATCTGGATACACACCTATGTATCTGTAGTTCCCCGTTTCTTTACCGTAAACCATGACGCCGCTCCAAAAAATATAATTTGCCGATTTTGTCGTTAGTTGGTCTCCAAATTTTTGAACAGAAATATCAAAATCACTATTTCTAAATTGAATTTGTCTACCAGGATTTAGTCCTTTAAATTCTTTTGTGGTGGTTCCAGTCCAAACTGAAATTAAACCATCTGCATCCCGTTCAAACTGTTTTTCGATCCCATTTTGAAGTCCTTTGCCAACTCCTAGAAGAATCACCAAGATGAAAATTCCAGAAGCCACGGAAATTCCCGTGAGAAATGTTCTCAGTTTATTTTTGGCTATAGCCTCAAAAATTTCTTGCCAGCGTTCAATATTAAACATAAGCAGATGCTCTTACTTGTTCCACTAGTTTATCGTCAATGATCAAACCGTCTTTTAAAACCACATTCCGTTTACACATAGCGGCGATATCCGGTTCGTGTGTCACTATCAAAATGGTTTTTCCTTCATCGTTAATCCCTTGAATTAATTCCATAACTTCATATGAGGTTTTAGTGTCCAAAGCTCCGGTAGGTTCATCAGCAAGCAAAACTTTTGGATTAGACGCCAGTGCTCTGGCAATAGCAACCCGTTGTTTTTGTCCGCCTGACAGTTCACTTGGCAAATGATGCGAATGCGAAGCGAGACCCACTTTTTCTAAAAAACTCATCGCAATTTCATTTCGTTCCTTTCTTTTGATCCCTTGATAATACAAAGGCAAAGCCACATTATCTAAAGCACTTTTATAATTGATTAAATTAAATGATTGGAATACAAAACCAAGAAATTGATTTCGGTATTTAGAAGCAATAGTTTCATTCAAATTTTTTATCGGAACGGCATCCAGATTATAATTCCCTGAATCAGCCTCGTCAAGAATTCCGAGTATGTTTAATAACGTTGATTTTCCAGAACCAGATGAACCCATAATAGCCACGAGCTCCCCTTCTTTAATATTAAAATTAATTCCTTTTAAAACATGCAGTTCCGAACTTCCTATTTTATAAGATTTATGCAGGTTCTTAATTTCAATCATGATCTGGTAATTTTATAAAAAAACATTTATTAATATCTAAAGTAATCTTGTAAGCAAATCAGGAGTTTTTCTAGAAAGCTTTAAATCATAAGACTTCGTTGATGAGAAAATGTTACACTTTAATACTAAAAAAGAATAGTTTTATTAATTTTACTGCTTTAAACCAAACATAAATGCCAAAACAATCCTTAACCCTGCTCCTACTAATTTCCGTACTATTGCTTGTAAGTTGCTCCTCGACAAATCAAATTGAAGCATTAAAACCTGAACCAGATGATGCAACACCTTTGATATACGAGAACATAGCATCCTTTATCAACTTGCCTGTAAATGTCAAATTAAAAGACATTCAATACCAAACCAACACGCTCTTGAACGGCTTGATCTATGACGACAACAACATTGAAGACGACAACATTGAAATGAAAGTGTGGAAATTGGCACCTATAAGCATCATAAACCATAATGACAATTCAGGAGAAAAAATAAAAACCATTTTACCGCTAAAAGCAGTTATAAAATACCGAATTGGAACAAAAAAGATGGGAATTGAATTGTATGACACACGAGAGTTCAACCTTAATGGTGTGGTCACCTTAGTTAGCGAAGTAGGCTTAACCAACTGGAAATTGAATACAGTCACAAAATTACAATCCTTAGAATGGAACGAAAGTCCCACAATGACAGTATTTGGAAAAAATGTTCCAGTTACCTATCTAATTACGCCTGCTATACAATTATTTAAATCGAAAATTGAAAAGAAAATCGATGCAGCTATCGCAAAATCAATGGATTTTAAGCCTACTGTTTTAGCTGCTTTAGAAAAGATTTGCGTTCCTTTTTTGTTGAGTGAAACGTACAAAAGCTGGCTTCGCATTGTACCCATAGAAATATATTCAACGACTGCTGTACTGAAAAAAGACAATTTTATTCTAGAAATGGGGATGAAATGCAATATGGAAACCATAATAGGACAGGAGCCCGAATCAAAATTTAATGCTTCCAAAATCATCCTGAAACCTGTAACTAAAATACCAAAAGACATAACTGCTAACATTATTGCTGTTTCTACCTATCAGGAAGCTTCTAAAATCATGACTAAAAATTTTATTGGACAGGAATTTGGTTCTGGATCTAAGAAAGTACAAGTACAAAACGTCAACATTTGGCACAAAGCAGGAAAAATGATTATTGCGCTAGAGTTAACAGGATCTGTAAACGGAACCGTCTACTTGTCAGGTTTACCTAAATATAACGAGCAAACTAAAGAAATTTATTTTGATCAAATGGGATATGTTTTAGACACCAAAAACAAATTACTACGCAGCGCTAGTTGGCTTGCACAAGGATTTGTACTTCGTAAAATCGAAGAACATTGTAGATATTCGCTACAGAATAATCTTGAAGAAGGACAAAAAAATATGCTGCCTTATTTAAAAAATTATTCTCCAATGCACGGAGTATTCATCAACGGAAAAATGGCAGCCATTGAATTTCAAAGAATTCAATTAACCAACCAAGCCATTATTGCTTTTTTAAAAGTAAAAGGGACCATCGACGTCTCAGTAAATGGCCTTCAATAATAATGGTGCAAGGATAATAAACGTCCTCTAACTCGATTTGTTTTTTTTCATCCGATAAATCGCGTAACCAATTGCTGCTACTAGCAGGTAAGGAATCACCATTAAGTAGACGATGCCATCATTTACAGCCGCTGCCGTTGTGGTATTCCCTTCACTAGTCAATGCAGCACGGCACATGGCACATTGCGCATTAGCAGGGAATGAGAAAAGCGTACAAAACACAATTACTACACCAACAGACCATTTGCTAGTACTGATCTTATTTTTTGAAAGCTGACTTTTGAATTTAGTATACATAATAAGGGGAAATCATTAAATAAACAATTACTCCAGTTATGGCTACATACAACCAAATTGGAAAAGTAATTCTAGCTATTTTTTTATGGCTTTCAAAGTTTTGTGCCAATGCTCTGACGTATGTAAATAAAACCATTGGTATAATAGCAATTGATAATATAATATGGGTAAACAGAATGAAGAAATAAACATACTTAATAAGTCCCTCACCACCAAATTTAGTAGAATCAGAAGTCATGTGATACGCCACATACATCACTAAAAAAGCCAAAGACAAAGCAATAGCTCCTGTCATCAAACTTTGATGCAACTTTCTCTTGCCATTTTTTATTGCAATTACCGCCGCTACTAAAAGAATGGCAGTAATTCCATTCGTAGTGGCATAAATTGGCGGCAAAAAGGTAAGAGGCGCTACATCGTACCCTAAATCTTTTAATTTTACTCCAAAAAGAATAGCTACGAATACCGGTATTATGATTGATACTGCTATAATTAGCTTGTTGTATCTCGTTTCTAAAGATTTGTCTTGCATCTTATTCTTTTAATAAAATATTAATATCTTGTTGAATATTTCTAACTCCTTTTTTATCTAAACCATCATAATATAAAATGGGATTTCCAAAATCATCTTTTCTACATCGTATATTTCCATTTTTATCAACCAAGGCGAATAATCCGGAGTGCTCAAAACCACCTTCTACATTTTTGTTTTCTCCAGCGTACAGATTAAAACCTTTATTTGCCAAATTAAAAATATAGGCTTTGTCTCCTGTCAAAAAATTCCAATTAGAAGATTTGACACCTAAAAATTCAGCGTGCTCCTTCAAGACCTCTGCAGTATCGTGCTCCGGATCTATAGTTATGGATACGATTCCGAAATTAGGATTTCCGAAAAATTTTTTTTCAATCAGCAACATACTTTCATTCATCTTAGGACAAATGGTGGGACAAGTAGAAAAGAAAAATTCTAAAACATAAACCTTTCCTTTGTATGTTTCATTTGTTATTTTCTTGTTGTCTTGATTAATTAATTCAAATTGTGGCGCAGGACCTATTTTAGTGAGCTTTTCACCCTCAATTACTGCCGGCCTAACGCTATCCAAGCGATCGCCTTGAACCACTTTATCATTTTTGATTCGTTCAACAATTTTTGGAATCGCATAAATTCCGAAAACTAAAATTATAAACGAAATCCCGATGTAAGATTTATTTTTAAACATATACTATAGCTTTAGATTTTTCTCGTCGCGTTGTTGTTTTTCTTTAGCGCGGCACGATATTCATACAGGATGACTTTAAAATCATCTAACATTTCATTGCTGAGCTCGGCAGGATGAAAAGTGTTGTACCCTTCTTTATTGTTTTTGACCAATTTGCGTCCTCGAAGATTTCGCTTTTTATCAAGAATGTACACTTTTGGAGTCCCCAATTTTTCGTCAAGTTGTTCGTTTAACTTCAATTGCTTGTAGTACACATTAATTTCCTCCGGAGAAGCAAACACGAAACGCCATTGGGTCATATCAGTAAATGCTCCCAGAGCGTCGACCACTTTTTTCGCATCTTTTTCTGTCCCTTTTGGACAAAGTACAACAAACTGAACATCTTTAAACTTATGATACGTTTGATATATTTTTTGATTCAAATTGAATAGGTTTCCTCTGTTTATAAGAAGATCATTACCAGCAAAACCTAAAATCGTAACCTTGCCATTTAAACTAACTTCTTTCCCGTCTAAAGTAGCCCATTCACCAAAATCAACGGTACTAGGAGTTATAATAGGAAGTTTTGTAAAACCATTGACACCTGAAGCAAAAAAAAGATATGCAACGATGGGTAAGATAAAAAGAACAAAAAGAACAATATTTTTTTTCATTGTAACACTACTATTATTTAATAGTACAAAAATAAAAAAAGGCACGCAATGCGCACCCTTTTTTTGAATTAATATCGTGTTAAAAATTCCATTTAATTGTAGAATTTTTAAAAACCTCATGAATATAATCTCCTTCTGTTAAAAGAATAAAGAGTAAATATATTATCAGAAAAATTAAAGGTAAAACTACTGAACTTCTTAAGCTCCCTTTTTCCCCTTCCATGTGCATAAATGCATAAACAATATAATATGCTTTATAAATCGTAAGTGCATAAAATATCCAATTAAGCAAATTCATCCCCATTAGATTATTCATGTGCAATACTTCAGGTTTTAAAATACCCAATATCACTTCTACAATTGTAACCGCAGATAAAATTCCGAATACTTTCCAGATTCTACCTATATTAGATTCGTGTACGTGTGTCATTATAATTACTTTTTTTGAAAATTAAACAAGATAGAAAACAGTGAAAACAAACACCCAAACTAAATCCACAAAGTGCCAATAAAGACCTACTTTTTCTACCATTTCATAACTTTTTCTTTTTTCGTAAGTTCCAATTAACACATTAAAAAAGATAATAATATTAATTATGATACCAGACAGAACGTGAAAACCATGAAATCCTGTAATAAAGAAGAAGAAATCTGCGAATAATTTACTGCCATATTCGTTTCTAATTAAGTTTGCGCCTTCCACAACATAATGGGCTTGACTCAACCTTGATAATGACTCTTCTCTTGAGAGAACTGTTTTCTGTTTAGCTGCAGTCAAAACTTCCGTTCTAATCAAAAGTTCAGGATGCGCTTTGAATCCAGCTTGCACTTCAGCAACTGAATAGGAAGGTAGAGCACCTTCACTCATAAACCATTTCGCTTTATCAGGTGTAAGTTGAACTCTTTCTTCATGCAGGTCCGTAGCAAAATCAGCTAAAGCTACTCTGTTGCCGTCTTTATCTACAAACTGAAGCAAACTTCCTCCAGTAGTTTCGATAGCACCATACTCCCCTTTAATGAAATTTTTCCATTCCCAAGCTTGAGATCCTACGAAAATCAAACCTCCAATAATGGTCAAGAACATGTAAAGAATTACTTTGTTTTTTTTCATTTGATGACCAGCATCAACGGCCAAAACCATTGTTACTGATGAAAATATCAAAATAAAAGTCATCAATGCTACATAATACATGGGAGCAGATACGCCATGCATAAATGGAAAGTGCGTAAACACCTCATCGGCCAGTGGCCATGTCTCAATAAATTTAAATCTAGAAAAACCATACCCGGCTAAAAATCCTGAGAATGTTAAAGCATCCGATACGATAAAAAACCACATCATCATTTTGCCATAACTAGCTCCCATTGGCTCATTGTTGCCTCCCCAAGTATTCTCTTCACTATTTGCAGTAGTAACTGTCGCTTCCATAAAAGTTATTCGTTAAAAAGTTCCCAAATTTACGTTTTTTTCTTATTTAAAGAAATATAAAAACAAAAACAAATAAACCCATAATAAGTCAAGAAAGTGCCAGTACATTGCACCTAGTTCTATTCCAAGGGTTTGAGATGAATTGTATTTTTGTTTAAAATGATTATAAATTATAATCAGTAATGAAATCACGCCTCCAGCTAGGTGAATCAAGTGAACAACCGTCACAACGTACAAGAAAGTAGTCGTGATTGAGCTTCCACTTCCAGTGAAATAATAGCCATTTTCTACTATTTGTCCAAATCCCGCAAACTGCAAAAACACAAATAATAACCCCAATGCTAAGGTAACTAAAAGAAGTGTTGTTGTTTGGGTTTGATTGTTTTTTTGAATGGCTTTTTTGGCCAAATAAAAAGTGACACTGCATCCTATAATTACTATAGTACTGTAATAAAAGGCCGTTGGTAATTGAAAATCTTTTAACCAATCTGCGCGCGATTTACTCACGACAAAAGCACTCGTTAGCCCTGCAAACATCATGGTCATACTCACCATAGCTAACAACAAAATCAATTTATAGGATCTTGCCGTTCTTGATTTCTGCTCCTCTGCTGTCATTATCATTTCCATACTCTATCTTAAAAATTTATCAAATATATAAACTAATTGTAACAATGTAATATAAGCCACACTAACTAACATCAATGTTTTAGCCGCCTTAGCCGTTCGCAATTTATACAATCGCACAGCATAAAAAAGCATCCACATACCCAACAAAAATACAATAACTGCTGCAATTGGAGTTATAAAAAACCTTCCCGTATACCCAATAACTGGCAAAAGAGACGCTAATATAAGCCAGACAGTGTACAAAATGATTTGTAATGCGGTTCCTTTATCCTTCTTGCCCGTTGGCAACATAAAAAAGCCTGCTTTTTCATAATCCTCATACAAAAACCAACCAATGGCCCAAAAGTGCGGAAATTGCCAAAAAAACTGAATCAAAAACAAGGTCCCTGCTTCTATTCCAAATTCCCCTGTGGCTGCAACCCATCCTAACATAAAAGGAATTGCTCCCGGAAAAGCTCCTACAAAAACGGACAACGAGGTCATCGTTTTCAGAGGGGTGTAAATACTTGTATATAAAAATATAGAAATAGCACCAAACATGGCGGTTTTCGAATTGATAGTATAAAGCAACACAAGACCAATTACTGTGAGCGCAATGGCCACTAACAAAGCAGTTGTTTGAGTCATTCTTCCCGTTGGAACAGGACGATTTTTAGTTCTATCCATCAACGCATCTAAATCTTTCTCAATTACTTGATTAAAGGCATTCGATGCACCTACCATGCAATAACCTCCAACAGCTAATTTCAATAAAACCAACCAGTCTAAGGATTGCAAATCATAAATACCAAGCATAAATCCCGCAATTGACGAAAACACGACACTAACTGCTAAACGTGCTTTAGTGATTTCGCGGAAATCAATATAGATAGATTTAAATGAAAGGGTATTTTGTGTTGTGCTCAATGCTTAAGATGATTTACTTTGTAAAACTTTTGCAAAAGTAGGGTATCAAAAGGGATTTGGCAAAAAACAATTCATAAAAAAGTTTATTAAAATTCAAATGGAAATTAATAGTCAAAATACCAATTAAAAATATCCGCTCTCAACCCCAAAGTGAACCAATTTGTACTTTCATTAAAAGTAGTTGCTGTGTTTTTAGAAGGATCAAAACTTCTGTAAATGTAACTTCCAAAAAACTTTAGGTTGGTTGCTGGATTGACTAAATACCCACCTTGTAAATCAGCAATAAAAACGGTTGTTTTATTTCCTTGACCCACTTTTACACCACTATCAAAGGGTCTGTTTTCATCATAATCCTTATAAATATTACTACCATAATTAAAACCATCATCGGCGGTGTCAAAATCTAAGCCTCGAGTTCCCATAGTAACTTTGGCGTCAGCAAAATACCTTCCTTTATGATATCGGGCAATTCCAATAAATTCCTTAAAATTACCTCCCCACTGGTGTCCTACACTTTGGTTGTTGTGCCCATAATTGGTAATCGGCGAACTGTGAGAATATACATAAGGCCGAACATGATTGTATTCTAACTGCAGCAGTAGATTTTTTACCTTAAAGGCATCAAAATACTTTACTCCCAGTTGATATCCGTATTTATTTTTCCAGCTGTTATCCCCTTTTTTTACGTCACCTAGCGAAAATTCATCTAGAACAAATTGTCCGTATAGGTTAATTTGATTGGACCATTTATATTTATAAGTCAATCCTAAAAGTGCGTTTCCAGTTCGTGCTGACGAAGCAAATTCGACTGCACGGTAAAAAATTATCGGATTTACAAAACTCATGTCAAATCCGCGGTTATTTGTATTGGTCCAAATCACCGATTCGAAAAAACCCAGATTCAGCCTGTTCGACACATTCCAACTCAAATAATGATTGGCCATAAACTTAGTAGAATAGGTTCTTTCCAGTGTAGCATCAGGACGAACATCTTTCAGCCACATATACGTATTAGTGTATTTTATTTTCCAAAAATTAGTGTTTATTTTAAAATAAGGGTAAGGACTAGCGCCATCACTTTCTAGCAAAGATCGGTAACCATCTCCAATAAAATTCCTCCCATAACCCAATTGCAAATCTATATATTTGCTGGGTGCGAAAGTCAAATTGGCTTCCGCCAAAGGAAAATCATACGAATCCGTTTTGAAATCCTTTGCAATTCCAATACCTGGTATAATTGCAGGATTACCGCCGTCAGGTTTAATGGATTCCGCATACCGATTGTAATAATCTGCAAAGCGACCTTGACTTTCAAAAATGGTCGTAGTAAAATTGAGTTGTTTTCCAAGGCCTCCACGAAAATTAATCCCTCTTGTATTAACATAAGTATACGACGCCTCCGTTTGTGAAGCTTTCCCTAGCTGCAAATCAAAAATTGGGTTGACTGTAAACCAATAGTCTTCGCCTTGAATTGCAACTGTACTCTCGTTCCATAATTTTCTGGCCCCCCAGCTCGAAACATTCTTTTTTAGCTTTTCATTAGCTCCTTTTAAATCATAATATTTTGAAACTTCTACATACGTAAATGGCTTTGATGCAGTATGATTATTGCTACCCACTTGATTTAGCGAAGCATCAAACTGCGCATAATAACTATGTGAAAACGGAACATTCAAATGGCTTTCAAATTCGGGATTGTTAAATTTAGCATAAGCGATACTATCCAATTCGGTTAACTTTTCCTTGTTATTAGGCAGTACTTCAGCTTTCGCCAAAGTTTCAGCAGCAACTTCATCCCTACTTTTTAAAGGGATTGCCAATGTCATAGTAAATTTATTATAAGTAGGGTTTCCGTTGTAAGTAGCGGGTTGAATTTTTGGAAATGCACTGAAAACTCTCCCGGTTTCTTTTATCAAATCCTGATCCACAGCATCAACATAAATAACTTTAAAAATACCCTCACGGTCAACTTCAAAAAGAATTTTTACTGCTCCTTCGAAATTATTTTGGGATAAATGCACTGGAGTTTTAAAATTAACAAAGATAAAATCCTGAACCTGATTGTAAAAACAAGTTTCTAATGCATCAGATTGCAAGTTTACACAATCTGGAAAAACAGGAAATCGCTCGGCTGAATTTCCCTGTTGTTGCAACAAGACTGTGCGCTCCTGGGCGTTTGCATAAAAAGAACACGCAAATAAAAACATGATTAATACTGTCTTTATTATTTTTAATTCCTTTGTAAATTTAATACTCATTATTTGAATTTTGACCATTTGCAATAGTTTTAGCGCCAGAAGTTCCTATTCTTTTTACACCTAACTGAATCATTTGAACAGCTTCATCATACGTTCGTACACCGCCAGCGGCTTTTACTGATAATGGCGACGCATTTTCAAGCATCATTTTTATAGCAGGAATTGTAGCTCCGTTAGGCAGGTTATTTTCTGTTTTATAAAATCCAGTGGAAGACTTCACAAAAACCTTAGGAAATAATTCTTGCTGAAAATTAGAAACAACAACATTTTTAATCAAACTTGATAATTGAATAATATCTTTATCAGTAAGAGCTGCCACTTCGATGATCCATTTCACGACTTTATTATTGGCTAATCCCAATTGGGTACCCTGTAAAATTTCTTCTTTGACCAATTCGATCTCATTGTTTTTGAAGGCTTCATAATTGCAAACAAAATCCAAGTCATCAGCGCCATTTTCTATGGCCTGAGCAGCTTCTATCAGCTTCTGATCTATTGATGATTTACCTTCTGGAAAATCAATTACGGTTCCTATTTGCAGATTTGATTTCGCCTCAACAATCATTTTTTTTGCTAATGAAACCATATTTGGACGAATCATAATAAGTTTAAAGCGTTCCTCAATGGCTTCTTGAATAAATCCCCGGGCCACAACTGTATTTTCACTTTTACTGAGACCTGCCTGCACCGCAGTTTTTAAATAGGTCGAATCTAAATATTGCTTGATATCCATAGCGATTTTAATTTCTTAATTATAGCAAACTCTGAAAGACAAAATTACGTTTTAAAAGTACATGAGTTTGCGATTGAATAGTACTATTTGGGTTGAATAAAAAAAACGAAATTTATTACCCAACAAACAACCTTATTCCGTGTAGTTATTTTGTTTTAGACTATAAAATATAAAATCCCACGAGAAGTGGGATTTATATTTAAACTCTTTTTTTATTGAATAAAACTGCAATTGCAACGGCAAGTACGGCTCCAGATGCATTAGCCGAAACATCATATACATCTGCATGTCTGGTTGCGGTAAACAACTCTTGTGAAATCTCTATTCCTATTCCAAAAAAGAAGGAGAATAAAAAAGAAAACGCCAGAGGTTTATAATTGTTCAAACTGTTCATTTTATTTTTTAAAAACAAATAACAGAAAGACGTTAGTACAAAATGAAAAAAGGCATGAACATATTTATCAATATTAGACACACTCCCAAGAGGAACGCTATTCAATTGTACTAAACAAAAAAAGGCAATAATCCCAGCCCACACAATAGCTGCCCACAAAAATAGTTGCTTATGCACCAATAATTTCTTTATACGAATCACTTGAAAGAAGCGAATCAAATTCAGCACTATTTGATACTTTAATTTTTACCATCCACCCAGCGCCGTAAGGATCTGAATTTACACTTTCAGGAGTATTCTCTAATTTGTCATTAAAAGCAATAATTTCTCCTGACATAGGAAGAAATAAATCAGAAACCGTTTTAACCGCTTCCACAGTTCCAAAAACCTCATCTTTTTCTAAAGTCTGATCTAAAGTTTCCACTTCAACGTATACAATATCTCCTAATTCTTTTTGTGCAAAATCAGTGATTCCTACAGTTGCAATATCGCCTTCAAGGCTAACCCATTCGTGATCTTTTGTGTACTTTAAATTTGCTGGTATGTTCATAGTATTGTAATTGATAATTATTAAAATATTAATTTGAAATTTGTCTGACAAATGTAGCAATCTCAATTCAAATCTGGTTTAGATTTCTAGAAAATTAATTCCCAAAATTATACCGAATAGTAAACCCAGAACGAACATTTGTTAGTGGGAAAGATGTTGATATTACTGCTTTAGAAAAAGAATGATCATAATAAAAAATGGCTGTAAGGTTTTTGCTAAAAGAATAATCCGCTTTTACGGTAAGTGACCATAAATTTTGACCTCCTGCCAGCTGATTGTTGTTGTAATCCAAGTATCTTACGATGGTTTGATTGTTACGATAGGACAAATCAGCCTTTAAATTAATATCACTTTTTATTATTCCTGTAGGATTATCCGCTAGTCTGGACGAAAAAATAACATCTTTGAAACGATAGCCCAGTCCCACTACATATTCAACTCCCTTCACCTCAGTCAGTAAATTATTATCAAAACTCATTGATAATGCTCTGTCTTTCTTGATTTCGGCAAGAACTTTCAACGAATTTTTCAATTCAAAATCCATTCGTAACAACGGATTAAATTGTTCTACTAAATTGATATTAGACATTATGGTTTGATTGAAGAAATTTCCACTTGCATCGACTCCCTCCGGAGTTTTATCGAATTCAAAATTTGATCTAAATGCATTTATCGTATAAGAAGCTCTGTAATTATGCTGCAAGGAAAACCGTTTGAAATTCTTTTTGAAAACCCCAAAACGCATCAAACCGTTATATTTTACGGCCCAGTTTGGTATAGGAAAATTTCTAAAAATTCCAAGCGATACCGCGGAAGCATCTCCTCCTGAATAAGCGGCTAAAAATGCTGGTAACAACACCGCTTGATTGTTTTTGCCATAACCCAATGGAAATCCTTCTGGATCCAAGTTACTTGGGTTATTAATATCGATGCCGCGCTGTGTTGCCAGTCTATTGGCCACGGTTAATCTGTTAGATCGAAAGTCATCAAATGCAGCTGATATATTTTCATCACTACCTGAAAAGGACGTATTTATCAAAACGGTCGATATAGAGAAAATACCGGCAGTGTATGGAGATCTAGAATTATAAACGCCATCGGTAACGTCATATTGTTCCGAAAAATTTTCAGAATAGGCGCGATCTAAAGTCAAGTCTATTTTTAAATCTGGCAATAAATCCACATTTGCGGTAGCTTTAAATAATTTATTTGTCACTCGAGAAAAATTTTGATTAAAATCCGGATAATTGGTCAACCATCCATTTTTTGCTGCTTCATATCGCACGTCATCTTGACTTCCAAAAATAAATCCTAACGATGGTCTTGAAGAGCCCAAAAACCCAACACTTGGCGTATATCCCGGCAAAACTGTACCACTATTATGGGTGTAGGTCATTTGAATATTTTTGACACTGGTCAACATTCCGATCAAACCATCTACAAATTGATTGTTTTTTGGCGCTTGGTTTATAGTTGTATTTACTATTTTTTCTCCGGGTTTTGGAGCTGTTGCTCTAGGTTTAGGTGTTGTATTTGCTCCTTTTTTAGCTAAACCAATGTATTTATACAATTGATCCATATTGAATGTTGCATTCAAATTATTAGAATTCGCATTTTGAACTGTGTTTCCTAGATTATAATTAGCACCTTCAATTTGTATTTCTGACAGCGCATTAGAAGTACGTTGCCAACTGTAATCACCGGTATAAGAATATGTTGCTTTTACAAAACTGAACAACGGAATTTTATTAATTGGAATTTCATAATTCAAAACCAGTTGTTGCATGTGCTGATTTGGATCTCCCATGTCCCAGTAATTATCCCATATAGTAAACGTATCAATAGGTTCATTATTCTCATTCAAATAGCTTTTTACAATATTACTGGATGATGCGGTATAGTTTAATTTCAAGGATTTCGTCAAATTATAATTAAATCCATATTGGTAATTGAAGGCGAAATTTCTGCGATACAAAGGATCAAGTCCTATTCCTTCTACCTCGACTTGTCTGAATTGCTGACGGTTGTATTGTCTTATAATATTGCTGTTAAACGAAACATTAGAAGGCAAATAATTAAAATTAAAATCACTCAGTAACTTCCAATAATTACTTTTTTTCATGAATTTCGTTTTCTTAAACGGCTCCACTGCTTTAGGTTGAAATGCAAACGCATAATCTACTGAGGAGTTTACCTGTTGATCCATATAATCTTCGATTTCAAAATCATGTCTTTCTACTTCATTAAAAGATTGCGAAAAAGTAAAGTTTTCTGGATCGTAAACATGCTGTTTTTGTTCTGGACTACGCTCTTTTCGTACTCCGATAAAGTTGATACTTTTGCGTTTTGTATAATCAATAGCTCTATTGGCAATATTATCGCGTTGATCTTGATTTGTGGTATTATCCAACAACTGTTTGAGTCGTATATCTTGATTGAACGGATCGTATTCCGGAGTTATTGTTTCTTCGCCAATGGCGTAATTAAAAGGTAAGTTAATTTGCCATTTTTGAGGCAGTAATTTTCCTAAATTAACATTAGTAACAATATTATACTGTTGTGTATCTTCTCTGCTTCTTTCATTTGGGCCTTGTTCCAATGCTCCAAAACCAATAGTGCTTTTTCTACCAGAAGCAGAAACAGTGGCGAAATCAGCTAAATTTGAATCAATATTGAGCACTGCTGCCATACCGCCTTTGTTATCCATATCGGCCAAGCGAAGTTCATTAAACCAAACTTCTCCTTTAATATCATTGCGCGCATCACTGTTTTTGACACCAACCATCAATGTGCGCACCAATCCAAAGTTAGGATTCCCTTTCACTCCTATTCTTAGTTTATTTATTTTGTTGCCAAGAGAGGAATCCAGTTCATCTTCATTTTGATAATAAATCCCATCTGATGGCAGTGTGCTGGGATCAATACTCATGGCCAGAATCTTCAATTGGGTCAGTAGAGCAAGTGACAAATCAATTTCATTCTCTTCCGGCCAAACCGCTTCGGCACTCAAAGGAGAACAATCAGAATTAGATGCCGATGATGGCGCAGTGACTTTTAAAGGAATTTCAATTTGATAAAAATTCTGTGTAAAATCATTTCCAAAACGAATAAAACCGACCATTTGATTTTCTTGAAGGGAAATTTCGTTTGGTAACGATTCCGCATGCAAAAACATTTTTAATTTATTGAATTGACGCATATCAATGCTAACGTTCTTAAAAACAGCTCTTGAATCTAATGGTTCAAGTCCATTTCCCGACACTCGCAAGGCTAATGATTGTTCGTTTTGATTAATTACCGTATTGTTATTAAACAGCTGTTCACGCATTACGCCCGGTGGAGTAATGTAATTAACAGGACATCTTTGGTTGTTTTCCTGAACGTTGACCGCTAAAACATCTAAGTTTGTGCCGTCATCGTCTATGTTAGTATCATCAAAATCAAGAGTATTGGTATAGCGTCTCCATTCACCCCGAACTAAATCTAAGGCTCCAAAACGAACCGTTACTTGATCATCAAAACCGGTCATAAACATTCTCATGAAACGAATAGATCTAAAATCGGAAATATTTCCTATTGTGTTTTCAGGTTGTGAAACGGGAATTTTAAACTGCAACCATCGAGCCTCTGTACTGGAACCATCGGGCAGGGTCACTTGCGTATCTCTAATGTCAGTAATGTAATTTTGTCCCACAGCCATATTGGGCTGAACAGCAATACTATATTCATAATACGCATTAATCGTATTCATGGTATTGTCCTTATTAATATCTTCAACATCAGGAAGCGTTGTCGAACCTCTGTTAGGATCATTAATATCTACCGTCGAGTTGCCATCGGTACCGTTATACATTTTGTACCGATCAGTAATTCCACCTGATGCATTCAAGTAAAAAGTATAATCATCTGCCGCAGGATCTAGCTCTGAAGCAAAATTAGTGTAGACCGCTCCTTCGTTAGCATTAGACAAACCATCTAACCCAATATCTTGATTTTTTCTATTTTCAACATTTGTATCAAAAGCATAAATCAGCGATTGCGAAGCTGGAACATCACCCCATATTGGTTGTGGATTTACTACTATCTGATCCGATCCTAGTCCGTTTTCGTATTGTTTTCTTCCATCTTTCAAGACATCCTCTGATATCTCTCCTAAGTTGAAGTATATTTTACCCGTATTTGTTTGTGATGATTGACCATTTCCTACGTATGGATCCAAAATCCAAAATTGTATGTATTCTACATTTCCTTGTTCGAAATTAGTCGAATTTAATGCTCGCATGATTCCACCAAAATTATCTCTTGCATTTGCACTAACATTCAGGCTGTTGTTATACGGACCCCGTTCTGAAGGATAATAACTTAAATCTAATGTGTTTATCACTTGCGATTGCCCTTGAGCAATATCGGTCAGTGGATACAATTCCTGACTAAAAATTCTTCTGGTGGTGTTGAATGAAAGATCTTCGTTAGAAACACCAGCTGGCTTTTGCGTATAAAATATTGGATCAATAGAATACCACGATAATTTAGCCCTTTTAAACCCGTAACTTAAATCATTGGCACTAGCACTAAAATCATACGTACTAGTTGTGTTTTTTTCTGGGGTTGATGCAAGACTCCAAGAATAGGGGCTTCGCATATCAATTGTAGATTGAGTCCCTTCAAAATCATCTACATAAATGGTAGATTCTCCCTGAAATTGATCTGCTTTAGGTGAATCTGGTTTCAAGAAAGCAACTTCACCTCGTATAGAAAGATTAGAAGGTACATCCGTGTCAAGATTAGGTAATTTATTTACCATCCGAGTCAAAAATGGCACTTCGGTTGAAAAATTAGTATTAAAACCAAAAATAGTATTATTGACGGATTCTTGCCCAAAACTAGATTTTTGAGTAAATGGTCTTTCGCTCATTTTTAAAAAAGTAGCGCCAACGATAAAATTATCAGCAATTTTATGCTCGACATTTACACCCATAAACCTTCTAGTTTGCTGGCCAAAAACAGAATTATTCTCTACTGACACTTCGATAGGAGTATTAGATGCTTGAAGTGAAGCATCTAAAATCTGGACACGACCCAATTGATAATTAACACTATAATCAATTCCTTCTACCAGAATCCTTCCTGCCGCAGTAACTACAACGGAACCTCTGGGAACATTAAAAGCTCCTATTGGTATTCCATCACCGCCTGTAGATTTGTATTTTCCTCTTAACAAGAACTTGTTTTTCTCACTATCCTGCAAAGCGCCTGATTGTGTATTGCGATACATGTTACGAAACACATATTTTTTTTGATTCTCATTATAAGAACTCAAATTGTTATAGTTTTCTGCTGAACCGGAATACGATAATTTAGAAAACAACAATTCGCCAAACGGTTCTTTTGTGGTAAAAATAATTCTTCCGTTTTGTGCATCAATTGTCAGACCTGGCATAAAGTCAAAAAAACCATCACCGCCAGTTTGTGGATCATTATTGTAGTTTAGTCTATCTAAATTAAACACTTTTAGCAATGGAGTTTCGGCCACTTTGTTTTCTTCGTTTTCCTTAGGTGTTTTTGATGGATCTGCTCCAGGAAATGGAACTGGGTTTCCAGCGGCATCTTTTGCTTCGGTTATATAATTTAAAGGGGAAGGATCGGTGTACAGAATATTAAATCTAAAATCCTCTTGTTTCAATTGATACCCGCCTTGAATTTGATAAATATTTTTCATCATCAGGTTCCAGACAGGATTCCTAACGTTAGTCAAATTGCTTTTCAACATTTTCAAAATCAAACTTTGCGAAATAATAGCTTGATTCGCGGAACCATTCCCCGTAACAACCGTGGCATCGACTCCGTCATTACCAAATTCCCCCACTTGATATACCTCATCCCCTATTGTATATTGGTATGCCACGGCAAGAACCTCATCATTTGCCAATCGCTGTTGCAATGAAATATATCCTAATTGTGGATTAAAGGTATATTCATTAGGATTCAATTTTCGGGCATTTTCCAATTTAGAATAATCCTGGCCTTCGCTAACGGTCACATTAAATCCAGAATTTGCCGTTACAATTTCACGTATATTAGGATTCAACAATCCTCCGCCGGCAGTAATTTGTGCTGGATCATAATCATTATTGGAGTTGTCAGTAGGAGAATCTAAAGGATTATTAAAAAAACCTGTTGAAGGATCTAAAACAACCACCTCATTATCTGCTAAACCTGATAATTGTCCTTCTCCTAAATCCTGAAGCGCAATAATATTTCGAAGATTATTATTTGTGGTCGTGATACGGTTTTGTTTATTGGTTACCCAAATTTCGATTCGGGAAATCTGAACCCGACTATCGATGAAAGGGTAATTTGCTAGCGATTTGTCATATCGGTTTCTAAAATATTGTGATAAGAAAAAATGTCTGTCGCTATCATAATCTAAAGCAAACATCTCAAAATCTTCAATGGTACCGCCACCTTGAGCGACTAAACTTTTTGTTTGTGATTTTTGTTCCGAAAAAACACCTGTAACAGTTGTTTTTCCAAACTGCAACTGCGTTTTTACACCAAATAAACTTTGTGCTCCCCGGATCAAGGAACTATTTAATGGCATACTGACGTTACCGACTTCAATTTTTTGAATAATATCATCCTCAGATGGGGCATAATCCAGCTTGATCAGGTTTTGAAATGCAAATGTTGATTGCGTATCGTAATTTACATTTACATTGAGCCGCGTTCCTACCTTTCCCATCAAGCTCATACTTATTCTTTGATCAAAATCAAATGAAGTTGAAGTTCTGTTTCTAGGAGAAAAAGAGGGATTGTCTTGTTTGGTATACCGCATTCCTAAATCCATCTCTACAGATCCGGTAGGTTTTACATCAATGGTATTACTGCCAAAAATAGATTCAAAAAGTCCTGATTTAATATAATATCGAGGTAACAAATCTTTTTTTGCAATTTCGCTACCTTCTTTTTTTCCATCAATAGCATCGCCTTTTTTCTTGAAGTAATCTCGCATTGATTCTTTCAGAACAAGATTTTCGTACTCTTTTGGAGTTAAGATAATAGGGTAATTAATAGAAAAACCGTCAACGGAATTGGTATAAATATACCTATCAGTAACAGGATCATAGGTGTATGCCGAAAGAATACTCTGAGGATTTTTTAACTGCACTTTCCCAATAGAAAATCCAGTTTTTACGGTATCCTGAGTCGCCTGTGTTACTTGTGCATTAGACACGAAACTACAAAATAAAACAAACGATAAAAAACAAATTTTATGCATAGAACTCGTGTTTCTTGAATATCTTTTTTATAGAATTTTCAATGCTTTTTTAATGATTGTTTCCACTGTAGCGTCCGGATCTTCTTTAACAATCTTTTCTATAACTTTTTCAGAAGTTTTTCGTACAAAACCTAAAACTTCTAGAGCTGATAACGCCTCATCTCTATTAGTATTGCTTTGTGACATTGAAACTTCATCTAAGTCGTATAATTTTAAGACTTTTTCTTTTAGATCTAAGATTACTCTTTGCGCAGTTTTACTACCAATTCCTTTTATGGACTGAATTGTAACCACATCCGCAGTCGCAATCGCTTGTATAATTTGTTTAGGATCAAGTGAAGAAAGCATTGTTCTGGCTATACTCGCACCTATTCCTGATACGGACAATAACATCTTGAATATTTCTCGTTCTGACTTTTCGATAAAACCAAAAAGTGTATGCGCATCTTCTTTTATCTGAAGATACGTATACACTTTTATAAAATCGGTGCTTGGAAGCAACGAATAAGTATGTAAAGAAATATTTACGTGGTAACCAACGCCACCGCAATCAATAATTATGTGGGTGGGTGATTTCTCTACCAATTTCCCTTGTAAGTGTGCTATCATGAATTAACAATATGTTAACAAATATAACAAAATTAGACTACGATTTTGTTAAAATCATTAATTTAATACTGCTCCACTTTGAGCCGCTTCACTTCATTTAAATTATTTTTTCTTCTGTTTTTCTTGAGCGTCAATCACAGCAATTGCTGCCATATTTACCATCTCTTCAACATTAGCACCCAATTGAAATATGTGTACTGGTTTTCCCATTCCTAACATAATTGGTCCAATTGAATCAACCTTATTGAGTTCTTTCAAAAGTTTGTACGTAATATTTGCAGATTCTAAATTTGGAAAAATCAAGGTATTTACTTTTTTTCCTGCCAATTTAGAAAAAGGGAATTTCTCTTTTAACATTTCGGGATTAAGAGCAAAATCTGCCTGAAGTTCCCCATCGACAATCATATCAGGATGATTTTTATGCAAGTAAGCAACTGCTTGTCGCACTTTAGTAGCACTTTCATTTGCTGCGGATCCAAAATTAGAATAGGAAACCATTGCAATGACTGGCTCAACGCCAAACATTCTTGCAGTTTTAGCCGTCATGATTGCAATTTTTGCTAAATCATCTGCTGACGGATTGATATTAATAGCGGTATCCGATAAAAACATTGGCCCACGAGCCGTCATCATCATGTTAGCGGTGGCTACCAGAGAAGCTCCTGGCGCTTTCTCGATCAGCTGCAAAATAGGTTTCACCACTGCAGGATAGCTTCTGGAATATCCAGTTACCATTCCGTCAGCCTCGCCTTCATTGACCATCATGGCTGCAAAATAATTTCTTTCACGCATCAACTTCTGTGCATCTAATAATGCAATTCCGCGTCTTTGTCTGGAAGTCCAATAGGTGGTGGCAAATTTATTTCTACGATCTTCTTCTTCGTTAGTTTTAGGATCGATAATTTGAACATCGGCAACAAATCCAATTTCTGCTTTCAATTCTAAAATGATGTCTCTGTCTCCTAGTAAAATTGGAAAACCAATCCCTTCTTCAAAGACAATTTGAGCTGCTTTTAGTACATCCAGGTGATCCGCTTCAGCAAAAATGATTTTTTTAGGATCTATTTTAGCTCTATTGGTAATCAATCGAACCATTTTATTATCATTCCCCAAACGATCTAAAAGTTCCTCTTCATATTTAGCCCAATCCGTAATTGGATTCAACGCCACACCTGAATCCATTGCTGCTTTTGCAACAGCAGGAGCTACAACGGTAATCAATCTTGGATCAAACGGAGAAGGAATGATATACTCGCGTCCAAATATTAGTTTTGTGGCTCCATAAGCAATATTTACTTGCTCAGGAACAGATTCTTTTGCTAAAGCAGCCAAAGCTCTTACCGCAGCCATTTTCATAGCTTCGTTGATTTTAGTGGCACGAACGTCTAAGGCACCTCTAAAAATATAAGGAAAACCAAGAACGTTGTTCACTTGATTTGGATAATCTGACCTTCCGGTAGCCATAATTACATCTTGCCGAGTTTCCATAGCTAAATTATAATCAATTTCCGGGTCTGGATTTGCCATTGCAAAAACGATTGGATTAATAGCCATGCCACGTAACATATTTGCTGACATAACATTTCCGGATGACAACCCTAAAAATACATCTGCTCCTACAAGTGCTTCTTCAAGACTTATGGGCACAATCTCTTTGGCATATTTTAGTTGCAAATCAGATAAGTTAGGATTGTCTTTAGTCAACATTCCTTTACTGTTGTACATTAAAATGTTTTCTAGTTTCACACCAAGTAAAATATACATATTAGCACAAGCAAGAGCGGCTGAACCTGCTCCTGAAATTACTAACTTCACATCTTCAACATTTTTGCCAGCTAGTTCCACTGCATTTAATAATGCTGCCGAAGATATAATGGCTGTACCATGCTGATCATCATGCATTACAGGGATATTGAGTTCTTCTACAAGTCGTCTTTCAATTTCAAAAGATTCTGGCGCTTTGATATCCTCTAAGTTGATTCCTCCAAAGGTAGGCGCAATGTTTTTTACCGTTTGAATGAATTCTTCGATATCTTTTGTGCCAATTTCAATGTCAAATACATCAATATTAGCGAAAATTTTAAATAATAATCCTTTTCCTTCCATTACAGGCTTAGAAGCTTCAGGACCTATATCTCCTAACCCTAAAACTGCAGTTCCATTAGTAATTACTGCAACTAAGTTTCCTTTAGCAGTATATTTATATGCGTTGTTTACGTCTTTTGCAATTTCTAAACACGGCTCAGCAACACCGGGAGAATAAGCCAAAGATAAATCTCTTTGTGTTGCATATTTCTTAGTGGGAACTACTTGAATTTTACCAGGAGTTGGCTTCGCATGATACAATAATGCTTCTCTTCTTTTACTATTCTTTTCCATTGTTTTTAGATTTTATTCTAGGGTGCAAAGATAGGGTCTTGATTTAAAAAAAGAGGACTTTTCTCCCATTCTTTTGTACAAAAACGGCTTTCTATTGCTTCCAAAAAAAAAGCCACACTAAATGCAGCTTTCAATATCGATACTTTTTTTTATTTTTTTTATTGTGTAATGTAGGAGTTTAAGTGTTGAATAGTATCCTTTTGCATCTCAATTATCGCTTTTACCACGTCACTTATTGAGATGATCCCAATGACGATTTCATTTTCTAAAACTGGTAAATGTCGTACTCTTTTTGTACTCATTAATTCCATGCAATACTCTAAATTATCGGATGGACTTACCGTAACCACATCTGTTTCCATGATTTCATGAACAAAGGCTTTCTTTGAAGATTTTGCTTTCAAAACAATTTTTCGAGCATAATCTCTTTCCGATAAAACTCCTTTCAAAACAGTATCTTCAATAATAAGAATAGCCCCGATGTTTTTTTCGCTCATCACTGTCAATGCTTCGTATACAGTGTTTGTGGAAAGTATGGAATAAACTTCCTTTCCCTTGGTGCTTAAAATTTGATTAACTGTCATAATAGATTCATTTAGTGAGTTATAAAGTTAAAAAAAATATACATTCAAACCACAAAAAATATTTCTTAACCTCTAAAATAAATCATCGGGAGAAATCAATTCTGCTAATTTAGCTTTTAATTCTTCACTCAAAATTTGCAATCCATATTGATAGGATGCATTCACCCAGCCAAAACCTTCCTTAGCGATGTAATCAAATTCAGTTCCCACATTCCCATATTCAGCAAAAACTTTATGGGAACTGATTTCTAAATCAAATTTTTCCGGAATTGTTCCATTATAATCCACCGCATTTCTGGTAATTAACCACAACCAGCGATAGACCATTTCTTGTGCTTTATCAAGATAATTATAATTAATCAATCCCTCCCATAGCAACATTTGATGTGGTGCCCAACCAAAAGGATAATCCCATTGTCGCTGCGGCGCTTCTTTTGGAGCATTAGCAATACTTGCCTGTGTACTTCCCGTAATTCCTCCGGTTTTCACAAATTGTGGTAACGCTACCTCAACTAACTTTTTAGCTTGATGTTCATCACACAACCCAGCCCATAACGGAAAAAAAGTTGTCGCAGCTTCAAACGGGAACTGCTTATGGTTCACAAAATCATAATCAAAATACATACTTGCTGCCTCGTTCCAACACAATTCATTCATTTTATCTTTACGGAAAAGTGCTTTTTGTTCCCATTCCTCCGAGGTATAAACGATACCGCCAACTTGAAAGCTGTTCCCAAAATAAGTAGCAATTAGGGAAGCAACATCTTTTTCGTATTTGTAAAGAAAACTGTTAACATCCACTGAATTCAAATTGGCACACGTATTAATCAATCGGTTGGTGGTGTCATGCCCACTTTCCCTCATGCTTCTGTCATGTACAAAATACATATCCAGTTCCTCATCGACAATCGTTCTTTGTAAATATTGTTTTTCAAATTCTCGAATAGGTAAATTATATTTTTTAGCATACGGTTCTAAAACATCATCAAAATGTCCTGGCTCTACTTCAAATGGCATTCCAATTCCGTCTGCCTTGTATCGGTTTAAACCCGTTGATGTTAATCGGTTTCCTTGAACCATCCAAACCGTATTGTATTCCAAAATTATTGTTTCCAAATGGCTTCTTAACCAATCTAAACTTAGTATTTTCTTTTTGGCAATTTCGATTAGCAATGAAGAATATAACGGTGGTTGCGTTCTTGTTAAATAATAACTTCTGTTCGCATTTAGAATTTTTCCGTAATGTATAATTTGGTATTTAAAATTTTCGGCAATCGCAATTGCTTTGTCTATTTGGCCATCAATAAGCAACCCAACGCCAATAAAATAACTGTCCCAACCATACATTTCGTTAAATCTTCCGCCGGGAACCACAAAGGGAACGCCTTGCAGACTATATATTTTTTGTTCCAAAGCCAAAGCCAGAATTCCCGGTTTTTCATTTAAAGTTTCCACATATTCCACCGAAAAATTTTCAGGCAGAATTTCGACTTTAAAATTTGGCAATTCTTTTTCTAACGCTTGAAAGTAAGCAACTCCCTGTTTGTCTTTAGCAGAAATATAAAGTGCTGCCACATCACTAGACGTTTTTTCATCCTCAATAATTTGCGTCAATCCTTTTTTGTCAATGGTACGAGTTAATTCGTTCCAATAATCATCTTTGATTTTTCTCGAAATTCGGCGTACTGGATTCTCTTGAATGCGACTCAAATCAACTTCTCCCAAAGCTGAATTTGAACCTTTAAGCTGCGCTAATTCCTGTAATAGATTGGACAAATGGTATGTCCCGACAATCGCTTCTTGTTGTTTGGTAGTTTCATCAACCAAAACAAATTTTTTAGGTCCATTGTCATCTTTAGTGATTTTTTTGTCCTTATCGGTATCCTCTTGAAGCAATAGCTCCTGGAATATTTTTTCTATGTTGAGTATGAATTTCATTGTTTAACGGTAAGTTTTTTTAGAATAAAGAAAGAAACAAGTAATAATGACATTGGAATTAAGGTGTAATAAAATGCATTTTCGGGACCTTCGTTTTTAAATAAATAACCAATAACTCTAGAACCCAAAGTACCGCCAAGTGCAGAGAAAACTACAATTAAACCAGTCATCGAACTGTGCAGTTTTTTTGGCAAAGCACTTAAAACCACAGAATTTAAAAGTGGATAAATAGGCGCAATAAAAAGTCCTACCAATGGAAAAGCAAAGCCAATCAAAGGTATATCGCCAAGTGAATTTATTTCTTTTACATCTAATCCAACAGCTTTTGGAAGTACAAATATTACAATAAGCATTGCTGCTACAATACAAAAACTAAGAACCCAAATCCAATTGACTCTTTTAGTAATGATACCTGCCAAAAGACGTCCTACTGCTAATGAGATTGCCAAAATACTCGCCATCATAATACTAATATTCTCTGGAAGATGTAACACTTTGCTATTAAAAGTTGGCAACCAAGACATGATTCCCTGTTCAATCATTACAAACAAGAACGCGCTGATTACAAAAACTATGGTTAACAGTTTTGCAAATAATTTGAACATTTCTTTGAAGTCATCGGCTAAATTAACACCCGGAATTTCGGTTTGATTTTCGAATTTGGTAAAAAATAAAAAAGTAAACGACAGTAATGAAATCCCAGCCAACAACCAATAAACATTCAGCCAAGCATCCGGATTTGCATCTGAATTAAAAGCCGGAAACAAGAAATACGCTAAAGCAATTCCTATCATAAATACGCCTTCAATGCTACTCATCAAACTATTGTGTTCCTGCTGATTTTCTGTTATTGTTCCAATAAGCGAATACACTGATACTTTTATCAATGCAAAAGAAACACCAACGGTAGCAAAAAGCAATTTTGCAGTTCCAAAAGAATTTCCAAAATACATACTAACACAAGCAACTGAAACCAAAGCTAAACCAATAAGCATGGCTCTCTTATATCCTATTCTTGGTAAAAACGAAGCGATTAAAAAGGAAACTATGGCAATGGGCAAATCTTTGAAAGCCTCTAGAACGCTGGCTTGCAATTCATCTACACCATAATTTTTTTGTGCCTTTAATATCACAATTCCTACGCTATTGAGCAGAATCGCAAATACAAAGTAATTGAGATACATGGCAATTTTAACCGTACTTTTTTTCATTTTTTACTTATTTGAATAAATATTAGATTTCAGCACTTTCAGATAAATATCCGTATTACTATAACTTTTAATTTGCTTTTTTGACTACATAAAATCAATAACTCGTAATGGTTGTTATTTCATTATCAGTATGTTTAATTGTAAAACCTTTGGTTATAAGGTTTGCTACTAGGTGCGCAACGGTTGTACCATTAGTCCATTTGATATCTAAAATGTCCTCCGCAAAATCATCTATTTCTACTTCACCAGAAAATGCAGCTGAAGTATTTCTTAAGCGAATGATTTCGAGTTGTTTCTTGACAATTTCTGTTTTCAGCCCTTCTTCAATATCATTCATTGACAATGCGGTACGATTAATTTCTTTATGTCCCGCACTACCGCCATTATCAGCCGCTTCATAATTGTTTTTACCTGCAAAAATATCCAGATACCAAACCTGCGGTATTCCGGGCATAAACATTTGAATTACTCTTGCAAGCAGTAACTTTTGTTCGTCTTCACCTAATGCACTAAAGAAAGTGGCATTTATTTGATAATAAGAAATTTTGTTTCCGGATGGATCGTACAGATTTTTGACACGACCGCCTCGTTCCATGATTGTATTCATGATATTTTCAATCTCAGCATCTTCTAACAATCCTTTATTATAAACGCCATTTACCTCCTTACCCTTTAGGTCTAAAACTGGTATTCCATCGTGGCAACCCAGCATATTTACAGTTTTATATTCTTTGGCTATAATTTCCTTAGCCCATCGAATTAGAGCGCTGCTAGTTTGACTTTCGATAGTATGAATGGTTAAGCCTGGCAAGAAAAAGTCATAAATGTAATAACCTTCATTAGCAACCTCATCATGAAGATGCAAACCATATTCTGCGTGAATTTCAGGTAAAAGCATCAAATTATTTTGTTGTGCTATTTTCTTAATACGTTCTAAATATTCCCACGTTCCGGGTTTATTAAAGAAATTGGATTCACCCACTTGTTTATGCAAATAGGCAAAAGCATCTAATCTAAGAATAGTACAACCATATCCACTTAATTTTTTAAGAGTCTCCTCGTAAAATTCCCATACTAATGGCGAAGCGGCATTGACGTCCATTTGTCCTAAATAAGATCTATTTTGTTCTACAATTTGTAAAATTTCTGATTTAAACAGAGCACAATCATCAAAATTTAGGATAGCAAAGTCTTGATTGTTACTTATAGCTGCGTTCACGAGAGCAACAACTGATTGCTTTTGCTCCTCAGTCAATCCTACAACAGACTTTAGATCAGCTTCAGAAATTGGATTGTAGGTTATTTGCTGATAAAAAGTATTCCAATAAGGCTGTTCTGTACCATCCGGGAAACGTACTTTTAATATGGGTAAACCTGACTTTCTCATGAATAGTTTATTGAGAAACTCCGGTTTTGGTATTATAATTCCATCTTCATTTTTCGTCCCGTTTCCGTCCCAGAATTCATTCCAATTGATAAAAAAATCTTTGAATTTAGATTTATTCCCATGTTGCAGCATGTCTTTAAACTGAGGAGAAGCAACAGAGAGATGGTTTAATACAATATCAAATTTCAGTTTTATTTGGAGTTCATTCAAGTCCTTTAAATCTTTTTCATCTACTAACTCCTTGTTTATATCATAATCAATAATAGAAAAACCTCTATCTAAATCACTATTAAAAAAGGTAGGCAAAACATATATTAGAGAAAATACATCTTTAAATTCTTCCATTTTAAGCATGGCTATTGTATCACTAAATTTTTCTCCAATGCTATCTGGATAAACATTAAGCATTACACCATTGCTGATATTTTTATTGTCTTGTATCATTGTACTTAAAGAAGTTTAGAAAGGATATTGATATTATCTGGAAGTCGACCTACATTTTGAAGTTTTAAAGCGGCTAACTTTAATGCAATATCCAAACATTCATTAATTGATTTTTCTTTTATGTAAGCAAATAAAAATCCAGACCAAAAAGCATCACCCGCTCCTGTGGAATCCATAACTTTTTCAATTTCTATCGCTGGCATTTGAATTATTTCTTTACCTTTTTGAGATAATTTTACTCCTTTGCTTCCTAAAGTTAAGCAAACCAAATCCACACCTTGCTGGTGAAAAAATTCGAATATCTCTTCATGTGGCAATTCTTTCTCAAAAAGACGCAACATATCATCTTCACTAATTTTTATTAACGGATTAAACTGGCAATAGGTTTTGATCACTTTGAAAGCCTTTTTTTGACTTTTCCACAGTTTTCTAGCATAGTTAAGATCAATGCTTAGCTTACATCCTAAATCGTGCGCCTCTTGTGCTTTTTTTAAGATTGTTTTTTGTGCTGGGTTTTTACTCAATGCAAAGCAAGTGGTATGGAATATCTTTGTATTAGATAGTATTTCCGTTGAAATTTGCTCTTCATAAATGCAACAATCTGCCGAACGATACGGTATAAAATCAGGCGTTCCCTCAGACCTTGAAACAAAAATTACACTAGTCGACTTGTCGTCTAGAACGTTAAGGTGTTCGGTATTCACTCCAACACTTGTTAAGCGTTCCGTTATATAAGAACCAAAACCATCGTTCCCCACTGTAGCAACCATAATAGTATTCAAACCTAATCGAGTAGAATTCATCGCCACATTAGTAGGTGAACCTCCTAGATATCTATGATAATCTCTGGTTTCATTAATCAGCACACCTTCTTGATGTCCGATAAAATCAACCAATACTTCACCAACACAAAGAATATCTATAGTTTCCATCTTATTATTTATTGTATTATTCACTTACGTTCGTTTTTTTGATTTTGATTAATAAAGTACAGATTGCTGCAAGCACTAATAATACTCCAGCAAAAGTAATGGCTTGACGAGGATCGTTATCTAAGAAGTTCTTTAAAATGTAACCAAAGGAAAGGTTTTGGATAATCATTGGTATAACAATCATCATATTAATAATTCCCATGTAAACTCCATAACGCTCTTTTGGAACAACAGCAACAACCATCAAATATGGAATTCCCATCATGCTTGCCCAAGCAATTCCGTAGCCAATAATTACCGCAAAAAACACATATTGGTTTTGAACTATTGGAAACCATAAAAAAGAAACTGCCCCGAATAACAGACAGACAAAATGAATCATTTTGGCACCGTGTTTTTTGGCTAATTTGGCCAAATAAAAGGCAATCGAAAACGTAACTATAAACCCAAAAGCACCAATTAATCCGTTCCATTCAACTGCTTTTTCATAGCCCATAACATTCTTTGGAGTTACGTTCCATACGGATAAAGCAATACTTTTTGAATTATTTTGCCAGTAGCACATCATTGCATACCACTGAAACAAATACACCAGAAATAGTTGCCACATCACTGTCGGCATTTCTAAAACAGCTTGATAAATATCGATAAAAGGGGAAAAAATCTTTAATGGTTCTGCTTTTAGAATTGCTAATTCTTCAACCGTTGGCGGGATTTCTTTCGTTTTACTCATACTCCACCAAATAGAAGTAACAGAAAGAACCGCTCCTAAAAAGAAGGAAGCGTAAATCCAAGTGGGTAGCGATCCGGTATACCCAACAAAAACAATTGGAAATAGAAATAGCGAAATATAGGCGAGAAACTGTCCGAAACCAGTAAAGAAACTTTGCGCCTGAAACCCAATTGGCTGTTGTTCTTCATCCAGCGTATCAGCAATAAAAGCACGATAAGGTTCCATAGCAGTATTATTTCCAATATCTAAAATCCAAAGCAAACCTGCAGCCATCCACAAGGAACTGCTGAAAGGGAATAGAAATAAAGCGATGCTACAAATTATAGCTCCAATAAAAAAGTAGGGTTTGCGCCTTCCCCATCTTGGATGCCATGTTTTATCACTCATCGCACCAATAATAGGCTGAATTAATAAACCAGTTAAAGGTCCGGCAAGATTCAGTATCGGAATTTGATCTGGACTTGCATGCAAAAAATCATAAATAGGATTTACGGCACTTTGTTGCAAACCAAAGCTATATTGTATTCCAAAAAAACCAACATTCATATTGATTATCTGCCAAAAGCTTAATTTTACTTTTAAATTCATTCTAGGTAATTAATGTGTTAATTTTTTCTAAAATTAATTTTAATATTGCCAATTAAAAACAGAATAAAAACAAAAACGTTTTCGGAAGACCCGAAAACGTTTTCGATAAATTTAAATTACCTAAATAATCTGCTCTTTATTTAGAAGCAAATGGAATAATTACTTTAGTTTCCCATTGCAGCTCTTCTCCCCCATTGAAAGGATTTGATAAGAAATGTTCCAATACTTTATTTTCCAATTTAAGATTGTTCTTTTTTGCATAATCAAACAATGCAAACCAAGCTCTGTCCGAAGTTCTGAAATTACCGTAATAAGTAGCTTCTAATCCTTTGACAGCGGGTAAAGTTTTGAATTTTACAACATTATTTGCAATAGTTTTAATGGGTTTTTCAACTGGGAAACAATAATTAAAATCTATTGTTTCTTTATCAAGATCCCATTTTACTATTTCTAAGTAAGGCCTTCCTATTATTTTTATTTGATTTTCAAAGAGAAAACCAGTAATAAGAGCATCATTAGCAATCATATATCGTGCTTTTTCCTGTAAAACACTTTTCAAGTTAATATAAGCCACAAATGTTTCTTCTGAAACACCTTCTCCATCAATTCTGACTTTAAAATTCTTCAAATGTTCGCTCAATCCTTTCTTGAAATCAGTTATTTTTTTGATTTGTTCTTCCTTAAATTCCGTATTAAAGAAAGGTGCCGTAACTTTATTGTACCAACTATAATTCAAATCCTTGATACCAACATTCAATTTTGTAACCGAATCATTGATAGGAGTAATGTCCCACGTGTAGTGCATTTGAATCTCTTTTTTGGTCATTTCTTGTTTAATAAAGTCAAATTTTCTTTTTTCTAAAATCACATACTTTTCAGAATTCTTTAAATCTTGAGCATTTGACCACTCCTGAATTCCTTGAAAAACAGTTCCCGTTGCTGCATTTACTTTAAACGAAATATTGTAATCGGTTTCCTTTATTAAAAGGTACCAAACCAAAAACAAGGAAAACAAAATACTGAAACCAATTATAATTTTTTTTCTGACTGTCATTTTTATTTAATCATCTTTAATTTTCCAACAATAAAATTTCCTACGATATTACCATGGGCAATTCCGTTTATGATTGCGGCTCTGTAATGAATTCCTCCGTAAAGACGGCTCATTGCGGCTTCTTTTGCGGCATCGGTAAAGGATGCATATTTTCTTGTTGGCAATCCAAATTGCAATTCGGTGTCATCTGCATAAGAAAAATTGTCCCCGAAAACAGAAGTCAAAACGATTGCTGAGCATGTTGAAACCACCGAATGTCCACTGGTATATTCGGGAAAAGGCGGCGTTTGCAGCAAAGGTTTCCAGTTTTCATCAATATTCTGATTGATTATCGTTTCCGGGCGCACTACATTGCTTTTGAATTTTTCATCCCAACAACTGATAAAACCTTCAAAAATTCCGATAGAGGTTTTAGTGTATGCAAAAACTGTTTTAGCAAAATCAGCATTCGATTTTTTAGAGGCAATTTTCACAATTCCTATCCAATGCGCGCCAGGCGTAATTTTCTTTTTGGCAAACATCATGTGTCCCTGGGAAACTGAAACATAAGGATTACAATCCCAAAATTGAGCAATCTTAATTTCTTCGGAATTATCACCTTTTTTGACCATCTCCTTGCTAATATCATATACTTCTTGCACTTCTTTAAAAAATGGAGATTTTTTATCTAATGAAAATGCAAAAGCGGGAATTGGTTTAAATTGCGCAGCAGAGTCGAGCACCAAAGTTCTTATTTCGCCCCAATGCGGTTCCACAGCATCCATATAAGCTGGCGGAGTAGGCTGCCATCTTCCAGCTTGATCTGCATAAACCGAAAATTTAGACATGGTTCTGGTTTCCTTGTAATTATCTTTTCCCATCCATTTCTTGATTCGTTCAGCAACTTTTAAGCCATATTCTTTAGAAATTTCAAACTCTTCTTCATTTTCATCAGTCCATTTTTGATATAAACTATCTCTAAACTTGTCCACTATTTCTTCTGAAAAAACTAATTGCTTGCTTAATTCCATGTGTGCAACAAGCGCTGCCAAAGGTTGATTCACGCCACTATTGGAATCTAACTTTGGTATAGAATCCAGTCCGTTCAATTGATTTTGAAGACTAACATATGTCTTACTGTTTTGAGCCATGATTTCATAAGCCGCAATATTTGGATACACAAAAATCCTACTGGCAACTGGCGGAGAAAAAATATCATGAATCATAATCTGTGTAACATTATCTATTGCTGCATGATATTCATCGGTCGTTACTATAATGGATTTGTCCTTTTTACAAGAAATAAAAAGAAGACAGATTACTGCAATACTAAAAATTTTTGGTTTCATTTTTTATTAATTTGTAGGTTGCTTTTTATTTCTATTTTTTTCTGGAAGGCATTTCATATACTTCAGCCTTTTTATTGTTAATCGTAACCAACATGTATTTTTTACCGTTGAAATTAATAATATCAAGGTGCCTGACTGCTTTTTGGGTTAAATCAATTCCTATTTGATTTCCTAAGAATATGGTTTTATCATTTTTGATTAAAGCACCAGAAAATCCATCAAATCTACTGTGATACGGTGAAACTCCAAAGTAATTTCCTGCCGCAAAAACTTCCTCTTTTGCATCTGAATCAAAATTAGATTTCAGAAAACTGGTGATTGGTGCAACTTGCATTTTATTCAAAAAAGGAACAAAAGTAAATTTCCCTTTATCGTTTCTTAAATAGCCCGATTTCAAATTATGAACTTCGAACAACTTTCCTTTCTCCAGCATTTTTGGATCAAAAACTTCTTCAAGTGTTTTCCCTGCGAACGATTTATAACTGTTGAATTTCTTTTTTAGCATTCCACTGAATTGTTCTGCTAATTCGTCAAGACCTAATGTTGTGTAATATTTTGTATTTTTTTCAATTGCCACAATGGTTTCAAAAGAGCCGTTCGTATCAAAATCATCATAATACATTTTCATTGGGAAATCCTGTGAAGCTTTAAATTTAGAATTCATTCCCCAGTTTCCTACCAAATAATCTTCATCACCATCCTGATCAATGTCAAACGAAAGTACTGATTGCCACAATCCATTGCTTTTTTCTGGAAAAACCGTTGCTGTTACATCCGTAAATTTACCGTTTTTATTAGCAAAAAAGGTAGGCTTCATCCACTCACCCACAACAATTAAATCTATTGTCCCGTCTTTGTTGAAATCAGTGAAAACAGCATCGGTAACCATTCCTATTTTTTCGAAAGTTTTATTTTGAACAATAGTGAACACTCCTTTATTATTGTTCAATAAATAGCAATCCGGCATACTTCCAAATCTATTATTAATTGAATTATTGCCCACAAAAATATCTAAATCTCCGTCTTTATCATAGTCAAAAACCTTTACAACAGATGCATTTTGAGTCAATTTAGGCAAAACTGTATTCAAAAACTGATTGTTTTTGTTTACATATAAACGGTCTTGCAAATTAGATGCGTTTTCACCACCACCGGAAGCCACATATAAATCATTTGTTTTATCATTATTGAAATCGCCAATTACAACTGAAGCATCTTCAAAAACAGAATCTTTTTCGATTGCAGCAAATCCATTTTTAGAAAATCCGGTAGCATTCTGAAAATAAATCGATGCTTTTTTATCTTTCGAAGCTCCAAAGAAAATATCATCCTTTCCATCACCATTCAAATCTCCAACTGCCGTTGCTGCACCACGATCAGTGCGCTGGTACGGAATTAATTTTTGGGACAAAATATCAACAAAATCATTTTCCTGATGCATAAAATCGATTCCCAATCCGGTTTCTACCTTTTTGAAAATTGGCAAAACTGCCGGATGTAATTTTTTATAATCGAAAGCTTTTCTACTCTGATTGGCTTTTATGGTAAGCGTTTGACTCGTTTTGACATTGTTTATTGATTGGTACGTTTTATCAGGCCAAATCACCACGAGTGAATCTATCTTAGTTGTTTTTCCATAACCAAAATGAATAATTGGTTCTGATGACGACTGAAATCCTCTGGTGGTTTGCAGTTCCTTAAATTGCTTTTTCCCTTTGGAATACGAAATTACTTTGGCTCCAATTCCAAAAGTGTTTTTCCCTGTAAACCGCAATTTCAATTTTAAATAGTTTGACTTGGTATCGGTTTTATTGATATAAACCGATGCAATTGCGTTGGTATTATTGGTAATTATATCTAAATCTCCATCGTTATCAATATCAGCATAGCCGCTACCATTTGAAATTATAGAATCGTTTTCTATCCAATCACTTGAGCGGTTTTTAAACTGTAAATCAGCTGCACCTTGAAAAACATAATTCGTTACATTTCCCTTTGGCATTCGCTTCAAGGCTTCCTTATCCAATAACTTAGTCGTAGTTATTTTACTTTTGATCTGATCATTTGAATAATATTTCACGTAATCTAAATCGTTAGGACGTTTCGGAATTCCGTTGGCGACAAAAATATCCTGCTCTCCATCTTGATCATAATCCCCAAATAAAGTACTCCAACTCCAATCGGTTGCCGCTACACCGCTCAACAAAGCCGTTTCAGTGAAGCCTCCGCCCGCTTGATTTAGCTGTAACATATTTCTCGTGTATTGATAATGATACCCTAATTTTTCGGTTCTCATTTTCAACATTTGTACATTATCATCGCCCAATGAAGATTTCAAAACTTTCTCATCTTCAGGAAGCATATCTAAGCTCAGGATATCCGGAAAACCATCATGATTAACATCTGCGACATCAACTCCCATTGAAAATCGGCTGGTGTGACCAAAATATTGTTTCAAACTTTCCGTAAAAGTTCCATCTCCATTATTTAAATAGTAATAATCATCTTCGTGAAAATCATTACCCACATAAATATCAGGATACCCATCTAAATTAAAATCAGAAACTGCCAGTCCCAAACCATAGCCATTCGCACCGCCAAAAATACCTGCCTGTTCACTTACATCTACAAATTTTCCATTATCATTGCGGAATAATTTATCCCCGCATTCATAACTTCTTTTGTTTCTGGTATCAGCATTTCCAAAAGATGATTCAGAGTGTACGGCGTGATTCAACAAATACATGTCTAAATCACCATCTAAATCATAATCAAAAAACGCTGCCGAAGAGCTGTAATTATCTAAATCTAATCCGTATTCAGCCGCACTTTCGGTAAATGTGTTGTCCTTGTTATTGATAAACAATTCATTCTGACCTTCAAAACCATTAATCCCAACTACCGCACAAACATAAATATCTAAATACCCATCTCCGTTTACATCAGCCATAACCGTCCCTGCGTTCCAATCGCTTTGACTTTCAACTCCTGCTTTTGCTGAAATATCTTCAAATTTATTATTCCCTTTATTTAAATACAGTTTATTTTTTCCTTGATTGGAAGTAAAATAAATATCTACCAAACCATCATTATTAATGTCGCCTAGAGCAACACCACCACCGTTATAATAGTAGAGATAATCTAAAATAGAAATATTTTTGGACTCTAATAATTGGTTATTGAATGTAATATTGCTTTCATCTGAAGACAATTTTTCAAACAGTTGTCCTTCTTTTTTGGAACAACCAATTAACAGCAATGAAGCCAGTCCTATTTTGAAAAAATTATTCATTACGTCTAAATATTTTTGGAGTATTATCATTTACAACAGCTATAATGGAAACTGTTTTATTCTTATCCTTGATTATTTTCAACTGTTTTACTTCGCCTTTTATAAAGAAACCGGATTGTTTGTATGGCATCCAAGAGAAAGTCCCGTTTTTATTTCCTAAAAGTACGCTGCCATAATTAGCGTCCAATCGGGAGAATTGTGGTTTGAATTCGTATTGATTTCCTCCCAAGATTAAATCCAAAATTCCATCATTATTAACATCCATTGTAGTAATGGTGTTCACACTTGAAAACTGAACTTCTTTTGGAAGTGCTTTTATCTCAAACTTCCCATTTCCTTTGTTGATTGCAATTACACTTTCTTGAATATTGACAGTCTTTTGAATCGAATTATCAACTACTTCTTTAGCAAATAATTCCTGAAATGTTTTCTTGGAATAATCAGCATAGCTCAAGTTTTTCTTTTTAATCGAAGGAATTTGTCTGGCTAATTCCTGCTTTAAGTTTATTGGCAAATCTTTGCCGTCAATAGAACAAGTTGCTATTTGCTCAATAGTTCCGTTATTATCAAAATCATTGGTAAACAACTTCATCAGATTTTCATTAGTTGCTTTATAATTTGTATTTGTTCCTTTATTACCCAGAATCAAATCTTTTTTACCGTCGTTATTCAAATCAACACAGCTTACTGCATTCCAAAAACCATGAAAGTCTGTCAAATTCGATTTGAATTCAACCAACCTTCGGCCATTGTTTTTGAAAATCATTGGTGCTGTCCAATCACCAACCAGAATTAAATCTTTTTTAGAATCGTTATCAATATCTTCCCAAATTGCATCAGTTATCATTCCGACCGTATTTATTTTGAATGCTTTTTTATCTGTTACGTTTGTAAAATTTCCTTTTCCATCGTTTTCTAATAATAGATGTTTTGGATCTATACCGTAAACGCCGGGAACACTTCGGCTTCCTATAAACACATCATTATCGCCATCATTATCAAAATCGCAGGACGCAATTACCGAAACGTTGTTATTAGTTGTTGGCATATTAGTTTTGCTTTTTACAAAAACTCCTTTTCCATTATTTAAATATAGACGGTTTTTATAATTAGCCTGATCTGATTTCTCGTTTCCTCCTGAACCAACTAATAAATCGACGTGACCATCATTATTGGCGTCAAAAAAACTGGCTGCAGTATCTTCATAATTAGCATCTGCATCTAAGTCTTTTTGGTCCAAAAGAGTGAAATTACCATTTCCTTTGTTCACATATGTTTTTCCGGCTTGTCCTTTGGCTCCGCCAATAAAAACATCTTCATTTCCATCGCCGTTAATATCAGCCACTGCAAGCGCAGGTCCTTCTTGTGAAAGCATTTTAGAAATTAATCCTTCATGGTCAAAATCAACATAATTATTTTCTTTGTGGGCTAAAAACGGTCCTTTCTTTTCAGAAAATAATGGTTTGAGCAGCTTGCTTTTTGGAATATAATCCGTTTTAGCAGCTGCAATATTCAAATTCAAGGTGGTATTATTCACCACTTTTTTAATTATTTCGAACTTCCCATTTGGCCAAATTACTTGCAGGGAGTCAATTTTTTTGGTTCCAATTCCAAAAGTCATCACATAATCTACCGAAGACTGAAATCCTCTGGAAGGAATTAATTCTTGTCTCAAAATTTCTTTACCCGAGAACAACTCAACGACACTTCCTACCGCAAATTTATTCTGCCCTTCACCTTTCAATTTTACTTTTACGAAATGATTATTTTTGTTTTTTTCTGAATTATTGCGATAAATAAAAGCCTCCATATTGACGTTATTGACAACCAAATCTAGATCTCCATCATTGTCTAAATCTCCATAAGCGGCCCCATTAGAAAAACTCGGAATGTCCAATCCCCACTTCAAAGCTTCATTTGTAAAGGTCAGATTCTTATTGTTTTTAAAAGCATAATTAGGTATTGGAGTACTTGGCATTTTACTAATAATAGTTTGAATTTCTTCTTTTTTACCGGTAACCACCATTTTTTGCATGAACTCATTGGCAAAAAAATCAACAAAATCTTGATTGGTTAAATCGTTATAAATTCCGTTACAAACATAAATGTCCTTGTATCCGTCATTATCCATGTCAAATAATAATGCGCCCCAACTCCAGTCGGTTTTGGCAACACCGGCATGATTTGCTATTTCAAGAAATTGATTGTCGCCGTTATTAATTTGCAGGGTGTTCTGCATATATTGGTTGTAAAAATCAAGATTTACTTTTCTAGTAAATAAATCATAGTTTTCAAAATTTGTAGTCGTTTTTAAGCGTTCGTCCGGTTCCGGTAACATATCAGTTACAAAAATATCGGCTTTCCCGTCATTGTTTACATCGGCCATATCAGCACCCATTGAAGATTGACTGATGTGCGATGTCCATCCCTGAATTTGTTCGGTAAAGGTTCCGTTTTTATTGTTTATGTATAAATAATCCCTTTCATAAAAATCATTTGAAATATAAATATCCGGATACAAATCTCCGTTTACATCACCTACAGTAACTCCTAGACCAAAGCCTATCAGACTCCCATAAATACCTGCTTCTTGACTGACATCAACAAATTTTCCGTTATCATTGCGCATTAATTTATCGCCTCCACCTTTCAGAATTTCCGCTACATCCCAATCTTTATCTCGTAAATCTCTCTTGTTAGAATAATTGAGACTGCTTACCGGAATAAAACTGTTGTTTAGAATATATACGTCTAAGTCGCCATCTTTATCATAATCAAAAAAAGCGGCATGGGTGGTTATGCCCGTATCCGCAAGATTATATTCGGCAGCTTTTTCGGTAAAAGTATTATCACCATTATTTATAAAAAGTTCATTTTGTTGCAGATCGCCCATATTGTTTCCGGCATTACAGACATAAATATCCAGAAATCCATCCGCATTAATATCGACCATCACAACACCCGTTGACCAGGTTTTAGTTCCTCCGATTCCGGCTTTTTTAGAAATATCCTCGAATTTAAAATTCCCTTTATTTAAGTAAAGTTTGTTTGTTCCCAGATTTGAAGTAAAATACACATCAGAAAGACCATCATTATTAATGTCTCCAATAGCTACACCGCCACCATTGTAAAAATTTCGGTACTTGAATATATTCATATCCGCACCATTTTTCACTTCATTCAGAAAGTTAATTCCGGTTTGGGAAGCATCTAGTTTGGAGAATAAAGCGTCTTTATTTTCTGGATTTTCTTTAGAACAATTGGAAAAAAACAGAAGAATTAGTGGTAATAAGACAAAACGATTTGACATATTATATTGCGGCATTTTAGTTAGGTAATTGCTTGGTTAGAGTTGCCTAATTTATATAATATTGGTCTAAAAAAAGAATAAAATAGGTATAAAATAAAGAGGGTAATAAATACCCTCTTTATAACTAACTCAAAAAACAATTAATAGTAAACAAATCTTTAGTAACCAGGATTTTGTTTCAAATTAGCATTAAATAATGCATCTGCAGGAATTGGAAACAAAATATATCTTGCGTCAGAAACATACGGTTTTAACTCTCTTTGATCCAAAAATTTACCAAAACGAACCATGTCATTTCTTCTCCACCCTTCATACCATAATTCTTTACCTCTTTCTGTATAAATAGCATCTAAAGTTGTTGGAATACTGCCTGATACATTTGTTCTAGAAACTAATTGAGCAAATTTTGTTAAGTCATTAGTACCAGTTCCACCTCTTAGAATTGCTTCAGCTTTCATCAATAACGCATCTGAATAACGCATCAATACATAATCGTTTTCAGGAGTACTTACATTAGCTTCATCCGGAATGTATTTCTGACTTCTAATCCCTGCTGTTTCAAGTGTAGCACCCCCAGTAATCAATGTCAATGCTGCAGTAAACACTAAAGGATTCCCTTTTCTATCTTTAAGATTTACTGTACCAGCCGGTATGTTTGTATAAGCAACATCATTTGCATCCTTAGCTCTACCAAATTCATCACGATTTTTACCGTTTTTCATTTGACCTACTTGGAAACCAACATTATTACCAAAAGCATCAATAATATATTGATCTGAATTTTTGATACGTCTGTCATTAGGATTAAACTTATTATAATATTCAGCTACAGTTGCAAAACCATTCCAACCATCTGGTGTTTGTTGGTAATGCATACTCATTCTCCATCGTGACTGAATATCTCCACCTTGACCTCCTCTAATATTTTTTGAAGAGAAAAGAATTTCTGGAGATGTATTGTTATCTGGTTTGAAATTATCCCAATAATCAGTTGCCAAAGAACTATTTATTGCGTCGACATGAGTTACCACTTTAGTCATATCAGCAGCATCAAAAGTATAAGGACCTGCTGCATCAGTGGCATTAAAAACGCCCTTATTTAAGTATAATTTAGCTAATAAAAAGTGCCCAGCATCTACATTAACAATACTAGCATCACCCGAAACACGAGTTGGTAAACTGCCAATAATTGCTTCTAGTTCACTGATAACAAAAGCCGTGGCTTCTTGTCTTGTCCAAACTTTAGGATCAGCTTCAAGAGAACTACCTGCTTCTCTATAAGGAGCCTGTCCATATAAATCAATAACGTTGTAGTAATAAAACGCTCTTAAAAAACGAGCTTGAGCTATTTGTGTAGCATTTCCATTTTCTATAACTAAGTTACAGTTGTATACTTGTGACAACAATGAGTTCCAAGCATTTCTAATTTCAATATTATCGGGTGCCCATGTATGGGTATGCAACTGTCTCCATTTAGCGTTATCATCCCAGTCACCACCTCTTGTAGGTCCAACTAATGCATCTGTAGACATTTCATCTAAGGCAAACATTCTATCTTGATTTTGAAAACCTCTTAATCCTTCATACGCACTAACCAGTAATGAAGCAGAATTAACCGTCCCTCCACCAGTATTATCAAGGACTACACCATCTAATACTTCCTCATCTAGATTAGTGCAACTTGTTCCTAAGATAATAGCACTAGTAAATAAGATGCTTTTTATAATATTTATTCTTTTCATTGTTTTTTTAATTAAAATGTTACGTTAAGTCCAAGTGATACACTTTTGTCTCTAGGATACGATAAATATTCCATCCCTGCCGAAGGCACTCCGTTTAATGATTTATCAGTATCTACTTCTGGATCAGTTCCTGAATAGCTAGTAATAATAAATAAATTAGAAGCATTTACAAAGAAACGAGCCGATTTAATTCTAAACTTTTCTAAGGAATTTACTGTATACCCAAATGTTAAGTTACCCATTCTTAAGAAATCTCCTTTTTCCAAGTATTTAGTAGATGGAGAGTTTGGATCTCCTTGTGCTTGAGGAGAATTCGCCGCTTCTAAAGTTGTGTTTCTTCCTCCAAGGAAAGCACCTTTAAAGAAATAAGCATTAGTTGTATTATTGTAAATGTAGTGACCAAAAGCACCATAGAAAGAAGCACTGGCATCAAATCCTTTATACGCCAATGAAGTTGTAAAACCAACATTGATTTTCGGTAAAGGTTGTTTGTCTAACAATTGTTTAGCAGCTGTCCCCAAACCTGTGTCATTTCCTGCCGCATCTGCATAAATAGAATTTCCTGAAGCATCATATCCTCTCCATTCGTACAAATAGTAAGTGTAAGCAGGCTGGTTGTTAGTGATTACCTGAGCATAAGCATCCGTTAATCCTTGACCATTTAATCCACCTGTAGAAATAAATCCTGCAAAGTTCTTCACCTCATTTGTTAAGAAAGAAGCATTCCCTGAGACATCCCAAGTTAAATCCTTAGTATTAATCACTTTATAATTCAAAGACACCTCAACCCCTTTGTTGATTAAATTTCCAGGTAAGTTTTTAAATCTTGGAGATGGTGGACCTGGCTGAGTTGCCGCTGCTGGTACAGGAAAAATTAAATCCTTAGTATCTCTTTGGAAATAATCTACTGAACCTGACAATCTATTATTGATCAATTCAAAATCAGCTCCAATTCCATAAGAAGTTGTAGTTTCCCATTTCAAGTCAGCATTTGAGTTTGTATCAACATTCAAATTACCATTATTACCATAAGAAGCTCTGGCAATTGCTGAGTTTGGTGCAAATTCCTGATTTCCTGTGATACCATAATTACCTCTTATTTTAAAGCTATTCAACAAACCTTCTTTATCTTCCAACACTTTATAAGCAACACCTACCGATGGAAAATAATCGTATTTATTGTTGATCCCTAATTTTGTTGATCCATCAGCTCTTAATGTAGCAGTAAGAATTAATTTTTTATACAAAGTAGCGTTTAATCTACCAAAATAAGACTGTAATTCAACTCTGTTTCTGTACGAAGATACACGGTACTCATTTTGAAGACCTCCTTCAATATTATCAATTAAATTAGTTTGATTAACATCATACCCTTTACCACTTGCAAAATTTCCATCAGCAGTATAATCATAATATGAATAACCAACTAATGCATCCAAATTGAAGTTGTCACCAAAATCATTGTTGTAATTCAAAGTGTGTTCAAAAGTTTTATTGAATTTGTTTTGATTGTTGAGTGAAGCTGTACCAAATTTAACTTCGCTAGAACCAGGAACTGTTGCTTGGAATGCTGCGCCAGAAATCTCCATTGTTGGCAACAATTGGCTTTTTCTACTGGAAGTAGAACTTTCTATACCAAATAAGAATTGGTATTTCAATTTACTAGTGATTTTCCAAGTAGTGTTAATACTTCCCAATAACTTATTTGTATTAGTGTAATCCGTATATGAATTTAACAATTGTACTGGATTTAAATAATCATCACCTACTACCTTATATGAACCATTAGTATTATAAATAGGTAATGTTGGGTTCCAATACAAAGCAGTACCGATAACGTTACCTATAAAACCTGCATTATTTGACAAAAGAGTTGCCTGATCTTTCAAAGAAGCATATATAATTCTTGATTCAACTTTTAATGCTCCGCCAAAAAAATCGTTAGAGTTATAAAACGAGGCATTATATTTATCTAAACCAGTATTTTTTACAATACCATCAGTGTTAGAAGCTCCAAAAGATATTCTTGTATTAGAATTCTCTGTAGTCTTGCTAAAAGACAGATCATGATTCATAGAGAATCCGTTTCTTAAAACGGCATCTTTCCAATTGTAGGATCTAGATCCTTGATCGTCTCCACCGGCTGCAGCAAATTGATCACCAGTCATTACATCAAGTTTACCTGATAATTTACTAAATTGAAATGACGTACTGTACGTTAACTGTGGTTCTTTTGATTTACCCTTTTTAGTTGTGATAACGATAACACCATTAGCACCACGAGAACCATAAATTGCAGTAGAAGAAGCATCCTTAAGGACAGTCATACTTTCAATATCATTCTGATTTATAAAGTTTAACGGATTTCTTGCAGACGAAGTCCCTAATAAATCTGCCCCACCTCCTGAAACGTTTCCTCCATCCAATGGTACTCCATCAATAACGATTAATGGTCCGTTACCAGAACGGATAGAAGAATTTCCACGTACTCTAATGGCAACTCCTGCTCCAGGCTCTCCACTAGACTGCGTTACTTGTACTCCAGCAACCTTTCCTCTCAATAATTGAGCAGGAGAAGGGGAAGCTACATTGTCAAAATCTTTTGCACCAATTTGATCCACTGCACCAGTTGCATCTTTCTTTTTAACTGTTCCGTAACCAATAACTACTACTTCTTTCAGTTCTGCTGAATCCTCTTGTAGTACAACACTAACGGTGCTCTTACCTGCTACATTTACCTCTTGAGTTTTAAGACCAATGTAACTAAAAACTAAAACTGCATTTGAGCCAACGTTTTTGATAGTAAATTTTCCATCGAAATCTGTTTGTGCTGCATTTGTTGTTCCTTTAACTAAGACAGAAGCCCCTGGAAGCGGACCACTGCCATCAGATACTGTACCAGACACATCTTGCGAAAACGTCAAGCTTGTACACAGCATCGTTAGAAACACCATCAAGCCTTTAATTAGACTATTTTTCATACGTAATAAATAAGTTGGTTAATAATTTTTTTAAATGGTTTGTTTAAATATTAAGATCAAACATAAATATAAAATTATGATAATATTAAGACATTAACAAACTATAACGTTTTCGTTATACCGAAAACGTTTTCGATTTTAAAATTAATACTTTAAAAATTTAATACTAAAATTATATAAAACACAAAAAAAAGGCAATAAAAAACATATTATTGTAGTTTAATGGCTTTTATGTAAAAAAACAATTGCAGATTAATCAATAAACGAGCTTTATATAAAATAAGTTTGCGAATTATTCATCATAATGGAGTTTTTTGCAATAAATCAATAATCTAGATTGATTTGCGTCAAATGCATAAAAATAGCAATCCATAAATAGCATATCCATTTTTTTCTGCATGTTTTTGGAGCAAAAAATATCACATTTACAAAACGTATTGTTTTGAACATTTAACACTTTTAAAATTATAAATTTGAAAGAAATACCCTAAAAAAATAATTTATTCCTTTCACTTAGTCCTTAATTTAAATTTTGAAACAGACACTTATACTAATGATTTTTATTCTTGTTTTTTATTTAAAAAACTAGCACCTAAGAATTAATAATCGATCGATCCAGTGAATTAATTGGACATAAAAAACCACGAATACCGATTACAATCCTAAAAAAAGAATGCAACTACTATTCGTGGCAGAAAAAATTATTTGGGTTATTTTATAATAATCGTTTTATTGTCAACTCCAAGTCCAATAATTTTAAGTGACTTCCATTGTTTTGGCAACAATCCTTTGTTGTATTTCAAGCCCATATCAGTTTGCTCCACTCCTCCAAAACCATAAATAACCGCCTGAAGCATCGCGCCGGCACCAGTCGCAAAATATGGATTATTACTATTAGCTGATTCCGAAAACACCCCAAAAGGAGGGCGACTATTTGGCAAATAGGATTTCACAAAATAACTATATGCCTTTTCTCTATCACCCAAACGCGCATACAAAACTGATAAAACCCCGGAAGCCATGGCAGGACCATCTTTTTTATCAATTTTCTCAGCATAGTATTCCAAATCTTTTTCTATTTGAAATTTGTCTGTGATTATGTGTAAAGGATACGCTAATAAATTTACATCGGCCTGTTTTATCATTTGGCCATCATATCCTTTATAATTTTGAGTAATTCCATTCTCTCTGTGAATGACTAATTTCTCCGAAACTTCAATCCATTTTGGATTTATTGGTTCGCCCAAAATTGTTGCAGCTTTAATTGTATTTTTCAAAGACTCAATCGCTGAGGCATTTGTAAAAGCATTATCATCTACATGTTGTGCATATTCATCAGCTCCTACCACATTTAAAATTGAAAAACTTCCATCCTGATTTTTTACAACACGACTCACCCAAAAATCAGCAGTTTCTTTTAGAACTGCCCATTCTTTTCTCAACCAAGATTTATCTTGCGTGTAGGCGTAATAATTCCAAAAAGCGATCGAAACATCCGCAGTGATATGCTGTTCGAAAATCCCGGTCAAGGCCCAAGTAGGCGTTGCTTCTTCACCCGTATCATCAGACTCCCAAGGATACATTGCACCTTTATACCCATAAATAAAAGCTTTTTGTTTTGCTTTTTGCAAACGGTCTGAACGGTAATCTAAACATGATTTTGCCATATCTGGCTGTAACGCCAAAAGTGTTGGATACATCCAAAGTTCTGTGTCCCAAAAAATATGTCCGTTATAGCCTTGCGATGACAATCCCATCGGGGCAATGCTTTGTCTGGTTTCAGGACGGATGTACGAATATAAATTATACAACGCAAAGCGAACGCGTTGTTGCGCATCTAAATCACCTTCAATTTGAATGTCTCCTGTACTCCATAATTCAGCCCAAGCTTGTTTGTGACGGTTCAATAATTTATCAATTCCTTCCTGCAGCGCATAAATTGGTTGTCTCTCGGACTCGTTCAAAGGATCTGTAACATCTTTAGACGTGCAAATTCCTCCTGCTATTGCAAAACGATATTTTTTTCCTTTCAAAAGTTTTTTGGTAAACCCAACTTCCTTACCCGATTGTTTTAAAGTTTCACTTTCACCATCAAAAAGAAAAGTGGTTGAAGCAGCAACAGTATATTTACCCGTTAACGTTTTAGCGGTTGTTCCAAAAACTGGCATTAAATATTGATTGTCTTTCAAAACCCTAAACTGACTTTTAGCGTCTTTCAATTCGTCTGGAACAACCATATAATTATTCGCTGTGATTTCGATGTCTTTAATAGGAGTAATTTCGACAATTGCCATTGCTGAAAAAGGAATAGCTCTATTTGCCAAAATCGTATAATTAATCTTCGCCAAATCTTTAAATGAAAAAGAAGTGGTACTCGTTCCCTCTTTCATCGAGATAACTTGACTCCAGTTATCAACATTGTCTGATTTAATTTCTTGATTATTGATGTCCAAATGCAGATTGAGAAATTCTATTCCACGAACTATTCTACTGATTCCATTTTCGGGACTTCCGTCATAAACTCCATTCAGAATAATTTCTTTAGTTTTTAAAGGCGTGTCATCTGTAACAATTCCTATTTGACCATTTGCCATGGCAACACCAAAATAATTTTCTCTGGAATTTGCCTGTAAATGCCATTCGTCTGATTTAGTTTGACCAAAAACAATTGGACTTACTAAAAGCAAGAAAGCGAGACTCTTAAATGTTGAAATCATAGTCGTAAATTTTAATAATAATTTCAAACTTATATATTTTATTTCTTAAAAAATTGAATAGCTCTATATAGTACATGAAATACAAATCGAAAACGTTTTCGACTTATCGAAAACGTTTTTAGTTACTCAATTTTAAATTATTAAAAAATAGAATTCTATTTTTATGAAGATAATATAATAATAAATCCCTTTTTAAATGAAGTTCGCAAACAATATCTTATTGATTTTTTTCTTACTTGGAAGTACACTATTCTTGTTTTCTTGTAAAAAAGAAGACGGTAATACAATCATTGCCATTAATTCTTCTGAAAAAATAAAAATTGATTCTTTACAGAAATACAAAGAACCGTTCAGACCTCAATTTCATTTTTCTCCAGAAAAAAAATGGATGAATGACCCCAACGGCATGGTATATTACAAAGGGATTTATCATTTATTTTACCAATATTATCCAGACGATATTGTTTGGGGACCCATGCATTGGGGACACGCTACCAGCACAGATTTAATTCATTGGAAACACAAAAAAATTGCTTTATTTCCTGATAAATTAGGCTTAATTTTTTCGGGAAGTGCTGTTGTAGATATTGACAATACTTCGGGTTTGGGAACAAAAGAAAATCCTCCGATGATTGCCATTTTCACCTATCACGATATGGAAGGCGAAAAAGCAGGCAGGGCAGATTATCAAACACAAGGATTAGCTTATAGTTTGGACGAAGGAGAAACTTGGACAAAATATGAGAAAAACCCAATTATTAGCAATTTAGTTTTAAAGGATTTCAGAGACCCGAAAGTTTTTTGGAATGAAACCAACAAAATTTGGAACATGGTATTGGTAGCCGGAGATCATGCCAAGTTTTATACTTCTAAAAACCTAATCAACTGGACTTTTGAAAGCGAATTTGGTAAAAATATTGGAGCTCATGGTGGCGTGTGGGAATGTCCCGATATTTTTAAATTGAAAGTTGGCGATTCCAATGAAGAAAAGTGGGTTTTACTCATTAGCATCAATCCTGGCGCACCTAATGGCGGTTCCGGAACACAATACTTCATTGGCGATTTTGACGGAAAAAGTTTTAAAACTACCCAAAAAGATATTAAATGGATTGACAACGGCGCTGATAATTATGCAGGAGTTACGTATAACAATACTCCCGACAACAAGAGAATATTTTTAGGTTGGATGAGCAATTGGCTATATGCCAGAAATACGCCTACAAAAAACTGGAGAAGTGCCATGACACTACCTCGAGAACTTTCTCTTGCTAAAATAAATAATAATTATATTCTAAAAAACACTCCTGTTGAACAGTTCAAAAAACAATTGGTTTCGGAGTTTTCAAAGGAATTGTTGAGCATTAAGCCGAAGCAAAAAATCAATTTTACGTATGGCAATTTCAACCAATCTGAAATAAAGTTTAAAGCCGCTTCAAAAAATTTAAAACTAGTTTTTTCTAATGAAGAAAACGATTCTTTGGTTTTGAATTATGATGCTGCGCAAAAAAACTTTTCGATAGACAGACGCCATTCCGGAATAGTAAATTTCGAAGAAAACTTTGGAAAAAAAATCCACACCACCGCAATGCCAAATATCATTTCGGAAACTATGGATTACCAAATAATTATGGATTGGTCTTCTATAGAAATATTCTTGAACGGCGGCGTTTATAGTTTTACAGAGCAAATTTTCCCAAACAAACCGTATACCAAACTGAGCATACAATCTGATGAAAAACAAGAAATAAAAAACCTCACTGTTCATAGAATTAAAGGAATCTGGTAGTCATACATATCATCCATACAACCAAAACTATTAACCATAAATTAAAAAAAATGAATAACAAAAAAATACTCTATTGGTCCATTATTGTTGCGTTTGCAGGGTTTTTATTTGGATTTGACACCGTAGTAATTTCGGGAGCGGATAAACAATTGCAACAATTATGGGGTTCTTCTGATTTATTTCATGGACTAGTAGTGATGTCATCGGCATTATGGGGAACGGTTATTGGGGCTATTTTTGGCGCGTTTCCAACGAATATTTTAGGTCGGAAAAAGACCTTAATAATCATTGGATTACTTTTTTTTGTTTCCTCCGTGGGTACGGCATTCGCCAATGACCCTATTTTCTTTTCCATTTTTAGATTTCTTGGGGGAATCGGAATTGGAGCTTCAACAATTGCTGCTCCAACCTATGTCTCTGAAATTGCTCCTGCAAAAGACCGTGGGAAACTGGTTGCTTTATACCAATTCAATATTGTTTTTGGAATTTTAATTGCCTTCACGTCAAACTATTACTTACAAGATATTGGAGAAAATGCTTGGCGATGGATGCTAGGAATACAGGCTTTCCCTTCCTTTCTCTACACTATTCTGGTATTTGGAATTCCGGAAAGTCCGCGTTGGATTTTAGAATACAAAAAAGACAGAGAAAAAGCAGTCGCTATTTTGAAACAAATTAATAGTGACGCCGCAGTTGAAGCGGAAATCGCAGCTATCGAAAAAGAAACATCCCATGAAGAAAAAAACGAATCTATTTTCATGGCAAAATACAGAAAACCATTAATGCTTGCATTTTTCATTGCATTTTTCAATCAACTATCTGGAATTAATGCCTTTTTATATTATGCTCCCCGAATTTTTGAATTAGCAGGATTAGAGAAATCAGCTTCTTTTTTGAGCAGTATCGGAATTGGAGTGATTAATTTAATATTTACCATGATTGGAATCTCACTAATTGACAAGTACGGAAGAAAAACATTGATGTATTTGGGCTCTGTAGGATACATTATTTCTTTAGGATTAGTCACAACAGCCTTTTATTTTGAGTGGAAAGGAATGGCTGTTCCGTTATTTTTCTTTTTGTTTATTGCTTCTCATGCTATAGGTCAGGGAGCGGTAATTTGGGTATTTATCTCAGAGTTGTTCCCAAATAAACTTCGAGCGGCAGGAACTTCTTTTGGCACCTCGGTCCATTGGATTTTAGCAGCTTTAATTCCCTCTTTTATACCTTTTTTATTTAAAGAAATTGGAACAACAACCGTTTTTGCTATCTTTTGTATTATGATGGTTTTCCAATTGCTTTGGGTATTTACAAAAATGCCGGAAACCAAAGGAAGAACATTAGAAGAACTATCTGAAAGTTTATCAAAAAACGAATAATCATGACCAAAAAAATAATCTGTTTCGGGGAAGTCTTGTTTGATGTTTTCCCGACGCATCGAAAAATTGGAGGAGCGCCACTAAATGTTGCATTAAGACTGGCATCACTTGGAATAAATGCGCAAATAATCAGCCGAATCGGAAAGGATGAAATCGGTAAAGAACTCCTTGCTTTTATTGAAAAAAACGGAGTTGCTACCGATACCATTCAAATAGACGAAAACTTATCTACCGGACAAGTTATTGTTCAATTGAACGAAAAAGGTTCTGCTTCATACACCATCAATTATCCGGTTGCTTGGGATAAAATTGTTTGTATTCCTGAAGACGAAATCATGGTCAAAAAAGCGGATGCGCTTGTTTTTGGTACTCTTGTATGTAGAGATTCTATTTCACAAAATTCCCTTTTAGAAATCATTAACTACACAAAATACGCAGTTTTTGATGTCAATTTACGCGCTCCATTTTACAGCAAGGAAATAGTGATTAATTTGATGATGCAATCTGATTTTATAAAATTCAATGATGATGAATTATATGAAGTAAGCGATTTCATGAATTCTCCTCATCATTCATTGGAACAAAACATACTTTTTATTGCAGAACAGACTAATACAAAACACATTTGTGTAACCAAAGGAAGTCATGGCGCAGTTTTGTATTACGATGAAAAAATGTACTATAATAGCGGTTACAAAATTGATGTTGTCGATACGGTAGGATCCGGAGATTCTTTTTTAGCCGGTCTACTTTCTAAACTATTATACGATGAAAACCCTCAAAAAGCCATTGATTTTGCTTGCGCTCTAGGAGCGATTGTAGCAAAAAACGAAGGGGCAAATCCGAAAATTTCCAGTAAAGAAATCAATGATTTTATGAATCCCTAAATGCTCTTTTAAGTAAATACAAAGCCATCAAATAATAAATACTTTCTCGTGGAATTTTGCCTTTAAATAATAATCACGCTATTCAATTAGTATTAAATTCATCTTTGTAATTTAAAACTAATAAAAGTGTATGAAACTGTTTTTTGAAAATTGGTTTACAATAAATAAATTGTAAATTCGTTTTCAAGAAGCAGTTTTTTTGGCTTTCACAAATAGAGTATTGCACTATGAATAATCCCACTCTCAAAGAAATTGCCGCCCAATTAGGAATTTCAATAACTACAGTTTCAAAGTCACTAAAAGGATATTCAGACGTTAGTGAAAAAACAAAAAAAGCAGTTATTGAACTTGCTCAAAAACTACATTATACTCCTAATAGTTTTGCAGTAAACCTTAGAACGAAAGAATCAAAAACTATAGGATTGATAATCCCTACGCTTGTTCATGATTTTTTTGCAACTGTAATCAAGGGAGTTCTGGAAGAGGCTGAGAAGCAGGATTACATGGTTATCATTTTGCAATCCAATGAAAAATTAGAGTTTGAAAAAAAACAAATTGATTTATTATTGAACAAAAGAGTAGATGGTATTTTGATGTCTTTATCTAATGAAACTGGTGATTTTGAACATTTAAAATCGATTATTGCTCACAAGACTCCACTGGTACTTTTTGATAAAATTGCAAAGTTGGTGAACTGCTCCAAAGTGACCATTAATGATAAAAAAGCGGCATACGATGCGGTTTGTTATCTTATAAATAAAGGTTACAAAAAGATAGCGCACTTTAGAGGTTCTTACCTCCCGCAAAATGCTATCGATCGATTTTTAGGTTACAAAAAAGCACTCGAAGATAACGGTATTCCTTATGACTCATCACTGGTTTATGTGTGTGAGAATAATGCGGATTTTGAAGATGGTTATGAAAATGCTAAAAAAGTAATTGAGGAGCATCCTGAAATCGACGCTATTTTTGCTGTCACAGATTTAGTTGCCATTGGAATCATTAAATATTTTAATGAAATAGAGATTTCAATTCCACAACGAATCGCTGTTTTAGGTTTCAGCAATTGGTTTATGTCGAGTGTTGTATCGCCAAAACTTTCCACAATTGACCAACCAGGTTTTGAAATTGGAAAAAAATCAGCGGCGATTCTATTTGACGAAATCAATCAAAAAAAGAAAAATTTACCTGTGGTTTTTCAGTCAATTGAATTAGAAACTAGCATCATTGAAAGAGAATCGACATAAAAAAATCAAATCCTTTGCTAATAATCTTGCTCCTATTTATTTTATATAAAGAATCAATATTAATGTGTTTATTTCGATAAAAAAAGTACAATTACGATAAAAATTAATAACTTAGTAACGAATATTTTAAGTTAACGACATTTATATTAAACATCTGAAAACTTAAAAAAATCATTTCTCAAATTATTTTCCAAAAATTAAATACGTAGAAATTCGATTCATGAAAGATATTACTCTTAAAGAAATTGCAACTAAACTGGGAATTTCTATCACGACTGTTTCAAAAGCACTAAAAAACTATCCCGATGTTAGTGAAAAAACTAAGAACTCGGTAATCGAACTTGCTCAGAAATTACATTACACCCCTAATAGTTTTGCCGTAAATTTAAGAACAAAAGAGTCAAAAACTATTGGTTTAATTATCCCTGAGGTAGTGCATCATTTTTTTTCGAATGTGGTTAATGCAATTATTAACGAAGCAGAGAAAAACGGTTATCTTGTCATTATTTTACAATCCAATGAAACTTTAGCTTTAGAAAAAAAACAAGTAGAATTACTCATAAACAAGAGAGTCGACGGAATCATTATGTCACTCTCTAATGAATCTAACAACGATGATCATATCAAGGAAATTATAAATAGAAATATTCCTTTTGTAATGTTTGACAAGATTGCCAAGCTTTCTAAGTGTTCGAAAGTGATAATTGATGACCAAAAAGCGGCTTTTAATGCTGTCCAGCACTTGATTGACAATGGCTGCAAAAAAATCGCTCACATTCGTGGACCACTGAATCCTCAAAATGCTATAGATCGTTACATTGGCTATAAAAAAGCGTTAGAAAGCAACCATATTCCTTTTGATACAAAATTAGTCTACACTTGTGATCATGTAACGTTTGATGAAGGCAGAGATTTTGCAAAACAAATTATTAATGAACATCCTGAGGTAGATGGTATTTTTGCCATTACAGATTTGGTTGCGGTAGGCGTCCTTAACTATTTCAATGAAAATAAAATCAAAGTGCCAGAACAAGTAGCTGTAATTGGCTTTAGTAACTGGTTTATGTCACAAGTGCTAACTCCTAAATTAAGCACTGTAGATCAACCAAGCCATGAGATGGGAATTGAATCTTTTAATTTATTATTAGAAGAAATGAATTGCCATAAAGAAGGAATTCCTTTTACGCCAAGAACTATTGAACTGGAAACTAGTGTTATCGTCAGAAAATCTTCCACTAAAATATAAGTTTACGTTATTTTAAAAAATCTATATTTCTTTTTATACCTTGAAATTTTGCTCTCTTTAATGGCGAATTTTTAAAAACTACTCTAAATGTTTCTTCAGTTAGTTCTATCCAATCCTTTTTTGACATCGAAAGTAATTCTGGATTTGGATTAAAAAGAGGTTCATTATGTGGTTTCGAAAACTTATTCCAAGGACAAACATCCTGACAAACGTCACATCCAAAAGTCCAGTCATCAAACTTGCCTTTCATTTCCTGAGGAATATTTTCTTTTAATTCAATCGTGAAGTAGGAAATACATTTGCTCCCATCAACCACATAAGGCGCAACTATTGCCTCAGTTGGACAAGCATCAATGCACGCAGTACAAGTTCCACAATGATCCGTTGTGGGATTGTCATACTCTAAATCTAAATCAATGATCAGCTCCGCTATAAAATAAAAAGAACCTACTTTTTGCGTTAGCAAATTACTGTTTTTTCCAATCCAGCCTAAACCGCTTTTGGCAGCCCAAGCCTTATCGAGCACGGGAGCTGAATCCACAAAGGCACGACCAGAAACTTCACCGATTGTTGACTGAATCGAAAACAAAAATTCTTTAAGTTTCTCTTTAATTACGAAATGATAATCCTGTCCGTACGCATATTTTGACACTTTATAAGAAGCTTCGTTTTGTAGGTCTTCAGGATAATAATTGAGCAAAAGCGAAACGACACTTTTGGCATCATCGACCAGCAGAGTCGGATTTAATCGTTTGTCAAAATGGTTTTCCATATAGGACATTTGGCCGTTTCTATTGTTCTTCAACCAGTTTTCTAAACGTGGCGCTTCTTGTTCCAAGAAACCAGCCCGGGATATCCCACAAGATAAAAAACCAAGACGCTTGGCCTCAGATTTGATAAATTGCGTATATGAAATTTTATTGTTGATAATAAAAAAATAGAAATTTATAAGTAAAAATCCCTAGCCCTGATAGTAGTGGCATCCTTTTTAATAATTTTAGCCTGGCAGCCTTTCGAAGGCTGGAAGCCTAAAATTATTAAAAAGATAGAGCGAATAGCAGGAAATAGCTCCTGAAAAAATTAGAACAAACCACCTTGAATGTTGGTTTTCAATTTTCCTAAATGTTTATAGGCTTTATCAGTAACTTCCCGTCCTCGTGGCGTTCTCATGATAAATCCTTCCTGAATCAAAAACGGTTCGTATACTTCCTCAATGGTTTCGCTACTTTCTGATACAGCTGTTGCCAAAGTTGTTAAACCAACGGGGCCTCCCTTAAATTTGTCAATGATGGTGTTTAAAATTTTATTATCCATCTCATCCAGACCGTGGGCATCTACATTGAGCGCTTTTAGGGCATAACGCGCTATTTCTATGTCTATGGTACCATTCCCTTTTATTTGGGCAAAATCACGTACACGGCGCAATAACGCATTGGCAATCCGCGGTGTTCCTCGGCTTCGACCGGCAATTTCAATAGCAGCTTCTATAGATATTGGCATTTTAAATATAGTAGCACTTCTTTCCACAATTGTGGTTAGTAACTCTGTAGTGTAATACTGTAAGCGAGAGGATATTCCGAAACGAGCTCTCATGGGAGCGGTCAGTAAACCGGAGCGAGTTGTGGCTCCTATTAATGTAAAGGGATTTAAATTGATTTGTACCGTTCTGGCATTAGGTCCAGATTCAATCATGATGTCGATTTTGAAATCCTCCATAGCAGAATATAAATATTCCTCTACTATAGGACTTAATCGATGAATTTCATCAATGAATAAAACATCTCTTTCCTCAAGATTAGTCAATAAACCAGCAAGATCACCGGGTTTATCTAAAACAGGACCAGAAGTAATCTTGATACCCACTTGTAACTCATTAGCAAGAATGTTAGCTAAGGTGGTTTTCCCTAAACCGGGAGGACCGTGAAAAAGCGTGTGATCAAGCGCTTCATTGCGTTGATTTGCGGCTTGAACAAAAACTTTCAGATTTTCTAATATCTGGTCTTGTCCTGCAAAATCATCGAACGAAAGTGGTCTTAATTTTTTTTCAAGATCAAGTTCTTCTGAATTATAACCGCTGGATGTTGGATCTAAATTTTCATTCATTTCACAAAGATAACAAAGCAACTTATAATTATAATTTAAAAAGCTATCCAAATTAGAGTACAGCACAGTAAAATAATCACACCTAAGACAAAAAACGTAATTATAAAAAAAGCCTCTACTTTCGCAGAGGCTTTGAATATTATATTAGTGATGTAGAATCTCTTCACCTTCCTTCATTGGAACGTTTTGAGGTACAAAATCAACATCATGAACTGGATTACTATAGTCATAAGGCCAACGGTGCACTGTTGGTAATTCCCCAGGCCAGTTACCGTGAATATGTTCCACTGGTGCTGTCCACTCTAAAGTATTCGACTTCCAAGGATTCATAACAGATTTTTTACCGTAGAAGATACTACTGAAAAAATTATATAAAAAGACCAATTGAAAAGCGCCACCGATTAAAGCAAAAGTAGTAATCAACACATTTACATTCTGTAAATCATCAAATAACGGGAAGTTAGTATTTGTATAGTAACGTCTTGGCAATCCTGCTAGTCCTATGAAATGCATCGGAAAGAAAACACCATAAGCACAAATTGCAGTCACCCAAAAGTGTACGTAACCCAAATTTTTGTTTAACATCCTTCCAAACATTCTAGGAAACCAATGATAAATACCAGCGAACATACCGTATAATGCAGAAATACCCATTACCAAGTGAAAATGTGCTACAACGAAATACGTATCGTGAACATTAATATCTAACGTACTATCTCCAAGAATAATACCAGTTAAACCACCAGTGATAAACGTAGAAACCAATCCAATTGAAAACAACATTGCTGGATTCAATTGTAAATTACCTTTCCACAATGTAGTTATGTAATTAAACGCTTTTACTGCAGATGGTATTGCTATTAATAAAGTTGTAAAGGTAAAGACTGATCCCAAAAATGGATTCATACCAGAAACAAACATGTGGTGACCCCAAACGATTGTTGATAAGAAAGCAATTGCTATTATCGACATGATCATCGCTCTGTAACCAAAAATAGGCTTACGTGCATTTGTGGCGATTACTTCAGAAGTAATTCCCAAAGCAGGCAATAACACAATATATACTTCAGGGTGACCTAAAAACCAAAATAAATGTTCGAACAAAACAGGAGAACCACCTTGATAATGCAATACTTCACCAGCTATGTAAATATCAGACAAGAAGAAAGAAGTACCAAAACTTCTATCAAAAATCAACAACAAAGCCGCTGATAATAGCACAGGAAATGATACGATACCAATAATTGCAGTCACAAAGAACGCCCATATTGTCAAAGGCAAACGAGTCATTGACATACCCTTTGTTCTTAAATTAATAACCGTAACTACATAATTTAAAGACCCCATTAATGAAGAAGCAATAAAGATAGCCATAGAAATTAACCATAATGTCATTCCCATTCCCGAACCTGGAATTGCCTGTGGCAACGCACTAAGAGGAGGATAAATTGTCCACCCTGATGACGCTGGTCCAGCTTCAACAAATAGTGAACTTATCATGATAACACTCGACAAGAAAAATAGCCAATATGAGACCATATTCATAAACCCCGAAGCCATATCTCTAGCACCAATCTGAAGGGGTATTAATAAATTACTAAAGGTACCGCTTAAAGCGGCAGTCAAAACAAAGAACACCATTATTGTTCCGTGAATTGTAACTAATGCAAGATAAATATCATTAGCCATTACTCCATTTGGAGCAAATTTATCTCCTAATAAAATATTAAAAATTCTAAATGATTCTTCTGGCCATGCTAATTGCATTCTAAAAAGCATAGACATACCAACACCAATAATACCCATGAAAATACCAGTAATTAAGTATTGTTTGGCAATCATTTTATGATCAATACTGAAAATATACTTAGTAATAAAAGTGTCTTTATGGTGATGTTCGTGTTCGTGATCTATAACGTGATCGTGACCTTCTGCTGACATATATGTTTACTTTAAATTTTAATTATACTATTATTTCATTGCCGTAACGACCACAGCGGTAGTGTCATTATCAGTACCACTCTCTGTAGGTGCAGGTGTAGCTAAAGAAGCTTTAACGTCCTTAACGATAGTTGATTGATCCTTTAACCAAAGAGCATAATCTTCAGGAGTATCTACAATAATTTTCATTTGCATATTATAATGAGAAGCACCACAAATTTTGTTACATAACAATAAATAATCAAACGCGTATGGATCCAAAGCAACCTCGCCTTTTGCCACTAGACCTATACTTTTCTTTGCTCTAATCGCATTAATATTAGCAACCTTCTCCACCATGTATGGTAACTCTCTATATTCAGCTGTTGTGTATACCGGCTCAAAAGCAAACTCGGTTACCATTCCCGGCACACAGTTCATTTGTGCTCTGAAGTGCGGCATATACGCTGAGTGCAAAACATCCTGAGAACGCATTTTAAAATGAATTTTCTTTCCTTTAGGAATATGCAATTCCGTGACTAAAATATCATCTTGTGAGTAAGGATCCGCTAAATCAACACCTACTGCGTTAGCACCTTCAATAAAACGGACATTCGCTTTACCTAAAACATTGTCTTCACCTGAATAACGTGCTTTCCAGTTAAACTGTTGCGCATATAACTCAATTACTATTGTATCCTCATCTTCATCAACAAACATAATATTGTTCCAAGCATACAACCCGTAAAGAATTAATCCAGCCAAAACGACTGCAGGAATAACACTCCAGATCGCCTCCAGTTTATTGTTATCTGCAAAATAAAGCGCCTTTTGACCTTTTTTACCTCGGTATTTAAAGGCAAAGTAATGAAGTAAAACTTGAGTTACAGCTTGAACGATAAAAATTAAAGTCCAGGTAATGTTCATCAAATAATCAACTTGCTCGCCATGCGCCGAAGCTGGTGTATGAAGGACTAAAGGTCCCCATACAAACAAACCATATATTGAAAAAATATAAATGAAGGCTAAAAAACCAAACATTAAATAACCTTGCGTATTATTATCATTATCTGTAGCTACTTCAGAGCCATCAGGATTTGAGCCAACTTGCGTCAGATCAAATATTTTAGTCAATTGCCACAAAGCAACAGCTAATAAAGCTAAAACTATAATTACCAACAAACTTGTCATCTGTTTCTTTCTTTAAATATTAATAATGGAAATGTTTACTTTCTTCAATAAACGGATTTCTTTTCGGCAGCAATGGCACTTTTGACAATGCCGTAAATACAACATATATAAATAAGCCTAGGAAGAACAAAACAGAAGCGATCTCGGATATACCAATAAACCAGCTGTCTCCAACAGTGCCTGGCATAATCATAATGAAAAAGTCAATATAATGTCCAACTAAAATCACAACACCTGCCATGACTAAAACCCATGTAATTCTTTTAAAATCTGTATTAATTAAAATTAAAAAAGGAAATACGAAATTTAGAACAACAGCACCAAAAAATGGTAAGTTATATAAATCAATTCTAGTTATGTAATAAGTAACTTCCTCCGGAATATTAGCATACCATATCAACATATATTGTGAAAACCACAAATAAGTCCAAAATATACTAAATCCAAACATAAATTTAGCTAAGTCATGAATGTGGCTAGTATTAACATGCTCAAGGAAACCGTTAGATTTTAAATACAAAGAAACAATTGCAATTACAGTGATTCCACTTACAAAAAAGCTAGAAAAAACGTACCAACCAAATAATGTACTAAACCAATGGGGATCAAGAGACATAATCCAGTCCCATGACATAATTGACTCGGTCACAATAAAGAAAACCAAAAATCCTGCTGACAACTTAAAATTTTTCTTGTAGAACAAATCATCTTTGGCTTCATCTTGCGCTAAACAATTCTTTCTAGAAAAATATTGATACAAACTCCAGCCTGTCAAAAATATGGCTGCTCTTATAATCCAAAATGGAAAATTTAGGTAACCAGCTTTGTTTGCGATCAATTCATCACTAGCTACTACTTCAGGATCCAACCATATAAAAAGATGGTTTAAATGAAAACCACTTAATAACAAAAAGACAAAAAAGATAACCGATCCTACCGGTAGGTAAGAGGTGATTCCTTGCATAACTCTAAATAGGACTGGAGACCAGCCAGCTTGCGCAACTTGTTGGATAGCATAAAAAGCTAAAACACCAAGAGAAGTAAGCATAAAGAATATACACGCCACGTAAAAAGCAGCCCATGGCTTGTTTTGTAACTGATGCAATACATGAGTCAAATGTTCAGTGTGACTACTTTCCTCACTCACTTGATGTTTCTCTGTAGTTTCGTGAGTGGCTAAAGCCTCTTCCTCTGCTGGAGTTGCAACATCAGATACAACAGACTCAACTGCCATCTCCTCACTCTTGTTATTTTCAACAACATTATGATCCCCAGCTACAGTATGACTTTGCTCAGAAGCAGTTGCCACTTCATGATTAGTTTCACCATGACTATCGGCTGCAAGAAGTTTTTCAACGTCTTGAATATTTTTTGGTGCAGTGTAAAAACCATACCCTATACCTAATAAACCAACGGCCATTAGAATAAAGGAAAGAGTTTTTAATTTACTTGAAAATGTATACATATCTAATACGATCAGTTTGTTCAACAATTATAATTCACTTTTTAGTTTCAGAACGTAACTTGCAACAATCCAACGTTCATGGGCACTTAACTGATTAGCATGCGAGCCCATTGAATTTAAACCGTAAGTTACTATATGAAAAATACTTCCTTCAGTTATTACCCTATCTTTATAACTAGGTACACCAAGAAATTTTTCTCTTTCTACTAATATTCCTTTACCATTTCCGGAATTACCATGACAAGTGGCACAATAAATTTCGAATAATTCTTTAGCCTTTTCAGGATCTTTGTTTAAAGAATCCAAAGGAGATTTTAGATTGGCCTTCGCCAAATCATATCCAGCAGTTGAATTTTCATACTCGTATACCTCAGTACCTCTGTCTAAACTTCCCTCAGCAGGAAGTTGACCTTCTTTGCCATTTTTGAATGCTTTCGATTCAGCATAAGTTTCATACCCTACTGATTCGTACATATTTGGAAAATACTGATAGTTTGGTGCCAGATTATCATGGCAGGATGAAACTAAAATAGTTAGACCAAATAAAAGTGTTATTTTATATATACTTTTCATATCTATACTTAATGCTTTTCTATTACTTTAACTTCTACAGCTCCTGTACTTTGAAAAAAAGAAACAAGTTCTTGTTCATTATCATGTACAGCCACTTCCATTAAAAAGTGATCGTCTGTGGTTCTAACATCTGGATTTTCTGCCTCCTTAAAAGGCCATAATTTACTTCTCATGTAAAAAGTAATAACCATTAAATGCGCTGCAAAAAACACAGTAAGTTCAAACATGATTGGCACGAAAGCCGGCATGTTTTCAATATAACTGAAACTAGGTTTACCACCAATGTCTTGAGGCCAATCCTGAATCATGATATAATTCATCATCGCAGTTGCTACTGCAATACCAACACACCCATAAAGAAAAGCACAAATCGCTAATCTTGTTGGTGCAATTCCCATTGCTTTATCCAAACCGTGTACAGGGAATGGAGTAAAAACTTCCTCAATATGATGATGAGCTGCTCTGGTTTTCTTTACCGCATCCATCAAAATATCATCGTCATTATAAATGGCGTATATTACTTTACTACTCATGGTGTGAATCTTTATTTACTTCTCTTTCTCTTTTGTAATTATCTCCAGTACCTTTCAAAATTGTTTTAATCTCAGCCTGGGCTATAACAGGGAATGTTCGTGAATATAACAAAAACAAAACAAAGAAGAATCCAATAGTTCCAATGAAAATACCAATATCAACAAATGTTGGTGAAAACATCGTCCATGACGAAGGCAGATAATCTCTATGCAATGAGGTCACTATAATAACAAATCTTTCAAACCACATTCCTATGTTTACCACAATGGACAATATAAAAGAAAATAAGATACTTGTTCTTAATTTCTTAAACCACATGAATTGAGGAGATAATACATTACATGACATCATCATCAAATATGCCCACCAGTAAGGTCCAGTAGCTCTGTTTAAGAAAGCATATTGCTCATATTCAACTCCTGAATACCAAGCAACGAATAATTCAGTGATGTATGCCACACCTACAATAGAACCTGTGATCATGATCACTATATTCATCAATTCAATATGTTGCACCGTAATATATGCTTCAAGATTCGATACCTTTCTCATAATGATCAACAACGTATTTACCATCGCAAAACCGGAGAAAACTGCTCCTGCTACAAAGTACGGAGGGAAAATCGTAGTGTGCCATCCAGGTATAACCGATGTTGCAAAGTCCATCGATACGATAGTGTGCACAGAAAGCACCAAGGGTGTTGCTAAACCTGCCAGCACAAGCGAAACTTCTTCAAAACGCTGCCAATCCTTAGCTCTACCGCTCCAACCAAAACTTAATATTGAATAGACTCTTTTGTTAAAAGGCGTGATTGCTCTATCGCGTAACATTGCAAAATCGGGTAGCAAACCAGTCCACCAAAACACTAAAGAAACAGATAAATATGTTGAAATCGCGAATACATCCCAAAGTAATGGCGAATTAAAGTTTACCCAAAGAGAACCAAATTGATTCGGGATAGGTAGCACCCAATACGCTAACCATGGGCGACCCATGTGAATAATTGGAAATAAACCAGCTTGAATAACACTAAAAATTGTCATTGCTTCAGCAGAACGGTTAATTGCCATTCTCCATCGTTGACGAAATAATAATAATACAGCCGAAATAAGAGTTCCTGCATGACCGATACCAACCCACCAAACAAAGTTCGTGATATCCCATGCCCATCCGACAGTTTTATTTAACCCCCATGTTCCAATACCTGTAGACACAGTGTAAATAATACAGCCAAGTCCCCAAAGGAAGGCTATTAATGCAATTGAAAATACAATCCACCAATGTTTGTTCGCCTTACCTTCAACAGGCGCGGCTACATCTACAGTTACATCGTGATAAGATTTATCACCTATAACTAAGGGTTTTCTAATGGTTGCTTCGTAGTGAGACGACATAATCCTTTATATTGATTCTTAATTAATTCTATTTTGTACTAGGTATTTCTAACTTTAACGTGATAAATCACATTTGGTTTTGTTCCAACATGCTCCAATAAGTGATACATTCTTTCATCGGCAACTAATGATGCAACTTCAGCAGTTTTATCATTTATATCCCCAAATTTCATCGCTCCATTAGAACAAGCATTTGAACATGCTGTTTGGAATTCACCATCTGCTACAACTCTTCCTTCATTTTTAGCTTTAAGAATTGTTGCTTGTGTCATTTGAATACACATAGAACATTTCTCCATAACCCCACGAGAACGAACATTAACGTCTGGATTCAAAACCATACGGCCTAGATCATCATTCATGTGATAATCAAATTCACTATTTTTGTTGTACAAGAACCAGTTAAAACGACGCACCTTATATGGACAGTTGTTGGCGCAATAACGTGTTCCTACACATCTGTTATAAGCCATGTGATTTTGACCTTGACGAGAGTGTGAAGTCGCAGCAACTGGACAAACAGTTTCGCAAGGTGCATGATTACAATGCTGACACATAACAGGCTGGAAGGAAACTTGTGGATTATCACCCGCTTTTTCCATTTCGTTAAATGTAGACAAAGAGCTTGCTAAACCTGCAATATTATCTTTTCTTTCGTTATCACCCTCAAAAGTACTTTCCGAAGAATAATACCTGTCAATACGCAACCAGTGCATATCACGACTTCTTCTTACTTCTGATTTTCCAACAACAGGAACATTATTTTCAGCGTGACAAGCTATTACACAAGCACCACAACCCGTACATGCATTTAGATCTATTGAAAGATTAAAATGATGACCGACAGAACGATCGAATGAAGTCCATAAATCAACCGTAGTCCCTTCTACCTCTTTATGATCCAATGAAACCATTGGTTTAGGATTCCAGATCTCGGCATCTTTTGTATTGAAAATTTCTAAAGTAGTTTCTTTAATAATATCTCCTCTACCCATCAATGTCTTTTGACCTTGAACACAAGCAAACTCATGTTCTCCGCCGGCTTTCGCCAAAGTAACGGATTGAACATTATTAAAGTTTTTGTATAATGAGTAAGCATTTACACCAACAATCATCTCCTCTTTCAAAGCTGCCTTACGACCGTAACCTAATGCTAAACCAATAGTTCCAACAGCTTGACCTGGTTGAACAATTACCGGCACATTTTCTAACTTCTGTCCATCAGCAGTAGTGATAGTAGCATAACTTCCGTTTAAACCACCATTAGCTACTATTTCATTTGAAAGTTCATACTTTTTAGCATCTGCATTTGATACAGTTAAATAATTATCCCAAGAAACTCTAGTAATAGGATCTGGAAACTCTTGTAACCAAGGGTTATTCGCTTGTTGACCGTCGCCCAATCCAGTTTTAGTGTATAACACTAATTCTAGTCCTTGGTTACCTTTTGATTTAGCTAAGGCATTTGCCGCAACATCATAATCAACACTTATTGCAGATGCAGTAGGTACAGCTCCAATGTAGACACCATCATGTAAAACTTTATTCCACGTAGACCCTAAAACTATTGCCGATGCATTAGACTTAATGTAATCATAAAAAGTACCTGAAGTGCCATTTAAAGACAACAACACATCTTGAAATTGTTTTGTATTAAAAAGAGGACGGATCGTAGGTTGAGTAATACCATAAGAACCTTTTGTAAAACTAACGTCGTTCCACGATTCCAAATAATGAGGAACCGGAGCAGCAACAGTACTTACTAAAGCAGTCTCATCTTCTTTCAAAGTGAATGATACTGATGTTTTAACTTTCTTTAATGCCTCTACAAATGAAGTACTATCCGCAATAGTATAGACTGGATTAACACCACTCATAATCAAAGTATGAACACTACCTGCCTTCATATCATTAATTAACTGCGCCACCCTTTCGTTAGAACCTTTTCTAATCTGTCTGACACCAGATGTCGAAAAAGCATCACTTGTTAGTACTTGGTTAACAGCCAAAACTAATAACTGTGCATTTTTATCTTGTATTCCAGTAACCAATACTCCTTTTGAACCAGCAGCCTTTAATTGCTGCGCAGCCTTGGTAACCTCTATTTTAAATTTATTATCTAAAGTTACCGGAACAGATGATCCAGTTACAATATTATAAATATGAACTAATGCCATTTTCTGATCTGCAGTTGACATCGCTAAGCGTTTGTCAGCAGCTGCACCCGAAAGTGTCATATTAGCTTCCAATTGAAAATGACGAGACATTTTCCCTGCTTTGGGTACTCTTGACTGGGTATAACTAGAATCATAACCACCTCCTTGCCAATCTCCTAGAAAATCAGCACCAATAGAAACTATAAGTCCAGCCTTTGAAAAATCATAATCAACTAAAGCTCTCTCTCCATACACACTTTCAAAGGCATCTAAGGCCTCAGAAGAAGAAACAGCATCGTAAACAACATGTTTAGCATTTGCATTTTTAGCAATAAACTCAGCAATCAGCTTTTCTGTTGATGGGCTAGCCAATGTATTGGTTAAAAGTACAACTTGACCACCTTTTGTAGAGGCATCAGCTATACTGTCTTTTATTTTTGAATCAACCTCCGACCAAGCTACATTTTTACCCCCTATTTTTGGCTCTTTCAAGCGCATGCTGTCATACAATGACAAAATAGAAGCATGTATTCTTGCATTAGCACTAAACCTTGCTCCTTCAATCTTATTATTATCTATTTTGATTGGGCGGCCTTCACGTGTTTTGATTAAAAGATTTGCAAAATCAAATCCATCAAAAACAGAAGTTGCATAATAATCAGCTACTCCTGGAATGATTTGTTCCGGTTGAAGCACGTACGGAATAGACTTGTTAACCGGTCCCTCGCAAGCGGCAAGAGTTGCTGCAGCAGTACTAAAACCAACGTACTTTAAAAAATCACGACGTGATGTTGGCGAAGATGATAATGTATCATTATTTCCTAAAAACTCATCAGTAGGAATTTCTTCAACAAATTCGTTATTTTTAAGCGCCTCAACAACAGAACTATTTTGATCTAGTTCTTCAACACTTTTCCAGTATTTTTTGTTTGATGACATATATAAATATTAAAATCTTAATAATTTGATTAATAATGGCATTTGCCACATTCTAAACCTCCCATTTGTGCTGCAGTCAACTTATCGACACCATACTTTTTAGACAGCTCCTCATGAATTTTTGTGTAGTATTCATTTCCTTCCATCTTAACCTCGGTTTTTCTGTGACAGTCAATACACCAACCCATAGTCAAAGGTGCGAATTGTTTTTGAATTTCATATTCTTGAACCGGCCCGTGACATGTTTGACATTCGATACCAGCCACCGTAACGTGTTGCGAGTGATTAAAATATACAAAATCAGGTAAGTTGTGAATGCGAACCCATTTAACAGGCTGTGACTTTCCAGTATAAGTTTGAGTTGCCTGATCCCAACCAACTGCGGTATATAATTTCTGGATTTGCTCATCGTAAAAAGCCTTGCTGTACTCAGGAGTAGCAGTAGTTTCAGCAACCTCAGCAATATTTTTATGGCAATTCATACAAACATTTAATGACGGTATACCTGCATTTTTACTAACTCTCGCCGCTGAGTGGCAATATTTACAGTTGATCTCGTTATCCCCAGCATGTATTCTGTGTGAATAATGGATAGGCTGCACCGGTGCGTAGTCTTGATCTACGCCTATTTGCATCAAATACCCATACACAAAATAAGCACCTGCCAACAACAAGAATATTGAAGTTACTAATACTAAAAACTGATTTCTAACAAAAGCCTTCCAAATTGGCGTCGTAGGAGTTTTTGGAGCAACTTCGATACCGTTAGCTTTAGCTACTTTAGTAAGAAGGTTATTAACAAGAACTAACATCACCACAAGAACCAACAACACCAGAGACAAGGCTCCTAAAATAATATTATTAGTAACCCCATTGTCACCAGATCCAGCACCTGGAACCGCAGCAGCACCGGCAACAGCCACAGGAGCTTCCGCTTTTGGCTCTGACGTGTAAGCTATTATGTTGTCAATATCAGCATCCGACAACTGAGGAAAAGCAGACATTACACCTTTATTATTTTCCTCGTACACTTTGACCGCTTGCGCATCTCCAGATTTTATTAGCTCCGAACTATTACGAATCCACTTGTAAAGCCAGGGAGCATCGTATTTAGCCCCTACACCTCTAAGGGCAGGGCCAGTTGCTTTTGCATCTAGTTTATGACATGCCGCACAGTTTGCGTTAAAAAGCTCTTTACCTTTGATTGGATCCGCACTTTGTGAAGTGGCAACATCCGTAGTAACATCCGCTACTGCTGGAGTAGCTTCTTGAGCAAATGAAGTAAAGGAAACAGTTAGCATTAATGCTAAACTAAATATTAATTTCCTTGAGACCGAATTATGGTTACCCACCTTTTTCATATAGTATAATGATTATCTACTAAAAATTGGCACAGTTTTTTCTAATTGTTTTACAAAAAACTGATCCTTTATTTTAAACTTGCACAAAAATACGACTTAAGAACTACTCTCAAAACCATAAAATAGTCTTAATTTCAATTTATATCTATTCTAAATAACTTTTTAGCTTTGGTATCTTTTCTTAAATTGTATTTTTGCATAAAAACAATCACATTATGAGAATTTTAGCCTCTAAGAAAGCTTTTTTTATCACCCTTACATTCTGTATTTCTTACAGCAACGCTTCAGCACAAGAAGGAAATATAAGCGTAAATCAAGACCCAAAATTTGAACAATTACTTCAAGAAAAGAGAAAAACAAATGTATCTAATGCATTAAATGACCAATATAAAATTCAAATTTTTAGTGGAGCGAGCGAAAAAGCGAAAAATCACCTCTATGAATTTAAACAGGAATTTACAGCCATTGATGGCACTATTGTTTTTTTTGCTCCAAATTATAAAGTTTGGGTTGGTAACTTCAAAACACGAATTGAAGCAGAACGAAATTTAATAGAAATCGAAAAAAGATATTCTCCCGTTCACTTAATAAAACCCAACAAATAATCTTTTAGATTTAATAAGAAAACCACTTCACGAGAGTGGTTTTTTTTTGCTATCCAATACCGTGATATATTGCTCTAAAAATGATAGAATAATAAATTAAAAACAACAAAAAAGAAAAATCTAACCATCTAATTTCAAAGTGTTTCCAACAAAAACTTTCAGTAAAAAAATTGGCTCCTCACAACTTAATGCCACGCGCAAAAAAAAGGTGAAAATAAACTGCAATTAAGAATATTTTTTTTTAAAATATTCTACAGTTATTTTTAACAGACCGAGATTACATCCTTCAAATCTTCTGTCTAACTAACTTATATATTATGTTCAACTACGATCTAAATTTGTAGTTTGCTAAGTAGCTTAAAATGAATTTTTATCAGGTATATAAACTATCAACACCAATGACACCTCTCCTGAATCAGTATTTGCACTAAAATACAAGTCATGTTCTGCTTTTATAATATAGAACTAACGAAGCACATACTAGTTACTTAAATTGGATAGCATACATGCAAATTCCTTTCTTTGCTCGGACCATCATGCATTTATCAGGACAATTATAGCTTTACATTAAAACAAAAAATCCCGACGAATCGGGATTTACATTGTACTCTATAACGTATTACTTTAATTTCTTCTTAACCGCTACTTCGTGGTACGACTCTATAATATCTCTTTCTTCGATATCATTATAGCCTTTTATTTGTATACCACAATCATATCCTTTAGCGACCTCTTTGACATCATCTTTGAATCGTTTTAACGCAATTAGCTCACCTGTATGAACAACCACTCCATCTCTGATAATTCTCATTTTAGCATTTCTGGAAATTTTCCCGTCCATTACCATACAACCAGCAATAGATCCAACTTTAGAGATTTTGAATATCTCTCTAATCTCAGCAGTTCCAAGAATCTCTTCTTTCATTTCAGGAGCTAACATTCCTTCCATTGCATCTTTCAAGTCATCGATAGCAGCGTAGATGATAGAATAATAACGAATATCTATTTCCTCTTTGTCTGCTAGTTGTCTAGCATTTCCAGCAGGACGAACATTAAATCCAATGATGATTGCATCTGAAGCAGAAGCCAACATTACATCAGTCTCTGTAATAGCACCAACACCTTTGTGTATAATATTAATTTGGATCTCTTCAGTCGACAATTTAGAGAATGAATCAGACAACGCTTCTACAGATCCATCAACATCTCCTTTAAGGATGATGTTTAATTCTTTAAATTGACCTAATGCTATTCTACGACCAATTTCATCTAAAGTAATATGTCGCTGCGTACGAACTGATTGTTCACGCATCAATTGAGATCGCTTTGAAGCAATTTGTTTGGCTTCTTTTTCATCTTCAAAAATATTGAATTTATCTCCTGCAGTTGCTGCGCCATCAAGTCCAAGAACTGATACTGGAGTCGAAGGACCCGCAACAGTTACTATGTTCCCTCTTTCATCATGCATGGCTTTTATTTTACCATGATGCTTACCAGCTAGCATGTAATCACCAACTCTTAATGTTCCGTGTTGTACTAATATGGTTGAAACGTAACCCTTTCCTTTGTCAAGGAATGCCTCAACTACTGTTCCTTGAGCAGCTTTGTTAGGATTTGCTTTCAAATCTAAAAGTTCTGCTTCTAACAATACTTTTTCTAATAACTCTTTTACACCTGTACCTACTTTGGCAGAAATATCATGAGATTGAATTTTACCTCCCCAATCTTCTACTAATAGATTCATACCTGCTAATCTTTCTTTTACTTTCTCAGGATTAGCATTAGGTTTATCAATTTTATTGATAGCAAATATTATCGGTACTCCCGCTGCTTGCGCATGGCTAATTGCTTCTTTAGTTTGTGGCATGATGTCATCATCTGCTGCGATTACGATAATTGCAATATCAGTAACTTGGGCACCACGAGCACGCATCGCTGTAAAAGCCTCATGTCCCGGTGTATCTAAAAACGCTATTTTTTGACCATTATCTAAAGTTACTCCGTATGCACCAATATGCTGCGTAATTCCTCCAGACTCCCCTGCTATAACATTTTCTTTACGAACATAATCCAGCAACGATGTTTTACCATGATCTACGTGTCCCATTACCGTTACGATAGGTGCTCTGAACACTAAATCTTCCTCTTTATCTTCAACAACTTGAATTGCTTCCTCGATATCAACAGTAATGAATTCAACTTCATACCCAAATTCATCTGCAACGATGGTCAATGTTTCCGCATCAAGACGCTGGTTCATTGTAACCATTATTCCCAGTGACATACAAGTACCAATCACTTTAGTAATTGGCACATCCATCATAATTGCAATTTCACCTACTGTTACAAATTCAGTAACCTTGATAGTTTTACTTCCTTCATCAATAGCTCTTTGCTCATCATCAGATTTCTGACGGTGTGTGTCTCTCTTATCTCTTCTATATTTAGCCGCTTTAGATTTACCACCTTTACCTTGTAGTTTTTCTAAAGTTTCTCTAATTTGATTTTTAACTTCTTCTTCCGTTGGCTCAACTTTTGCAACAATAGCCGGTCTATTTCCACGAACAAAACCCGGTCTTGAGCTTCTATTGGCATTAAATCCTCCGCCACCTACATTAGGCGTAATTTTATTAGGATTCGGAGCACCTGGAACACCTGGCGGTCTAGGAGCACCCGGTTTAGGAGCAATTCTTTTACGCTTATTTTTGTTAGCGTTAGCAGCATTAGATCCCGGAGCACCTGGTTTATTAGGTGTTATTTTTGGCTCTTCTTTCTTCTTTTTAGGTTTATTAAATTGAGATAAATCAATTATTTGACCTGTCAAAGTAGTTCCAGATAATTTTTGATATTGGGTCGTGATGGTTTCATCAACAGGTGTCTCTTCAACTTTTACTGGCGCTGCTTTTTCAATCTCTGTTGGTTTGACAGCAGCTTCTTTTGAGGTTTCCTTTTTCACTTCTTTAACATTAACAACAGGCTTAACATCCTTTTTATCGGAAACAGGTTTTTCTTCCAAGGTTTTTTCAACCACTGGTTTTTGTACTACAGTTTCTTTAGGAACAGCATTAACTTCAGCAGTTTTAATCTTAGGAGTTTCAGCATTAACAATCGGCTTTATAGGTGTAACAACCGCTTTTTTTGGATTAAGATCAATCTTACCCACTTGCACAGGACCTGCTATAACTGCTCTCGCCTTTATAACTTCCTGTTGTTTTACACGCTCCTCTTCAATCCTACGCTTGTCTTCAATTTCTTTTTCACGCTCTAAACGCAAAGCCTCTTTTTCTTTCCTTTTCTCTTCACCTACTTCTTTGGAGGCTTCTTTATTCCCTTTGTCACCTGCAAATTGACCGCACAAGACATTGTATACATCATTAGAAATTTTTGTGTTGGGATTTGCGTCAATAGCAATTCCTTTATCTTTTAGATAATCCACAGCTCTTTCTAAAGAAATATTCAATTCTCTTAAAACTTTGTTTATTCTAATAATTCTCTCTTCAGACATAAAACCTTTTTATTATTACCTTTTTTGTTATTCCTCACTTTACTCCCAACCCGATACCTATCGAGCAAGAACTAATTGTAAAGTGGCATGTTTATCGTTGAAGATCTATTGACTAACTATCAAATTCTTCTTTCAATATTCTCATTACATCTAAAATCGTTTCCTCTTCTAGATCCGTTCTTCTTACTAAATCTGCTACTTCTTGTTTCAAAATACTTTTTGCGGTATCCAATCCAATTTTAGCAAACTCTTCAATAACCCAGCCTTCAATTTCATCTGAAAACTCTGTTAATTCAACATCATCATCATCCGCTGTTGCTCCCGCAACATCACCTTCGCGTATAACGTCTAATTCATAGCCTGTTAATAAACCTGCTAATTTGATATTGTGTCCACCACGACCAATAGCTTTAGAAACTTCTTCAAGTTTCAAGAAAACCTCTGCTCTTTTCGTTTCTTCATTAATTTTAATCGAAGAGACTTTTGCAGGGCTCAGCGCTCTCGTGATAAACAATTGAATGTTACTTGTATAATTGATAACATCTATATTCTCATTCCCTAATTCACGAACAATCCCGTGAATTCGCGATCCCTTCATACCCACACAAGCTCCAACAGGATCTATCCTGTCATCATAAGAATCAACAGCTACTTTGGCTTTTTCACCAGGTATTCTTACTACTTTTTTAACCATAATCAAACCGTCAAAAACCTCAGGAATTTCTTGTTCAAATAATTTTTCCAAGAACTTTTCAGATGTTCTTGACATAATAATTTGAGGTTTGTTTCCTTTCAATTCAACGCTTTCTATTATTCCACGGATATTATCTCCTTTGCGGAAAAAATCAGAAGGAATTTGTTTTTCCTTTGGAAGAATGATTTCGTTACCTTCATCATCTACTAAAATAACAACTCTAGGACGCACATGATGCACCTCAGCCGTATAAATATCTCCAATTAAATCCTTAAATTGTTTGTAAAGATTTGTGTTGTCATGTTCATGAATTTTAGAAATCAAATTTTGGCGTAAAGCTAAAATTGCTCTTCTCCCTAAATCAATTAATTTCACTTCTTCGGAAACCTCTTCACCAATTTCAAAATCAGGCTCTATCTTTCTGGCATCTGTCAAAGTAATCTCAAGATGATCAAGATCTAGATCATCATCCGCAACGATTACTCTTCTTTGCCAGATCTCCATATCCCCTTTATCAGGATTTATAATGATGTCAAAATTATCATCTGAACCGTATTTTTTCTTCAATGCATTTCTAAATACATCTTCTAAAATCGCCATAAGCGTTACACGATCAATAAGTTTATCATCTTTAAACTCTGAGAATGAATCGATTAATGCTAAATTTTCCATGCGAATTCTTTAATTAAAATGTTACTGTAACAATTGCTTCTTTAATGTCTACATAAGGCAGTTTGAGTTCTTTTTGAACTGTTTCTTTTCCTTTTCCAATTTTTTTTGGCTCTCTTGCTTTCCAAGACAAAATTACAAAATCATCATTAGCATCCACTAATTCTGCTTCAATTATTTCTGCCCCAGTTTTCACAATTAATGTTCGCCCTATATTTTTTTTGTATTGTCTAATCAATTTTAGCGGAGATCCTACTCCTACCGAAGCCACTTCCAAAGAAAAATCTTGTTCTTCCCGATCCAAATTATTATCTAGTGATCGACTCACATCAATACAATCTTGCAATGCAACTCCATTATCCCCATCCAGGGTCACTATAACCTTGAATGCATCGGTAATAATCAAGTCTATCAAAAAAATTGATGGCTTTTCTAAAAGGCCTTCTGCCAACAATGCGCTTACTTTTTCTTTAAATGTCATATTCTTATAAAAAGAGGGGACATTTAGTCCCCTCATTATCTAGATTTTAATAAATAACGGTGCAAATATAGTGTTTTTTTTTATAAACCAAAATATTCAATTGGTCTAAAATATTTTCTTATCTTTATTATAGCTCTAAAGTTGATAATTTTACCAAAATTTAACACGCCGTAGTTATGAAACGTATTTTAGTTCCAACCGACTTTTCTGAACATGCCGAGAAAGCCTTAAAAGCTGCCGCCTTTATTGCAAAAAAAACCAAGTCTGAAATATTCCTTTTGCATCTCTTAGAATTACCAAACCAAATGATTGATTCTGTCACGGAGTCAAACCACATCCCCGAGGTAATGTTGCTTATCAAAAAAGCAAATGAAACCCTTCAAAAAATACGAGAACAGCCCTTCCTGAAAGGAATTACAGTAACTGCTTCAATACAATTTGAAAGAGCTTTCAGTGGTATTTTATCGTTTAACAAAAAAAATGAAATTGACTTGATTATCATGGGATCCCATGGCACTTCAGGCATCGAAGAAATTCTTATTGGCTCTAATACCGAAAAGGTCGTCCGACTCTCCGAAATTCCGGTTTTAGTGATAAAAAAAGAACTAAATGAATTGAAATTCAAAAATTTTGTCTTTGCCTCCGATTTTTCAAAAGAAACCAGAAAGCCTTTTAAAAAAATGATAGCGTTCTCCAAAATTTTTGATGCTAATTTGTTTTTGGTAATGATTTGCACTCCCAATAGCTTTAAGACAACTAGTATTGCTGAAAAAGTAATGGGCGATTTTATAGCTGATTTTGATGTTCCAAATTATTCAATACATCTTTTTAATGACGCTAATATCGAAAATGGAATAACGAATTTCGCAAAAACAATAGATGCTGATTTAATTGGACTATGCACTCATGGCAGAACAGGATTTGCTCATTTTTTTAACGGAAGTATCAGCGAAGATCTAGTAAACCATGAAAACAAACCTGTTATCACTTTTAGAATATAGCTCAACCCGAAAATAGAATTAATCATATTCGCTTTACTCTAGAATACATGTAGACCAAATAAATATTTTAAATGTAGCGTAAAAAAAAACCTCTCAAAATTTGAGAGGTTTTTTGTTGGTCTACAAGGACTCGAACCTTGAACGACTGCACCAAAAACAGTTGTGTTACCATTACACCATAGACCAGTATTGCTGCTAAGCGAGTGCAAATTTAAAATAAAATTCAGTTTGTACAAATTTTTTTTGCTTTTTTATTCAAAAAAAAATGATAAAAATTTAATTGGACCCCTAAAAACCTCAAAACAGCTTTATAATCAATTGTTTATTGAATTGTATTACTTTTCCAGAAAATAGTGTTAATGCTACTAGGGTTAAATAAAAAAACATTTTCTTTGTGACTTATTTTTAAACAAAATTCTAATACATGGACAAAGCTACATTCAACTTCAATAAATGGAACACAATTATTGGTTGGTTAACGTTTGGGATTGCATTATTAACCTACACCTTAACTGTTGAGCCCACCATGAGTTTTTGGGATTGTGGCGAGTATATTTCCACAGCAGCAAAACTTGAAGTTGGACATCCGCCAGGAGCTCCTTTATACCAGATGATTGGCGCTTTTTTCGCCATGTTTGCACCAGAAAATCAATACATCGCATTGATGGTCAATATGATGTCAGTGTTTTCCAGCGCTTTCACCATTTTATTCCTATATTGGTCATCATCTATAATACTAAGAAAATTAGTTTCTAGATTTTCGGAAATGAACAAGAATAATGAAATTGTAATCTTAGGAAGCTCGCTTGTAGGCGCTTTGACGTATACCTTTTCAGATAGTTTTTGGTACAATGCTGTCGAAGCAGAAGTTTACGCCATGGCATCCCTATTTATCGCCCTTTTGTTCTGGTTGGGTTTACGCTGGGAGCAAGATATGAACACTCCAAGAGGAAATAAATGGTTATTGATTATTTCGCTTATAACAGGACTTTCCTTTGGAGTTCACTTTATGGCATTATTAACAATTCCAGCAATAGGCTTTCTGTATTTTTTTAAAAATTACAAAGAAGTAACCGTTAAAAATTTTCTTATTGCTAATGTTGTTGTAATTGCAGTTTTGTTGTTTATTTTTAAATTACTTCTTCCTATGACCATGGGGTTCTTTGGTAAAACAGAAGTTTTTATGGTAAATAGCTTAGGTCTACCGTTTGACTCAGGTACTATTTTTGTGGCACTAGCCTTAATTGCATTCTTTTACTTTGGATTAAAATACACCAAACAAAAAGGGTTTGTATTCTACAACACCATCATTCTTTGCATACTGTTTATTTTAATTGGTTTCTCCACATGGATGATGTTACCCATTCGCGCAAATGCGAATACTGTTATTAATGAGAATAAACCGTCTGATGCCCGCGAGGTTTTAGCCTACTACAATAGAGAACAATATGGTGTTAATGCATTGTTTTATGGACCGCAATACACAGAGAATTTTGCCGGTTTAGACGAGAATAATCCTTACTTAGATAAAGCTCCTAATTATGAAAGAGATTATAAAACAGGGAAATATGTTATTGTAAATAATTATAAAAATGCTACTCAAAATTCAGATGACAATCACAAAACCATTCTGCCAAGAATGTGGAGCGATGGGCATATTGAAAATTACATGAATTTCACCAATCCGCCTCAATTCAAACTAAATCCTAACTATCCTTACGAAGATGATTTAGCAAAATACGGTATTGATGCGAGTCAACTTACTGAAGAAGATTACAATAAAGCAATTGCACAATTAAAAAATGAAACTCAAAAAATAATTTCCGAATTCAGACAAGCTTACGCTCAAAAACAAATTGACAACGAAGGATATATCACCTTTCTAAAAAGCTATGGCGATTATCTGATTGTTGAAAAACCAACAACAGCTGATAATTTAGGTTTTATGGTGGAGTACCAATTTGGTTACATGTACTGGAGGTATTTGATGTGGAATTTTGTTGGTCGTCAAAGTGATAATCAAGGAAGATACGATTATCTAGATGGCAATTGGCTCAGTGGAATAAAATTCATTGACGAATTACACTTGGGAAGTCAGGAGAACTTGCCGTCAGATGTATTAAATAATAAAGGACGAAATGTATATTTCTTTTTACCATTTATCCTTGGTCTTATTGGACTTATGTATCATGCTAATAAGGATTTAAAAAGCTTTTATGTCTTGCTTGCTTTATTTCTTTTCATGGGAATAGCACTTAAAATTTATTTAAACGAAAGACCATTTGAACCGCGGGAAAGAGATTATGCATTGGTAGGTTCGTTTTATGTATTTGCCATCTGGGTTGGGTTTGGTGTTTATGCTTTATATGAAAGCCTCAAAAAGTACCTCGCACCAAAAGTAGCGGGTCCGCTGATTATTGTATTGAGTTTACTCGCAGCACCGATACTCATGGCCTCTCAAAACTGGGATGATCATGACCGTTCCGGCAAATATACTGCCTTATCTATGGCTAAAGCATATCTAACATCGTGTGACCCTAACGCCATTTTATTTACCATTGGGGATAACGACACCTTTCCGCTTTGGTACGCACAAGAAATTGAAAAAATTAGAACTGATGTCAAAATTGTCAACACTAGTTTGTTCATGACAGATTGGTACATTGACCAAATGAAAACCAAAACATACGAATCAGATCCTTTGCCAATTTCATTTACTCATGACGAATATGTAGGGGATAATTTAGATTATGTTGCTCATATTCCTAAGATTGAAAGCCGTTGGGATATTAAAGACTTCATCGATTTTATTAAAAATCCAAAATCAACAGTAGGAATGCAAAACGGACAAACCATCCATTTTTATCCAACCAATAAGATTCGAATTCCCATTGATAAAAATACCGTTATAAAAAACAACGTAGTTTCACCTAAGTACAATGACTCAATAGTACCATACATCGATATAGATATCAAAGGAAATGCACTGTACAAAAACAGATTGATGATGCTAGATATCGTTGCTAACAACAACTGGAAAAGACCCATCTATTTTAGCGGTGGTGCTTATGATAACGAAGACTACATCTGGATGAAAGAATACCTTCAACTAGAAGGAATGGTATACAAACTTGTACCTATAAAAACTCCTTCAACTAAAGAAGGCAGCCCACTTGAAATGGGGCAAATAGACACAGATAAAATGTATGCCAATGTAATGGAATGGGATTGGGGCAATAGCGAAAGTTCTTCTATTTATCATGATCCTGAAACCAGACGCAATAGCATTACCTATCGAAATAATCTATCTAGATTGATGAATCAGTTAATCCTTGAAGGCCAGAAAGAAAAAGCCAAAAAAATCATCGATTTAGCAATAACTAAAATGCCATTAGATAGTTTTGGCTATTATTCTTTAGTAGAACCTTTTGCAGGAGGCTATTATAAAACTGGCGAAAAAATAAAAGCCCAACAATTATTAGACAAATTAGTTTACAAGTACCAAGAAAACCTCAACTATTACGGCAATCTTAAATCTTCTGAACAAAGCAGTATTGCAATTCAAATTATTACCGATATTGAGCGCTACCGCAGCCTCTTACAGGTCATGAAAGAAAATAGTGATATAGAATTTTACAATAAAAACAAAATTGTTTTCAATACGTACATCAAAATGTTTGAACGTTTTGGCCGCGACAAAGAATAACTTCAAAGTTCCATTAAAAAAAGTAGCGATATTGCAAAGTATCGCTACTTTTTTTTTAATTTTAAAATGAAAAAAAAATGAAATTATACTGGATAAAAACCAATTGGATTATAAAAAAAATATTCTCTAATTATATTTGGGATGTCTCCAATAAAGGAAACGCTGTTTATCTTACATTTGATGACGGCCCTATTCCAGAAGTTACTACTTGGGTTTTAGAAGAATTAAAAAAACACGAAATCAAGGCTACTTTTTTCTGTATTGGAAATAACATCAAAAAAAATCCTGAACTGTTCAAAAAATTGATTCGGGAAGGTCACAAAATTGGAAACCACACATTCAACCACTTGAACGGATGGAAAACAACTAACGATGCGTATATCAAAAATACGATTCAGGCTCAAGAAGCGATTGATGCCTACACGGAAGAAGACATTAAATTTTTTCGTCCTCCGTACGGAAAAATAAAAAAATCCCAATCTAAAGAATTAAGGAAATTAGGGTATAAAATAATAATGTGGGACGTGCTGAGTGCTGATTTTGATTCTTCAATATCTAAAGAAAAATGTTTAAATAATGTGTTATCAAATGTAAAACCGGGAAGTATCATCGTTTTTCACGACAGTATAAAAGCATTCAAAAATCTTGAATACGTGTTACCAAAAACATTAGCTTTTTTAAAAGAAAACAATTTTAAATGTAGCACTTTATAAATACTACAACTGTTCCTGAACGATTCCAATAAGAGTATTGGCGTCAAGTTCTCCGGACTGTCTCCAGATCATTTGACCTTGTTTGTAGATCATCAAAGTAGGCAATCCTTTGATTCGCAAAGCATCTGCTAATTCTTGATTTTTATCTACATCGATCTTGATGACTTTTGCTTTATCGCCAAGAGCGGCCGCTACATCTCTAATTACGGGATGCATTAAAACCGATGATTCGTTCCACTCTGTATAAAAGTCGATTAAAACCGGTATTTGAGTGTTTATAAGTTCTCCAAATTTTGACATAAAACCTAAATTTTAATTTTTTAAATGTACTAAAAAGAGCTATTAACTTTACAAATGTAGCATTTTAAACGAATTCTGCTACATTAGCGCCTTTTTTTAGTTCAATGACTGTTATTTCCGGCATAATTCCTACCCGACCAGGATAAGCGTGAAAACCAAATCCTCTATTGACGTAAACATACCTTCCCAAATTTTCGTATAAACCGGCCCATTGTTTGTAAACATATTGTGCCAAACTCCATTTGAAATAACCCGGTATTTCAATACCAAATTGCATTCCATGCGTGTGTCCAGCAAACGTAAGGTGGTAATGTTTTTCGTCATGCTTTACCACATGTTCCCAGTGCGAAGGGTCATGGCTCATCAAAATCTTGAAATCTTCTTTCTTTAACTGTCCTGCAGCTTTATTCAAGTCCCCAGCCTGCTTGAAGTTGTGTCCCCAGTTTTCGACACCCACTAATGCTATTTTATCATCTCCTTTTTGAATAAAAGTATGCTCGTTTAACAATAGACTAAAACCAATTTCTCCGTATAAACTTTTTATTGCTTTGAAATTGTCTTCTTTGGCTGCTTCGCTGGGCCACGTTACATATTCTCCATAATCGTGATTCCCTAAAACGGAATATTTTCCATATTCATGTTTCTTAATTCGGTTGAATGTTTCTATCCAAGGGTGCATTTCTTTGGCATCCGTATTTACAATATCACCTGTAAACAAAATCATATCTGAATTTTGTTCGTTTACCAAATCAATGGCATAATTTATTTTTTCTGAATCATCAAAACTTCCACTGTGAACATCTGATATTTGAGTAATCGTAAAACCATCAAAAGCATCTGGTAAATCCGGAAAAAAAATGCGTTGCTTGATTACTTTATAATTGTATTTTCCAATTGTGACTCCATATATAAGGGATAAAAAAGGAACTGCAGCAAGTCCTAATCCTATTTGACTAACGAACTTTCTTCTGGAATTAAGAAAATCTGTGCCTTTGTCATAATCTACAAAATAATTCACGGCACCAGCACCTACTCTAAAAATGTCTTCCGCCATTAAGATGAAAGTCAAAATTAATTTTGGAACATAAACAATAAGCAACAGCCCCATAACCATTAAGGTTTGTTGGGTTTGTCCAACACTCCGATCAAATTGCATCAACGAATAAACAATATAAACTAAGACCAACAAACTCATTAGCTGAATTGAAAGCAACACTGGCCTAGATTTGATGAGGGTTTTCAATACCTGAAAGGTATAGAGCTCAATAATTAGAAGAATTAAACACAACAATACAATACGAAAGATCATTTTAATCAAATTTTAGACAAAATAACAAATTATGAAAATAGTATGTGTTTTTATTAATTTAAATTTAACTAAAATATAAACAAATCAACTTGAATGGGCAATTTTAGAGAAAGTTGGTAATACATTTCTTTATCAGTTGCTGAACATTTCAACTTGATTTTTTCACGCGATATTCAATTCGTATTTTTAAAAATAATTTAACTATGATCTTATTTACTTTATAGAAAGACTCATTGTTTTTAAAACAACATTAGTTGTTCCGCTATTTGCTCTTTTGACCCATATCTCAACCGATTCATTTATATCTAACTGAACGGTTCCTTGAACCGGAAATGCTTGTATATAACCTGCATTTGCATCAATGTAAGTTTCAGAACCAATTTGCGGGATAAGTGTACCCGTTGAACCTACTTTCATAATATAGAATACATATTCCGATGCTACAGATGTCGAAGTGTCAAATGCAACTGCACCACTAACCTGAAAAATTCTAGATTTTTTCCCTAGATAAGTTATTCTATTATTTTGCGCAGGAGATCCTATACTTGTTCTAAATAAATTTGTAAAAGTTAAAGATGTATTTGTATTCAATTTAATACCGTTTGATACAGTGGCGAAAATAGGTACCGTAGTGGTCGGGGATGTGGCTCTATTATGGTAAATACTTCCAGTCGCAAAAGAATCCCCTTCCGTTGGTATACCAGCGCAACGTACATTCCAATTATTAGTAAAATTATAACCTGTATTACTACTAGACGTATAAGGCTTTACGTAACCTGCTGGAAAATTTCCGGTAAACACAACTGATTCCATGACTGCATCTCCAGATATAGCTGGGTCAGATGAAACATCAAATCCAATTGCCGCACCGTTTACCTCACTGAATCCTCCTTGCTTTGCTATCAGTTCAAAACTACCCTTTAATTTTTCATAGGTTCCAAAATTACTATCAAACCAACCTACATTATTGATCAATAATTCATCCACATCTTCATAAATTATTCCGTTTGTGTTCCCAACAAATTGAATTATACTTACAAATACTAATGAAAATCCCTTGATAAGCCCCACATTACCTGAATTAGCTATAATACCGTCCCTTAAAATTAAATTTTGAGTAGTACTTGCCACTATATTAAAAACATTTCCTCCAGAAACTAAAGTTAGACCACGAATAGAACCACCCGTACTTCCTGTAAAAAGATCACCACTCGAAACGACCAACTTATCCTCTCCTGAATCTAATCCTGTCACATACGCATTATTCAATTCAATAGGCTTATCTAACAAAACCTGCCCATTTATTTCATATAATGTTTCAGAGTTCAAGAGGTATTTCGTGGTCCCGCCAGCGGCAAGTTCGTCAGCTAAAACGGTAGAAAGAACATCGCTCGATTTGATACGTTTAAATTTAAGTCTGCCATTAGCATCACTACTCATTTTGCTCCATAATGCCGTACCGCTATTGTAGTGAAAAATAGATTTTAAATCTAAATCATACACCATCAACCCATCGGCTGGGGAGGTAATAGCTGCACGTTGCGCAGTTGTCATTCGGGGAGTCAGCATTCCCTGCGTTGTTGAGGACACATCTAGTACAGAACTAGCATGTGGGCTTGTTGTACCAATACCAACTTGGGCAAAAACATTTGTTGATAGCGTTATAAAAAACAATAAACAAACTTGTAAAATCTTTCTAGTAAAGTAATGCTTTTTCATAACAGATGAATTTAATTTTTGAACACTAAACCTATAAATCATGTCTTAAAATGACACTCAAAAATATAGATTACATCGATTAAATACAAATTATACCGACGTAATACATCTTTTTTATTTTAATTGATTTATAATCCTACAATTTTAATTATTTAAAAAAGCTGGTATTTTACTGTTTGTAAATGTTTTCTTGTATTTAAAATTAAACAAAAAAACTATTACAAAACGCAACGAATTTCTGAATTTGTGGTAGTTTTTGAACCCAAAATTGAATTTGTAATCCTTTGTAAAAGAAATTATTCAATCCTTCATCCCTTTATCTGACAAGTTTTGTACTTTTGAAATCTTTACAAAAAACCTAATTTATGTCACAACAAAAACGCCTGTTTCTTCTTGATGCTTACGCCTTAATCTTCAGAGGCTATTACGCTTTTATAAAAAATCCTCGCATCAATTCAAAAGGAATGGACACATCAGCCATTATGGGATTCATGAATTCATTGATGGATGTGATAAAAAGAGAAAAACCAGATCATCTTGCTGTAGCTTTTGACAATGGAGGAAGCCAATTACGAAACGACTTATTTCCGGAGTACAAAGCCCATCGTGATGCCACTCCCGAAGCTATCAAGATTGCCATTCCGTACATACAAGAACTTTTGAAAGCCATGCATATTCCAATCATTGAGGTCAAAGGTTTTGAAGCCGATGATTTAATTGGAACTATTGCTAAACAAGCCGAAAAACAAAACTATAAAGTCTTTATGGTTACACCAGATAAGGATTTTGCGCAACTAGTTTCAGAAAATATTTTCATGTACAAACCAGCCCGAATGGGAAATGGAATCGAAATTTGGGGAATCCCAGAGGTTTTAGCTAAATTTGAGATTGAACGTCCTGATCAAGTTATCGACTTTCTAGGAATGATGGGTGATGCAGCCGATAATATTCCGGGACTTCCCGGTGTAGGCGAAGTCACTGCCAAGAAATTTTTAAAAGAATTTGGAACCATGGAAAACCTTTTGGCAAACACACACAAGCTGAAAGGAAAAATGAAAGAAAACATCGAAGCCAATAAAGAAAAAGGATTATTATCTAAAACCTTGGCGACCATATTACTCGATTGTCCTGTTATTTTTGACGAAACAGATTATGAATTATCAACTCCCGATGTCGAAAAAACAGATGCGTTGTTCAATGAGTTGGAATTTAGACGGATGGCGGAGCAATTTGATATCATTTTCCGTTCGCAAACCTCCACCGAAGGAGAAGGACCAAAAACAACATCTGAGCAAGAGAATAAATTATACAAAAAAACACAACCAAAAAACGAAGAACAATTCAATCTTTTTGGTGGTGGCACTCCAGAAGATTCTTCGGACGAAACACGCCATCAATATTACAGTTCATTAGAAAATACGGAACATTCGTATCAAATAATACAAGGTGATTTAGGTTTGAAATTGCTGTTGCAAAATTTACAAAAACAATCATCCGTTTGTTTTGACACTGAAACAACTGGTCTTGATACGTTGCACGCAGAATTAGTTGGAATATCTTTCTCTTACGAAAAAGGAAAAGGCTTTTATGTTCCTTTTCCCGAAAATCGTGAAGAAGCACAAACTTTAATAGAGAAATTTGTTCCTTTTTTCGAAAATGAAAATATCGAAAAAATTGGTCAGAATTTAAAGTACGATTTAAAAATTCTTTCTAATTACAATGTTATCGTGAAAGGAAAATTATTCGATACCATGATTGCACATTATCTAATCAATCCGGATATGCGCCATAATATGGATATTTTATCGGAAACGTACTTGAAATATTCGCCTCAATCCATTGAAACCTTAATTGGTAAAAAAGGAAAAAACCAAAAATCAATGCGCGAGGTTGCATTGGAAGAAATCAAAGAATATGCCGTTGAAGATACAGATATAACTTTGCAACTCAAGGAAATATTTACTTTAGAATTAGATAAAACCGGAACCAAAAAACTTTTTGAGGAAATCGAAATTCCGTTAGTTACCGTTCTGGCTGACATGGAGAAAGAAGGAATTCGTGTAGATGTAGATTTCCTTAGATCACTATCGAAAACATTAGATGATGACATCAAAATTCTAGAAACTAAGATATATGAAACTGCAGGTGAAAAATTTAATTTAGCATCTCCAAAACAATTAGGCGATATTTTATTTGATAAATTAAAAATTGGTGGTGCCAAACAAAAGAAAACCAAAACAGGTCAGTATGCAACCGGGGAAGAAATTTTGAGTTATTTGGCCCTAGAAAATCCAATTGTAAAAAACATTCAGGATTGGCGACAATTGATCAAATTGCAAAATACATATGTTGATGCTTTGCCAAACCAAGTAGATAAAACAACAAATCGCATTCATACCGATTACATGCAAGCCGTTGCCGCAACAGGCCGTTTGAGTTCAAATAATCCAAACTTACAAAACATTCCAATTCGGACGGAACGCGGAAGACAAATTAGAAAAGCATTCGTGGCCCGAGATGAAAACTACACGTTGGTTTCTGCGGATTATTCTCAAATTGAATTACGAGTAATTGCAGCGTTAAGCGGTGAAGAAAATATGATCAAGGCATTCAAAAATAATGAAGATATTCACAAATCCACCGCCTCAAAAGTATTTAATGTCCCATTAGAAGAGGTGACTCGTGAGCAACGAAGTCATGCCAAAACGATAAATTTTGGAATTATATATGGCGTTTCAGCTTTTGGATTGAGCAATCAAACTAATTTATCTCGTAAAGAGAGCGCTGATTTAATTGAGGCCTATTATCAAACCTATCCAAGATTAAAATCCTACATTCAGGAACAAATAGATTTTGCCAGAGAGAACGGTTATGTGCAAACAATTCTTGGGCGTCGTCGTTATTTGAAAGATATCAATTCGCAAAACGCCATTGTACGTGGTGGTGCAGAACGAAATGCGGTAAACGCGCCAATACAAGGAAGTGCTGCCGATATTATCAAAATTGCGATGATTAATATTCATGAAAAACTAACGTCTGAAAACTGGAAAAGTAAAATGTTGCTGCAGGTTCACGATGAGCTTGTGTTTGATGTACATAATGATGAACTCGAAAAAATCAAACCAATGATTAAGCACGAAATGGAACATGCTTTCAAATTAGATGTTCCGCTGGATGTTGATTTAGGTGCGGGAAAAGATTGGCTGGAAGCACACTAAAATTATATTTCATAATATAAAAAAAATCTCTAATCATTTAAAACGATTAGAGATTTTTTTGTGTTGTTATATGAGTTGTTACAAACTTCTGGTCGACTCTCTTTCTTTCAATTTAGTCTTGATCACAACCGTTTCATAAGGAACATGCTCTTCTTTAGATTCTAATCTATCAATGAGTAATTTAGCAGCCACTTCGCCTATTTCTATTCCGTGCTGACTTACGGTTGTTAGACTGGGGGACAATCTGCGGGAGGCAAGAATTCCGTCGGCAAAACCTATAATTGAAAGATCTTCAGGAATTTTATATCCTTTCTTGAGTCCAATTTTCAAAGCGGCTACAGAATCGTTTTCATCCAAAGCAAAAACACCATCGATAGTATTGGTGTCAAAAATCGTTTCTATGAGATTGTTCAGGTTTTCATCAGAATCAGTTCGCAATATAATCTCATTATTAATAGGAATGCTGTTGTTTTCCAATGCTTTTAGATAGCCTTCAACACGTAATTTTCCAACACTTAAATTATCAACCGATGAGAACAAAGCGATATTTTTACAACCCAAATCAATTAAATGTTGCGTAGCATTTAAAGCAGAATCAAAATCGTCTACAATTACTTTATCACACTCTACACCATCTGCAATTCGGTCAAACATAACAATTGGCGTCCCATCAGTAATTATTGCAGAAAAATGACTGTATTCTTGATTTTTTTGCGCTTCTTCAGAAACCGAAACAATAAAACCATCAATAGTTCCATTGCTTAACATTTCAAGTGTGTGGGCTTCTTTTTCTAAAGATTCATTAGAAATACACATAATAACGTTGTACCCTTTTTCATCGGCAACTTTCTCGATGCCACTAAAAACTTTGGCAAAGAAAGAATTCAAAATATTAGGAATGATAACCCCAATAGTTTTTGTCTTCCTATTTTTTAGATTCAGACCAATTACGTTGGGTTTATAATTTTTAAGCTTTGCGTATTCTTTTATTTTTATTTTCGTTAACTCACTAATCTCTGGACTATCATTAAGCGCTTTTGAAACTGTAGAAACAGACACATTTAATTCTTTTGCGATTTGTTTTAGCGTGGCTCTGACTTTCATAAAGAAATATTTATTGTAATTGTTAAAGTAATAAGGACAGGATCTAAATAATTTGAATATTAACCATGTAATTGACAAAAATAGCATTTTTAATGTAAAAATAGAAACTTAAAAATGTGGAATATTTATTAAATTTATACAAAAAAAGACAACTTGAGCATCAGAGTAACTATTTCACGGTTATTAAATCAAAAGATCAAAAAATATTTGAAATATTCATTTGATAATCAGTACTAAAACAAGAAAAAAATAATCTTTTCAGGTATTTGTATTTAAAATAATTAATTGTACTTTTGCAACCCCTTTATTGGGGATGGAATGTTTAATTAAAATAATATTATGGACGCATTAAGCTACAAGACACAATCAGCAAGCAAAGCCACCGTTACAAAAGAGTGGATTGTTGTAGATGCTGATGGGCATAACTTAGGTCGTATGGCTTCGAAGATCGCAATGATCCTTAGAGGTAAATACAAGGCTAGTTATACGCCACACGTTGACTGTGGAGATAACGTAATTGTTATCAACTCAGAAAAAATCAACCTTACAGGAAACAAGATGAGAGAGAAAACCTACATCCGTCACACTGGCTACCCTGGAGGACAAAGAACTTTAACTGCTGAAGTATTGCAATCAAAAAATCCTGCATTACTAGTTGAAAAAGCAATAAAAGGAATGTTACCTAAAAATAAATTAGGTGCTGAACTTTTTAGAAATTTAAATGTTGTTGTAGGATCAGAGCACAAACAAGGCGCTCAAAAACCTAGAACAGTTAACCTTAACGATCTTAAATAATGGGAGTTATTCACAAAATCGGTAGAAGAAAAACCGCTGTTGCACGTGTTTATGTTTCGGAAGGAACAGGAGTAATCACTGTAAACAAAAAAGCATTCGAAACATACTTCCCAACTGCAACTTTACAGTACAAAGTATTACAACCTATGTCTATGACAGAAAATGTAACAAACTTTGATGTAAAAGTAAACGTTTACGGAGGTGGATCAACTGGACAAGCAGAAGCTGTAAGAATGGCACTAGCACGCGTAATGTGTGAAGTAAATGCTGAAAACAGAGCAATTCTGAAACCAGAAGGTTTATTAACAAGAGATCCAAGAATGGTTGAACGTAAGAAATTCGGTCAAAAGAAAGCTCGTAAGAGATTCCAATTCTCTAAACGTTAATAATACCTGTCTTGTTCAAATAGGACAAGACATCGTTACTTTATTATTAAATTTAAAAAACAAAGTTGTTGTTGCTCTCCTACTGAGGTAGGAAATAGTTTAGCATCTAAATGTTTAAAGCCGGGCGACCGCCATTTATTCATTGCTAATCAACAGAACGTAAACTAGAACAAAATGGCAAACAAAGTAGAAGTAAAAGACTTACTAGAAGCAGGTGTTCACTTCGGACACATGACTAGAAAATGGGATCCAAACATGGCCCCTTACATTTATATGGAGCGTAATGGTATACACATTATCAATCTTTATAAAACTGCAGCAAAAATTGAAGAAGCGAACGAAGCTTTAAAAAAAATAGCTGCATCAGGTAGAAAAGTATTATTCGTAGCTACCAAAAAACAAGCAAAAGACATCGTTGCTGAAAAAGCAAAAGCTGCAAACATGCCTTACATCACTGAAAGATGGCCTGGTGGAATGCTAACTAACTTCGTAACTATCCGTAAAGCTGTTAAAAAAATGGCAACTATTGATAAAATGAAGAAAGATGGTACCTTCATGACCCTTTCTAAAAAAGAGCGTTTACAAGTAGATCGTCTTCGTGCTAAATTAGAGAAAAATTTAGGTTCAATCGCTGACATGTCAAGACTACCTGCTGCATTGTTCGTAGTTGATATCAAAGCGGAACATATCGCAATAAAAGAAGCTCAAAAATTAAACATTCCAGTTTTCGCAATGGTGGATACCAATTCTGACCCAAGAGAGGTTGAATTCGTAATCCCATCTAACGATGATGCTTCTAAATCAATTGACAAAATTTTAACTTTAGTAACTAATGCAATTATTGAAGGCCTTTCTGATAGAGGTTCTGATAAAGAAGCTGACCTTCCTGTTGCTGAAGTAGCTGCTCCTGTTGCTCAAGCAACAACTGAAGTAGTTGCTCCTGTTACTGCTGAGGTAATAGCTCCAGTTACTGAAACAGTAGCTCCAGCTCCTGCAACTGAAGAATAAAAATAAATTTAAAGATTGAAGAATTTAAAGAATATAATTATTGATTGTACAATTAATGATGATACTTTAAATTTTTCAATCTTTTAATCTTTAAAACAAAAAAATTATGGCAACAATTACTGCTGCAGATGTAAATAAATTAAGAACAATCACTGGTGCAGGCATGATGGACTGCAAAAAAGCTTTGGTTGAAGCAGATGGAGATTTTGATTTAGCTATCGAAAACCTTCGTAAAAAAGGACAAAAAGTAGCTGCAAACCGTTCAGATAGAGAATCTACTGAAGGCGCTGCTATTGCTGTTGTAAATGCTGACAAAACTGCTGGAGTTGTAATCACATTAAACTGTGAAACTGACTTCGTAGGAATGAATGAAAGCTTTGTAAAAATGGCTACTGAAATGGCTAATCTAGCATTGAACTTCAATACGAAAGAAGAATTTTTAGCAGCTGATTTCAACGGAATTACTGTTGCTGACAAATTAATCGAACAAACTGGAGTTATTGGTGAAAAACTAGAAATCAGAACTTTTGAGAAATTAGAAGGTGCTTTTATCGGTTCTTATATTCACTCCGGAAACAAAATTGCTACTTTAGTGGCGCTATCTGCAAATGTAGCAGGTGCTGAGGAAGTTTCAAGAAACGTGTCTATGCAAGCAGCTGCAATGGCTCCAATTGCTTTAGACGAAACCGGTGTTGATGCTGACACAATCGCTAAAGAAATCGAAATTGCTAAAGATATCCTACGTCAAGAAGGAAAACCAGAAGCAATGTTAGACAATATCGCTAAAGGTAAACTAGCTCGTTTCTTTAAAGACAACACTTTAGTAAACCAAGATTATATCAAAGACAATAAAATGAGCGTTGCTGCTTATGTTAAATCTTTAGACAAAGATCTTATCGTTACCGGTTTCAAAAGAGCTGCGTTAGGATAAACATTCTAAATAAAATTTAGCAGTTTTCTAAAATAAATATAATCCCATTTTGTTTCAAAAACAAGATGGGATTTTTTTGTGCAAAAAAACAATTAAAACACTAAATTTGACATTTAATTTTCATTTATGTTCAAAACTAAAAAAGATCTTGTCTTTGTTATTCTAGCCGGAATCTTTATCACTAATGCGGTTACGGCAGAACTCATCGGTGGGAAACTGATACAAATAGGTCCGTTTGTAATGAGCATTGGTATTTTGCCTTGGCCTATTGTTTTCCTGACAACTGATTTAATCAATGAATATTTTGGAGAAAAAGGAGTAAAAAAATTGTCTTTAATCACAGCCTGTTTAATCGCCTACTCTTTCCTTGTTTTACTTTTCGCGATCAATATACCCGCCGCAAAAGGAATAAGCCCAGTCAACGATGAGCAGTTTTTTGCCGTTTTTGGACAAAGCATGTGGATTATTGTGGGTAGTATTATTGCGTTCTTGGTTTCTCAATTAATAGATGTAACTGTTTTTTGGTTTTTCAAAAACCGCACAGGAAACAAAAAAATATGGCTCAGAGCTACGGGTTCCACTGTCATTTCGCAATTGTTCGATTCTTTTATTGTTCTGGGAATCGCTTTTTGGTTACCCGGAAAAATAAACTTTGACATTTTTATAACCTCCGCCTTAACAGGATATACCTTCAAACTTGCAATTGCCATTCTATTGACTCCTCTAATTTACTTGGGCCACTACATTATAAAAAACTATTTAGACTCAGAAAAAGAATAATTATGGACAAAAAAATAAGATGTGGTTGGTGTACTTCCAGTGATTTATACAAAAAATACCATGACGAAGAATGGGGCGTTCCAGTTTATGAAGACAAAAAATTATTTGAATTCTTAATCTTAGAAACGTTCCAAGCGGGGCTAAGTTGGATTACAATCCTAAAAAAGAGAGAAAATTTCCAATTGGCTTTTGATGATTTTGACTATAAAAAAGTAGCGCTTTATACTGAGAATAAAATCCAGGAATTACTCCTTGATGCAGGAATTATTCGCAATCAATTAAAAATTCGCGCCGCCGTTTCTAACGCTGCTGCCTTTATGAAAGTGCAGGAGGAATTTGGCAGTTTTTCTAAATACATTTGGAAGTTTACTGATGAAAAATCTATTCAAAATAACCGACAATCCTTACAAGAAGTCCCTGCAACTACTCCGCTATCAGATGAAATCAGTAAAGATTTAAAAAAACGTGGATTTAAATTCGTTGGTTCTACAGTGGTTTATGCACACATGCAAGCCACCGGAATGGTCGATGATCACGTATCTGATTGTTGGAAAAAAAATTAGTTTGCAGTAAGAAAAAATAATAAAAATTCGGAATTTAAAGATTACCTACTTTTAAGAATTTTCATAAAATCACCTCTTTCTATTTCACGACAACCCAAACTTTCAAGATGCGGATTATAAACTTGGCAATCTAATAGTTTGTAATTTTCTTTTTTTAAATGGTTGACCAAAGCTATAAACGCTACTTTAGAGGCATTAGAAACTTTAGAAAACATGCTTTCCCCACAGAAAACATGTCCTAAATCAATTCCATATAAGCCACCTACCAAAACAGCATCTTGCCAAACTTCAACGGATTTAGCGATTCCTAATTCGTGCAGTTTACAATAGGACTCAATCATGTCATTGGTAATCCAAGTTCCGTTTTGACCGTCACGTTCTATGTTTTGACAGTTTGAAATTACGTCCCTGAAATTTTGATTAAAAGTAACCTTGAAAACATTTCGATTCAGGATATTTCGCATGCTTTTAGAAACGATCAATTCATCGAGAAACAAAACCATTCTGGGATTTGGTGACCACCACATGATGGGTTCGCCTTCTTCAAACCACGGAAAGATCCCGCTTGTGTACGCAAGCTTCAATCGTTCCGAAGACAAATCACCTCCAATGGCCAAAATTCCATCGCGATTGGCTTGGTCAACAGGAGGAAAAAATAAATCTGTAGATAAATAATACATTTTTCAATTTCAAAAATTAATGGCAATATCAAAAAATAAAAAAAGTCAGAAATTCAAGTAAAACTTAAACTTCTGACTTCTAAATTATAACTTTTTTATCTCCTAGAATGGCAAATCGTCTGCCTCTTCTTCGTTTAGGTTTGTTGCTGGTGCAAAAGCTTCAGCAGCCGGCATTGGAGGCATTTGTGCAGCAGTCGCTTCAGTAGCTACTCTTTCTACTCTCCATCCCTGAATTGCATTAAAATATTTAGTCACTCCTTGTGGATCAACCCATTCGCGTCCTCTTAAATTGATTGAAACTTTAACCGCTTCTCCTACTTTAAAACTGTTCAATAAATCACATTTATCTTGTACAAATTCTACTAAAATATGTTGTGGATATTGCTCCTCAGTAGTTACGACCAATTCTCTTTTCAAGAAACTTCCGCTTCCCACATTTTTCGCATCCCCAAGCATTTTAATTTTTCCTGTAACTTCCATCTTCGTTTTTTTTTAATGTTATTTATACTATTTTTTTGCCAAAAGTACTTTCCAAGCCGACAAAACATCCTTGTCCTCTAGATATTTTTTTGCCGCCAAGTGCACTTTTTGCTGGTCATCAGCACTTAAAACCCCTTTTATAGCAAAATTCTGTTTTACAAATATACTAACTTCTTCTGGCGTAGGCAAGGCTTCTATATTCCCTAACATCCCTAAATCATTTCCGTTAAAAACCAAACTTTCTTTAACAAAATTTGGAATGGCATCCACTCCAATTCCTAAAGTAGACAATGGTTTTGGCACTTCAAAAAGCCCTTGGTTTGATCTGGAATACCAATTGCCGCCTAACCTGGAAACTAAGTCAATTTTATATTGATCAATCGCACCATTTTCATCTAGAACAGATTCATCAATATGAATGCGAACGACTTCACACAGCACTAAATTCCCTGCTCCTCCTTCTGTTCCCAGCGGAATAATCTGAGTGACTTTGCATTCAAATTGAACTGGTGATTCTTTTACTCGAAAGGGTTTCACCACCTCTGAAGCAATCGGCGTCAAGCCTGATTTTAAAAACTCATCCACACCATCAGCATACTCTGTACTCGCTAGAGAAATTTGTTGTACCATGTCATAATTCACCACATTAATGACTACTTCCCGAGTTGCTTCGGCATTAATTAACGTGTGTTTTATAGAATTATCACGAACGCGTCTTGCCGGTGAAAAAATAAGGATTGGAGGATTGGCGCTGAACACATTAAAGAAACTAAAAGGCGACACATTAGCATTCCCTTCCGCATCCATTGTACTGGCAAAAGCAATAGGCCTAGGCCCAACTGAACTTTGTAAATAGCCTTGTAATTTTGCCGTTTCAATACTTTTAGGATCTATTGTAATCATACGTTTCTAATTTATTGCTGTAGGGTACAAAAGTAAACAAATCGATTCAGTTTATGAAAGAGTATGTCCAATTAGAATAAAATTACGGCTGTATTTACTCTGAAAAAAATTCTTTGCTTAAAACTAAAATACGACAGCATTTATTTCGTTATATTTATAATTCAAATTTTCATTTATGCAGTTTTCTGAAAGAAGAAATACAACCCGTTGGATTATAATTTCTGCCTCTTTTTTAATCATTTCACTGATTCTTTGGAACACATACACTTTTTTTCAAATCTTTAAAAACGAAGAACGATTAAAAATGAATCTTTGGGCACAAGCCCAAAAAGCATTGATTAATGCCAATGAAAATACAGATGTGGAACTTCCGCTGCAAATTTTCAGTGACAACACTTCGATTCCTATTATACTGACGGAAAACGACAGCATCATCAACACCGTGAATATTGACGAGGTTATTGTAAAAAACAACACAAAGGCAGTTGCATTTTTGCATGATTTAAAAAGCGAGAACGAGCCCATTGTCATTGAATATGTCCCTGGGAAATTTCAAAAACTTTATTATGGAAACTCGGCTTTACTGAATAAATTAAAATATTATCCCGTTGCTTTAGTGCTGATCATAGTGCTTTTTGGCGGCTTAGTTTACAATTTTTACCGGAGCACTAAAATGGCGACGCAAAACAAACTTTGGGCCGGCATGGCAAAAGAAACTGCTCACCAGATAGGAACGCCACTCTCGTCACTGATAGGCTGGGTTGAACTCCTGAAGTCTGAAAATGTAGACGAAAGTACCACATTCGAAATTGAAAAAGACATTGAACGTTTGCAAACCATTACCGATCGTTTTTCGAAAATAGGATCGGAACCTAAATTAGAAATTAAAGATATTGTAGCCGAAACACAGCAATCCTATGACTATTTGCAATCCCGATTTTCCAAACAAATTGAGTTTTCATTTAAAGCCCCAAAAGCTCCTATCATGGTGTCGCTCAATCCCACCCTTCACAGTTGGACCATTGAGAATCTGGTAAAAAATGCCATCGATGCGATGAAAGGAAAAGGAAAATTAGCTTTAGAAATTGAACAAGAAGGCGATTATATAAAAATAAACGTTTCAGATACTGGCGGTGGAATTCAGAAAAAACAATTCAAGAGTATTTTTGAACCTGGTTTTACAACCAAAAAAAGAGGTTGGGGATTGGGCCTTTCCTTGACCAAAAGAATCGTAGAAGAATACCACAAAGGAACCATAAAAGTCTTGAATTCCGAAATTGGAAAAGGAACAACAATGCAAGTAAGCTTAAAAAAGAGTAATCTAGCGTAAAGGAACGCCAAACCATGTAACTTTAGAGAACATCGTTTTTCTGACTATTTTGGACTTACTCAAATAATTTTTCACAAACAAGGCGTGTTCTTCGGCTTGCGCCAAAGTAGCCTCAATTGATTTTTTCATCGAAGCAACATTCGCTGTATTTTGACTGCCAACGAAACCCACACTGTAAATATCATTCTGACATTTGGCCAGTTTCTCTCTAGGAGTTTGAATCATACTGCTGATTTCACCATCTGACATAGTAGGTTTAAACTTATTGTTTCTGTACTGTATAAAATCATTCAACAACACAACCGCTTCATTCAATTCCCTGACAACAGTATTTAGTTTCTCAATATTTGCATTTTGCCGCAAATAGGTAAGTTGTTCCTTTTTGCCTTCGTAACGCTCCAGAATCATAGCATTTTTCAATCCGTTTTTCTCTATTCTTTCTGCCGAAGCAAATAATTTATCGGCTTCAGGTAATGCATTATATTTGTCGATTTCTTTCTCAAAATCAAAATAGTTTTTGGTTTTATTGCTTTGGATTTTTCCTTCATAAAACGCAGCATTAGTAATAGGATAATTTAAAAATTGCCATAAATAATCAAATGGAATGTGAGAAGCAATTATTTTAGCTGGTTCCGCTTTAAAATAAGAGTTGTTCAATTTTTTTGAAAACTTTCCATTATTAACATATCCGGAACCCCATGTGGGATCAAATATATACCACTTTTTATCGATTTTTGCAGCGGTCCATGCATGAGCCAAGTCGCTTACTTTTCCGTTTTGTTTGGTATACCCTTCAATGATATAAGATTGAATTCCTATCTTTTGCACAAGCGCATTAAAAACTGTTGCATAATGAATGCAGACTCCTTTTTTAGTTTTTAATGTCTTCGTGATTTTCTCAGCTCCCGTTTCATTGGGATTCAAGGAATACATATTCGCAACATCATAGCTGATATTGGATGCGGTCCAATAAAACACAGCCCTGATTTTATCGGTTTCTGTTTTAAAATTAGCATTGATATAGGAAGCAATGGCATCTATAGAAGTTGTTGAATTAGCCGGAATAGCAGCCATCTTAGCATCAACTAACGCATATCCGGGATTAACCTGTCCTATGCTCAGAAGAGAGAAAAAGAAGGAAAGCAACAAAAATATATTTTTCATAGTCTCGAATGTAAATTATATAAATTAAAAAAGGGAACAAGTTTTCACCTATCCCCTTTTAAACTAAAATCATACCAATTTATTTTATTTTTGCAATTGTTATAAATTGGTTTTTATGCTTGCTGCTAAGGCTTCAAATTCCTCATTGGACAAGGATACTTTATTTTGAAAACGCATTTCATCCATTTCATTCAACGGAATTAAATGAACATGCGCATGCGGTACTTCGAGTCCTACAACCGCCATTCCGATCCGTTTGCATGGAACGGTTTTTTCAAGGGCAACTGCTATTTTTTTAGAAAATTGCATGAGTCCGATATATAAATCATCTTCGATTTCAAAAATCTTATCAATTTCTTGTTTCGGAATACAAAGTGTGTGTCCTTTTGCATTTGGATTCACATCCAAAAAAGCCAGAAAATTTTCATCCTCCGCAATTTTATAGCACGGAATTTCTCCGTTTATTATTTTTGTAAAAATACTTGACATTGTGAAATTGGTTAATTGTTGAATCGATTAATCGGGTAACCGATTAAAACTTTAATTAGTCGCGTGATATTTCCAAAATTTCGAATTTCAAAACACCATTCGGAACCGTAATTTCAGCAACTTCGCCTACTGATTTGCCTAATAAGCCTTTCCCAATTGGTGAAGTTACAGATATCTTTCCGGTTTTCAAGTCGGCTTCACTTTCTGCTACCAAGGTGTATTTCAATTCCATTCCATTAGTTTGGTTTTTAATTTTCACATTGGATAACACCAAGACTTTAGAAACATCTAAATGAGTTTCATCAATCAATCTGGCGTTAGAATGTACTTCTTCCATTTTAGCAATGCGCATTTCCAGCATTCCTTGTGCTTCTTTGGCGGCATCGTATTCTGCATTCTCAGAAAGGTCGCCTTTATCTCTTGCTTCAGCAATATCCGCAGAGGCTTTTGGACGCATTACGCTTTTTAAATAATCTAATTCTTCTCTTAATTTTTTCAACCCTTCTGCGGTGTAATACGATACTGTACTCATAACTTCTTCCTTTATATAAATAGAAAAAATCCCATCAGGACGGGATTTCTTTCCACAAAGATACTACTATTTTTTTTTGTCTAAAAATATATGTTAATCATATATAATTCAAAGTTAAATAAATTAAATTTGTTTCACTAATACTTTGACTATATTTTAAAATGAAAAAATACGCACTTATTTTTCTTGTCATTCCTTTCCTTTTTTCGTGTAGTGATTCTGGTTTTAACAATACCAATCCGTTTGTACCTAATTATACTTTCGCAGTAGACCTGAACCTAAACTTGCCGGAATACTCTAATCTTAAATTCGTTAGTAATGCGGTTTATGTATCCGGAATAGGCGCTCGAGGAGTTATTGTTTTCAATACAGGCAGTGGCTACAATGCTTTTGATGCCGCATGCCCTAATCAAGCGATAAGTGCCTGCTCCACCATGACCATAAAGGGAATCAATGCCATTTGTGGGTGTGACAGCAAGGAATACAGTCTGTTTACTGGCCAGAGCGATTTACAATATCCCATGAAGCAGTATCGGGTGCAGGTAAATGGAACGGTGCTTCGAGTTTATAATTAAAAAAAAATCCTGACGGTTAAACCATCAGGATTTCTTCATTAAAAGTAAATCATTGTTCTAAAACTTCAACGTCAAACCGGCAAGGAAATTAATTCCTGCTTGTGGGTAATAATACGGATAGATGTCATACATATATCCGTTAGAAACATATTTTTTATCTAAAAAGTTATTCACTAAACCGGTCAACACAATTTCTTTGAAGATGGTTTTAGGTTTAAAAGTGTAGGCAACATTTAAATCATTCACAAAGTAATCTGCCAACTTTGCAGCCGGTAATTCAATGTTGTTCATGTATTGTTCCCCCACAAATTTTTGTAACCATGAAATATGAAGATTTTCCATAGGGGTGTAAACCAAAATATTTCCCACAATAATTGATGGTGAATACGCGATATCAGTAGTTCCGTAATTTTGACCTTCAACAGCTAAATCCAAATTTTTATTAGCACTCAACGTAAAATTAGGACGAATAATCAACTGATCTGTCAACGCTATTGTCGCATCCACTTCCAGTCCTAAACGGTAACTTTTTTCGCTATTGGAGCGTATTGGAGCGCCTACATCATCCAGATTCCCGGTTAAAATCAACTGATCTTTGTACGCCATATAATATACGTTTGTATTGAACTGTACTTTCTCTGCAACGTATCTCCAACCCAATTCAAAGTCATTCAGCTTTTCCGGCTTTACGTTTCCGCCTTCATAATCACTCCTGTTTGGTTCACGATTGGCTCTGGCATAGGATAAATACACGGAATTTCCAGCATTGATCGTATAGGTTAATCCCGTTTTAGGGTTAAAGAAATTGAAAGTATCATCCACAACTGTCGGCTGAACGCCATTCGCCTTGTAATTCACTGATCTATATTGCAAATCTCCAAATAAACTTAGCTGTTCCGTAATTTGGTAATTGGCTTTCGCAAAAACATTTCCGTCCGTTTTATTAGCATAATCATCGTAATACCGATCTCCTAACTCACTCTGTGAAGCATTTCGTGCCCAGATCACTTTTCCAAAATGGTCACCTTCATACTTGTTCCAACCACCACCAAAAATCACATCCAGTTTTTCCTCTTTATAAGTAGCAGAAAAAGTAGTTCCGTAGAAATCATTTTCCAACCATTTTTGACGCACTAAATCCGTTGTTGAAACTCCACCAACGGGCTGTAATCCATAATCAGCAAAATCAGCGTCTTCCTTATAATTTTCAAAAAAACCTTCTCCTCTGGTGTAATGCAACGCAAAATTAGTACTCCATCTTTCAGATATTTTTTCGTTCCAATGCAACTGAGAGTGATCTTGTTGGTAATTATCCGTTTCATTATCATAAAAACGAGCATTTCCTTGCTCGTCAGTAAAAGCACCTGATGAATTAAACGTTCGGTCATTCTGCAGCGTTTCTGCGTCTATTCCGTTCCAAGACTGGTATGTTTTTTCAGTACCTCCAAAAACCAATGCTTTTATCAAAGTCGTTTTGCCTACATACGTCCCTTGCAGAAAATAGGATTTCAAATCAGAAGCGCCACGATCTACAAACCCATCCGACTTAATGGCTGATAGCCGTCCCGCGATTTCAAAATGGTCGTTCATCAAACCCGTACTGAATTTTACGGTATGTTTTCTGGTATTGAAACTACCCAAAGAGTTCGAAATTTCGCCCGAGCTTTCTTTGGCAAAATTATCTGTCAACATGTTTAAACTCGCCCCAAAAGCAGCCGCTCCATTGGTAGACGTTCCTACGCCACGTTGCAATTGTAAACTTTCTAATGATGAAGCAAAGTCAGGCATGTTCACCCAGAAGGTTCCCTGACTTTCAGAATCATTATACGGAATCCCGTTAATGGTCACATTCACCCGGGTAGCATCGCTACCACGGACGCGAATTCCGGTATATCCCACGCCATTTCCCGCATCAGAAGTGGTGACAACTGACGGCAAATAATTCATTAAAATAGGGATATCCTGTCCTAAATTTCGGAATTTGATTTCCTTTTTGTCCAAATTACTGAAACTTACCGGCGTCTTTATAGTGACCCGCACCGCCGAAACCAAGACTTCATCAAGTTGATTTACTTTCGTGGTGTCTTTGACTTGGGAAAAAGAGAGAAAAGAAAATAGAGAAAAGAAAATAGAAAATAGACGAACAGAAAGTTTGTTTGATAGTTTCGTCTTTGCGCTTTTGCGCCTTGTAAAATAAAATAAAGTATTCATCCGTAAATAAGATTACGAATAAAAGGGGGAATTATTCCTTTTGTTAAATTAATAAATGATTGTTTCCTATGACAAATAGATAGTGTGCACGCTATTTTTTTGTCATTTTTTCCCTTAGCGACATTACTCGCCCAGGTTCGTTGGGTATGATCTCAGCTCGTTATTTAGAGCACCCCTTTGAGACAGCGCAAAACTAATTATAAATTGTGAAATATAAATTATGAATTGGAATAAATTTTAAAAATCAGGCTTTCTGCGTGTCTTTTTAACCTCAGACACATTTTTTTTATCCTTTATTCGCTTTCTAATAACCGATTTAGGAATTCTGGTGGGCTTTCTTTCCTTTGGAACAAGCAATGCATTTTTTATCAGTTCCAAAAATCGTTTAATTACAATTTCTTTATTTCTAAACTGACTTCGGTCTTCATCACAATTCAATATTAAAACAGCATCAGTAGTCAATCTGGAGGATAATTTGGTTTCAACCAAAAGTTTCTCTTCTTCGGTTAAAGCCATAGAATTGTGCAAATCAAAACTCAATACTACCTTCGAGGAAACTTTATTTACGTTCTGACCACCAGCTCCACTGCTACGAACGGCTTTAAAATTTAACTCAGATATGATTTTATCTACTTCCATCAATGTTTGTTTTAGGATTGATGCGCCGGTTTCAACAAATCATTCACTGTTTTTACCGGATTAAAAGTAATCAACGGCACTTGAACAAACACAGTCAGCCAGTTTGCCATTGCGCCGTTCCATAAACCTGGCAACTCATATCCTTTGATATTTTTGCCAGCAACATTCTTCTCCACTATAAAACCGCTGTTATAATCCACAAAATCAGTTAGTTCAAATTTCTCGTTTTTGTAATTTTTAATTCCACAAACTAAATCAACGGGATTGAAATGCGTAGCAGCATTCAGAATTGACTTTTGATTATCATCCTCGAAATCAACTTGAGAGCTTTCAACGATTTGCAGTGAAACTCCTCCTTGAATATCACGAACCCAAAATGGACCTCCACCTGGCTCACCTTCATTTTTCACCATTCCACACACACGAATAGGTCTGTTTAAAATAGTTTGCAATTCAATGATTTTAGTTTCTAAATTCTTAGAATAGAAATCATCCTTCATGGTAATGTTTAATTCTTCCTTCAAAAAAAGAACAATTTCATCTAATAACTCAGCTTCTATTGCAACAGAATCTAAAGCATTTAAATAGCTAAAAACGCGTTGTTGAATCTCAATTAATATCCCTGCCAATCCTTTTTTGTACAAAGCAATTTTCTCTAAATTGTTTTGAATTACATTGTCAATGTTTTTGATAAAAACTAGATCAGCCTCTAAATTATTCAAATTCTCAATTAGAGCGCCATGGCCTCCAGGTCTGAAAACTAATTGCCCATTTTCATCTCGGAACGGCTTATTTTTCATAGTAACCGCAAGCGTGTCAGTGCTTTTATTTTGATAAGAGTAACCAACATTAATCGTAACTTCTGAATCTATTTCAATTTTAGACTTAATCAAATCAACGATATCTTCAAAATGTTTTTGATGCGATTCTGAAACCGTAAAATGTAAATCGGAACTATTATTGGAGTTAGAATATTGTGCACACTCCCGCAAATGTTCTTCAACTGGACTTGCAATATGCGTTTTATACTTGTGAAAAGGCAGAATCCCTTTTGGCTTATTTGCAAAATCAAAATAGTCTGATGACAACAGTAATTTTATAAAATAATAATTCTTTAGACTTCGATCCATAGTCTCAAAATTATCAAAGTCAGCTCTCAATTTTTTATCTATAATTTCAAAAAAAGGAAACTTCTCCATACCTACTATAAAAACAGAAAGTTTATTGGCTTTTTTTTGATTTATGTAAGCGTTTATCGATTCATTTTTAACATCAAACTCATTGATAAATTCAATCAAAAATTTAAACATCCTGCTGGCCGCACCTGATGCAGGAACGAATTTAGTTAATCTTAGATCTGATTTATGGGAATCAAAAAAGGCAGCTTTCTCTTGGAAGACTTTCTCCGAAAATTTTAAAATACCATCTGACAATGTCCCTGGACGTACTAAATCTGCTTTTGGTATTCCATTTTTGAAAAAACGTAATTGTTTCTGAATATTTTTAACTAGGATTCCACATTCCTGAATTTGTAAATAGTCCGCTGTTGAAAACCCTAATGTTTTGGCTAAAGTCAAATCATCTACGATGGTAATTGCTTTTTTGAGCCGCAAATCCTTATCACCTGAAATGGTTATAAAAGGTTTGTTATTATCGATCAATGATTGTTTGAACACGGCAAAAACAGATTTCCTGCCGTCAGCTTTGTCTCTTAAATCATCTTTTTCCCAGGGCACATCAATATCCGTCAGAAAAAACAAATCATATTCATGTTCGCGAGCCGCTTCATCTAAGATAGGATCACAATAGTTGTAATACACCTCCGAAAAAACTTTAGTCACCATTAAATTCGTATCACAAAAAAGATATTTGTTAGCAACAAGCGTTCGCTCATTTTCTAGTTTAACTTGACCATAAGCAATTGGTAGCATGTCATCAACAGTACATATTTGCTGACTCGCATCCCATTTTTCTTGCAGATAATCGCGCGCAAATTCAGGAACCCATTCGGTTTTATAATATGCTGCAAGCTGTTTTGACAAAGTAGTTTTGCCAGTGCTTTCGGGGCCAAATAATGCTATTTTTATTATTTTTGCAGCTCCGTTTGAGTGCTGTTTGAGATTTTCTTCCATTCTAAATAGCCAAAAATGGCAACTATTGTAAATATTATATATTGAAAACTGGTAAAAGTGTATCCTTTTGCAAAATACAACGGAATGGAAATTACATCTCCAATAATCCAAAATATCCAATTCTCTACTTTTCTTTTGGCCATGAGCCACATTCCTACAAAGAAAATCCCTGTAATAAATGTGTCTACGTATGCGTACCAAGTGGTGAATTTACCAAAATAATGATAAACTGAAACCACAAAGGCGACAGTAAATATAAAAAGAATTATCGCAATTCGTTTTTCTGTACTCGAAATTTTTGAAATTGAAAATTCTTCGGTATCGTCTTTTTGCCGAGTCCAATGGTACCAGCCATAAATACTCATCACAAAATAATAACCATTGATCATCATATCCCCCCACAAAGTCCACTTCCAAAGCAAATATACAAATATGGAGGTACTTACTAATCCGGTTGGAAAAACTAAAATATTGTCTTTTTTAGCATACCAAACGCTCAGCAGCCCAAAAATCACGGCTACAATTTCTAAAATAATATCTAACGTTGGGTATTCGTTGTATTGTGAAAATAAATATTCTATCATGAATTAGGCGTTAAAAAAATTAATATCCTTTTCAAAAGCAGTTCCTATAATTACTAAATCAGCTCCGGCAGCGTAGGCATCTTGAATTCCCTGCAAATCTACGATCCCGCCGCCAACAAGTAACGGAATTTCAATATTTTGAGCCACTAACGCAATCATATTAAGCGGAACAGCTTGTTTAGCACCACTTCCCGCTTCCAGATAAATCAATTTATTGCCTAACATTTCGCCTGCTTGTGCGGTTGCCAATGTTAAATCAAGATTATTTCTATCTAAAGGAGTAGTTTTACTAACCCGTTCTACGGCAGTTTCCTTGCCACTTCCAATCAGAATATATCCCGTGGAAATAATTTCGAGTTGGGTTTGTTTTAAAATTGGGGCGGCTTTTACTTGATGTTCGATTAAATAATCTGGATTGCGACCAGAAATTAATGACAAAAACAAAATCGCATCGGCTTTATCTGAAATTTGAGATGGGTTTCCTGGAAAAAGAACGATTGGTAAATTACAGTTTTGTTTAATTTTTATAATTAATTCATCGCTAATGCTTGTTGTAACCAAGCTTCCGCCAATGAAAATATGAGTTGCTGGCGATTGATTTATTTTTGAAATTAAAACAGATAAATTCTCTAAAACTACTTTATCAGGATCGAGAAGAATTGCTAATAATTTTTGGTTATTAGTTTTGGCTTTTATTATTTGGCTGTATAGGTTTTCCATGAGTTTTACCGCTAATTCGCAAATTTGCGGCTTGTTTTAATTTTCGAAGGCATAAACCAAAGTGAATTCTTCTATTTCTTCAAAATGGATCTTGAAATATTTTACTAAATTATCAAAATGAAGTTCAGCGATGGTCTGTTTACTTTCTAAATCAAAATCGCAGACACTCATATGGTTTTTGAAACTAATTCCTTTTTCATTTCTAATTTTGAAAATAGCTTCTTTTGCGCCCCAAATAACGGTTAATTTTCGGATATATTCTTGGGTATTGCGCTTCAGGAAATGAAATTCGGATTCACAAAATTTATCGGCAATGCGTATGATTTTGTCTCTTTGCAATTCGATGTCAATTCCTGCGGTTTCATTACTGATAATAATTGCCGCAAAATTATGGGAATGTGTTATTGAAATGTGCTTTCCATCGTGTAAATGTGGTTTTCCAAATTTGTCATAATACAAGTCAAAATCCGTGTACCCAGATTGCTGTAATGCTTTACGAACACTCAGGAAAGCGCGTTGATGCATTTCGGACTTCATTCCGTTTAACCGGAGCTGGTTGCTTGCATTAAGGACAATTTGTTGGTTTAATTCGGCGAAAGGTTCTGTTATTTTCCAAATTAAAATTTGGGTGGTAGCATTGGGATGTATAATTTTATAAAGTGGCATCGTGTTATAATGTTGATTTTTAGCCCCGATAGCAGTGAAAATCCTTTTTATTTTTTTTAAAAAAATAAAAAGATTGCAACGAATAGCGGGAAATAGCTCCTTAAACTGAAAAAGTTCTGCTTGAAGAGATTATTTAGTTAATGTTCAAAAGATTAGCGAATTAAACAATTCATAAATCTTGTGGAAAACAGTAAATTTCTAAAGTTATTGCGTAAATTTGCAAAAAGATGCACCCTAGCCCGAAAGGCGAACAGGTGAAACAATTACAAATATACTATAAATGAGTACAGCAACTATGCCTTATGTGGCTTTCAAAGTAAAAGACATTTCCCTGGCGGCTTGGGGAAGAAAAGAAATTGAATTAGCAGAAGCTGAAATGCCAGGTTTAATGGCGCTTCGTGCGGAATACAAAAATGAACAACCACTAGCTGGCGCTCGTATTGCAGGATGCTTGCACATGACGATCCAGACTGCGGTTTTGATTGAAACTTTAATTGCTCTTGGGGCTGAAGTGACTTGGAGTTCTTGCAACATTTTCTCTACACAAGATCAAGCTGCTGCTGCGATTGCTGCTGCAGGAATTCAAGTGTACGCTTGGAAAGGATTGAATGAGCCTGATTTTGACTGGTGTATTGAGCAAACATTGTTCTTTGGTGAAGACAGAAAACCATTGAACATGATTCTTGATGACGGTGGAGATTTGACTAACATGGTTATTGACCGTTACCCTGAATTAGTTGCTGGAATCAAAGGATTATCAGAAGAAACTACAACTGGAGTTCACAGATTATACGAAAGAGTAAAAGCAGGAACATTACCAATGCCGGCGATCAACGTAAATGACTCGGTTACTAAATCGAAATTTGATAACAAGTACGGTTGTAAAGAATCAGCAGTTGATGCGGTTCGTCGTGCTACTGATATTATGCTTGCTGCAAAAAGAGTAATCGTTTGTGGATACGGTGACGTAGGTAAAGGAACTGCAGCTTCTTTTAGAGGTGCTGGTTCTATTGTTACGGTTACTGAAATTGACCCAATTTGCGCGCTTCAAGCTGCAATGGACGGTTTTGAAGTAAAAAAACTAGATACTGTTATTGCTACTGCTGATATTATCATTACTACTACCGGAAATAAAGATATCGTTTTAGGTTCTCATTTCGAAAAAATGAAAGACAAAACTATCGTTTGCAACATTGGACATTTTGATAACGAAATTGATATGTCTTGGTTGAATACAAACCACGGTGCTTCAAAAATCGAAATCAAACCACAAGTTGACAAATATACTATTGCTGGAAATGACATTATCGTTTTGGCTGAAGGTCGTTTGGTAAACCTTGGTTGTGCTACAGGTCACCCAAGTTTTGTAATGAGTAACTCATTTACTAACCAGACTCTTGCTCAAATCGAATTGTGGAAAAACAGCGCGGCATACAAGAATGACGTATACATGTTACCAAAACACTTAGATGAGAAAGTAGCAATGTTACACTTAGCGAAATTAGGTGTTGAATTAGAAACGTTGCGTACTGAGCAAGCGGATTATATTGGAGTTCCCGTTGAAGGTCCATTCAAACCAGAATATTACAGATATTAGATTTTTGATTAGCGATTGCTGATTTCAGATTTAGAACCCTTGCAGTGATGTGAGGGTTTTTTATTTTCTATGAATATCCATTATTTCCTAATAAATAAAAGCCAGAACCCCTTACTAATATAAGTTTATGGTATCTTTGAGTTCTTAAAATATTTTAGAGAATTCATTTGCCAGACAAACTCTATTTAAAAATTAAAAAAAACCTTAAAAATAAAATTATGAATACTTATACCATTATCGCCCAACTTGTAATAGCGCTGTCTGTAGGTTATGTTTGGATTTTTAGATTTGACAACATTGTGAAAGAATTTAAACAATATGGACTTTCTGATTTAATACGAAATATGGTAGGCGCTTCAAAAATGGTGTTAGCAACATTATTAATAACTGGCATTTGGCATCCAGAACTCGTTTTTATCCCTGCTCTTTTAATGGCTTTTTTAATGGCTTCGGCACAGTATTTTCATTTCAAAGTAAAAAACCCATGGATCAAACACCTTCCTTCTTTATTACTTTTAGCACTATCCCTTTTAGTGGCACTATACGCTTCCAAATAATCAAAATATGAGTTACCTAAACATACTTATTCTATTTTCAGCAACTTCCTTTCTTATTTACGGAATAGCTTATTTTGTATCAACGAATATGAAAAATGAGTTTAAGCGCTTTGGACTTGAAAAATTTGGTCCATTAACAGCTGTTTTAGAATTGGCGGGAGCTATTGGTTTGTTTATTGGCATTCAGAACAACACTATCTTACTTCTGGCCTCAGGAGGATTGGCTTTGTTGATGCTTCTTGGCACTGGAGTTCGCATCAAGATGAAAGATTCTTTATTAATTTCTTTACCAGCATTTTTTTATTTTGTACTGAACACCTACATTTTATATAAGGCTTTAATGTAAATCTATTTGAAATGATTTTATTTATTTGTTACCAAAATACTATTCAATCCGATTTTAAATTAAAAAAAAATACCCGTCTCAATAGAAATTGAAACGGGTATTTTAATAATTGAGAGTACTTAATTAAGCTTCTACTTCAAATGGAAGTATAGATACATAAGATTTGTTATCTCTTTTCTTTTGGAAGAAAACAACTCCATCTACTCTTGCGTGTAGGGTGTGATCTTTACTGATGTAAACATTTGCACCTGGATTATGTTTTGAACCTCTTTGTCTTACGATGATGTTCCCTGCAATAGCAGCTTGTCCACCAAAAATCTTAACGCCTAAACGTTTTGATTCTGATTCTCTACCATTCTTGGAACTACCGACACCTTTCTTGTGAGCCATGACGTATTAGTTTTATTTTGTTATTATTCTTGTGTGTCTTCTTTTTTAGCTTTAGCTACTTTTTTCTTTGGAGCTTCTACTTCTTCAGTAGTTGCTTCAACTGCCGCTTTTTTAGGAGCTGCTTTTTTAGCGCCTGCTGCAGTAATACCTTCGATTACAATTTGAGTAAGATACTGACGGTGTCCGTTTCTCTTTTTGTATCCTTTTCTTCTTTTCTTTTTGAAAACGATAACTTTATCTCCTTTTAAGTGTTGTAACACTTTAGCTTCTACTGAAGCACCTTCTATAGCTGGGGCGCCTATTGTGATTGTACCGTTGTCATCTAACAAATAAACTTTGTCGAAAGAAACTTGAGTTCCTTCTTCATTTGCTAAACGGTGAACGTAAACCTTTAGGTCTTTGCTAACTTTAAACTGTTGCCCTGCTATCTCTACGATTGCATACATAACAAATTGTTTTATAAATTTTTAAGGTTGCAAATATACAATTAAATAATTATCCCGCAATTTGTTGAAGAAAAAAAACACCTTTTACGTCAGAATTTCCTATTTCACAGACTTTTGATGTCGTTTCACAAAACAGCACGCTCAACTAGTGTTAAATTTCTCACACCAATGTGGTTTTTATGTAACAAAAATTTGAAATCACTACTAATATGGTATATTAACAAAATTATTAACCTTATGAAAAATTCATTAATGGCTTTAGGTGCCTTGTTTATGCTAGGGGGAGTCGCTTCTGCGCAGAAAGTAGCTTTTGAAGAATACAAATTAGACAATGGTTTGCATGTGATCTTGCACAACGACCCATCTGCTCCTACCGTGATTACATCTGTAATGTACCATGTGGGTGCCAAAGACGAAAATCCAGAAAGAACAGGTTTTGCTCACTTTTTTGAACATTTACTATTTGAAGGAACCGAAAATATCAAGCGCGGTGAATGGTTTAAAATTGTAACCGGAAATGGCGGTGTGAATAATGCGAACACTACTGATGACAGAACGTATTATTATGAAGTTTTCCCTTCTAACAACCTTGAATTAGGTTTGTGGATGGAAGCAGAAAGAATGTTACACCCAGTGATTAATCAAATTGGTGTAGACACTCAAAACGAAGTAGTGAAAGAAGAAAAAAGACTACGTGTTGACAATCAGCCGTACGGTAACTTTTTGGCAGAAGTGAAAAAGAATATTTTCACAAAACACCCATATCGTTGGGCAACTATTGGTTCCATGAGCCATTTAGACGCTGCCACATTAGAAGAATTTCAGGCTTTCAACAAGAAATTTTACATTCCGAATAATGCTGTTTTGATTGTTGCGGGTGATTTCAAAAAAGAACAAGCGAAGGAATGGATTCAAAAATATTTTGGACCAATCAAAAAAGGAGCTGCTATTCAAAGAGAGACATTTGTTGAAGAACCAATTACTCAAACCATAAAAGCAAAATTTGAAGATGCTAACATCCAAATACCTGCAATTGTAGCAGCGTACAGAACTCCGTCTATGAAAACTAGAGACGCAAGAGTGCTAGATATGATTTCCTCCATTTTAAGTGATGGAAAAAGTTCAAGATTATACAAGAAAATAGTAGATGACAAAAAAATGGCTTTGCAGATTGGTGCTTTTAGCAACAACCAAGAAGATTATGGAAGTTACATTATTTACGGTTTGCCACAAGCTCCAAATACAACCGAGAATATTCTTGCCGAAATTGACTTGGAAATCGTAAAACTACAAACAGAACTGATTTCTGAAAGAGATTTACAAAAACTGCAAAATAAATTCGAAAACCAATATGTAAACAGCAACTCAACTATTGACGGTATTGCTGACAATCTGGCTTCTTATCATTTGTTATACGGCGATGTAAACTTAATCAACACTGAAATCGAAATCTATCATTCTATCACTCGTGAAGAAATCAGAGATGTTGCCAAGAAATATTTAAATCCAAACCAAAGATTAGTTTTGGATTACGTTCCATCTAAAGACAAAGCTCAAAACTAAGATATATCATTATGAAAAAATCAATATTAATTTTATCAAGCTTGTTCGTAACCGTACTTATGCAAGGACAAATTATACCTCAGCCAAAACCGGGAGTAGCTCCATCAATAAAAATTGGAAAACCGATAACCTTTGAATTAAAAAATGGCTTGAAAGTTATGGTAGTCGAAAACCATAAATTGCCAAGAGTAGCATTCAGCCTTACTTTAGACAATGATCCGTATGCTGAAGGCGACAAAAAAGGTGTTGCTGACATGACCAGTACATTAATTGGAAGTGGTACCACCAAAATTTCTAAAACAGCTTTCAATGAAGAAGTAGATTTCCTAGGTGCCAACATCAATTTTAGTTCAAATGGTGCATCAGCAAGTGCGTTATCTAAATATTCAGGAAGAGTTTTAGAATTAATGGCCGATGGTGCATTAAATCCAAATTTCACTCAAGAAGAATTTGACAAGGAAAGAACAAAACTTATTGAAGGCTTAAAAGCCAATGAAAAAAGCGTTTCCGCAGTAGCCGCAAGAGTTGTAGATGTTTTGACCTACGGAAAAAATCATCCTGCAGGCGAATATGTAAGCGAAACAACGTTGAAGAACGTAACTCTTACAGATGTAAAAGCAAATTACGCTACTTATTTTGTTCCAAGTAATGCATACCTGATTATTGTTGGTGATGTGAAATTCACCGAAACGAAAAAAATGGTAGAAAAATTCTTTGGTTCATGGAAAAAAGCGTCAGCGCCTTCAATTTCGTACAGTGATCCAAAAGATGTAGTTTCTTCACAAATCAACTTTATTGATATGCCCAATGCAGTACAATCTGAAGTTGCGGTAATAAACATGTCAAATCTTAAAATGACAGATCCAGATTATTTTGCTGTTTTGATCGCAAACCAAATCCTTGGAGGAGATTTTAATAGCTACATTAATATGAATTTAAGAGAAGATCATGGATGGACGTATGGCGCAAGAACTAGCATTTACGGAGACAAACGCATCTCTACTTTCAATGCTTCTACTCAAGTTCGTAATGCTGTAACAGATAGTACTGTTGTTGAAATTTTCAAAGAATTCAAAAAAATCAGAACTGAAAAAGTGACTGATGAAATGTTAGCCAGCGTAAAAGCAGGATACATAGGACGATTTGTAATGCAAATTGAAAAACCACAAACAGTAGCAGGATACGCTTTGAGAATTCAAACGCAAAGTTTACCGGCTGATTTCTACGAAAACTACATCAGAAATATCAGTGCCGTAACTGCAGAGGATATTTTGAGAGTTTCTAATAAGTACTTCTTGGCAGACAATAGCAGAATTGTAATTGTAGGAAAAGCAGCTGATGTAGCTCCTGGTTTAGAAAAATTAAAATTTCCGGTATCGTACTTTGATAAATACGGAAACCCAACGGTTAAACCTGAATTTAAAAAACCAGTTCCAGCTGGAGTTACTGCCAAAAGTGTTATCGATAATTACATCAAAGCTATTGGTGGTGAAAAAGCAGCAATGGCCGTGAAAACAATTGTAATGAATGGAACTACAACAATTCCGCAAGCACCTTCTCCATTAAATTTTACATCAAAAATTGATGCCAAAGGAAAACTAATGGTTGAATTAGCCATGGGAACAATGAGCATAATGAAACAAGTAGTAAATGAAAAAGGAGCTTACGTAATGCAACAAGGGCAACGCCAAAACATCGAAGGAACGACGCTTACAGACATGAGAGCGGCTGCAACACCTTTTGAAGAATTAACTCTTTCTAAGAAACAAGGGTTAACTTTAGAAACAATCGAGTCTATCAATGGCAAAGACGCTTACGCTGTTAAAAACGGAAAAACTACTCTATTCTATGATGTAACTACTGGTTTAAAATTAGCTGAAGCTAAAGTGGTAGAACAAGGTGGTCAAAGCATCACACAAACCACAAATTATGGGGATTATAAAGAAGTAAAAGGCATTAAAGTTCCTTTTAACATCATCCAAAATGTAGGTTTTGAATTGGACATAAAAATGTCTGATGTAAAAATCAATGAAGGTGTTACCGATTCTGATTTTTTATAATCAAATCTAAATTAAAGAATAAAGGCTGTCTATTTTAGGCAGCCTTTATTGTTTTAAACCATATAAGTTTTTCAAACGGAATATTAAATACTATTTCTTAGCTGACAAATAAACGCCGATCAAAATAATAAAAGCACCAAAAAACTGAACTGACGTAAGCATTTCATTGTCTAATAATCCCCAACTAAAAGCAACTACGGGAATCAAATAGGTTACCGAAGTAGCAAAAACCGGCGAAGACATCTGAATCAGTTTAAAAAATAGAATATTCGCAATTCCTGTTCCTACAACTCCAAGAACTATAATAAATAAAACTGATTCCTGAACTTTCACATGATGAACCACTTCAAAGAAACCAGAGAAAAACAAAATGATAAATGCCGGAAAAACCAACATCATAAAATTACCCGTAGTAATGCTCACTGGACTCAAATCATGCAAATATTTTTTAATTAAATTCACGTTGACAGCATAGCATACCGAAGCTATTAAAACTAAAATCGCATAATAATAATTCTGTTCCGGATGATGCATCGCGCCATTCAAGATCAGCAAAACACTTCCCAGTAAACCAATCAGAATTCCAAAAATCTGCTTTCGTTTAAATTCCAGTCCAAAAACCAAAGCACCCAGAATTAAGGTATTCAAAGGAGTCAGCGAATTCAAAATAGAACTTACTGAACTATCAATTTCTGTTTGTGCAATCGCAAACAAATAAGCCGGAATAAATGTCCCGAATAAAGAAGTTAAGGCAATATATTTCCATTTGTGAGTTGGTATTTTTGATAAACTTTTAAACCCAATTACTATTAAAAAAACGGCTGCAAAAATGATTCGCAACGATCCCAATTGTAATGCTGTCAATCCTATTAATCCTTTTTTTATTAGTATGAATGAGCTTCCCCAAACTAGGGCAAGAACCATCAAATACACCCATTTTAACTGCTTCAATTCCATAAAAATAATTTTGCTCAAAATTGTAATTATTTTATGAATTAGTCCTTCTTTTTTTAATTAATTTTGTAATTCATATTTACGTATTTAATCTTCAAAATTTACATCATGATAAATTTCAAAAAATCAATCGCAACGCTAGTACTTACAAGTGTTTTATTTGTAGGTTGCAAAGAAAAAGAAACGAATATCGCTTCAAAAGAAACTGCAAAAACAGAAGCTCCAAAAGTTAAAAAAGAAATTGCAGCTGCAAATCTTCAAACGGCGAATTTCTCTGTAGAAGGAATGTCATGTGCCATAGGTTGCGCCAAAACGATTCAAGAAGATTTAAATGCGATGGAAGGTGTACAAAAAGCAACAGTAGATTTTGAAACAAAACAAGCCATTGTGACTTTTGACAAAACAATTCAAACCCCAGAAAAACTAACTACAGTTGTTGAAGCTGCTGCTGATGGTAAAACATACAAAGTTTCGAATATGAAGTCATAATTCAGACTTTTAAATTGCATAAAAAAAGCATTCTCTTAATGGTAATGCTTTTTTTTGAACCATATAAGTCCTTGAAGGTCATTTAATAAAACTCGAAATTTAGTCTTCACAAGCGCTAATTTTAACTTAAATGACCTATCTGTTATGATAAATTATTGATTGTCTGGCAAAAAATCTATAAATAGCTCAAATGATTACTTCCACTTCAGGGTTTCCATTAGTCGCTGCATGTCATTTTTGATATAACTTGCTGCCGGCATAATTGAGTCATAATTGGGTTTCGCATAAAAATAAACAGAACCCGTTACAAAATGACTAGTGCTGTCCGTAGCATAAAACTGTGAATTTGTTGCGGCATTTCCTTCAACCTGATAAAACATTCCAAATACTTTTTTATCGGAATTGAGATAAGGCTGCTCCAGAATATCATCTGCTTTTATGACGTGTTCGTATGTCAATTTTTGTGCATCTCGCAACAATTCATTAATGTTTTTAGTGACTGGTTTATAGGTGAGATATATTGTCGCCTTCATTTTTGGATAGGTAATTGTAAAACCGCAATTAGGCTCTTTTTTTATAACGGCATCTGAGTTCATTTCAAAAGCAAAAGGACATTCATTCTCAAAATTTACGTATTTCGCTTCTGGATAATCCAAACGCAAATAACTTGATGGTTTTGGAATTACATCATCTTTGCAACTAAAAACCAACACTGACATAAGTGTTATAACCAAGAAAGGAATTATTTTTTTAAACATTGCTATTCTACATTTATTTAATCTTATTTTAAAAAAAATATTTCAAAAAAATTCTTATTCCGCTAGAGAAACTTTGAAAGTGGATTTATTCAATCGTTACTTTTATTTGTTTTACTCGTTTTTTATCCACCGCTTCTACGGTAAAGAGACAATTTCCGAACGAAATTTTCTGATCTTTTTTAGGGAAATTACCAAGGATTTCCAAAATAAATCCAGCTAATGTTTCCGCTTCTCCTTTTTTAATTTCAAATAATTCTTCGTCAACATCAATAATTCTAAAGAAATCTCGCAAGTTTATTTTTCCTTCAAAAAGGTAATTTTTTTCGTCAATTTGAGAAAAAGTAATATGCTCATCATCAAATTCATCGCTGATATCGCCCACAATTTCTTCAATAACATCTTCCAAAGAAACTAATCCTGACGTTCCTCCATATTCATCAACTACAATCGCTAAATGACTTTTCATATTCTGAAAGTCTTTTAGTAAATTATCTAACTTCTTGTTTTCAGGAACAAAAAAAGGCTCTCGCAATAATTCTTTCCAGTCAAATTCATTTGTATTGATGTGCGGAAGTAAATCCTTGACAAACAAAACGCCTTCTATTTGATCTATATTGTCCCGATATACCGGAATTCTGGAATATCCTTTTTCTATAATTTTTGGACAAATGGCAGCAAACGATTCTTCTATTTCAAGAGCAAAAATATCAATTCGAGGACTCATTACCTGGCGGGTATCCGTACTACCAAAGCTCACAATCCCTTCTAATATTTTTTGCTCCTCAGATGAGGTTTCATCTGAAGCCGTAAGCTCTAGCGCCTGTGATAATTGATCAACAGAAAAACTTGTTTTTTGCTTGCCTAACTTATTGTGCAAATATATTGTTGCTGCACGCATTGGTAAACTAATAGGCGTCAAAAGCTTATCTAAAAAGAAAACAGGATAGGCAATAAGCTTTGCAAACTTCGAGTTGTTTCTGCTGGCATATACTTTAGGCAAAACTTCTCCAAATAATAAAATCAAAAAAGTGACTACTAGCACCTCTAAAATAAATTTTAAAAGCGGTGTTGTTATCGCTGCAAACATACTTTTTCCAACGTATGAGAACAAAATTACAATGGCTATGTTGATAAAGTTATTAGCAACAAGTAGCGTAGCCAATAGTTTTTTGGGTTTTTCCAGAAGTTCTGAAATGATTTTTCCTTTAGAATCATTCTGCTGAATGGTTTCATCGATTTCTTTTTGGGACAATGAAAACAAAGCTACTTCGGCACCTGATATTAATGCGGAACAAAACAGTAAAATAATTATTCCCGATAAGCCAAACGCAAGGTTAGTATCAATAACGTAGGCAAAAAGTAAACTGGGCTCTGAGTCCAAATTGGTGAAGATTAGTTAAACAATCAAAACGGCAAGTCATTTATAGGCAAGACATTCTTTTCGGTGTCAAAATTAGTGTTTTTCGGAACAGCAGGTACAGGAATTTGTTTATTACTTTCAGCATCTTTCTTAGTGGAAAGAAAAGTAAATTCAGTTACCTGAATTTCAGAAGTGTGTTTTGTGCTTCCATCCTCTGACTGCCATTGACGAGACTTAATGCGCCCTTCTACATATATTTTGTCTCCTTTAGAAAGGTATTTTTCACAAAGCTCCGCCGCCTTATTGCGAACAACTAAGTTGTGCCACTCCGTAGAAGTGATTTTTTCATTGGTAGTTTTATTGATATATACTTCGTTTGTGGCCAACTGAAATCGTCCGATACAATTGCCCCCGTCAAAATAATGCATTTTGATATCGTCCCCAAGAAAACCAATTAGCATAACTTTATTTACTGTTCCGTTCATTTAAAATATAGTATTTAATCAAAGGTACATTTTTTTAGAAACTCTGTAAATCCTTTTCAATAAAATTATGAATCACAATTGGGAACGGAAAAGTTTTCAATGTTTCCACATTTATTCCATTTTCAATTGTTCCTTCAATTTTCACTTTCCAAAACTTGATATGTAAATGTTGGTGTGACAATTTATGAATAATACTTTTCTCATTGTATTCTAAAATACTTACGACCATATTATCTTTAAAATAGCCCCCTTGAACAGCTTCACTAACGCAATCAAAATTTTCCTCTTTTTCGGTTTCCATCAATGGGAATTCATATAAGTTGTGCCAAATTCCTTTGTCCGTCCTTTTCTGTATAAGGGTATTTCCCGTTTCATCAGCAGCAACCAAATAATTAAAGTATCGGTTTCTAACTTTTATTTTTTTAGATTTTACAGGCAACTGATCGACTTTGTTTTTTTGTAAAGCAGCGCAACTTCCGTTGAAAATACAAATACTACAATTTGGACTTTTAGGAACACATTGCAACGCGCCAAACTCCATAATGGCTTGATTGAAAGTTGCCGGATTATCCTTTGGCATCAATTGGAAAGCCAAGGCAGCGAATTCTTTTTTGGCCGACGCCTGAGCAATATCTATATTTAAATCAAAATAACGCGACAAAACCCGAAACACATTTCCGTCAACAACCGGAACAGCTTCATTATAAGAAAAAGATGCAATGGCCGCGGCTGTATATTCTCCAACGCCTTTTAATTTTAATAAATCTGCGTAGTTATCCGGGAAAATTCCACCTAAATCTAAGGCCACATATTGCGCCGTTTTATGCAAATTCCTAGCCCGAGAATAGTATCCTAATCCCTGCCAAAGTTTCAAAACGTGTTCCTCATTCGCTTTCGCCAAATCAAAAACGGTAGGAAAAGCAGCTGTAAAAGACATAAAATAAGGCATGCCTTGAGCAACACGTGTTTGTTGTAACATGATTTCAGAGAGCCAAATAGGGTACGGATCGGTCGTTTTTCGCCAAGGCAAATCGCGTTTATTTTGTAAATACCATTTTATCAGCAAGTTAGAAAATTTCATTTTTAAATATTAGACTGCAAAAGTAAAAGTTTATGTGATTAAAATTTAATGAATTAGCTTGAATAATTGTTTTTTAAATTCCTATATTTGCAAACTCAAAAAAATAGTACAACATTATAAATAGGAAAGAAAATGACGAAAGCAGATATCGTAGCAAAAATTTCAGAAAAATTGGGTCTTGAAAAAGGAGATGTACAGGCAACTGTAGAGACTTTTATGAATGAAGTAAAAAATTCATTGGAAACTGGAGACAATGTTTATTTAAGAGGTTTTGGAAGTTTTATAGTGAAAACTAGAGCAGAAAAAACAGGAAGAAATATTTCTAAGAATACAACTATAAAAATCCCTGCACATAACATTCCTGCATTTAAACCTGCAAAAGTGTTTGTTGAAGGTGTAAAAATAAATAACGAAGCAAAATAATAATATTAATTAATCTTAAAATCGACAAGATATGCCAAGTGGTAAAAAAAGAAAGAGACATAAGGTAGCAACTCACAAACGTAAAAAAAGAGCGAGAGCTAATCGTCACAAAAAGAAAAAGTAGTTTTAAACTACTTTTTTCTTTTTTAAATGTTCATTGAAATTGAAGATTAGTAATCAGTATTCAGTTTTTAGTAATCAGTCAACTGCCTACTTATCACTGCAAACTGCGAGCTAATTTTCCCCGGGTTCAATACCTGTTAAAAATATTGTTTAATCCATTTGTTCGCTAAAGCGAATAGATAAAAATGTACAGCGTGAATAAAGAATTAATCATCCGATCTAGTTCTGAAGCCGTAGATTTTGCCTTATTAAAAGATGGAAAACTAATTGAATTACACAAAGAAGAAGAAAAAAGCAACTTCCAGGTTGGTGATATTTTTATTGCCAAAATCAGGAAACCAGTTGCTGGACTTAATGCTGCTTTTGTAAATGTTGGCTTTGAAAAAGATGCCTTTTTACATTATCATGATTTAGGACCCAATTTAGCTTCCCAACTGAAATTCATAAAACTTGTAAGCGCAGGTAAATTAAAAGATTTCTCCCTAAAAAACTTTCAGTTTGAAAAAGAAATAGACAAAGATGGTACCATCACTGATGTTTTGAGTGCCAATCAATCTGTTTTAGTACAAGTTGTCAAAGAACCTATATCTACCAAAGGGCCAAGAATTAGCGCAGAGCTTTCTCTTGCCGGAAGATTTATAGTTTTGGTTCCGTTTTCTGATCGTGTTTCTATTTCTCAAAAAATAGAAGACAAAAGAGAAAAGGAACGCTTGAAACGATTAGTACAATCCATCAAACCAAAAGGATTTGGTGTTATTGTTCGCACAGTAGCCGAAGGCAAAAATACAGCCGAATTAGAAAAAGATTTGCAGAACCTGCTCAGCAGATGGACTGCAATGTGTAAAAAATTACCAACGGCTCATCATCCATCTAAAGTATTAGGAGAACTCAATAGAGCATCCTCAATATTAAGAGATGTGTTTAATGACACTTTTAGTGGCATTCAAATTGATGATGAAGAGTTGTACAACCAAACAAAGGATTATTTGCAAGAAATTGCACCATCCAAACAATCAATTGTCAAGTTTTATCAATCTAAAGACACACCAATTTTCGAGAAATACAACATAGAGAGACAAATCAAAACTTCTTTTGGAAAAACAGTATCCATGAGTAAAGGGGCTTATCTTATTATAGAACATACTGAAGCTTTGCACGTCATTGACGTAAACAGCGGAAACCGTTCTAACAAAGCCACCAACCAGGAAGATACAGCCATGGAAGTCAACATGATTGCCGCTGCCGAAATTGCAAGACAATTGCGTCTTCGTGATATGGGCGGAATAATCGTAGTCGATTTTATCGATATGTCAAATCCTGAAAATCGCAAACTGCTGTTCGACTTCCTTAGGGAAGAAATGAGCGATGATAAAGCGAAACACAAGATCTTACCCCCAAGTAAATTTGGATTAGTTCAAATTACAAGACAAAGAGTAAGACCTGAAGTAAATATTAAAACTAGAGAAGAAGATCCAAACAATGAAAGCGGCGAAATTGAAGCGCCGATTCAAATCATTGATAAAATTGCTTTTGATTTAGAAAGAGTATTAAAAAACCATAAAGATGTTGTGCTTAACGTACACCCTTTTGTGGCCGCATACCTTACCAAAGGTTTTCCATCATTACGTTCAAAATGGTTTCTTGAACATAAAAAATGGGTGAAAATTATACCTCGTGATGCTTACACGTATTTAGAATATCACTTCTATGACAAAAAAGAAAATGCTGTCATAGATTAAATTACAAACTCCTCAAGAAATTGGGGAGTTTTTTTTTGCGGCATTGCGAAATTTTTCGGAGCAATCTGTAATTTATAATTTATTTGTTTTTAGGAGCTATTTCCAGCTATCCGCTCTATCTTTAGTAAAGCTGCCAGCCTTTTGAAGGCTGGCAGCTTTACTAAAGGATGCCGCTTTTATCTGGGCTAGGACATTTGCCTAAACAGAATTATTTCCTTCTCTCGACAAAAAATCGCTTCATCAACTCCGAAGCTTCATTTGCCAAAACACCTTTCACAACCGTAGTTTTAGGATGCAATTGCGTACCCATTTTTACAAAACCCCGATTTTCATCAGTAGCTCCGTACACAATTTTCGAAATCTGGCTCCAGTATAAAGCGCCGGCACACATCTGGCAAGGTTCCAGCGTGACGTAAAGCGTACAACCAATTAAATATTTCCCGCCAAGATAATTAGCAGCAGCAGTGATGGATTGCATTTCGGCATGAGCTGTAACATCATGTAATAATTCGGTTAAATTATGACTTCTGGCAATGACTTTATTGTCAATGACAATTAGAGCGCCAACAGGAATTTCGCCTTTTTCGAAAGCCATTTCAGCTTCCTGTAAAGCCTTTTTCATAAAATATTCGTCGGTAAAAGGATTTATCATAGTATAGACCGCTAATTCGCAAATTTAAATTCTTTGTGAAACAAGTTTTTTTATCAATTGCAAAAATACAATTTCAAATCGTACCTTTGCTTTATGTCAGATAATTTACTTTCAAACATCAATAATCCAACCGATTTACGACTGCTTGACGAAGCCCAACTTCCTCAAGTTGCCCAAGAATTACGCAATTTTATTATCAATATTGTTGCTGTAAAAGAAGGACATCTCGGCGCAAGCCTTGGAGTTATCGAATTGACCATTGCGCTGCATTATGTTTTTGACACACCCAATGATTTATTAATTTGGGACGTAGGTCATCAAGCCTATGGACATAAAATACTCACCGGCCGAAGAGAAAACTTCCATACGAACAGGCAGCTAGGCGGTATTTCCGGTTTCCCAAAAAGAAGTGAGAGTATTTACGATGCTTTTGGCGTAGGCCACTCCTCTACTTCTATATCGGCAGCGTTAGGAATGGCAATCGCATCTAATTTGAAAGGCGAGTTCAACAAACAACACATTGCAGTGATTGGCGACGCTTCAATTGCCTCAGGAATGGCTTTTGAAGGACTAAATCACGCCGGAGTTACTGATGCTAATTTATTAGTGATTCTTAATGATAACGCTATCGGGATTGATCCAAGTGTAGGTGCTTTAAAACAATATCTCACTGCCGTAAAAGAAGGAAAAAATCCGAGGCAAAACAACATGATCAAATCTTTGAATTTTGATTATTCGGGTCCTATTGACGGTCATGATCTTTTTGCCGTGATCAAAGAACTGAGACGTTTACAAAAAGTAAAAGGACCTAAATTTCTTCATATTATTACCACAAAAGGGAAAGGTCTTCAACAAGCCGAGGACGATCAGGTGAAATACCATGCTCCCGGAAAATTTGACGCCTTAACAGGAGAAATTCACCTTAAATCCGAAGAAAATTTACCTCCAAAATATCAGGATGTATTTGGCTTGACCATACTAGACTTGGCTAAAAAAAACGAAAAAATAATAGGAATCACTCCTGCAATGCCATCCGGAAGTTCGTTGAAATTCATGATGGACGCCTATCCAAAACGTGCTTTTGATGTAGGAATTGCCGAGCAACATGCCGTTACACTGGCTGCCGGAATGGCAACTCAAGGAATGGTTGTTTATTGCAATATTTACTCTACATTTTTACAAAGAGCATACGACCAGATCATTCACGATGTGGCCATACAAAATCTTCCAGTGATTTTTTGCTTAGACAGAGCTGGTTTAGTGGGCGAAGACGGGGCAACGCATCACGGTGTTTTCGATTTGGCCTATCTGCGTTGCATTCCTAATATGATTATTTATGCGCCACTGAATGAAATTGCGCTGCAAAATATTTTATACACTGCACAATTAGGACTGGATCATCCAATCGCTATTCGTTATCCACGTGGTCGCGGTGTCATTAGTAATTGGCACGCAGAACATTTTGGAAATTATAAAAAAATAGAAATCGGAAAAAGTAGTTGCATCAAAGAAGGCTCGAGAGTTGCTGTTTTATCCAATGGAACTATTGGTAATAATGTAACTTTAGCTTTAGCCAAAATAAGAAATGAAGAAACCATTGCTCATTATGATTTTTCTTTTGTTAAACCATTGGATGAAAAACACTTACACACTATTTTTTCCAAATTTTCAACAGTTATTACCATAGAAGACGGTGTGATCAAAGGCGGTTTTGGAAGTGCTATTCTCGAGTTCGCCAACCAGTACAATTATACATCCCAAATAAAAACACTAGGTATTCCTGATGTGTTCATAGAACAAGGTAATGTGGCTGAATTACAAGAATACTGCAAAATTGACGTTAAAAGTCTTGAAATACTTTTTTCAAGCTATTAAAATAATTATTTTGCGCGTCCATACTTAATTTTCTCTGTAATGAAATTATCCCTTACTGCTTTTTTACTTTTCATTTCAATAAATAGTTTTTCACAAGAAGTAGCTCCAATTTTTTTAAAGACGGTACTAGAGCCCGCAACAACAAACTCAATACTAAAAAAACCGCTAGTAATAAAAGTTAAAATACGATCTAGAAAACCATTCGTTCCTTTGTCGCATTGGACAAAAAAAAACAGCTTAGGGTTTGACATAACCGAAGTTGCTTTTATCAATTGGAGTCCGGGAGGAACAAGTTCCATTTCTGGATTATTTAACGGAAAATTTTTGCGAACTTACAATCGAAGGAACTATAATTGGACAAACGAACTTTTAATACGCTACGGTTTAAACAAACAAGACCGCACAGAACTAAGAAAAACAGATGATGCAATATCGTTAAACTCCACATTTGGTTACCGAAAAGATACTCTTTCAAATTGGTATCACTCCGCTAAATTTAATTTTAATACACAATTCACTAACGGATATTCTTATCCAAATACTCAAATTGCAATTTCAAAACCCTTTGCTCCTGCTTATGCTTTTATGGGAATAGGTGCCGAAAATATAAATAAAGAGGAAAAGAGAACGTTTTATATTTCCCCTTTCACATTTAAAACAACATTGGTTTTAGATCAAAGGTTAGCGAATCAAGGTGCCTTTGGTGTTACTAAAGCTATTTACGATCCAGAAGGAATTTTGATTACGAAAGGCGAAAAATCCAGAACAGAACTTGGTTTTTTGTTAACGGGTCATCTGAAAAAAGAAATTTTTAAAAACATACATTTAGAAAATCGCCTGAGCTTATATTCTGATTACGTTAATAATTTTGGCAATGTAGACATTGATTATGACCTGCAATTAGAATTAGTGGTTAACCAATATGTAAAAGCTAATATTGGTGCCCATATTATTTATGACGATGACATTAAATCAAAAAGAGAAATAGCAGGGATTCAGGTCACCGAAGGACCCAAAGTACAAGTACGACAGGCTATAGGTATTGGAATACAGTATTTATTTTAAAAGAGTCCTGAATAAATATATTCAGGACATCAACATCTTTTTATTAATTTTTTGATTATTTTTTCAACATAATGCAATCCTTCCCCTTTTACATCTAATATGTAAATTCCCGTTGTCAGGGCACTTAAATCAATTGATTTTCGACTATTAAACTCTTGATTATTAAGTTCATAAACCACACGCCCATTAGTATCAACCACTTGAATGTTTACTGTCCCTGAGTATTGATCAATTTTAATTGTTACTGGTCCCTTGGATGGATTTGGATAAACACTCATGACATTGTTACTTTCAAAAGTATCAACCGCTAGAACGCAATTGGGTCCTGATGCCGGTCTTGCATAATCCTCCACTTGATCATTTCCAATATTTCGATCACCGGCCGTTGCATTTACCCCTAAACCTCGCGCTGCAAAAACTTCCCAAATCATACAATAATCCTTACCTCCAGTTATCGCTTGGTCAGCAGCTATAATAGCATTTCGGGCATCGACAAATGTAGGACTACACGGTTGCAATTTGATTCCATCCAAAACAATTCGCATGATTTTATTATTACCACCCGTACCAGTATATTTATTATTATCAAAGCCGTATTTATGAACATAAGCCCAAGTTAAATCCCATAACATGGTAGCCCAAACAGAACCTACGCCATGTACTGATGTTTTTGAAACTCCATCGGCATCAACACTTTGGTAATTATTCGTATATGTGTATGTCATTGGATTAATTGATTTATCCGTAGAGTACTGAAAATCTCTTATCCCTTGTCCATCTTTGGCCTGAGAAGAAACAAAAGTCCCAATTCCTCTTTTAGCATCGCTAAAATCGCCTGGCTTGATTTGCATCATTAATGCAAACCAATCAGACCAGCCCTCTCCCATTTGATCTGTATTATTCAAACAACTGGAGTTATTGCTCCCTCCAGCCAAACGAGTAGAGATACCATGACCATATTCATGAGCAATAATTCCATTATCAAAATCACCATCTAAATTGACGAAGGGAGAGCTCTCTAATTGAATTTTTATATTCACAGCCTGAGTAAGCATTTGATTTATAATATTTTCACCAATAGACTGACTCACACTAACAGCAGGAATAGTAATTGACTCGTCAGATCCTGACATTACTATTTCTCCTGCAATATTATTAACAACGATCACAGCTATAGCCCCTGCATTTTGTGCTGCTTTTACTTTCACTGCAAACGTACAAGCACCTCTTCTTAAAATAACAATTTTTCCGTTCATTGCTGCAGCATTTGACGGCGCTACACAACCCTGTGAAGTTTCGCCTGCACTATCTAAATACAACACCAGATCAGACTGTAATAAATCAGGAGCAACTGGTAAATCAATACGACCTGGATTAAATGAATTTTGTCTAGCCACATAACTTCCAGCGATAATTGCAGGTGAAATAACTATTAATGGTTTAATTTCAGGGCCTCTATCCCATAAAAACATCTGCATTCTGCCGCTATTCCCATCTACTGGCGTTGAAAAATTTGCATTATTCAAGCTCATAGGTGTAATCAGTGATCCATCTTGTGCATCAGCATTGACGTTATCCTTTTCTTTTCCACCATTTCCATAATTATTAGTTTGGAAATTACCATTAACCTCATTAAAACCATATTGATACCAAACATCATGCATGATATTATTCATATAAAAAAGATTCGTAACAGCTGATTCTATATAAGAGGATGCTGCAACATTTGAGCCTCCGTAAGGAAAATCAAAAAGTAGAAATTCCCCACCATCAGGACTGTAACCTGAAACTGAATTTTCACCTAAAAAATCCTCTTTAGCCCACACATTATTCCCTCGAGTTATGGTATGTTCTGGACCAGTAACTCCATCTACATCGTGCCAACCAAAAGGTGAGGCTTTCGTATTTGCAGGATTAGTAATTAGTTGAAAAAAGGGAATGGTTAGGACTTTCATAGTCGAAAGGGATCACTCTATAAGAGCCTCCTCCGGTTTGCACTACGGAGGATGAAAAAATTTGTTTGTAACTGGAATCAAATAAATTTACTCGCGAATCACGGGAGTGAACGCTGGCTTTGCTATGATCAAAACTACAAGAAATTACAAAATCATTTTTTTCTAATAATTTTCCGTCAATAGCATCAATTCTTACGCTCCAAAGATGGTCATGTTCAGGGGTATTAAGCGTCAAATCCCACGCCAAAATTAATTCACCATTACTCCCTTGATGAAAAACTAAATTTGCATTAACAGATTCTTGAATGTCAAGTCCATTGCTTATTTTAAATTTATTAGGAGAAGTATTTTCTAAAACAGAAAAACTTTTTGATGCCTTTATTCCTAAGAGCGCATAGGCTTTGGTCAAAGCATCTATTGCCGATAGTACAGGTTTAGTTGCATTTGCTTTCTTAGAAATTCCGTCAACAATACGTTTTTGGACATCAATAACTTCGCTGTTTTTTATCGAAAAAGTAGAAACGGCTCTAAAAATTTCAATTCCTTTGTACCGTTGCACTACATAGCAATTTTGTATTCCAGAGGTAGTAAGACCTCCATCACTTTGTATTACCCAATCATTGAAATCATTCTTAGAAACATTAATTTTAGCATTGGGAGTGGTTAAATAACGCTGAATAATAGCAGTGTTCGATTGTGCTAAAGTAAAAAAATGCGTTAAAAAAACTAAAAAAAGTATAATTTTTTTCATAAAAATCTATCAATTAATCAATAAATAAAGCTGAAAATAAATATAATTTTTTATATCTACAATGACAAGCTAAAAATAAGTCCACAAATGTTAATTTTTTGCAGCAGTTATAGTCCTGTAAAATAGCAAAGCATTTCCGTCCGTCAACAAGGAAATAAAATGACAAATATGAAGCAATCTGTCGTACAAATTTTCTTTTTCCTGATGATGTCTTTCAGGTAACATCTTCAAGATTAAAGAATCGTAGTTTGAAGCATTTCCGTTATGTTTATTGTTATAGGCTGTTATGAATTTTTCTAACAATGTTTGAATAATCTGATAACCTACAATCTCTTTTTCGATGACTTCACGGCTTTGGTAAATATTATCGACGCTAATCTTGATAATATCGTCCATTTGGGCTTTGTACTTACTCTTGTCCATAATTGCAAATGGGAATTTTCCGTTCAAAATCAGTGCTTCATTTTCCACAAATACTTTAACGGCATCATTGATTAAACTTCCAATTGCCAGAGCGCGTAAATAACTTATACGGTCTTCTTTGGTCTCCAATGTCTTATATTTAGAAGTATCAATGCTGTCTTTTACCAATTTTATTAAATATTCCAAAGCGAAATCTTCGGAAACTAATCCTAAATTGATTCCGTCTTCAAAATCAATAATGGTATAACAAATATCATCTGCCGCTTCTACTAAATACGCCAAAGGATGTCTTTCAAAACCAATATTATCTCCTGATTTATTTGGAATCAAACCCATATCTAAAGCTACATCTTTAAAAAAAGTTTTGTCGGTTTGAAAGAAACCATATTTTTTATCGGCAATATCTTTAGTTGGTTTTTTAGGCAAACTTTCTTTAGGATACTTCATAAAAGCACCGAGAGTTGCATACGAAATTCGAAGTCCTCCTTCAATTCCGGGACGACTGGCCGTCAGTACCGAAAAACCATTAGCATTTCCTTCAAAATCAATTAAATCTTGCCATTCTTTTGCGCCAAGCTGGTCTTTGTATTGCTGGCCTTTTCCAATGGAAAAATATTCTCCAATTGCTTTTTCACCGGAATGTCCAAAAGGTGGATTTCCTATATCATGCGCCAAAGAAGCCGCAGCCACAATAGCACCAAAATCATTCATTTGATAGCCATGAACTTCTTTCAAATGTGGGTATTTCTCGATAATTTTTTTACCAACCAATCTTCCTAAAGATCGCCCTACAACCGAAACTTCTAAACTGTGTGTCAATCTAGTATGTACAAAATCAGTTTTTGATAACGGAATAACTTGTGTTTTATCCTGCAGACTTCTAAAAGCGGCTGAAAAAATGATACGGTCATAATCAACCTCAAAACCCAATCGGGTATCATCTTGTTCTACACGTAATCTTTTGCCTTTGTCGCCTTGTCGTTTTAGCGATAAAAGTTGTTCCCAGTTCATCATTTTATTTTTGGTATTTAAAAGGAGCGAATATAAAGAAAATGATATGTTTAAAACCAAAAAAGCAGCCTAAAATGACTGCAATTTTTATCTTTTCTAAAGCTCTATTCTTCAGAAAATATTTTTTTTTTGGCTATAAAATCATGCTTTTTTACCACATACGTAACCGATAATGTGTCATGCCATCCTCGCTCAGCAGTTATAAAAGAAAAAGGCTCAAAAGGAATTAATCTACAAAGTGTTCTAATCATTATACTTTTCATATTGGGTCTTGAACCATCGTGCTTTACCACCATTGTTTTCGTGAAATACTTTCCGAAGGTTCTGGAAAAATACATTTCAGTTATTAAATAATAAAGAAACAGAATAACAAGTCCAAAAAAGAAACTTTCAACTACGCTTAAGGAGGAAACCCAATTTGATGCTGTATCACTTTTCATTAAATCTCCAATTAGAATTATGGTCGTACCAATACTGATTTCGATAACATAAATTATAAATAAATCAATAACGAAATTCAGTAGACGTTGGCCTTTGGAAGCTAATAAATCATCAGTAACAGTAAATTTTTTATTTTCCATGATAGTGCTTTTACAATGATAACTATCTCAAATATAGTGAATTATTTACAAATTTAAAACTATTAAATCTTGATGTTTCAGCCCAGGTTAAAGTGGAAACCCTTTTATTCGCTTTTTTCGGCCAATAAAAAGATTGAAACGAAAGCGGGAGATAGCTCCAAAAAAAAAAGCAGTTATCATTACAATAACTGCTTAATATTTATGCTTTGCCAAAATGACAAAGGCTTATTTATCAATGATTTTCAATCAAAAATCAAAAATCGTTAATCATCATTCTAAAATCTTTAACTCCCACACATTTCACATTCGTCTGGACCAGCATTTTTAGACAATTCCAGCATCGCTCTGTATTCATCAGAAGTCATTTCTACTGCTTCGACAACGGCAGGAACAGCGCTTAATTGCTCTTTAATTTCAATTGGCTCCACTTTTTTATCATTATTTAATGTAAATTTAATGGCATCCACCGCAGCTTTAGTTCTTAAATAATACATTCCAGTTTTTAATCCGGATTGCCAAGCATAGAAATGCATGGATGTCAATTTAGCATAATTAGCATTTTGCATAAATAGGTTCAACGATTGTGATTGATCCACAAAATAACCACGCTGACGAGACATATCGATAATATCTTTCATAGACATTTCCCAAACAGTTTTGTACAATTCTTTCAAGTCTTGTGGTATATTCAGGTCTTGAACTGAACCGTTATTTCGCATTAATTCTTGTTTCAGGGTTTCATTCCATAAACCACGCTCCACTAAATCGTTTAGCAAGTGCTTGTTCACTACAATAAATTCACCTGAAAGTACTCTTCTAGTGTAAATATTAGAAGTATAAGGTTCAAATGCTTCGTTATTTCCTAAAATTTGAGAAGTCGAAGCCGTTGGCATTGGCGCTACCAATAATGAGTTTCTTACTCCGTGCTCCATCACTTCTTTTCGCAAAGAAGCCCAGTCCCATCGACCAGATAATTCCTCATCCTTCATTCCCCACAAGTTGTATTGGAATTCTCCTTTAGAGATTGGTGAACCTTCAAAAGTGCTGTATGGACCTTCTTTTTTTGCCATTTCCATCGATGCGGTTACAGCGGCGAAATATAGAGTTTCAAAAATTTCTTGATTCAGTTTCTTTGCTTCGTCACTCGTAAACGGCAAACGCAACATGATGAAAGCGTCAGCTAATCCTTGTACTCCTAGACCAATTGGTCTATGACGTTTGTTAGAATTTTCTCCTTCAATAACTGGATAATAATTCCTGTCAATTACTTTATTCAGATTTCTAGTTACTCGTTTGGTTACGTCATATAACAACTCATGATTGAATTTTTTATTTTCCACAAACATTGGCAAAGAAAGTGAAGCCAAATTACAAACTGCAATTTCGTCTTTAGACGTGAATTCCATAATCTCGGTACACAAATTCGACGAACGAATGGTACCTAGATTTTTTTGATTTGATTTTCTATTTACGGCATCCTTGTACAACATATAAGGCGTTCCAGTTTCGATTTGCGATTCCAGAATTTTTTCCCACAGTTCCTGCGCTTTAATGGTTTTTCTACCTTTGCCCGCTTTCTCATAATCCGTGTACATTTTCTCAAAATCATCACCGTACACATCATACAATCCAGGACATTCGTTAGGACACATCAACGTCCAGTAACTGTCTTCTTGTACTCGTTTCATGAACAAATCCGAAGTCCACATGGCAAAAAATAAATCTCTGGCTCGCATTTCTTCTTTTCCTGTATTCTTTTTCAAATCAAGAAAATCAAAAATATCGGCATGCCACGTTTCAATATAAATAGCAAAACTTCCCTTACGCTTTCCTCCACCTTGATCTACGTAACGCGCAGTATCATTAAAAACACGCAACATAGGAACAATTCCGTTAGAAGTTCCGTTTGTACCACGAATATAAGAACCAGTCGCTCTTACATTGTGAATAGAAAGTCCAATTCCACCTGCTGATTGCGAGATTTTAGCCGTTTGTTTCAACGTGTCATAAATCCCATCAATGCTATCGTCTTGCATTGCCAAAAGGAAACAAGAAGACATTTGAGGTTTTGGCGTACCTGCATTGAACAATGTAGGAGTTGCATGCGTAAAGAACTTTTTCGACATTAAGTCGTACGTTTCAATTACTGAATCTAAATCATCTAAATGAATTCCAACCGAAACGCGCATCAACATGTGTTGTGGACGTTCGACAATTTTACCGTTTATTTTTAGCAAATATGATCTCTCTAAGGTTTTAAAACCAAAATAATCATAATTGAAATCTCTATTGTATATAATGTGCGAATCTAAAAACTCCGCATTATCCATAATCACTTTATGTACTTCCTCAGAAAGTAACGGTGCATATTGACCATTTCTTGGATTTACATAATTGAACATATCATTCATCGTATCCGAGAATGATTTTTTGGTATTGGAATGTAAATTTGAGATTGCAATACGAGCGGCTAACTGTGCATAATCCGGATGCGCAATAGTCATTGACGCAGCAGTTTCAGCAGCAAGATTATCCAACTCCGATGTCGACACACCATCATAAAGTCCTTCAATTACGCGCATTGCCACTTTCACGGCATCAACCAAATCATTTAAACCATAACATAGTTTTTTAATTCTATCCGTGATTTTGTCGAACATTACCGGCTCTTTGTGGCCATCTCTCTTAATTACATACATACTTTTGTTTGTTTTTTAAAACAGAAAATCCCTTCACTGTTTTTCGTTATTTGTAAATTATACTGAACCTGTTTCAGCATCTTTTTTTGGAGCTATTCCAGCTATCCATTGCAAATGAAACTCACTGAACTCCTATGGAAATAAAAGTAAAGTGAAGTACTCTTTTTATTTTTTCTCTAAAAAATAAAAAGGATTTTCATTACTATCTGGGCTAATCAGCATCTGAAACATAAAAAAATCAGTAAATCATTTAAGATTTAAAAAATTAAAATGTTTCTTTAACATCAACACTTTTAGATAAATTAAAAGTTGATAAACCTTAATTCCTTAATGGTTTAAAAAAATCAAAAATCAGCGTCAAAAGATATTTTCTGAGCATCACCATCCGTATTCATAACACCTGCTTTTTGATATTCGGCCACTTTCTTTTCAAAAAAGTTTGTTTTCCCTTGAAGTGAAATCATATCCATAAAATCAAAAGGATTTGTCGTATTGTATTCTCGGTCGCAACCTAATTCTACTAACAATCTATCTGCAACAAATTCTAAATATTGCGTCATCAAAACTGAATTCATACCTATTAAGCTAACAGGTAGTGATTCTGTAATAAATTCTCTTTCAATATTTAAAGCGTCAACAATTATGCTTCTGATTCTTTCTTTTGGAACTTTATTAACAAGGTGGTGGTTGTGTAAATGGACCGCAAAATCACAATGAACGCCTTCGTCACGAGAAATCAATTCATTAGAAAATGTTAACCCTGGCATTAAGCCTCGTTTTTTCAACCAATAAATAGAACAAAATGCTCCTGAGAAGAAAATACCTTCCACCGCTGCAAAAGCAATTAGACGTTCTGCAAATGAATCAGACTCAATCCATTTTAAAGCCCAGTCCGCTTTTTTCTTGATTGCAGGAAAAACTTCTAAGGCATTGAATAATTCATCTTTTTCCACTTCATCTTTCACATAGGTATCAATCAATAACGAATACGTTTCGCTGTGAATGTTTTCCATCATGATTTGGAACCCGTAAAAGAATTTTGCTTCCGCATATTGCACTTCGTTCACAAAATTTTCAGCCAGATTTTCATTTACAATTCCATCTGAAGCTGCAAAAAATGCTAAAATATGCTTGACAAAATAACGTTCGTCATCGGAAAGTTTATTATTCCAGTCATTTAAATCTTGTGACAAATCGATTTCCTCAGCAGTCCAGAAACTAGCTTCCATTTTCTTGTACCATTCCCAAATATCATGGTGTTTGATAGGAAAAATTACGAAACGATTTTTATTTTCTTGTAAAATTGGTTCAACTTGCGTCATTATAATTGTTTGTTTTTTTGAGGTTTTAACAAATTTTTAAGCTTTTTGAGAGTTACAAAGATTGTAAAATATTGCGGTTAATAAAAGCCAAACTTATTCACAATCAGCTATAGTTTTTAACAAATAGAAAAATTAAGACATTTTTCATACAAATTTTAAAACACTTAAATTCAGTATTTTAAAGAATCATTAAGGGAATGAAACACCGTAAAATATAGTTTTTTTAAAATAATTAAACAAGAAAAATAGAATTCTTATTTACTTATTTTTCATGTCCTGCGCTACTTTTTCAAGTTCAGCATACCAGTCCTCACCAAACTTCCTAATCAAGGCCTCTTTGACAAATTTATAAACTGGCACTTCAAGTTCCTGACCTAATGAACAGGCTGGATCACAAATATCCCATTTATCATAATTAACAGCGGCAAACTCTGTAAAATCTTTTACCCGAACTGGATACAGATGACAAGAAACCGGTTTTTTCCAATCAATTATCCCTTGATTATAGGCTTGTTCAATACCACACAGAGCAGTCTTGCCATCAAAGATCACATAAGCACAATCTTTATCATCAATTAGTGGTGTTTCAAGATCGCCATCGGTGCCTTTGACCCAAGTTCCTTGCGCTTCAATTGCAGCAATTCCTTGTTTGCGTAAAAAAGGCTTTATCTTTGGGTAAATAGATTCGAGGATTTGAGTTTCCTCCAGACTTAGTGGCGCACCAGCGTCGCCATCTACGCAACAAGCGCCTTTACAGGCACTCAAATTACAAACAAAATCTTTTTCGAGCAAGTCTTCGGAGACTATGGTTTTTCCTAGTTGAAACATTCTGCAAAGATATTCAAGAATTCCGAAAAAGTACTTCACCAAATCATAAAATTCGAAAACAAATTACAAGAAATTGAGTACCAGAACTACATGAATTTATAATCCGCTTTTGCAAAAACAAATGAAGTCTTCTCTAAAAAAATACAATTCATCGTGGTAACTTTTCCTTTATCTTTTAAGTCTTTCATACTCATTGCCATCAATAAAGGCTTTTCACCGGTCTTAAAATAACGCTGCAAGACATTAGGAACTTTCTGCTTTTGTTCCGATTTGAACAATTCAGAAAAGCTTACCTGAGCCTCATTTGTGTAATAAAATACTAACAAGAAATCAGCACTCGCTGCTTCAATTCCTTTGCAGTTGTATCCCATTATTGTTTTATTGGGAAGAGACTTATACGAGAATACATCATTCTCATCTTTAATAATATCTGATCCCATTTCAGAATAGTCTATCATTTTTGACACCATGGCTACTTTTTGTCTTTCCTGATTAAAAGTGGTAATCATCCACTTATTTTTGCTGTCAATTATCATAAACATTTCATCTGATTCTCCCATTCTGAAACCAAAATAGTCCACATCTCGTTCTAAGAAATAATCCATAATCATAGTCTTTTGATTTTCACTTTGAATTTCCAAAGAATATTTCCAACTGAACACATACGAATTTGGAAGCAAGGAAGGATCTACCTTGTTTTTTCCAAAAACCTTTGCCTTTGTATCAATAGCTGAACTTTTGTCAAATAATTCCTCCTGATCATTTTTGAACGTGTCGCCTACTTTTCGTTCTACTTTATCTTGGACCTTTTTTTGAAATTTTTTTAAAATTTGCGCTTCTGTTACAGGAATAAAAACAAACAGCAGCAGCACACTAATAACCCAGCGCATCTTTTTCATGGCAGTACATTTTAAATTAAATACAAATTTAATCATTGACAATCAATTACTTGACTAATTATATACAATTATTTGCAACTATCAACGTCTATAAATATTCAAAAAATAAACGCGGACATTAGATAGAGAAAAGAAAGATATAAACCATTTTTTATGGTACTAAAATTATGTTGCTAAAACAGCTTCAACGGTCCTAATTAAAACAAAAAAAATTGTTAGCACCTGGAAAAAAAGAAAATCGAGTCACACCCAAAGGGTTTATTACTTACTTCCTAAGAAAAAGAGATGAGCTTTTGTATAAAACTGCATGAATAACAGATCCAAATACGATTTCAAATTAAAATTTACGGCAGTCAATAACAATACAAAAATGAATACTTTTGCAATAAATAAACAAGCAAATTATGGAATTCGACATTAGAGAAATTATCACCGTAGGAATGGTACTTTTTGCCGTAATTGATATCGTGGGATCCATCCCAATTATTATTGATTTGAGATCAAAACACGGACAAATTGAATCTGAAAAAGCAACAGCCGTGGCGGCAATTATCATGATTGTTTTTCTTTTTACGGGAGAAGAACTCTTAAAGATAATTGGTATTGATGTCAATTCCTTTGCCGTTGCCGGCTCATTTGTTTTGTTTTTTCTAGCCTTAGAAATGATTTTAGGAATTCGGATTTATAGAGATGAAGAGGCAAGCTCAGCCTCTATTGTTCCTATCGCTTTTCCTTTAATTGCTGGAGCAGGAACAATGACAACCCTACTGTCTTTGCGCTCTCAATTTTATACAATAAATATTGTAGTTGCCATTTTACTGAATATTATTGTAGTTTATATTGTTTTAAAATCATCCTCTAAAATAGAAAAATTATTAGGAGAGAACGGGCTTGGCGTAATCAGAAAAACTTTTGGAGTAGTACTTCTTGCTATTGCTGTTAAATTATTCGCTGCTAATGTTAAAGGTTTGTTTGTCTAGAATAAATTTACCTAAATTTACCCCGAATTGATACTTAAGGAAAAAATCTGTTTTTTTAGAAAACACTCTTCTGAATAAAAAACATACTATCGGCATTTTTTCCACATCGAAAAACAAGAACATCTTATGAAAATTTTTACTAACATCTTGGTAATATTAGCACTAGCGCTAATCGTATTTAATGTTACTTTATTGGATTTTGAAAATCCATTTCAAGGAGATAGCGTAGTTGCTTTTATAGGAATAGCAGCCTCCCTTTGTGCCGTTTTGATCCTTTTGATTTTCAGGATGTCAAAAAGAATAGAAGAAAAAACAAACGAAAAGTAACATCTGTGTTTGACATACTTATCATTGGTGGCGGCGCTTCTGCAGTGTCATGCGGATTAGTTTTGGGTTCTGCAAAAGATAAGCCGTTCGTTTGTAATAAAAATATAGGCATTTTTACCCATCAAAAAACATCATCACTTCAAGAAGCACTTTTCAACAACGCTTATGGAATACCTCCGGGGACATTAGGTGCTAACTTACTAAAAGAAAGCATAATTCATCTTTCTGCACTGTATCCTCACATTACGCAAATACCTAGTGAGAAAGTACTAAAAGTTGAAGGTGTTTTTCCTGAGTTTACCGTCACTACAAATAAAAAGAGCTACAAAACTAAGATCATTGTAGTAGCAATTGGTTCAGCAAATACTTTTGCTATTGATGGTTTACTGCAGTACGTAGAACCACATCAAAAATCACTTCCTGAAAAGCACCGAATTCAACTAAAAAACAGCGACCATAAGGTGGCGGACGGTATTTATGTGATAGGAACTTTAGCTGGCTGGAGAAGCCAACTAGCTATTGCGGCAGGAAGTGGCGCAGCAGTTGCAACAGATATTCTTACTTTATGGAATGGCAATATTCAAACACATGCCCACGATAGCATCAGGTAAAAAAGTTTAATTAAGCATTTAATACTCCATCACTTTAAGCTATTGATTATTGCAATAATAGAACCCTCATCCAATTCAATCCTCTTTAATATCGCTTTGATTCCTTCAACATCTTTTTTTCTAACACAAGCATCAAAATCATCAAGAAGTCCCGCAACGAACAGGCGTTCATTGACAGTCATTCCAAAAATAAATATCTTCCATACTTTGAATTATTCTGGTTTATTTCTGATTTAAAACCTCTTTAACCATCGCATCTTCTTTTAGAACAATCTCATAATAATAGCTTTCTCCATACAATTGGCGAGCAAATTCAGCTGCAAGATATCGTTTTACCAAAGACTTGCTTTTGCCAAAATTAAGATCCAATCCGTTTCCAAAAATAAACTTTTGAAACGCATTGAAATATAAATCACTGACATTCATTTTAGTTTGGAACTGATCAAAAGATAAACCTTTGAAAGCACTCCGTTTTTTGTCTAACTGCTCAAAAACGAAATTGCCTACAATTCCAGATTGCAATAAATAAACGGTACTTTCATTTCCGTGCTCCATTTCAAGTGGAACAAAAACATCCGGGACAATTCCGCCTCCACCATACACGATTTTGCCCTTTTTAGTTTTAAATTTTAAAGTATCAGAAACTTTTATACTGTCTTTTTGATACAATTCTCCATTCTCAAAACGAGTTTCTGCTTCTTTGAAATAGGCTTCATTTCCTTTTGAATATGGTTTTTGAATCGAACGACCTGTTGGCGTGTAATATCTTGCGATTGTTAATCGAACCGCTGAACCATCTGCAAAATCCATTTCTCGTTGCACCAATCCTTTTCCAAAAGAACGACGCCCCACAATAGCTCCCCGATCATTGTCCTGAACAGCACCGGCAAGAATCTCACTTGCAGAGGCACTATTTTCATTAATCAGTATAAAAACATTCCCTTTTTCAAAATTGCCCTTGGCAGTTGCAAACGTTTTATCAATATTTCCATTTTTACTTTTGGTAAAAACAATCAGCTGTTTATCTGGTAACAATTCATCAGCAATGGCAATCGCCTCTTCCATGTACCCGCCTCCGTTATTACGCAAGTCAATAATTAACGATTTTGCACCCAACTGTTTCACCTTAGATAAACCAATCATGAACTCTTTATAGGTTGTTTCGGCAAATCTATTTATTTTTATATAACCCGTAGTTTTGTTTAAAAGTAAAGCTGCATCAACACTTTTCAAAGGAATAACGTCTCGCTTTATTTTTACTTTTAATTTTTTGCGTTCCGATTTTCTGTAAATAGTAAGTTCAATGTCAGAGCCCACAGTTCCTTTTAATTTAGAGAACAAGCTGTCTGTTGGTAATTTACGACCGTATAATTGTGTTTTATCGGCGTACAAAATACGATCTCCTGCTTTAATTCCTGCTTTTGCCGAAGGGCCATTCTCCACTGGTTTTATAACTGCTACAGAATCTTTATACATATAAAAATTAACTCCAATTCCCACAAAATTCCCCTTCATACTTTCCATTACCTCTTGCTGGTCACTGGCCGGAATATAGACAGAATGCGGGTCGAGTTGCGCTAGAATATTATCAACAGTAAGATTGACAATTGAATCGGTATTAACATCATCAACGTATTCAGTATCAATAAAATCGATAAGTTTATTCAGCTTTGTTTTTGAATTGTTTTTGACAACAAAATCTGCTGTGTTGGGAAAATTCAACATTCCACCCAAAACTACACCAATAGCAAGTGCTGAAAAAAGTAGTAATGGCACATATTTTACATTAAATTTCATTTGAAGATCACATTTTTTTTAAAATAATTCTTTACTCTTCTAATATGGGAATATGCTCTACCTCTACACCCGCTTTTATCAAAAACTGAATTCCGGAATCGTCTCGATACCCATTGTGGTACACCACTCTTTTTATTCCGGACTGATGAATTAACTTACTACATTCCTTACAAGGCGAAAGTGTGATATACAAAGTGGCTCCTTCGCAGGATTGTGTAGATCGGGCCACTTTCAGAATCGCATTTGCTTCAGCATGCAAAACATCCCAACGCGTTAATCCTTCTTCATCTTCACAACAGTTTTCAAACCCCGTGGGCGTTCCATTATATCCATCGGAAATAATCATACGATCTCGCACAATAATCGCACCAACTTGTTTGCGTTTACAGTATGAGAGTAAACTCCATTCTTTAGCAATTCTAAGATACGCTTTATCGTATTTATTTAATTTTTTTTCGTTCATTTTTATTTATTCCAGATTTCGCTTTCTACAATCATTGGTATAACCACTCCTATTATAAAGGCCGACATTACTAAGGTCCAATCGCGTTTCGAAAAACGGAAAACGGTTTGAACAATGTACGACAGAATCAAAACCACAAAAACCACTACAATCTGAGCCGCTTCTATCCCTAACGCAAATTCTGACAACGGAACTATTTTAGAAATAGCATCGCCACCAAGAATTGATTTAAAATAATTTGAAAATCCCAATCCGTGAATTACACCAAAAAAGAGTGTGATAAAAAAGATTAAATTGATACTTTCTTTCTTGCTTGATTTTCCGGCCGTAAAGAGATTAAATAGAGCCGTTAGAAGTATTGTAATTGGAATTAGCAACTCGACAACATTCACTTTTATTACAATTATTTCAAAAACGGATAGCATTAAAGCCATCGTGTGACCCACTGTAAAAAGAGTAACTAGAAGTACAATTCGTTTCCAATCCTTGAACGAGAATGGAACTGCGAGCGCAATTAGAAATAAAACATGATCATAAGCATGAATATCCAAAACGTGTTTTAATCCTATTTGAAAGTAAATCCAAAATTCTGACATCAGTAATTAATTAAGTTGATAAAGGGTTTGTAAACTTACGATTAATTTTGAAAATCATCCTTTTGAATATTTAAATAAATCCAAATCAGAAACAATTCTGTTAAAATGAAAAATAAAAAAAATAAGAAAAAATAAATTAAAAATAGATATATCTTTGCACGATACAAAAAACATAATTATGTCATTTTCAGATTTATTTGATAGCGAATTCAAACAAAGAAATAGGGGTCATTTTTCATCTATTGTCCGTGTAGCACTTACTGACGGGAAATTTTCTCCAGAAGAAAAAACATTTTTAGACAAACTGGCAGTTCGATTAGAAATTTCGCACGCAGAGTATGAGGAAATTTTACAAGATCCGTTTAAGTATCCTATCAATCCTCCTTATTTATATGAAAGAAGAATAGAGCGACTGTATGATCTAGCCAGAATTGTTCATGTTGATCATCATTTAAGTGACAAACAAGAGTTATTACTTAGAAAAATTGGTGTGGGAATAGGCTTTGACCCTGACAATATACAAGTTATAGTTGATAAAGCGTTAGAATTAGTAGCAATAGAAGTAGATTTCGATACTTTCCTTACCGAAATGCAAAAACTTAATAAATAGCCATAAAAAAAAGCTTCCACAATTGCGGAAGCTTTTCTTATTTTTAGTATTTGCTCAATTTTGCTTTGTGCATGAACTCTTCGGCTTTTTCTACCATATTATAGCTACCGCAGAAAAAAGGAACTCGCTGATGTAATTCAGTTGGCAAGATTTCCATTATACTACCAAAACCATCTGAGGCTTTACCACCCGCCTGTTCCACAATAAATGCCATTGGATTACATTCGTACAACAAACGCAATTTTCCTTTTGGTGCCTTAGAACTTGTTGGATAAATGTAAATCCCACCTTTGATAATATTTCTGTGAATATCCGAAACTAAACTTCCAATATATCGAGAGGTGTAGGGTCTTTCTTCTTCCTCGGACTGACAATATTTAATATAATCTTTAACTCCCTGAGGAAAATGAATATAATTCCCTTCATTGATAGAATAAATATGTCCATCTTTAGAAAACTGCATGTTAGGGTGCGACAAATAAAAGGTTCCTATAGCTGGATTTAATGTAAATCCGTTTACGCCATGTCCCGTGGTGTACACTAACATTGTTGATGTCCCGTAAATCACATAACCCGCCGCGACTTGATTGATTCCGGGTTGTAAAAAATCTTCTATTGTAACGGGAGTTCCTATTGGTGTAATTCTTCTGTACACAGAAAATATTGTGCCTACCGAAACGTTTACATCAATATTTGAAGAGCCATCCAAAGGATCCATCAAGACGACATATTTATTGTTATGGCTTTTATCGCTGCCTTCAACAGTAATAAATTCATCGTTTTCCTCAGAAGCGATTCCACATACAATTTCCCGATTGATTAGCGTTTGAATAAAAACTTCATTAGCGTATACGTCGAGTTTTTGCTGATCTTCTCCCTGAATATTTTGTTCTCCTGCAGCACCCACAATATCAACGAGCCCCGCTTTATTTACTTTATAATTGACCACCTTAGCTGCCAATCGGATAGAGTTGATAATCCGGGATAATTCTCCTGACGAATATTGAAAAGCATTTTGGTTTTCAATGATAAATTCTCCTAGCGTTTTGTTGCGTTGTTCCATTAAGAAATCGTTGTAGTTGGTTTGAAGTCACAAATATCGTTTTTTTTGTGAAAATGATTTGAATAATATGAACTTAGTTTATCAGTATTGTATATTTGCTGAATAAAACATAAATTTTATACATAAAAAACTAATTTTATTGCGGTTTTAAGTCATTAAAACACAATATTATGAAATGTGTCTTTCTAGAGTTTGACCCTTACGACTCTAAAAAACTATTTATCACTTATTCAAAAAAATACAAAATACAAACCAAAAATGAATATTAGAAAAGGTACTCCCAATGATATGACTGCTGTTTTAAGCCTTATCCAAGAATTAGCAACATTTGAAAAAGAACCAGATGCAGTACTCGTAACCGTTGACGATTTAATTCGTGATGGCTTTGGCCCTGTTCCATTATTTAATGTTTTTGTTGCTGAAATTGAGCCCGAACCTACCGATACTGAATCAACGAAGCAAATCGTTGGAATTGCATTGTGGTATTATCGCTACTCAACTTGGAAAGGAAAAACAATTCACCTAGAAGATTTAGTGGTAAAAGAAAGCATGCGAGGAACCGGCCTTGGATATGCACTATATTCTGAAATTATCAAACAAGGTAAAAAAGATCAGGTTCGAAGAGTAGAATGGAACGTACTCGACTGGAATGCCCCAGCCATCGAATTTTACGAAAAATCAGGGGCCAAAGTCCTTCGCGATTGGTATGTAGTACAAATGGATGAACTAGGAATCAACTCTTTTGTAGAAAATAAATTGAGATAATACAGTACAAAAACAATTTTTGTTAAAAAATATGAGAGTATTCAAATTTGGAGGTGCTTCTGTAAAAGATGCCGCAGGAATCAAAAACGTATACGACGTTTTACAAAAAGTAGGATATGAAGATGTATTGTTGGTCGTTTCCGCAATGGGCAAAACAACAAATGCATTGGAAGTGGTTATAAAAAACTATTTTGATAAATCAGGTGAGCTAAATTCATCAGTCCAAGAGGTGAAAAAATACCACAATCAAATTTTGATGGATTTATTTGATGACGAAAAAAACACAGTTTTTACCGCTGTAAATACCCAATTTGCTGATTTAGAATATTTTTTAGCGCATAATAAATCTCCTAATTATAATTTTGTTTACGACCAAATTGTAAGTTATGGTGAATTAATTTCGACAACTATTTTGAGTCATTTCATGAATTTCATGGGAATAAAAACACAATGGCTGGATGTTCGTAATTTCATAAAAACAGACGCAAATTACAGAGATGCAGAAGTAAATTGGGAATTGACACAAATAAATATTGCCAAAAACGTAAAACGTAAAATCCTAAACATCACGCAAGGTTTCTTGGGTTCAGATGAGAATAATTTCACCACTACTTTAGGCCGTGAAGGTTCGGATTATACGGCTGCAATTTTTGCTTATTGTTTAAATGCTCAAAGCGTAACGATCTGGAAGGATGTTCCAGGAGTTATGAATGCCGATCCTAGATATTTTGAAAATGCAAGTTTATTAAATCAAATTTCGTATCGTGAAGCCATTGAATTAGCTTTTTACGGTGCAACAGTAATTCACCCAAAAACACTGCAACCTTTACAAAAAAAAGAAATTCCTTTGTACGTAAAATCATTTATAAACCCTTTATTAAAAGGCACAAGTGTTTCTAAAGGCGTACCTCTGGAACCGTATTTGCCTTGTTTTATTGTAAAAAGAAACCAACTTTTGATCTCGCTCTCCTCTATAGATTTCTCTTTTATAATGGAAGAAAATATTAGTGAAATTTTTGCGTTATTTCATCAATTCAAAATAAAAGTAAACTTGATTCAGAATTCAGCGATTAGCTTTTCTGTTTGTGTAGAAGATAAATTTGACAATTTCAAAGCCTTAAATGCTATTTTGTCTAAAAAATTTAAAGTAGAATTTAATGAAAATGTCACCTTATATACGATCCGACATTTCAACGAAACAGCAGCTGAAACAGTTGAAAAGAACAAAATAGTCTTATTGAAACAAGTCAGCCGTGAAACAATTCAAGTGGTAACTAAAGAAGTTTAACCGTTTCAACCAAAATCTTTACTAAGGGAATCAAAACATAACTTTGGTTCCCTTTTTTAATGCTCCAAAATTACAAATCATGAACAAAAACAGCATAAATTTCTATTGGACTGCTCATTTGCTTTCTGATTTAAGTAGGCTCTAATTATAAAATTATAAATACTACTTTTGGTACTTTCGAGTTATACTACTTATGTTGAAAACATTACTTTTTTGGATTGTAATAAGCTGTTTTTCTGGGCTCCACGCACAGGAAATAAAATCGCTGTACAAAACCAAAAAAATAACTCCTTCTCGCGATACGATTTACATTGAAAAAGAAAGTCTTAATTCCAGTTTTTTCAAATTGCTTGACGCCAATGGCAAACAGATTGACAGTACTTTATATATCATCAATTTTGAGAGAGGATCGCTACTTTTAGACGAGAAAAGCACTTTTAATTCCGATTCAATTACTATACATTACTTGAAATTTCCAGAAATGCTAACCAAAGAATATAGCATGTACGAACCCGGAAAAGTAGTAAGTAATGAAGCTGGAGCGGGAGACTTATACAGTATCAAAGATAAAAACCTAAAGAAAAGCATTCCTTTTGACGGATTGAATACTTCCGGAAGTATAACGCGCGGTATTACCATAGGAAATAATCAAAATGCGGTTTTGAACTCTAATTTAGATTTACAAATTACAGGAAAAATTTCCGAAAAGGTAAGTTTGAGAGCCTCAATTCAAGACAGTAATATTCCGTTGCAGGACGGTGGTTATTCTCAAAAACTAGATCAATTTGACAATGTTTTCATGGAATTATTCAGCGACGATTGGAACATTCGAGCGGGTGATATTTCTCTGGAAAACAAGAAAACCCAATTCTTAAATTTTAACAAAAAAGTACAAGGACTATCAACAAATTTCAACTTTGGAACTGAAGAAAACAAAACAAATGTCTTTGCATCAGCAGCATTAGTGCGTGGCCAATATGCCAAAAGTGATATTGTAGGACAAGAAGGAAATCAGGGTCCATACAAATTAAAAGGGCAAAATGGTGAATTGTATGTTCTAGTAGTATCCGGTTCAGAGCGGGTTTACGTCAATGGAATTTTACTTCAACGAGGAGAAAATAATGATTACACGATAGACTACAATGCGGGTGAAATTGTATTTACGCCACTTTATACCATCACTTCCGAAATGCGAATTGCTATCGAATACCAATATTCCGACAGGAATTACACGCGTTTTGTGACTTACACCGGAGCCACGCATGAAAATAAGAAATGGAGTTTTGGAGGCTATTTGTATTCAGAAAATGATCTAAAAAATCAACCGTTACAACAAAACCTTTCGGAAGAACAAGCATTAATATTAGTCAATGCCGGAGACAATCCAAGTTTGATGACTGCCCCTTCTGCCTATTCCGATTCTTATTCCGAAAACAAAGTCCTTTATCGAAAAACGCTCGTTAATGGCGTAGAAATTTTCGAATATTCGAATGATGTACAACAGGAATTATTCAATGTCAGATTCACTTTGGTAGGAACCAATAACGGAAATTATATTTTGACCAATGCTGCAACAATAACTCGAGTTTATGAATACATTGCTCCAATAAACGGGATTCTGCAAGGAAATTACGAACCCATAATTCAACTTATTGCACCAACGAAAGTGCAAGTTGCTACCTTTTTAGGAAAATTCAAGCCTACTGAAAAAACAGCTGTTGATTTTGAAATTGGCATCAGCAACAATGACAAAAATTTATTTTCTGCTATTGATGACGCAAATAATAAAGGTTTGGCTGGAAAAATAAATGCCAAACATAGACTTTTTTCAAAAAAATGGCAGTTGAATGCTTTCACAAATTATCAATTTATCCAGAATGATTTCAAATCTGTGGAACGGCTTTACAACATCGAATTTGACAGAGATTGGAATTTAGGAACTGCAGGCATTGGAAATCAAAGTTTATTAGTTTCCGGATTACAATTGGATTTAAATCCAAAACCAATATCCACTAATAAAGGAATGCTCTTGTATCAATTTGAAAAACTAGATTTCTCCGAAAATTTTTCAGGTAATAGGCATGTTATAAATGGTTTGTTCCGAATAAAAAATTGGAGCTTTCAAAACCAAGGCAGTTTTTTAAACAGTGATGGTACTATTTTGTCCTCTAAATTTTTAAGAAACCAGTCGCAATTGCGTTTTCATTTTGATAAAAATTGGATTGGTTCCAGCCTGCGTTTAGAAGACAATCAGGAAAAAGACAAAACGACTCAGCAGTTTTCGGCTTTGAGCCAGAAATATACGGAATACGGTTTATATACTGGAAGGGGGGACAGTACTAAGGTTTTTGTTGAACTAGGTTATTTAAGAAGAACCAACGACAGCTTGCAAAATGGATTGATTCAGCGGGTGAATTCGTCCCAAACTTTTATGCTGAAATCGAAATTAATCCAAACCAATAAGAGTGATTTATCTCTTTTTGCAAATTACAGGATCTTAGAATTTGAGGATGCCACACGAAAAAAAGAACCTACATTGAATTCCAGAATGGTATACACGGATCGTTTTTTTAATCAATTAATCCAAAGCACAACGGTTTACGAAACAAATTCAGGAACTATTCCACAACAGGAATTCACTTACTTAGAAGTTTCTGCGGGTCAAGGCGTTTATACTTGGAATGACTACAACAACAACGGAATTCAGGAATTACAGGAGTTTGAAGTTGCACCATTTATTGATCAGGCCACATTTATCCGGGTGTTTTTGCCCAATCGGGTTTACATTAAAACACATCAAAATAAGTTCTCACAATCTGTAATCTTAAACCCAAATCAATGGCAAAATGAAACAGGAATCAAGAAAGTACTTTCCTTTTTCTATAACCAAACTGCTTTTATAATAGACCGAAAAACGAGAAGTGACGGTTCTAATTTTGAATTAAATCCGTTTAGTAGTTCCAATGAAAATGTACTCGGACTGAGTTCCAGTTTAAGAAATACTTTGTTTTACAATCGAGGAAAGCAAAACCATTCGGTTACCTATTCTTATTTGGAAAATAAAACTAAAAACTTGTTGTCAATAGGTTCGCAGCAGGCTACAAATGGTTCTCATCAATTGCAATACAATCATTTATATCAAAAAAGCTGGCTGTTTGGTTTTTTTGCCAAAACAATTAAAACGGACATTCAATCAGAAAATTTTCCGGAGAAAAATTACACTATTAAAGGCTATCAATTGGCTCCAAAAATCAGTTATTTGTTTTCCAAAAATACCAGCTGGGACCTGTTTTATGAATTACAAAGGAAAGAGAATCAGATTGGCGTTTTTGAAACGCTGCTGCAAAATCGTTTTGGAACTGCCTTTTCTTACGCCGGTAATAAAAAATTCACGATGAACGGAGAAGTTTCTTTTTACCAAAATAAATTTGATGGCAATGAATTTTCGTCAGTAGGTTTTCAAATGCTGGAAGGATTGCAAACGGGCAGGAATTTAACTTGGCGCTTACTATTGCAAAAAAACATCACACAATTTTTAGACATAAACTTTAATTACCAAGGACGGAAAAGCGAAATAAATAAAGCCATTCATACTGGAAACGTGCAACTGAGAGCTTATTTTTAATGCTATAATTTAATGGTTTGGTAATGCCTTAGCAATATGCAAAACGGGTTCTTTGGCTAACTTTAAAATTAAAAACAACGAACCTATTTACCGCACATGGATTTAAAATCAGAACAAAAGACTATATTAATTGCGCCATTAAATTGGGGCTTAGGTCACGCTACCCGGTGCATTCCAATTATAAAGGCGTTGCTAGAAAATAATTTTATTCCTATAATCGCATCGGATGGTATTGCATTGGCTTTGCTAAAAAAAGAATTCCCTGACCTACAAACACTCGAACTTCCTTCGTACCAAATAGAATATGCTAAAAACGGAGCAAATTTCAAATGGAAATTGATAAAAAATAGTCCAAAGATGATTGAAGCAATCTGGGAAGAAAAAAAAACAATAAAAAAATGGATTGTAAAACACAATATAGACGGAATAATATCTGACAACCGACTGGGTGTGTTTAGCAAAAAAATTCCTTCCGTATTTATCACCCATCAATTGAATGTGATGACTGGAAATACCACTTGGATCACCAGTAAAATACACCAGCATATTATAAAAAAATTTACAGAATGCTGGGTTCCAGATCTTGCCGGATCTCTAAATCTAACTGGAAAAATGGGACATGTTGACGATCCAAATATTAAGGTTAAATACATTGGTCCTTTGAGTAGATTGCAAAAAAAATTGCTACCAAAAAAATATGATTTAATGATCATCCTTTCTGGACCTGAACCGCAACGTGGATTACTAGAAGCTCATCTGAAAAAAGAAGTAACTCAATTCAAAGGAAATGTGATTTTTATTGAAGGCAATATAGATTCCAAACAAAAAACTGTGGTCAAAGAACATGTAACCTATTACAACTTCATGAACTCAACAGAGTTAGAACAGGCTTTTAACGAAAGTGAAATAGTACTTTGCCGCTCCGGTTACACCACGATTATGGATCTTGCCCAATTGCGAAAAAAAGCTTTTTTCATCCCTACTCCCGGACAATACGAACAGGAATATTTAGCAAAAAAACTAAAAAAAGAAGGTTTAGTTCCCTATGCGACCCAAGATAATTTCAAAATTGAAAATCTAAGTGAAATAACATCCTACCGCGGATTGCCTGCGCTGCATTTTACAATTGAATGGGAATCGTTATTTGATGTTTTCCAAAGTAAGAAAAAGGCACATCAGGTATAAAAAAAACCTATTCTTCCGAATAGGTTTCATTAGCAATCATTATACTAAAAATGTGCAGTTTAGAAGTTACAGTTTAGTAACTTTTGAATTTGCATGTGTATTGAATTCTTTAAACAACTCCAGTAAATTCATCGTTGCTTTTATCAAATCATTAGTTTCTAAAAGTAAAGCAAAATACAATTTGCTGTTTTTAGGACTAGTTTCTACCGTTCTTATTCTTTCAATTTGTTTTTTAATTAATTGAGATACTTGCTCGTAAATCTTTATTTTGCTTTCTAGAAGAACATCAATTTTATCAAAAGAACCCTCTTGAAAAATAACAATAATATCTTCAAATAATTTTTTAAGTTCGTTATCTAAACTTTTCAAATCTCTGATTTGATTGAATTTTAATTGCTTGTGATTATTATTGATGTGTGAATAACTGTTTTGGGCAATAAATCCAAGGGACTGAATCATGTCTTGTAGATACCCTAAAATCATCACATAAAACATACTCCCTTCGGCTGAAGTTTCGTCTAGATTTTTTATGAAGTAGTACACATTACTTTTTAATTCATCAACTTCTTTTTCCAGCTTCTTAAGGTTTTTCTTATTCTCCTTTAATTTTCCTAAATCTTGAAGGCTCAAATTTTCGATAACCTCACTATAAATCATATTTGAGCCGCTAATGACTCTGGAAATTTGAATGGTACACTCACTAATAACTTCATTAATAGTAACGATATCTTCTCTTTTAAGAAGCAATAATTCTTGCTGGTCTTTTATAGTTTTTGTATGTTTTCTTGAACTTCGATACAAAAGAATTCCTAATCCAACTAGCAATCCGATGAAAGCATACACTTCCCCAACTTTTAAAAAATAGGCAAAGATAAAGGCTGAAATAAAAGCTACGATACCCGTAACAAACCATCCGCCAATCACATTAAAAACTCCTGCAATACGATACACAGCACTTTCCCTATCCCACGCTCGATCCGCAAATGAAGTTCCCATTGCCACCATAAATGTAACATAGGTTGTAGAAAGAGGAAGTTTCAATGAAGTTCCTATAGAAATTAAAATACTGGCTACCATCAAATTTACAGCAGCACGCACCATATCAAAAGCAGGTTCATCTTGGCGTTTTTTTCCTTTGACTTCTGATTTTTCAAATTGCTTATCAATTTTAATTTGGATTGTTTTAGGCAAAAAATAATTAATCCCTAGTCCGATATTAACTCCAAATCGCACAATATATCTGGACAACATATTAGGAGAAAATCGCTCTACGCCATCACCCTGTCTGGATAAATTAAGCCCAGTTTCTACTACACTTTTAGCTTTTTTTGAAGTCCACAACGTAACGACCATAATTACACCTGCTGCTGCTAAGAAATAAAATGGTGCTACAATATCATCATTAGCTAGCGCTCCCATCATAAATTCATTTCCCGAAATCCCTGAACCATTGAAAATCTCATAGGAGTTGTAGGCAGCAATAGGAACTCCAATAAAGTTCACCAAATCATTCCCGGCAAAGGCTAAAGCCAAAGCAAAAGTCCCTATTATTATGATTACCCGCAGGATATTTACTTTTAAAAAAGTCATCAATGCTTGAGAAAGCAGTGTAAAAAACACAAAATTGACTCCTATTATCAGTATTTGATTGCTTTTTATCCAGACATGAGTCGCTTCATCGATAAAGGACACTCCTTTCAATCCTTTGATCAATATAAAAAAAGTGATCGAAGTAATTGCTAATCCTCCAAAAAGCGCTCCTATATATTTGACTCTTTTTTCATATTGAAAAGTAAAAATTAACCGCGAAACATATTGAACAAAACTTCCTAGCGTAAAAGAAAGAATGACAGACAGTAGAATGCTGAAAACAATTTGAGATGCTTTTTCAGTATTAATGTAATCACTTAAAGTATCAAAATTATTATCTGAAATATAAATTTTATACATTGCCAAGCAGAGCGCTGCGCCTAAAAGCTCAAAAATAATTGAAACGGTTGTAGATGTTGGTAATCCTATTGAGTTAAAAACATCCAGTAATATAATATCAGAAATCATTACTGCCAGAAAAATGATCATCACATCATTAAAACTAAACATACTGGGAATAAAAATACCGCTTCGGGCAATTTCCATCATTCCACTGGAGAATAATGCGCCAACCAAAATACCCAAACTGGCTACAATCATTATAGTCCTAAAAGAAACTGCTTTTGAACCTATCGCCGAATTCAAGAAATTTACTGCGTCATTACTAACCCCAACAACAAGATCTATTATTGCTAAAATGCCTAAAACCACAAGCATTACTATATATATTTGCTCCATATCTGTATTATACTAAAATGTAAAATTTGTTGACTATGATCCAGTCTACTATTTATATAAAGAGTGTAATGGCAACACCATCATGTTAAGATGATGAATTACGGGTCCTCTTTTTTTAATTATTAAAAAATACTAATTCAAATGCTCCGTTTATCTCTTGTTTTAAACGATTCATAAACTACATCCACAAGAATAGACCTGTTTTGCAAATGTGACGCTCCAAAATTTGATTATCGTTAGTCTATTGTTATTTTGATGTCAATTTAATGTTAACTAAAAAAGTTGACACTAAAAAAATCACAAGCCATTACTCATCTATTAGGCTTGGTGCGTTAGAAGTTTAGAGAAATAAAAATAGAGAAATTATGTTTTTGACTTGGATTTTTCCAAAGTAAAGGAAAATTCAGACCCAACGTGAAAGGTGCTGTCTACATAAATTTTTTCGTTATGCGCTTCGATAATGTGTTTGACTATTGACAATCCTAATCCAGAGCCTCCTTCAGTTCTTGCTCCACTTTTATCTACTCTGTAAAAACGTTCAAAAAGTCTTGGAATATTTTTTTTCTCAATGCCTTCGCCGTTATCAGTTATTCGAACGATTATTTTTTCATCTGTCAAGTCCTCAATACTGACTTCAGTTGACCCTTTAAATTTTCCGTATTTAATGGAGTTTACGATAAGATTCATCACTACTTGTTGGATTTTTTCCTGATCTCCAATTACCATAATAGGTCGGTTGTATTTCATGTCAAACATCAGCAGAATATCCTTTTTAGAGGCTTTCATTTCGAGTAAATCAAATACATTCTGAACAAGTTTAACGATATCAAACTCGACAATTTCAAGATGTAAATCTCCAATTTCTAGCTTGGTAATCATATCCAGATCCTGAACAATATAGATGAGTCTTTCTACTCCTTTTTCGGCACGTTCAAGGTATTTTTTTCGGATGTTTTTATCATTCATGGCTCCATCAAGTAACGTAGAAAGATAGCCTTGAACCATAAAAAGCGGTGTTTTAAGTTCATGAGAAACATTGCCAAGAAACTCTCTGCGGTATTCCTCTCGAACTTTTAAGGTTTCTATTTCAAGCTTCTTGTCGGTTGCAAATTTCTTAACCTCCCGAGTAAGAGTAGCCATATCTGTAGTTATTGGCTGGTTTCTAAACGTGCTTGATTCTAATAAAGAAACGTCATCATATATTTTTTTTACTTTTTTGTAAATAAATCGTTCCACTCGATATTGAATAACTACAAATGAGAACGTAGCAATTGAAAAAGCAAAAATCAAGGCAAATTGATAGGAAAAAGTAAAAAACAAGTAGGTAAGGAAACTAACTAATCCAGTAGAAAAAAGAGTGATATAAAGGGCTGATTTTACAGCAAAGCGATATGTTTTTTTAAAATTTATTGTCATTTATACTTCAAACTTATACCCCACTCCTTTTATTGTTTTGAATAATTCTTCTCCTATTTTTTCACGTAATTTTCTGATGTGAACATCTATAGTTCTACCACCAACAACTACTTCATTACCCCAAACCTTGTCTAGTATTTCATCTCTTTTGAAGACTTTTCCTGGTTTTGATGCTAGTAAGTAAAACAATTCAAATTCCTTTCTAGGTAAAGCGATTTCAATATTATCTTTTACAATTTTGTATTCCTCCCGATTAATTTCTATTCCGCCTACATTAAGTGTTGTGCTGTTGACTTCTTTTTCTTTTATTCTTCGCAACAAAGCTTTTACTTTACTGACTAATAATTTAGGTTTAATAGGTTTAGTAATATAATCATCTGCACCGGCATCAAAACCAGCTACTTGTGAATAATCTTCGCTTCTGGCAGTCAAAAAAGTAATAAGCACATTACTAAGTTCCGGGATTTTTCGTATGTTTTCGCAAGCTTCCATTCCATCCATTTCGGGCATCATAACATCCATTATGATTAGGTCTGGAATTTCTTTTTTGGCGGTAGCAATAGCCTCTTTCCCATTTGCCGCTGTAAAGATTTGATATCCTTCTTGAGAAAGATTGTACCCTACAATTTCTAAGATATCCGGTTCATCGTCTACTAATAAAATCTTCGTGTGTTTTTTCTTCATAAAGCGTCAAAAATTATTTTGAATTGTAAATGTAATCATAAATGGGGTATTGAAAAGCTGTTAACGGTAATTTAATATTGCGTTGCTTTTAACGGCTAAAACAAAACAAAATCATAACAAACAAGTAACCTGCATTTTACATTTCAGCCGTTTCTTTGCAAAAAAAATCAAACAGATGAAACTTAAATTATTATTTTTAACGTTATTTATAACTGCTATTTCTTTTTCGCAGAACAAAGGAACTATAGCGGGTATCTTGACAGATAAGGATACTAACAATGAATCGTTACCATTTGCAAATGTTCTAATTAAAGGAACAAACATAGGAACGAATACTGATATTGACGGTAAATACTCAATTTCTATTGCGGCTGGAAATTACATTGTTCAGTTTAGCTTTGTAGGTTATGAAAGTATAGAAGTTCCCGTAACTGTTGTTGCGAATGAAACAGTTACATTGAACAAAACATTAGGATCTGGAAGTTTCAAACTGGAAGATGTAATAGTGCGATCTACAGTTAGTAGAGAAAAGGAAACGGCTCTATTATTAGATCAAAAACAAGCTGTTGTTATCAAACAAAGCATTGGCGCACAGGAAATGGCCCGTAAAGGAGTAAGTGATGTAGAAGAAGGATTAACAAAAATAACTGGAATTACTAAAGTGGACGGAAGAGGTTTATTCATTAGAGGTTTAGAAGACCGCTACAATAATCTATTGATAAATGATTTACAATCTCCTTCTAACAGTCCTTTCAAAAAAATTATTCCTTTGGATTTATTTCCTACTGACGTTGTAGGAGTTTTAAATGTATACAAAACTTTCAATCCTAATATTTCAGGAGATTTTGCCGGAGCGACTGTCAATATTGAAACACCTCAGCCGAAAAATATCACAAAATTGAATATTGGCTTTGGCTATACTACTAACAACAACCTTCAAGACTTTTTGCTGTCAGATGACGCAAATTCGACAAAGGGGTCTTTGGGAATGATTGGGAATGACAGAGCACTTCCTAGTCCTTTTGGTTCTGTTCCTAATGGCGTAGAACTTTCTCCTTCAGAATATGAAAACGGTTTTGGTAAAAAATCATGGGATGTAAATAACACAAAAAGTCCTTTGAATTCAAGTGTTGGATTTTTACATGCTCAAAAATTCAATCTTAAAAACGAAAGTAATATAAGTTATATTATGTCATTCAATTTTGATAATAAATACTCCTACAGAGAAGGTGTAGACAGAACCTTCAACCTTGGACAGAGCAATTACGATAATAATTTATACAACAAGCAGTACAGTTATCAGACTACTTTTTCTGGATTAGCTGGATTGAAATACAAAACAAACCGATTCAACTTAAACTTTAATACTTTTTTAATTAAAGCAACTGACAGTAAAATTCAAGATCAAATAGGATATGTTAATAGTGGTGCCAATATTACCGATAATCTAATCCGAATGAACCAATATGAGGAATCTAAGTATTGGAATACTCAATTATTTGGAGACTATAAGTTAACCGAAGATGGCAAACATTCCCTTAAAGCGGGAGGTTCTTATGTTAAAACTTCATTCCAACAGCCCGACCGAAAATTCATTACAGGTCGAGTAAATAACGATCAAATTGAAATGATATACGGTGGTAATAATTTAAACCGTCAATATCTTGATGTAAAAGGAAACTTTTATTACTCGTCTCTTTTGGAATATAATTTAAAATTTGGAGATCAAGAAGAATCCAATTTATTATCAATAGGATATAATAGCTCCCTAAATGACATGCAGTCTACTTATCGATTCTTTTCAGGAAAAAGTAGAACTAATACACAACCTTACAATGCAAATGTCAACACTATTAGCGAGAATATCAATCAAGACATAAACAATGGGATTGTATATGTTAAAGAGGAATCAAATGGTGATTATAAAGTCAAATTGAATCAGTTCGTTAATGCTGGCTACTTCAATTTGTTTATGAATTTTGGAGAGAAATGGGATTTAAATGCTGGGATTAGAGCAGAGAGTTCTACACGTGAAATAAAATATAGAGAACAAGGAGATCCTTTTGGAAGTGCTTACCGCAAAAAAACGGATGACAAACTTGACATCTTACCTTCTGTAAATGCAAAACGTATTTTGAATGATAACAGTAATCTTAGACTTTCATTAGCAAAAACAATAACTAGACCTGTAGCTGTAGAGTTGTTACCAATCAATTACATTAATGCTGACGGAACTTCAGAAAGTGGGAATAAAGATTTGAAGGATAGTGAAAACTACAATGTTGATTTCAAATATGAATTGTTCCCTAATAACAAAGAAATGTTCGCAGTAGGAGTATTTGGAAAAATGATTAACAATCCAATTGAAAGAGTTTTTAAACCAACTGCAAATAGTGGTGGCCAGATTACTACTTTTAAAAACTCAGAACAAGCCGTAATTTATGGTGCCGAAATAGAAATGTTGTTCCAATTGAGTAGAATAAACGAATCACTTTCTAATTTCTCCCTAGGTTTCAACACGTCATTAATGAGTACTGATGTTAAAATTGATCTTAAAAAACAAGGAAATGAATTAGAAAATAGTACCAATCGTAAGTTACAAGGTGCATCAAGTTGGTTAATTAATTCTGACTTAAAGTATGATTTCATTCTTAACAAAGATTGGAAAAACTCTATGACCTTAGTCTATAACGTATATGGAGATAGAATTTTCGCAGTAGGTTCTTCAGGAATTGATCATATCTACGAAAAGTCTTTTAGTAAATTAGATTTTGTTTGGACTAACTCTATTTCAAAAAGTATAGAACTTAAATTCGCAATAGACAATATATTAAATCCTAGCTATAAAAAAGAGTTGGGAAGTGAAAGTACGTTAAACATTACTGAAGACTCTCTAATTTTAAGAGAATTCAAAAAAGGTGTCGGTTTCTCCTTCAATATAGGATACACATTTTAAAAACTAAAAAAAAGAGCTGTAATGGCTCTTTTTTTGGTTTACATAGTAACATAAACTTTACATCAATTTGACTGTTATATAATACTTTAGTAACAATTGCATAACCAAATTACAGGAGCTCTATAGTAATTTTGATAAAAATAATAAACAAAAAAATTATAATTTTAAAAGTATTAAAAATGAAAAAATTAGTATTTAGTCTTGCATTATTGAGCTTGGTTTTTACAAGCTGTACATCAAGCGATGATGACACCGTAACAACTACACCAACTGCAAAAGGCGATATCACAGGTGACATTACAACATCAAAAACGTATGTGAAGGGTACTTACTCATTGATTGGTGCCGTAAGAGTTAAAAGTGGTGCAACACTAACTTTTGAAGCGGGTTCAGTAATTACGGCTGACGTTACGGATGGTTCTGATGTTCTATTAGTAGAAAATGGAGGAAAATTAAATATTTCAGGCACAGCTGCCGAGCCTGTTGTCTTTACTGAAAAATCAAAAACTGCAGGTTCTTGGGGTGGTATTATCATGTTTGGTGATGCTCCAATCGTATCAGGAAAAACAAGCGATGGAACTCCTATTACAACAGCAACTTCTGAAGATGGTACAAATATTGTTTACGGAGGTACAAATGCATCACATAATGGTGGCTCATTAAAATATGTACGAGTAGAATACGCTGGTAAAAAGATTCTTGATGGAAATTCTGAGATGAATGGATTTTCATTTTATGCAGTAGGTTCCGGAACAGTTTTAGAAAATCTTGTAGCTTATAAAGGAGCAGATGATGGTTTTGAATTTTATGGAGGAACAGTAAGCGCTAAAAACCTTATTTCATACGGTAACACAGATGATTCTTTTGACTGGCAAGACGGATGGCAAGGTCAAGCAAACACTAACTGGTATGCTTATCAAACTGGAGCTGGAAATTTTGGAATGGAAATCGAGGCAAAAAGTGTAAATAATTCATTTGGTCCTAAAGTATCAAACATTACCTTAAGAAGAGCTGCTGGAACTGTAACAGAGTCTGGTAATCCAACAGAAATTGATGCAATCCAATTCAAAAAAGAAGGAAACGGAGAATATTCTAACATCGTAATTTCAGGGTACACAAATACTGTAACATCTGGGTCTATTACAACTAATGCTGTTGCCGTTAGAATTCAAGATGCCATTACAAACACAAATCAAGTTCTTACTGGTAAAATAAAAATGTTGAATGTAAAAATATCTGACAGTACTCCTACAACTGGAGCTGGGGCAAGTACATTCAGTGTCGCTTTTCCATCAGCAAACTTCACAACAAGTACTACAGCAACTGGAGCAGCATTGACTCCTGGAACATGGGCAATTGTTGATGGTGTTAATTTATTAGGAAACTTGTAATCAAACTTCACAATTTTACATCAAACATCCTGAAAATTCAGGATGTTTTTTTTTGGTATGCTTTTTGAAATATTATTTGTATATTTACTATTCAAACTAATCTGATGGCAAAAAACTACTTTTATAGTATTACCTTATTGGTTTTTTTATTTTCTCTGAACGTTAGTGCTCAGGAAACTAAGCAACAACCAAGGACACAAGAAACCGCTTCAATTGAGGGTTTAAGCTTGTATCCAAATCCTGTGAGTAATGGTAAAGTTTACATTTCTACAAAGAACGATCTTGACAAAGAAATCATAATCTTTGATGTTTTAGGAAAAAAAGTACTTCAAACCGTTTTGAGCTCAAAAGAATTAAATGTTTCTAATCTAACTTCAGGAGTTTACATCATTAAAATCAATGAAAGAGAAGCATCAGCAACTCGGAAATTAATAATACGATAATACTTCAAAAAACAAAACACAAAAGCTCCAATTCCTATTGGGGCTTTTTTTATAATGCTCAAACGGAATCAAACCTAAGATTCCCGTTTATAGTATTTGATATTGGTTTGCCTTTAAATTTTTGATTACTTTTGCAAAAAAATTTCTTGATTACTTCCTCCGATATATTTGCTATTTCTAATCAAAAACAATTTGAAAAAATTGCCTTAAAGGTGTTTCGTTTCCAATACGAAAACAATAAAGTGTATCAGGAATTTTGTGATTTATTAAAAACAGCTCCTCAAAAAGTAAAATCGCTACAGCAAATTCCATTTTTACCCATTCAGTTCTTCAAAAGTCATCAAGTAGTTTCTAATACGAATCCCATTCAGGAAATTTTCACCAGCAGTGGAACGACCGGAATGATAACCAGCAAACACCTGGTTACAGATGTTACTTTATACCAAGAAAGTTACCGCAAAGGATTTTCTGAATTTTATGGCAATATTGAAGATTATGTTGTTTTGGCCTTGCTTCCATCGTACCTAGAGCGCGAAGGTTCCTCATTAATTTACATGGTCAAGGATTTAATTGAACTTTCCAATCATCCCGAAAGTGGTTTTTACCTGCACAATCACGACGAACTGATTGCCAAGCTTATTGCTTTAGATCAAGCCGGTCAAAATGTCATTCTGATTGGTGTTACTTTTGCTTTATTGGATTTAATTGAGCAACATCAGTTTCAATTGCAGCATACCATTATCATGGAAACGGGCGGTATGAAAGGCAAACGCAAAGAAATGATTCGGGAAGAATTGCACGAACAATTGTGTAAAGGTTTTGGCGTTTCAGCCATACATTCTGAATACGGAATGACCGAATTGCTTTCGCAAGCGTATTCTTTAGGAAACGGCGTATTTGAATGCCCTTCTTGGATACAAATCCTTGTTCGCGATACCGAAGATGCTTTGACCTATATTCCAGACGGAAAAACAGGCGGAATCAATGTGATTGATTTGGCCAACATTAATTCTTGTTCGTTTATTGCAACCCAGGATTTAGGCAAAAAAAATCCCAACAACTCTTTCGAGGTATTGGGACGTTTTGATAATTCTGATATTCGAGGTTGTAACTTGATGGTTCTTTAAACTACTCTCACCACAAAATAGTTTTTCTTTCCACTTTGCAACAATATAAATTGATTGTTGATTAAATCTTTGTTCGAAAGCACAAAATCTTCGGCAACTTTTTCTCTATTTACTGAAATAGAATTAGCCGTCAAAGCGCGTCTTGCTTCTCCATTTGATTTTAGAAATCCTGTTTTTTCGTTTAAAACGTCAACAATATTGATTCCGGTTTCAATTTGATTTCTGCTGATTTCCGCTTGAGGAACACCATCAAAAACATCTAAGAAAGTAGCTTCATCCAATTGTTTTAAATCATCAGAAGTAGAATTCCCAAACAAAATATTCGACGCTTTTATCGCATTTTCTAAATCTTCTGCTGAATGTACCATGACCGTAATTTCTTCGGCCAAACGTTTTTGTAACAAACGTAAATGTGGTGCTTCTCTATGTTTTTCAGTTAAAATTTCGATTTCATCTTTAGATAAAAAAGTAAAAATCTTAATGTATTTTTCCGCATCAACATCCGAAGTGTTCAACCAATATTGGTAAAATTTATAAGGAGAAGTCCGAACCGAATCCAACCAAATATTTCCACCTTCTGATTTTCCAAACTTGGTTCCATCCGCTTTTGTAATCAAAGGACAAGTCAATGCATACGCTTTACCACTTGCAATTCTACGTACTAATTCAGTTCCCGTAGTGATGTTTCCCCATTGGTCACTTCCACCCATTTGCAACGTGCAATTCTTTTCTCTGTACAAATGCAGAAAGTCATATCCTTGAACCAATTGGTACGTGAACTCTGTAAATGACATTCCTTCGGCAGCTTCAGAGGACAAACGTTTCTTCACAGAATCTTTAGCCATCATATAATTTACCGTAATATGCTTCCCTACATCACGAATAAAATCAAGAAAAGAAAAGTTCTTCATCCAGTCGTAATTATTCACTAATTCTGCTGCATTAGCCGAATTAGAAGTGAAATCCAAGAAACGAGCCAATTGTCCTTTTATCGCTTCTTGATTGTGACGTAATGTTGGTTCGTCCAATAAATTTCTTTCATTCGATTTTCCGGATGGATCACCAATCATTCCTGTAGCACCACCTACTAACGCTAATGGTTTATGACCTGATAGTTGAAAATGTTTCAATAACATCACCCCAACTAAATGTCCTATATGCAATGAATCGGCAGTTGGGTCAATTCCCACATACGCCACACGCATTTGTTCCATCAAATGTTCTTCTGTGCCGGGCATAACATCGTGGAGCATTCCTCTCCAAGTTACTTCTTCAATAAAATTCTTCATCTTTTTAATCAATTTTCACAAAGATAATAATATCAATGGCAAAAATCAATTTCAATCACAATAACAATTTTTAGGAAATATTAATTTCAAAGTTCTAAAGTGAAGTTGTGATTGAAAATGTTATTCGATTGAAATTGCTATTATTATTGCCATTGAAATGGATTTCATTACATTTGTAACTATGATTTTAGTCACAGGAGGAACCGGTTTAGTAGGCGCACATTTATTGCTTCATTTAATTGATAATGGTGAAAAAGTGCGTGCCATTTATCGAAATGTAACTTCAATAGAGAAAACTAAATCGCTGTTCTCTATGTACAAAAAGGAATCGTTGTTCGAGCAAATCGAATGGATTCAAGCAGACATTACCGAAGTTCCTTCATTAGAAATCGCCTTTCAAAATATTGATACCGTGTATCATTGCGCCGCTTTGATTTCTTTTGATCCAAAGGATGAAGATATATTACGAAAAACAAATATTGAAGGCACCGCGAATATTGTAAATTTCAGTATCGGCTATAAAATAAAAAAACTGTGTTTTATAAGTTCTATTGCCACTTTAGGCGATTTACTACCTCATGAAAAATTCATTACCGAAGAAACCGAATGGAATCCGGAAAAGTACCATAATGATTATGCCATTTCTAAATATGGCGCCGAAATGGAAATCTGGCGCGGACAACAAGAAGGTTTAGAGGTAATAATTGTAAATCCGGGCGTAATTCTTGGACCAGGTTTTAGAGAGCAAGGAAGCGGACAACTTTTTACGAAAGTAAAAAACGGATTGAAATTTTACACGCTGGGTTCTACTGGATTTGTTGCCGTCATTGATGTTATTCGAATGGTGCATCAATTGATGAAAAGCGAAATCAAAAACGAACGCTTTACTTTAATTGCAGAAAACAATGTGTATCGTGATATTCTGAATATTATAGCTGATTCGTTGCAGGTGAAGCATCCTAAAACCCATGCAAAACCCTTTTTTATGGAAATACTCTGGAGATTGGATTGGTTGGCTTCGAATGTTTTTGGTCAAAAGAGAAAATTATCTAAAGCCACTGCAAGAGCTTCTTACTCGGAAAATAATTATTCCAATCAGAAGATCAAAGATACCTTGAAAACTGACTTCATCGATATTAGACACTACATAAAAGACATAGCACAACTTTAAAATTGTATTTTTCTCTACTTCAATTTCGTAGTATCTGCTTTAATTACCTTTAGTTTTTTGTTTTTGTTTTTATTTCTAAGAAGAGATTTCTTTTTCTTTTTTTCTAAATTAAGCAATGAATCGGTTATTTGCCTTGTATCCTCCAATCGTTTCGTAATTTCGTCAAACATCAATTTATAATCCTCATAATTTGATGCATAATACACATTGTTTTTTGCAAATTGCAGGCTATCAATTTTATATTTTGTAAAAACATAAGCTCGCGGATTTATTTTAAACGTATCCAAAGAAGCTGGATTTTGATATTTTATAGCCTCTAGAATAGATAAATCATACATGATATCGACCATCACGTCCTTATCGATTAAACGATCTGGTTTTTGAATCACTTCGTCTTTACAACTAACCAGCAACATCATTACTGCTAAAAATAGTATGTTTTTTTTCATTTGACAGAATTTTATCTCTCGAACAATAAACGTTTTCCTGCACGGATTTCTTTCACTTTAAAAGCAGTATAGACTAACTGTCCGTTGACAAAAGTATGAGTAATTCTAGATTTGAAGGTAAAACCTTCAAAGGGTGACCAACCACATTTAGCTAAGATATTCTCTTTTTTTACGCTCCAAGGCAAACCCGAATTTATGATAACCAAATCCGCATAATAGCCTTCTTTGATAAAACCACGTTTTTCGATTTTGAAGATTTTTGCTGGATTGTGACACATTTTTTCTACAATTTTCTCAACGCTAATTTTACCCTGATGATGTGCTTCAAACATTGCTACAACTGCGTGTTGCACTAATGGTCCTCCTGAAGGCGCGTTAAGATAGGATTGCTTTTTCTCTTCTAGAGTATGCGGCGCATGATCTGTAGCAATCACATCAATGCGGTCATCAAGTAATGCTTCCCAAAGTGCTTTTCGATCATTGGCCGTTTTTACTGCAGGATTCCATTTTATAAGATTGCCTTTTGTAGCATAATCATCATTGGTAAACCACAAGTGATGTATACAAACTTCGGCAGTTATTTTTTTGTCTTCCAAAGGGATTTTATTCGTAAACAAATCCATTTCTTTGGCCGTTGAAAGATGAAAAACATGCAAGCGAGCACCTGTTTTCTTGGCAAGAGCAACCGCTTTAGAAGAGGAAATATAACAAGCTTCCTCGCTTCGGATGAGGTGATGCGCCGTTACAGGAACCTCTTCACCATACTCTTCTTTGTATTTGGCTAGATTATTTTTGATAGTAGTTTCATCCTCACAATGCACTGCAATAAGCAATGGCGTACTAGAAAATATTTTCTCTAAAGTGGCCTCATTATCCACCAACATATTTCCGGTTGATGAACCTAAGAATATTTTTATTCCGGCAACATTCTTTGGATTGGTCTTCAAAACCTCCTCTAAATTATCATTGGTGGCACCCATCATAAAGGAATAATTCGCATACGATTTTTGGGAAGCCAACTCATATTTTTGTTCTAATATTTCTTGCGTCACTGCATTGGGAACCGTGTTGGGTTGCTCGATGAAGGAAGTAATTCCTCCTGCAACTGCCGCCTTAGACTCTGATTCTATGTCGCCTTTATGTGTCAGTCCTGGTTCTCTAAAATGCACTTGATCATCAATAGCTCCAGGAATTAAATAATTACCTTCGGCATCAATGATTTTACAATCAGAAAATTTAGCACTAATACTTTCTGAAATTTCCACAATCAGATCATTCTCGATCAACAAATCGCCCTCAAAAATGGCGCCTTCATTAACTATTTTGGCATTTTTTATTAAAATCCTGTTCATCGTATCTTTTTCTTATAATGTATTTAATAATCTTTTTAATTTGAGCGCGATAACGCCAAAAACGGCTTCAATAATTATTGAATTACTCATCTTAGACTGTCCTTTAGTCCTATCGGTAAAAATAATTGGAACCTCAACAATTTGAAAATTTTTACAATAGGTTCTGTATTTCATTTCAATTTGGAATGCGTAACCAACAAATTTTATTTTATCCAAGTTGATTTCTTCTAACACTTTTCTTTTGTAACAAACATAACCAGCTGTGGCATCATGAATTTTCATCCCGGTTATCATTCGCACATAAACGGAGGCAAAATAGGACATCAATACCCGACTTAGAGGCCAATTTACTACATTTACACCAGTGACATAGCGGGAGCCAATTGCTAAATCAGCATCGCCAAAATGACAAGCGCTGTATAACTTTTCCAGATCGTTAGGGTTGTGAGAAAAATCTGCATCCATTTCGAAAACATATTCATAATGATGCGCTAATGACCATCTAAAACCATGAACATAAGCCGTTCCCAAACCTGATTTTTTATCTCTTTTTTCTAAAAATAAACGGCCTGCAAATTCTTTCTGAAGTAAAACGACCTTATCAGCAGTGTGATCCGGAGAATTATCATCAATAATAAGAACATGAAAAGGTTTGTGTTGCGAAAGCACTGATCGAATTATGCTTTCTATATTTTCAATTTCGTTATAGGTAGGAATTATAACAATACAATCATTCATATTTTTGACTAATTTCACGGCAAAAGTAAACTTTTTATGCCATTTCATCCTTATTAAAATTATAATAAAAAGAATGATATAAAAATTAGTAATTTTGCACTGTTATGATCGAAACTATACTTCATCCAAGAATAACAGAGACGAAGGACTGGGCAACCGCTCTTTTCGTGCTGTCGTTTGTTATTATAGCCATTACTAAATCTGTTTTTGAAAATCGGTTTGGTGATTTTGCCAACCTTTTATTTTCTAATAAATATACTAAAGTTTACCGAGACAGCAGTCACTTAAAAAGTGGATTTACAGTTTCTTTATTTTTAGTCCAAGTGATCTCTCTTGCCTTTTTTATCCAAATCTCTCTGAGCTATTTTGGTCTTGCAACAAAAACCGACTGGTTGCTTTACATTCAAATATTTACATTCTTAATTTTCTTCGTTTTAGCTAAATATTTGATAGAAAAAATAATTGCCACATCCTTCAATATCGAAGAATTTATGGAGCAGTTTAACCTACAAAAAGTTACTTATCGCACCTATATTGGATTATTAATACTTCCGTTCAATATTATTTTGTTCTATAACGACTCCATTTCAAGAAATATACCTTTATTAATCATAGGCTTAATACTGATAATCAACGTTATAACTTATTTTATTTCAATAAAAAATTATCAAAATTTAATATTCGGTAAGTTGTTTTATTTTATTTTATATCTTTGCGCTCTCGAAATAGCTCCCTATTATTTTATGTATTATTGGTTTACAAAAGGGAGTGCTTAGAAAACGTTAAAATATGAAAGTGAAAACAATTTTGGTGTCACAGCCTGAGCCTAAAGTCGAAAATTCCCCCTACTTTGAACTTCAACAAAAGCATAAAGTAAAAATTGATTTCAGACCGTTTATTCATGTTGAAGGAGTAAATGCAAAAGAAATAAGACTTCAAAAAATTGATCTGAATCATTACACAGCAATTATTTTAACCAGTAGAAATGCAGTAGACCACTTTTTTAGAGTGGCGGAAGAAATGCGATTTAAAGTTCCCGAAGGATTGAAATATTTTTGTCAATCAGAGGCCGTAGCTTTTTATCTCCAAAAATATGTAGTGTACAGAAAACGTAAAATCTATGTAGGACCAAAAGATTTTGCAGATTTATCGCCATTAATTAAAAAATACAAAGACGAAAAATTCTTGTTGCCGGCTTCGGATCAATTAAATGCCGACGCTCCAATGACGCTAGATGCACTAAAAGTAGACTGGACGCCTGCTGTTTTTTACAAAACAGTAATGAGTGACTTGTCTGATTTAGCTGATGTTTACTATGATGTTTTGGCTTTCTTTAGTCCAACAGGAATAAAATCATTGTTCATGAACTTCCCGGAATTTGAACAAAACAATACTAGAATTGCTGTTTTTGGCAGTACCACTCAAAAAGAAGCTTTGGATCACGGTTTAAGAATTGATATTCTTGCTCCAACACCGGAAACCCCTTCGATGACGATGGCTTTAGAAAAATACATAGCTGAAGTCAATAAAGGAAAATAAAAAATATTTTTTATAAAATTAAAAGCCATTCGCAATCCGAATGGCTTTTTTTTGGTCAAAATTTACAATCATCTAAAGGTTCTTTTTCTTATACGAATGGTACCTATAAAATAACACTACCGTCAACTGTCAAGTAGTCTAGAATAATTCTTGTATCTCGACTGCGCTCTAAATGACAAAAAAACTTGTAACTGAACGCCCTCGATATTAAATTTGATCATTTTTTTCTTAAATTTGCTTTTCAATCCAAACTAAATACCCAATTTTAGTTTAAAATAACAACACATGAAAATCAATTCCCAAATCGTAGAAATTGACGGTATCGACAAAGAAATTTTACGCGACCTGATGGAAGACGCCCGTAAACCAATATTGCAAATTGCTAATAAAATAGGAATTTCAGGAGCTGCCATTCACCAACGTTTGCGAAAACTAGAGCAGTCTGCTGTTATTTCGGGATCAAAATTTACGGTAAACAATAAAATTTTGGGTTATAATACGATGGCTTTTGTTGGGATTTATCTGGATAAAGCTGCCCGAAATCCAGAAGCGGTGCGTGATTTAAAGAAAATTCCTGAAGTATTAGAATGCCATTATACGACCGGAAACTGGTCAATTTTGATAAAAATTATTTGTCGCGATAACGAGCATTTAATGCAATTACTAAATACTAAAATACAAGCGATAGAGGGCGTTTCCAGAACAGAAACCTTCATATCCCTAGACCAACAAATCGACAGGCAGATTCAGTTATAGCTGGATTTCATTCCTTTACAACTCCATAAACTTTGTCATTTCGACGAAGGAGAAATCACATAATCCAAATAACTTAATGAGATTTCTCCTTCGTCGAAATGACAGAATAGAGACAAAAAAAACCATATTGTCGCGAAACAATACGGTTTTCTATATAATTCTCCACTTATCTAATCTCTTCGGGTTCCGCCCATATAAATCGAAACATAATACAACAGCGTAGCAATAGACCCCAAAGCAGCCACAACATACGTTCTAGCAGCCCACTTCAAGGAATCTTTAGCTCCTGCTTGCTCCTGTTGTGTCAGCATTCTTTTGTTTTCTAACCAAGCTAACGCTCGATTACTCGCATCGTATTCGACCGGCAAAGTAACAATTGAAAACAAAGTGGTTGCCGCAAAAACAACAATTCCCACCAATAATAATGATGGAAACGTCTTTATCATCAAGATTCCAGCAAGCAAAATCCATTGCATGTACATTGATGCCACATTCACCACGGGTACTAATTTAGAACGCATTGTCAACCATTGATATCCTACAGCATGTTGTACGGCATGCCCACATTCATGTGCCGCAACTGCAGCAGCTGCTGCATTTCGCTGATTGTAAACCGCCTCACTTAGATTTACGGTTTTGTCAGAGGGATTGTAATGATCCGTCAAACGTCCCGGTGTCGAGATCACTCTCACATCACGAATTCCGTTATCAGCAAGCATTTTTTCGGCAATTTCAGCGCCTGACATTCCGTTTTGTAATTGTAATTTCGAATAGTGTTCAAATTTACTTTTTAGTCTTGAACTAACTAACCAGCTGAAAAGCATAATTGCTCCGGCAAGAATCAAATAACCCATTCCCATATTTTTGTTTTTTATTTTTTGTTTAAAGTTATAAAACAAATATCAAAATCTGAACCAAATTTTCATAATGTCAATTTGGCATTGGTGAAATGGAATACGGATAGCGCGGTTGAAACAGGTTTGCATCGTTTTTTATTTATTAAAAATAAAAAATCCAAATTCTAAAAATAGAATTTGGATTAATATGATTATTGCAATAATGAATAATTATCCCACCAAGTTAATAATTTTTCCCGGAACAATTATCACCTTATTTGGCGTTCTGCCTTCTAATTGTTTGATGGTTCTTTCGTCTTTCATTACGATTTCCTCAATTTGTTCCTTGGTTAAGTCCAAAGGTAAAACCATCGTGAAACGCATTTTTCCGTTAAAAGAAACCGGATATTCCTTTTCGCTCTCTACTAAATATTTAGCTTCAAAAACAGGAAAAGTAACCGTTGCAATCGAACCTGTATTTCCTAATAGCGACCATAATTCTTCGGCGATGTGCGGCGCATAAGGCGAAATCACAATTGCTAATGGTTCTAAGATTGCACGAGAATGACAGTTTTGAGTGGACAATTCATTCACACAAATCATAAACTGAGAAACCGATGTATTAAAAGAAAAACCTTCAATATCTTCCGCCACTTTTTTGATGGTTTTATGTAATGATTTCAAGTTGTCTTTGGTTGGTTCGTCATTGGTCACAATCAAACCATTATCATCAAAATACAAACGACACAGTTTTTTCAAGAATCCAAAAACACCGGAAATTCCTGCCGTGTTCCAAGGTTTCGCTTGTTCCAATGGTCCTAAAAACATTTCATACAAACGCAACGTATCGGCTCCGTATTCATTACAAATATCATCCGGCGTTACGACATTGTATTTGGATTTAGACATTTTTTCGATTTCACGACCAACGATGAATTTTCCGTTTTCTTCCGTAATGAATTCTGCGTCTTTATAATCTTCTCTCCAAAATTTAAACTTTTCGACATCTAATTCATCGGAAGAATTTACTAAATTAACATCCGTGTGTAGTTTTACTGCAGAACATTTATAGTTGTAGAATTCCTCATCTACATTTACCTCCAAACCTCTAAACTTCAGTTCAGGAAATTTATTTTTAATTAAACTCCCTAAAACAGCGTTATCTACAATGCCATATTCATCAGCTTTAAATAGACTTGATTCGAACATATTTTTCGAAATACTCACAAAGAAGGGACCTGGACATTCAACTTCAACAAGATTAATCTCATCATTAAAAGTATCTTTTGCAGCATAAGAATGAATAATTTCCACCCAAACACCATAAACAAAAGCACTCATTCCCAAAATCATTCCCTGATTGATCAGTTTTTTGAAAGGTTCTTCGGTTGGTGCAAAACCTTTGTCTTTTAAGAATTTGTTCCAAAAACGGGAATACAATAAGTGACCTGTTGCGTGTTCGCTTCCGCCAATGTATAAATCCACACTTTCCCAATATGCCAAAGCGTCTTTGCTTGCAAATTCGTTTTCATTGTGTGCATCCATATAACGCATCCAATACCAAGAACTTCCAGCCCAACCTGGCATGGTGTTCAATTCAAGAGGAAATATAGTCACATTATCCATTAACTGAGTACTAACCACTGAACACTGAACACTGTCCCAAGCCCAAACCGTAGCGTTTCCTAAAGGCGGCAAACCTTCTTCGGTTGGCAGGTATTTTTCTACTTCCGGCAAGATGATTGGCAAATGTTGCGCATCAATCATTTGCGGCAAGCCATTCACATAATAGACCGGAAACGGCTCTCCCCAATAACGCTGGCGAGAGAAAACTGCATCACGCAAACGGTAATTGATCTTTCCTTTTCCTTGGTTTATTTTTTCTAATTCAGCAATTACTTTTTGAGTTCCTTTTTTATAATCTAATCCATTTAGAAAATCAGAATCTACCAATTGAAAACCATCTTTAGCTCCAAAAGCAGCTTCCGATATATCTTTATCAAAAATGTTCTTGATTTCCGTCATTCCTTCTTGACCTTTATAGAAATTCGCAAAAGCGTAATCTCTTTCGTCCCCACAAGGAACCGCCATAACTGCGCCTGTTCCGTAACCCGCAAGGACGTAATCGCCAATCCAAACCGGAATCGACTCTTTCGTAAAAGGATGTTCTGCATACGCTCCGGTGAATACTCCTGAAATAGTTTTTACATCGGCCATACGTTCTCTTTCGGAACGTTTTGACGTTTTTTCTATATAGGCATCCACTTCTGCTTTTTGTTGTGGAGTTGTAATTTGAGAAACTAATTCGTGTTCTGGTGCCAATGTCATAAACGTAACTCCAAAAATAGTATCAGGTCTTGTAGTAAAAACATCTATATATTGTTGCTCACTTTCGACTTTTGACTTTTGACTTTCGACTTTAAAAGAAACTGTTGCGCCAACGGATTTTCCAATCCAGTTTCTTTGGCTTTCTTTGATGCTTTCGCTCCAATCAATATCATTTAAACCTTGTAACAAACGTTCCGCATAAGCCGAAATTCGCATGCTCCATTGCGTCATTTTTTTACGAACAACCGTAAAACCGCCACGTTCTGAAACGCCATTTACGATTTCGTCATTTGCTAAAACGGTTCCTAATCCCGGACACCAGTTCACCTCAGACTCGGCTAAATACGTCAATCTGTATTGCAGCAAAATTTTCTCCTGCTGTTCTTTTGCGAAAGCATTCCATTCATTTGCTGAAAAACTTTCAATATTTTCATCGCAAACGGCATTGACATTTGCGTTACCCTCTGTTGAAAAAATGGAAACCAAAGTAGAAATATCTTCTGCTTTATCGTTGTTTTTATTGTACCAAGAATTGAATAATTGGATAAAAATCCATTGTGTATGTTTGTAATAATCCGGATTTGAAGTGCGCAATTCTCTGCTCCAATCGAAAGAGAATCCAATTTTGTCCAGTTGCTTTCTATATCCCGCAATTTTATTTCCTTCTTTATCCGTTCCGCCATCAATATTTACTGAAGTCGTATCTTCCGGACGCTGTCCCGTTTGAATGGCATATTGCTCCGCAGGCAATCCAAAACTGTCATAGCCCATTGGGTGCAATACATTGAACCCTTGGTGTCTTTTGTATCTGGAATACACATCAGAAGCAATATATCCAAGCGGATGTCCCACGTGCAATCCCGCTCCAGATGGATAAGGAAACATGTCAAGCACGTAATATTTAGGTTTTGTTGAGTTGTTTTCGGCTTTAAACGTTTCGTTTTCTAACCAATATTTCTGCCATTTGGCCTCTATTTCGTTCGGATTGTATTTCATTTTATTTAGAAAATATTTTATAGTATTGCTGACCTAAAAATTTGTTTGATATCATTTGTTTCTATTGAACAAAGGTTCCAAATTGTATAACAAATTAAAATAACCTCCAAAATTTTTTGATTTATTATTCTCGATAGTTACCGTATTACTTAAGTCAAAATCACCAACCAATTCAAAACTGATATTTTTTAAAAAAGTAGTTCCAAATCCCATCAATCCGCCAAAGTTTACTTTATGATAGAAGTCATCCAAATCTTGATTTTTATCGGATTTTGCATCTAAAACATAAGTCGTTCTAAATCCTCCAAGGAAATGAAATCCTTTGTTATAATCTCCTCTTACATCAAATTTAAAAAGCGGATGTAATTGAAGGGTTTTCAATTTAGCATCAGAAAACGTTAACGGAGTAAGTTGGTTATTAATAATTTTGAAATATCCATTTTCTTCGGTATTGGTATAGATAAGATTGGCTTTAACACCAAATCTGTCCTTTAATTTATAATCGACAAAACCCCCAAAATTAAAATAACTACCTCCAGAATTACCAATTAATGACCCTTTAATTTCAATATCATAAAAATTGGCTCCTGTAACCAATCCATATCTTAAGTTTTGTGACGCAACCGAACATGAAACCAAAAAAAGCAATCCAATTATAATTTTTTTCATTGTAACAAATTTTATTTAAACTAGTTTTTAAAATGAATTTAAGGAGCGAATTTACGTTTATTGTACGAAAGTTGAAACTTTGAACGTTATTAACTTCAAATAAAGAAATTCTTTGTTATTTTTACCCAATAATTTCAGTAAACTATGAGTTCTTCCTTTGATAATTTTCAAAAACGTCGGTTAATTTCCTCCTATTTTTCAGTAGTGCTAAGTGTATTCTTGGTGTTATTTCTGTTAGGAATATTGGGTCTTTTCATTATAAATTCTAAAAAATTAGCTAACGATTTCAAAGAAAATATTGCCATGACGGTTTTTTTCAAAAATGAAGCCAATGATACGGTTTTAAAGACTTTTGGAACTGAATTAAAAACAAGTCGTTTTGTAAAATCCTACGATTATGTTACCAAAGAAGCTGCTGCAAAACAACATACGGACATTATTGGTGAAGATTTTATGGAGTTTCTAGGGGAAAACCCGTTACAAAACTCGTATGACATTCACTTAAAAGGAGATTATGTAGTTAAGGACAGTATTACTAAAATTGAAGCTGGTTTGCGCAAAAACAAGATGATTTCGGATATTGTATATGACAAACAATTAGTGAATCTGGTGAATGACAACATCAAAAAAGTAAGTATGTGGATTTTAATAATTAGTGGTTTTCTCGCTTTTATTGCCGCTTTACTAATTAATAGTTCGTTGCGTTTATCTATACATTCTAATCGATTTATCATCAAAACCATGCAAATGGTGGGTGCTACCAAATCATTTATAAGAAAACCATTTGTGATGCGAAGTATCAAACTAGGAATGATTGGTGCATTTTTAGCCATTATCGCTTTAGTTGGCGTTTTACTTTATGTGGAAACCAACTTTCCAAACCTAGGTATATTAGAAGACAAAGCCATGATTGGAGTTGTTTTACTTAGCGTTCTAGGAATTGGTATTTTAATCACCTGGTTGAGTACGCATTTTGCAACCCAACGTTTCTTGAATTTAAGAACTGACGATCTTTATTAATTTTTAAAGGCAGAGCACCAAATTTAGTATTAAAAAAATAGCCTTATTATCCCATATAAATGAAAAAAGACGACCATAAACAAGATTTCCTTTTTGATAAAATAAACTATAAAATCCTATTAATCGGGATCGGTGTAATTGCTTTGGGATTTATTCTGATGTCTGGTGGTGGCAGCGATGATCCAAACGTATTTAATGAAGAAATTTTTAACTTCAGAAGAATCCGACTGGCACCAACAACCGTTTTAATCGGTTTTGGAATTACTGTTTACGCCATTCTTAAAAATCCAAAAAAACAATAAACAGTAACGAGTTATAGGTTGTATGATACAATATTACAACAACGAAAAACGAAAAACGAAATACTGATCACCAACTAATGAATACATTACAAGCCTTTTTAATAGCTATAATCGAAGGATTAACTGAATATCTACCCGTATCATCCACAGCTCACATGGTTTTCCTGAGCTCCTATTTTGGAATTCAAGAAGATGATTTTGTTAAACTTTTTCAAGTATCCATTCAGTTTGGAGCTATTCTAGCTGTAGTTGCTTTATATTGGAAAAAATTTTTCGATTTCTCTTCAAAAAGTGTTGCCTTCAGTTTTTACCTCAAACTTATTTATGCCGTAATTCCTGCTTTGGTTTTAGGAAAGTTGTTTGATGAAAAAATTGAAGCCGTTCTTGGAGATCCCATCCCTATTGCGATTGTATTAATTTTAGGCGGTGTTATTTTACTTTTTATTGATAGTCGTTTTCAAAATCCAACTGTCATTAAAGAAGAAGATATCACGGTAAAAAAAGCTGTAATTATTGGTTTTTGGCAATGCTTAGCAATGATGCCGGGAACAAGTCGTTCTGCTGCTTCAATTATTGGAGGAATGCAACAAGGATTAACACGTCATGCCGCAGCAGAATTCTCTTTCTTCTTGGCAGTTCCCACTATGATGGCCGTTACTTGTTATTCAGTATTCTTAAAAACCTACGAAACGTCACAAATGAAAGGTTATGAATTAATTTTAAAATCTAACGAAAACATTCAGTTATTCTTAATAGGAAATGTTGTTGCTTTTATCGTTGCTATTTTAGCGATTAAATTTTTCATAGAAATCATCAAAAAATACGGTTTCAAACCTTGGGGTTGGTACCGAATAATAGTAGGGATCTTTTTATTGATCTACTTTTCATACTTTAAATAAACCCTTTTGAAGACAGCCGAAGATTACCAAAACGGACAAATTTTACTGATTGATAAACCCTTGAATTGGACTTCATTTCAGGCGGTGAATAAATTGAAATGGGCTTTAAAAACCAAACTAAAGCTACCAAAAAAATTCAAGATTGGTCATGCTGGAACATTAGATCCTTTGGCAACCGGATTATTATTAGTTTGTACTGGAAAATTCACCAAAAGAATTACTGAACTTCAAGGTCAAGCCAAAGAATATACGGGAACTTTTTGTATTGGAGCCACAACACCTTCGTACGATTTAGAAACTGAAATAGACCAAACTTTCTCTACGGAACATATTGATGAGGCTTTAATTCATGAAACCGTAAAACAATTTCTAGGCGAAATCGATCAAAAACCACCTATTTATTCAGCTATAAAAAAAGATGGTGTTCGACTATATGAACATGCCAGAGCAGGAGAAACCATTGAAATTGCTTTTAGAAAAACAACCATTCACGAATTTGAAATCACCAGAATCGCACTTCCTGAAATAGATTTCAGAGTGGTTTGTAGCAAAGGAACTTACATTCGTTCGCTGGCATTTGATTTTGGACAGGCGATGAACTCTGGTTCGCACTTAACGGCTTTACGACGAACCAAAATTGGAGATTATAATGTAAAAGATAGCATAGATATTACAATTTTTGAAGATAATTTAGAACCAAATAAGTAGCATTATGAGACTTTTTATACTCTCAGCTGTTTTATTACTTTCTACATTTTCAGCTTTTTCACAAAGCAAGAAATTTACATATATACAATTTGACGTTGCTATTGCTATCAAAGGAAATCAGGATCGAGGAGAAACTGATCTAAATGGCAATACTAACAATTTATGGTTTTTACCCGATGGGTTAAACAGTAAATTAGGATATGGAATACACCATAACAAATGGATCAGTTTAGGGATTCATTCGGGAATAGACTGGAAGTGGGCAGACAAATTGGTTGTTGTTCCTGTTTTTGCAAATTTGAAATTAAGTCCAAAAATTGGTGAGGACAGCAGAATAGCACTTCAGTTAGGTTTAGGAAAAGTAATGGCACTAGGTCGCGGAAATCTATTTGGAGATTACAAAAAGATAAGTTTGGGCGTTCAAACGCCGGATGACCTTATTATATTCATTGAACTAAGCCATTATGCGATTCCTATTCACAATCAAAAAGACAGTGGAAGTATTAGTTTAGGGCTTTCCTTAGTAAATTTCCAATAAAACTAGCGCTCTATATCAAGCATCAAAGCAACCAATTCGTTTTGTGTAGTAACGCCTTTATCATGCAAATACCAGAGTTGTAAATTGGTTTTAAGTGTTTCATCAATAACACCAAATTCTTTTTTGTAATTAGCTACTAAATCAGTTGCTACCTTAGGTCTTGGACCCCAACTACCTAATATGCCGCTTGTTTCTTTATTTACAATTATCAATATTGGAATTGATTTATTTTTATTAGTCAAATACAAGTTCATCAATTCTTCATTTTCATCACGCAACACAATTCTAAAATCTATTTTACCGGATTCCTCTGCCATTTTATTCATGATTGGCAAAATCTGCGCTGCATCACCGCACCAACCTTCCGAAATAACTATCCAAATGTATTCGCTTTTCAAATTTTTTAACTGAAGAAGGTTTTCTTCCGAAATTTTAATAGTTTTATCCAAGCGATGCATACGGGTTTCATTCAATGTACTGTAATGCGTCAAATCTTCGGATTGTTCATTTCCGGTTGATTTTCCTTCGAGTAATAAATCTGAAATAAGTTTTCTATATTCTGTGTAGGAATGACTGTTGAATAATGCTTTAGCTATTGGAATTTTCATAATTAAGGAAATATTTTTGACAAAGTTACCATAAAAATAAACTTTAAACATGACTTATATCACTTTCAATTCTACAAAAAGACTAATTTTATAGCAAATAACAAAGATGGATTTAAAAACAAAATCAATAGGATTAGTACTTTCCGGCGGAGGTTCTAAAGGGATTGCTCATGCGGGGGTGATTAAATTTCTAGAAGAAAAAAATATTCGCCCGATACAGATAGCAGGTACAAGCGCAGGTTCTATTGTTGGCGCCATGTATGCTTGGGGAAAGACACCGGAGGAAATTCTGGAATTCTTCAAGTCCATCTATATTTTTCATTGGAAACATTTAACCTTCAAAAAAGCGGGACTTATTGATTCAGAATCCTTCAAAAGTTATTTTCACACAATTTTTAAAGATGCTGTACTTGGCGATTTAAAAATTCCAATTCAAATTACGGCTACCGATATGGTTCGGGGAAAATTAAAAATATTTGCTCCTGACACCAAAATTACAGATGCAATATTAGCCTCTTCGGCATTTCCGGGTATTTTATCTCCTTATGAGATAAAAGGAAATATTTATAGTGATGGTGGCATATTGAATCATTTTCCAACTGATATTTTGCAAGGACAATGCGATACTGTGATTGGTATTTATGTGAGTCCCATTCAAAAAATAGAAGCTAAGGATTTGAATTCAATAAAAGCCGTAACGACTAGAGCTTTTGATATTCTTTCGGCAAATTCAAATAATCATAAATTTAATAATTGCGATTGGGTCATCGAGCCAAAGGATTTATGCCTATACAGTACCTTTGAAACCAACCGAATTAAAATGGACGCCGTATTTAACATTGGCTATGAAGCCGCAAAAAAATCGTACGAAAAACTAAATTTATAATATTTAAATAACCCATTTTGTAAAAAACAGAATATGTCTATATTTGCACCAATCAACTCAACACACACATGAAATACAAAAGAATTCTTCTGAAACTAAGTGGAGAAGCTTTAATGGGCGACTTACAATACGGAATTGACCCAAAAAGACTAGCTGAATATGCTGATGAAATTAAATTAATTCATGACAAAGGAGTAGAAATAGCGATCGTGATAGGTGGTGGAAATATTTTTAGAGGAGTTGCCGGAGCCAGTGCAGGAATGGACAGAGTGCAAGGAGATTACATGGGAATGCTGGCCACTGTGATCAACGGAATGGCATTGCAAGGTGCATTGGAAGAAAAAGGAATGAAAACCCGTTTGCAAACGGCGTTAAAAATGGAATCCATAGCTGAACCGTATATCAAAAGAAGAGCAGATCGACACCTAGAGAAAGGAAGGATTGTAATTTTTGGAGCTGGCACAGGAAATCCATATTTTACAACAGATACCGCAGCAGTTTTGCGTGGTATTGAGATCAATGCTAATGTAATTCTAAAAGGAACTCGGGTAGATGGTGTGTATGATTGTGATCCAGAAAAGAATCCAGCTGCTGTGAAATTCGACTTTATTTCCTTTGATGATGTTCTCAAAAAAGGATTGAATGTAATGGATACGACTGCATTTACATTAAGCCAGGAAAATAAATTACCAATCGTAGTTTTCGATATGAATAAAGTAGGGAACTTATTGAAAATCTGCAAAGGAGAAAACATAGGAACCGTAGTAAATATATAGTTAATGGTTCCTGGTTATAGTTCTTGGATGTCTCCAAAATTCTAAAACCTAAAACCCAAAACCTAAAAAAATGACTGAAGAAATTGAATTTATATTAGATAGTACCAAAGAATCAATGACGGGTTCTATTGCGCATTTAGAAAAAGAATTTTTAAATATTCGTGCTGGAAAAGCATCTCCGGCCATGCTAGGAAGTGTTTTTGTTGATTACTACGGATCCGCGACGCCGCTTTCTCAGGTATCAAAAATTAGTGTACCTGATGCCCGAACAATTACGTTACAACCTTTTGAAAAAAACATGTTGCATCCTATCGAGAAGGCAATTATGGTTGCAAACATTGGTTTTAACCCAATGAATAACGGTGATGTAATCATTATAAGCGTACCTGCACTAACTGAGGAAAGAAGACGCGATCTTGCTAAACAAGCCAAAGTTGAAGCCGAAGATGCTAAAGTAGGTATCAGAAATGCCAGAAAAGATGCTAACACTGAAATCAAAAAATTAGAAAAAGACGGAACTTCAGAAGACATTTGTAAAAGTGCTGAAGAAGAAGTTCAAAACTTAACCAACACGTATATCCGTAAAATAGATGAACTTTTAGTGGTGAAAGAAGCTGAAATCATGAAGGTGTAAACCTGATTGTAAATACCATAAAACCGTCTTGTTATGGAACAAGGCGGTTTTTTTTATGGTTGTTATCACGACTTGGTAGCTCCATTTGTTTATTTCTAAACTAATTCTTCTAAAAAAAGAACTAGTATCAGAAGCTACCTACCGTTTAACAATACTTACTGCTGTTCCTGTTATCATTACTGTGATTAAACTTTCGCTACTTTTAAGTTCAACATCTACTTGAATTCCTACAACTGCATTGGCATTGATTTTTTCAGCATTTAATTTTAAATTAGCAAATGCCTTTTCTCTGACTTCTGAAATACTTTCACTAATACCGTCGTAGTATTTTTGCATATTAAAAGTCAAGCCCATTTTTTGCATGTTAATTGCAATTCCTGAAACAATGCCGTTGTACTCGAGTATTTTATAATCTTCGATTGAGTTCGTTGTCGTTAAAATCATAGTATTTATATTGCTATTGGATTAAAGGTTGTGAGTAAGGGTATTAGAAACATTAACTCTAATTTTGTGTGGTCTATCAAAAATAAAAAAGGCTACCTGAAAAGGTATCAAATTATGCTAATGACTCGAAACAAATTTTAATCCTATAATAGAACTGATCAAAGTAGTGATAAAGAAAATTCGCCAAAAATCAGCCGGTTCTTTAAATACAAAAATTCCAACAAGAACCGTTCCCACTGCCCCAATTCCCGTCCAAACTGCATAAGCAGTACCAATAGGCAAAGTTTGTGTGGCTTTGTAAAGCAAAACCATGCTGATCGTTAAGCAGGTTAAAAATCCGCCCAACCATAATGTTGCCGTCATTCCAGTGTTTTCCTTGGCCTTGCCTAGACAAGTGGCAAAACCCACTTCAAAAAGACCGCCAATAATTAATAAAATCCAGTTCATGTTATTGTTTTAAAATTAATACCGAAGGAACACCGCGCAACCAATCACTTCTTAAATCTACAAGTGCTTTCCAACTTTCGAGACTAATTAGCATTAGGTCTTGCTGCGCCAATAGTTCCTCTGTAATTGTTTTATCGGTTATTAAACCAATGTTATTTGGATATTTTTGTTCCAAAGAATCTATAGCGCTATTCATCACAAAATTAGTTGATAGATGTCCATTCACATCCAATATAACAATTTTAGCATTATTATTGTATACCAATTTTTGAATATAATCAATTACAAAAGAATCTTCAGGACTGAAAATAGGAATAAAAACATGCTTCACGTGCTGTAAATCCTTGTCAATCAAAATCCCGATTGGCATTTTAGTTTTCAAGATAATCTGTCTTGTTCTTTCGTCAAAAGGAGAGTTTTCGAACAAGCCTTCTTTCCCTGTAAACTTATCGATCAAACGATCAGGATTGATGATTCGTGTGGTAAAACCTATTACTTTGCCAAGAATGGTACCCTCAAATATTGATTTTCCCAACCCGATCAATAACAAATCATAATCGCCTTGATTGGCTACATCAGCAATTTCGGTTTCAATATCCATTGTTGCTTTAAAAATCGTGGTAATATCCTGTTTCAGCAGTTGGGATTCTTCAACAATGGGATAAAAACTATTTTTTTCTTTATCTTCCATGTTAAAAGTATGCACCTCATCACTCAAAGATAAGTGCATAACGGTAATACTGGAGGTACTTTTTTGTTTTTTTATTAAACTGTTGGCCAATCGCAATAATGATTTTCCTTTTTCATTGTTCCCAAACGAAATTAGAATTCGGTATTTATTATGGTTTGTTGATTCCATAATTTCAACACCATCTTTAGTTTTAAAGATGTAATTGATTAAATCCAAAGCCGGTCCAGTCATAAATGTGGTAACCAAAGCCATAATTACCATCATGGTAAATACCTCCGGAGTCAAAACTTTAAGCTCCAATCCGATATTTAGAACTATCAATTCCATCAAACCTCTGGTGTTCATTAAGGCGCCAATCGTAAGGCTGTCACGCCAACTCTGTCCTACAAATTTGGCTGCCAAAGCACTTCCCAGAAATTTCCCCACTACAGCAACCAAAATAATAAAACCGGTTACTTTCCATAAATACGGATCATTGATAAGTCCAATTTCTGTTTTCAAACCCGTAAACACAAAGAACAACGGCAGTAAAAGTATTAACGCCACATCTTCTACTTTTTCTATGAAAATGGTTCTGAATTTTGGAACATCAGGCATAATAGCTCCCGCCATAAATGCGCCAAATAACGCATGAATCCCAATTACTTCCGTAGCATACGACGAAATGATAAGAACCAAAAAGAAGATAGCCACAACTGGTTTGATGATAGTGTCTTTGGAACCATATAAATCCCCAATTCTTTTCAAGAATGGTTTTACAATAAAAATCATAGCAGCAACATAAATAACTGCCAACATAATAATGTATAATGAACTAACAAAAGTTCCTGCTTTGACTATGGCAATAACCACGGCCAAAATGCACCAAGCAGTAATATCATCCGCAGCTGCGCACGTAATAACGATGGCTCCAAGTTTGGTTTTATGAATTCCTCGTTCCTGCACAATTCTGGCCAAAACCGGAAAAGCAGTGATACTTAACGCAATTCCCATAAACAAACTAAAAGATAAAAACTTGACGCCTTCGGGAGCAAATCGATTGTACACAAAATATGCCAGTCCTATTCCAAGAGTAAAAGGGATTATGATGCTGGCATGACTGATTACTACAGCTTCATTAGCTTTGTTTTTCAGTACTTTCAAATCAAGTTCCATTCCTATAACAAACATAAATAGTATTAAACCTATCTGGCTCAAAAATTTTAAATTGCCTAAGGATTCAACCGGAAATAAAGCCACTGAAAATTCAGGAAAATATAATCCTAACAACGATGGTCCAAGTACAATTCCCGCTATAATTTCCCCAATTACGGATGGCTGACCAATTTTCTTAAAAATCCAACCAAAAACTCGAGCCACAAGAATAATAGTGATAATTTGTGCCAATAAAATAGCCAAAGGATCCTGAAAATTATGTTGTATCGAAGCTAAAAAATCACCCCACGAACCTTTTCCACTTTCAGGTGTGTCAATTGTTTCGGCCACTTCAAGATGCTTTCCTTTAGTTATAATCCAATACATCAAAGCAGAAAAACCGCCGGTTATCACCAAATAAAATACTGTGTTTTTATATTTTTTCATATACTCTTTTATAACCTACGCCTCCACTATAAATACTGAAAATGAGAACTCAAATGTATCATTTATATCTTATAAATTAATTTAATTATAAATAAAAAAAAGTACCTTGAATAACGGCAATGACAAGCAAAAAGTTTTGGCTAAAACCTATGATCTATAGTGGTTTTGACTACCTTTGCAATCTTTATAAATGAATTATGATTAAGTGGTTTAGTTTAGGCTTTTGGGAATTAATAGCCCGGATTGTCCTTAGAAATAGAATATTAATGTTATCCATTATTATTGTGATAACGGCGCTTTTAGCACTACAATGGAAAAATATCCACTTCACTTTTACCGAAGCCAATTTATTGCCGGATGATAATATTGTAAATATTGAGTACAATGCCTTTTTGAATAAATTTGGCGAAGAAGGAAATCTGGTCATCATCGGTGTAAAGGATAACGCCATATTTACGCCAAAAGCCTACGCGTCTTGGAGTAAAATGATGAATACGCTCAAAGGAGACAAAGCCGTTGATTTAGTCGTTTCGCTCAATGACTTAAAGAAATTACAAAAAAATGATTCACTGGAAACCTTTGAACTAGTTCCTTTTGTGGATCAAAGCAAAACTGTTGATCCGGCGTATCTTCAAAAAATCAAAAAAGAACTGTTCAATGATCTGCCTTTTTATGAAGGACTGCTTTTCAACAAAAGATCGGGAAGCATTCGCTCTGCTATTTACATGGATAAAAAAATTGTAAATACGGCTGCAAGAAAAGATTTTGTTCTTGATAAATTGGTTCCCGCAGTCGAAATATTCGAAAAAGAAACGGGAATCAACCTACGCGTATCAGGAATGCCTTACATCCGAACGCTGAATGCAAAAACCATCACTGATGAAATTAGTATCTTTATTGGAGCTTCATTATTAGTCACCTCTTTGCTTTTCTTTTTCTTTTTTAGAAGTTTTAGAGCGACATTAATATCTCTAATCATTGTTATTATTGGTGTCATGTGGTCTTTTGGTTTTCTAGGATTATTGAATTATGAAATCACGGTTTTGACAGCCTTAGTTCCTTCTTTAATAATTGTCATCGGAATTCCGAATTGTATTTTCCTGACTAATAAATACCATCAGGAGTACAAGATTCACCACAACAAAGCCAAAGCATTACAACGTGTCACTACCAAAGTGGGAATGGCAACCTTGATGACAAATCTCACCACAGCCATAGGTTTTGCTACGTTTATTGCTTCTAACAATCAATTATTATTAGAGTTTGGAGTTGTGACTTCTATTAATATCATGGCACTTTTCTTTTTATGCATTATTGTCATCCCTATTTTTCACAGTTATATTCCGGCTCCAAAAGAGCGTCACATGGAGCATTTAGACCGAAATTATGTGAAGGTTTTTATGGATTGGATTCTGAGAAACATAAAATACAATCGATTTTCAATTTATGTCGTTTCGATTGTTCTTCTAGTCATAAGCATTGTAGGAATCTATGAAATGCGAATTTCCGGCAGTTTGATTGAAGACATGCCGAAAAAAGAAGCCTTTTTTGAAGACATTGTTTTCTTCGAAAAAGAATTTGACGGCGTAATGCCACTGGAAATTATGATTGACACCAAGCGTAAAAAAGGAGTCATGAAATTGTCTACGCTGAGGCGAATGGACGAGCTGGAGGAAACCATTGACGAAATTCCCGAATTATCAAAACCCATTTCGATTGTGAATTTGGTAAAATACTCCAAACAAGCATATTACAACGGAAACCCAGATTATTATGAATTGCCAAGTTCTCAGGAACAGTCGTTTATTTTGTCGTATGCAAAAAACGCTACAAAAAATTCGAAGGACAATCTGATGAAAAGCTATGTGGATTCCACAGGACAATTTGCCCGAATCACGACATTTATGCGTGATGAAAACGGCGATAACATAGCTAATATTGAAGCTGAGATTCGGAAAAAAGCCGATAAAATTTTTCCGCCTAATCAATACAAAGTGACCATCACAGGAAAAGCACTAGTTTTCCAGAAAGGAACCGGTTACCTGCTAGACAATTTACTTTCGTCGCTTGCATTTGCCTTTTTCCTGACCGCGCTTTTGATGGCTTTTATGTTCCGTTCGTTCAAAATGGTATTGGTTTCGATTATTCCAAATTTGTTACCGTTAATGCTAACTGCAGGAATCATGGGCTTTCTGGACATTCCGCTGAAACCATCAACAATATTGGTTTTTGGAATTGCGTTTGGACTTTCGGTAGATGACACCGTGCGATTCCTGTCGCAATACCGTGAAGAACTAAAGAAAAACAATTGGAAAATCCGCAAATCAGTATATGCTACATTTACGGATGCCGGTTTGAGCATGTTCTATACTTCTATCGTGTTGTTCTTTGGATTTTCAGTATTTATGTTGTCCAGTTTTGGGGGAACGATCGCGCTGGGCGGATTAATTTCGTTGACCTTATTGTTCGGAATGCTGTCTAATTTGATGTTGCTTCCTGCTTTAGTGCTTACTTTAAACAAAACACTGGCTAACGAACAAGATTTTATTGAACCCAAAATTGACATTATTGAACCCAGTGATGCTGAAATTGATGATTTAGAAAAAAACAAATAGCGTTACAATATCTGTTACCTGCTATTATTTGCAATTTTATATAGCTTCCAGCCTTTAAAAGCCTAGAAGTTATATAAATGATTTTCAATGTTATTGGGCTAGGAAAGTGCAGAAAACAAGAAAATCTTTTAATTCATCTTGTTTTATCCTGCACTGTTTTCTGAACATTATAGGTCTTAGAATTCATTATTAAATATCTATCAGGTTAAAAAAAATTTGCAGGAAATTCATAATAATATTTCTGAAAACTCTCAAATATCTCCATTCGTTTAGCCCCGATAGTAGAGGAAATCCTTTCTAGTCCTGAACTTGTTTCAGGATACTGAAACAAGTTCAGGACTAGAAAGATTGAAACGATAGCGGGAAATAGCTCCAAAAAATAAATTTAATTTTTAACTTCGTTATAAACTTGGCTACTCGTCTTTTTATAATTGGCTGATATTGATTGCCAATTATATAAATAGTATATTTGCACAAATTATTGGAATATTATGAATAACAAGGAAGGCAATAATAAGAAAAGTGGTCCTAGAGCAAGTAGCTCCAGACCAAGTTCGAATAAGCCAAAACCTGCCATGCAGAAGCGCGCTCAAGGGCCAAAAAAAGTTAAAGTTACTACTAAAGTTGCCGAAGTTGCTACTGATAAGGTAGAGAAAAAACAAAATCAAGCGCCAAAGAGACCGAAAGTAAAAGATGAAATTCGATTGAATAAATACATCGCTAATTCTGGTGCGTGCTCGCGTCGTGATGCTGATATTTATATTCAATCCGGAACTGTTAAAGTAAACGGAATTCCTGTTACCGAAATGGGATATATGGTAAAACCTGGTGATGTTGTAAATTTTGACGGCGCCACTTTGACTCCAGAGAAAAAAGTATACATCTTACTGAACAAACCTAAAAACTTCACAACTGCGATGGACGAAGGTCAGGAATATCGTAACGTATTGGAATTGGTTAAAGGTTCTACGACTGCAAAAATTGGAGCTGTAGGAAGAATGGACAAGAATACAACTGGTTTATTATTGTTCACGAATGATACGGATATGATTCGTAAATTTACGTTACCAAGTCAAAAATCATCTAAAATTTACCAAGTTTCATTAGACAAAAACTTAAAATTTGAGGATTTAGAAAAAATAAATAAAGGACTGACTCTTGACGGACATCGTGTTTTTGTAGAAGACATAAGCTACATTGATGGAGAAGCAAAAAGCGAAATTGGCTTACAGTTGAGATCTGCTAACGTGAAAGTGGTTCGAAATATTTTTGAACATTTCAGTTATGATGTATTGCGAATTGACAGAGTTGCTTTTGCTGGTTTGACTAAAAAGAATTTGCCAAGAGGAAACTGGAGATTGCTTACTGAACAAGAAATTATTAATTTAAAGAACGTTTAATATTTCTTTAAAATTATAAATATGAAATCCCTTTTGCGTAGCGAAATGGGATTTTTTTATTAAAAATTCAATCTCAAATAAGTATGACACCAGAAAAATTACAATCAATTGCTTTTAAATGGTTTGAAACTTTCAACAATAAAGAATTAGAAAAACTATTATCCTTGTATGACGAGGATGCAGTACATTTTAGCCCAAAACTAAAAATATTTAAACCCGAAAGTGAAGGTTTTGTTACCGGCAAAGAAGCCCTGCGAGAATGGTGGAAAGATGCCTTTGAGCGTTTACCTAGCTTGAATTATAAAGTGAAATCGCTTACCGCCAATGGTGACCGCGTTTTTATGGAATACATCAGAACAGTTACTGGCGAAGAAGATTTACTGGTGGCAGAAGTATTAGACATTAGAGAAGACAAAATAATTGCTTCGCGAGTGTATCATGGATAATTTTTTTTGAACAACAATAAAAAACCCTACAACAAATTATTCATGTTGTAGGGTTTTTTGTTTTTAAAAGAAAACTAGCTTTATCCTTTTATTCTTTTAAATGTATCTTCTTTTTTATCTAGACCACGTTTTCTCAACAATGGTTCAATACTTGGTTCAGCTCCACGGAAACGTTTGTACAAAACCATTGGGTCTTCTGTTCCTCCTTTTTCCAAAACATTCTCACGGAACAATTTGGCTTTTTCAGGATTGAACAAAGTGGTTGTTTTAAACGCTTCAAAAGCATCTGTATCTAAAACTCCAGACCAGATGTAGCTGTAATATCCTGAAGAATATCCTCCAGAGAATATATGACTGAAATACGTACTTCGATATCTTGGAATAATAGATGAAATTAAACCAATTTTAGTCATTGCAGCTTTTTCGAAAGCATTTGCATCAACGGTAATGTCTTTGGTTTGCGAATGGTATTCTAAATCTAACAAGGAAGCTGCAAGATATTCTGTTGTAGTAAATCCTTGATCAAAAGTACCTGCCTTTTTTAATTTATTTACCAATGTTTCCGGAATCACTTCACCCGTTTTATAATGTTTTGCATACATTTTTAAAACCTCTGGCTCAGCTGCCCAATTCTCCATAATTTGAGAAGGAAGTTCTACGAAATCTCTTGGAACACTTGTTCCTGCTAAACTTTTATACGTCACATTAGATAGCATTCCGTGTAAAGAATGTCCAAACTCGTGAAAGAAAGTCGTAACCTCATCAAATGTCAAAAGTGCCGGAGCATTAGCTGATGGTTTTGTAAAATTACAAACAATAGAAACTACCGGAGCCACACGTTTTCCGTCAACAGTTTTTTGAGTTCTGTACGAGGTCATCCAAGCGCCGCCACGTTTTGATTCACGCGGATGAAAGTCCATGTATAAAACACCCAAATGGGTCCCGTCTTTCTCAGTCACTTCCCAAACGGTAACATCTTCATGATATTTTGGAACATTCGTCAGTGCTTTAAACTGAAGCCCGTAAAGCTTTTCGGTTACTTGAAAAACGCCTTTTCTAACATTTTCTAAACTGAAATAAGGTTTTAATTCTTCTTCGTCTAAATCAAAACGTTCTTTTCTGATTTTTTCTGTGTAATACCTCCAGTCATACGGTTGCACGGCACCTTTAATTCCTTCTTTAGCCATCATTTTCTGAATATCGGCGGCTTCCGTTTTGGCTATTTCCAAAGCTGGTTTCCACAAATCATTCAATAGCTTATTCACATTCTCTGGCGTTTTAGCCATCGATTCTTCTAAGACATAATTGGAGTGTGATTTAAAGCCTAACAATCTCGCTTTTTGTCCACGAAGATTTGCTAACTCAATTGCATTTTTCTTGTTGTCAAACTCATTATCTTGGTTCCCCCTCGTTTGATATGCATTCCAAATTTGTTTGCGCAATTCTCTATTGGAACTGTATTGCAAAAATGGCATCACGCTAGAATTAGAAAGAGTAAAAACCCATTTTCCCTCTTTGCCTTTTGCTTTAGCATCAACAGCGGCAGCATCAATTAACCCTTGTGGTAGTCCCGCTAAATCTTTTTTATTATCAATAACCAACTCGTAGGAATTGGTCTCCGCCAAAATATTCTGACCATATTTTAAACTAGTCAGTGAAAGATCTCCATTTATTTTACGCAATATATCTTTGTCTGCACTTGATAAATTGGCTCCGCTTCTAACAAAATCTTTGTAGGCATTATCTAAAATTTTTGCTTGTTCTAAATTAAGGCCCAGCGTTTCTTTTTTGTCCCAAAGCGTTTTTACTTTTGCAAATAATTTCTCGTTCAAATAAATATTATCTCTGTGAGCGGAAAGATTTGGTGCTATTTCTTTGGCAATAGTCTGAATCTCTTTGTTAGTATTTGCCGAATTTAGATTCGAAAAAACCGTATTCACATTTGACAATAATTCTCCAGCATTTTCCATGGCAAGAATTGTATTCTCGAAAGTGGCTGGCAGCGTATTATTTGCAATAGCATTAACTTCAGACTCATGCTTACTGATTCCTTCTAAAATAGCGGGTTTAAAATGTTCATTTTTAATTTTGTCAAAAGGCGGCACATTAAATGGCGTGTCGTAGGCGTGAAAAAATGGGTTCATAGTAGTATTTTCTTGTTTTTCTTGTGCTTTAATTGTTAGCATATTTCCAATGACTAACAAAATAAAAAAGGATTTTTTTCTCATTTAGGTTTGATTAAGTAGAAAGGTAAATTTAACCGAAATGTTTTTAAAACAAGAACGGCAGCGACGCGTTAACTAAATTTTATGACATATAAAGACACTTTTACAGCCAAAAAACTATTCTTATATTTAAAATTGAAAAAAAATCGATAAATTAGCTTAATCTATAACTAAACCCACATCATGAGAAAAACAACCATTTTTTTGCTTTTCGTAACCGCTTCACTATTGCTGGTTAATTGTAAATCGGAAGATAAAAAACAAGACTTCAGCAGTCTGACCAAAAGCTATTTTGACGACAAAAACGCGATGAATCCATTAGATGCGACTCAAAGTGGTCAAAACCAATACAACGATCAACTGCAGTTTGAAATGACAGACAGTTTCAGAAAATCGCAAGAAGCGTTCCTCAACAAATACCAATCAGCCCTGCAAAATATCGCCATCGAGGACTTATCTGCGGAGGAAAAAAACAGTTACGAAATCATTAAATGGGAAGTTGAAATTGGGAAAGATTTATTAAAACAGCCTACAAATTTACTTCCTGTTCACCAATTTTGGGGAACGCATCTAACTATGGGACAATTTGCAGGTGGAACCGGCGCACAACCTTTTAAAACAGAAAAAGATTACACCAATTTCCTAAAAAGAATGGATAAATATGCTGTTTGGATCGATTCAGCGATGGTCTACATGAAAAAAGGAATTGCAAAAGGTGTCGTATTACCAAAATCATTAACGGTAAAATTGGTTCCACAATTTGCGGAAATGGCTACGCCAAATATACAAGACAACTTATTTTATTCGGCTATCAAACTGATGCCTGCCTCTTTTCCTGATAGTATAAAAGAAGATTTGACGGCAAAATATACAGCGACAATCAACACTAAACTGATTCCGCAGTACAAGAAAATGGCCGATTTCCTAAATAAAGAATACCTTCCTGCCTCCAGAGCAACTAGCGGAATAGGGAGTTTACCTTTTGGAAAAGAATTATATGCAGCCTACGTAAAACAATGGACCACTACTGAAATGACTCCTGAACAAATCCATGAATTAGGATTAAAAGAAGTAGCCCGCTTGACTGCCGAAATGGAAAAGGTGAAAACCCAAGTAGGCTTCAAGGGCACTTTACAGGAATTCTTTGAAGAAGTGAGAAACAAGAAAGAATTAAAACCTTTCACCAAACCAGAAGAAGTTATTGCTAATTTCCAAAGCATTTATACACGCATCAAACCAAATGTGGATAAGTTATTCGCTTTGCAACCCGCAACGAAATTTGAAATCAGACGAACCGAAGCTTTTAGAGAAAAAACAGCTAGTGCGGAATACAATCAAGGAACTGCTGACGGTACGCGTCCCGGTATTTTCTATGTTCCCATTCCTGATGTAGCGAATTATAATATGTATGGCGATGAAGATTTGTTCTTGCATGAAGCCATTCCGGGTCATCATTTTCAAATATCCTTGCAACAAGAAAATAAAAATTTACCTGATTTCAGAAAATTCAATTGGTTTGGCGCTTATGGCGAAGGTTGGGCTTTATACACAGAAAGTTTAGGAAAAGAACTTGGATTGTACCAAGATCCGTATCAATATTTTGGAATGCTGGGCAATGAAATGCACCGTGCAGTTCGATTAGTAGTTGACACCGGATTACATTCTAAAGGGTGGACTAGAGAGCAAGCCATTAAATATTCGTTAGAAAACGAAGCCGAAAGTGAAGCAAGCATTATTCCAGAAATTGAGCGCTATATGGCGATTCCAGGACAAGCGCTGTCGTATAAAATTGGCCAATTAAAAATCATGGAACTTCGCAAAAAAGCGGAAACTAAGATGGGTGCTAAATTTGATATTAAGAAATTCCATGAAAAAGTATTAGAATCCGGAGTAATGCCATTGGCTTTATTGGAAACAAAAATTAATGCTTGGATAAATGAATCTAGATAAAATATTATCCCTGTTTTACTTAGATTCAACAACAATCTGGATTGAATTTTTATCAGAATTTGGAAAATCAATCATATGTTTTTTTTCAAATTTATCGATTTGAACCATTCTACTTTAGTTGACTAATCTAACAAAGACCAACAACTACGATCTACAAATTATTTAAATATCAGTTGGAGCACAAAACAAAGAGTCCTGATGCTCAGTAGATAGGATTTCAACACTTATTATTCGTAAAAAAGAATGTGATTTCCTGTAAAATATCTTTTTGGTTTGAAATCTAAAAGAAATAAGAATCAACATATCGTGGTTATCAATAGGAATTATCCCCAAAAGGCTTGATGCTTCTTGGGGATAATTTTTTTTAAAAAAACTTGAATGTTACTTTTTAAAACAATCGAAATGCTATGGTTATGTTGCTACTGCTAATAGATTTGCACTATTTAATAGATTGATCACAAACTTGTTTTTATTAGAAGTTTATAAGTTTTTTTTCGTAAAATTATCATTTTGAACCTCTAATTGATTTCCTTTTTTACGGATCTGGAAAAACAATATTTCCAAATCGGGAATTAGAGCTTTTGGTCATCAGCTTTGCACTATATTAAAATTCACCAATTCCAAAAACAAAATCCTTTACCAAAAATATAAAAAATTAGAAGAATCTGGAGTATTGGTTCTTATCGATTAGCAAAATTTTCTAAAGGAGGTGCAATCCAAATTAAAATTGCTAGAAATAAACCCCGCCTATCCTTTACATCAGATAATGAACACGATTATGAAATGACGTCATGTTCAGAATGCTAGCTTTTTTATGAATAATTCAAAAGCTTTATACTATTCGAGGCACTGAATTTATGATGCTACAACAACTATATCGAACTAACTTTAACCTAAATATCACTAAAAACGAGCCTTATCATAGACGTATTAAGAGTACCTTTGTTATTCTTATTAAACAATTACGTTTTCAATTACATTAAAAACATTGTTTAGTAAGTGGTTAATCCTAACTTATTAATTCAAAAATCAAAAATCAAAAATATTTTATTACTATCAATTTTATTTTTTAGCATAAATGTTTTTGCTCAAAATAAAATCAAAATTCTGTATCACAAGGACATAATGACAGATAAGGAATCTATTTTTACGCGAGCAAGTATTTCATCTGATAATCAGAAAAAGGGTTTTTTCCTAAAGCCTACTTTTTCAATTGAAAATGGTGTATTTGCGTATAGTGGGCTATTTATTAAATCTTTTGGACTTGGTACTTGTTTAGAAAAAGATGATTTGACCATCCTTTTTGAGGACAATACTAAAATTAACCTTATTTCTTGGAGCAAATTTAATTGCAAAGGGGCAAGTTATTTTGATTTGGATGGAAGCGCACTAAAGAACCTTACTAAGAGGATTAAAGCCATTCGATTTCAAAATGGCAGAAGCTTTGAGGCTTTAACATTAAAATTAGAAAATGAGAATGACAAGAATTTTTTTATTCACGTAAAACAGGCCATTGACAAGCAAGTCTATGAAAAAGTAGCAAATATGGAAAAATAATTCTTTGTTTCGGAAAAACCTTTGTCTGTTCTAAAATCAATCATCTGTTATAACGGAACTCTGAGAACATTTTGTTTTACGATAAATAAGTAGGAGTGTACTTTTTTTGTTTTGAAACACCGCAAAGCTCCGAACTCAATGTATCGAATGGAAAAATTAGAAAAAAAATTGGATAGTATATGAATCTCAAATCGAGTGAATTAGAGGCAGAAAATAAAATGGCTTGCCAAGTTGCTAAAAACAAAAAACCCAAAATACTAATAATTAGTAATTTGGGTTTTTAAAGTGCGGATAATAGGACTCGAACCTACACGCCTTGCGGCACCAGATCCTAAGTCTGGCATGTCTACCAATTTCACCATATCCGCGAAATTCTGAGTGCAAATATAAGCATTACTTCTTAAGTTCAAAGGAATTTCTTCAAAAATTATTTACTCAGTTTTTCGTACTTTTGAAATATAAATAAAATTCAAATAATGGAAAATATTAAAGCATACGTTCAAGAACACAAAGACCGCTTTATCAACGAGTTAATCGAATTATTAAAAATCCCATCCGTGAGTGCAGATCCTGCATTCGCAACAGATATTACCAAAACAGCCCAAGTTGTGAAAGCAAGTTTAGAAAAAGCAGGCTGCGATTTCGTTGAAATTTGTGACACTCCGGGCAACCCAATCGTTTACGGTGAAAAAATTATAGATAAATCATTACCCACCGTTCTGGTGTACGGACATTATGACGTACAACCCGCAGATCCAATTGGCTTATGGACTTCGCCACCCTTTGAACCCGTAATTAAGAAAACGGAAACTCATCCCGATGGCGCTATTTTTGCCCGTGGAGCATGTGATGATAAAGGCCAAATGTACATGCACGTAAAAGCATTGGAATATATGGTTCAATCCAACACATTGCCGTGCAACGTGAAATTCATGATTGAAGGCGAAGAGGAAATTGGTTCCAAAAGCTTGAGCTGGTTCGTAGAACGCAATCAGGAAAAACTAAAAAACGATGTGATTTTAATTTCGGATACTGGAATGATTTCGAATCAGCAGCCGTCTATTACAACAGGATTGCGTGGCTTAAGCTATGTAGAAGTCGAAGTTACGGGACCAAACCGTGATTTACATTCTGGATTGTACGGAGGTGCCGTTGCCAATCCTATTAATGTATTGGCTAAAATGATTGCTTCGCTTCATGATGAAAGCAATCACATTACCATTCCTGGTTTCTATGATAATGTCGAAGAATTATCCTTAGAAGAAAGAGCTGAAATGGCCAAAGCGCCTTTTAATCTTGATAATTACAAAAAAGCGTTAGACCTTAATGACGTATACGGCGAAAAAGGCTATGTAACGAACGAAAGAAATTCTATTCGTCCTACGCTGGATGTCAACGGAATCTGGGGTGGTTACACCGGAGAAGGTGCTAAAACGGTTATTGCAAGTAGTGCTTTCGCTAAAATCTCGATGCGTTTGGTACCCAATCAAGACTGGGAACAAATCACCGAATTGTTTACGAAACATTTCACCAGCATTGCCCCTGCCGGCGTTACCGTAAAAGTAAAACCGCATCACGGCGGACAAGGTTACGTAACCCCAACAGATAGCATTGGCTACAAAGCCGCAAACATGGCGTATACTGAAACCTTTGGCGTTCCCGCCATTCCGGTGCGTTCTGGAGGAAGTATTCCAATCGTTGCGTTATTCGAAAAAGAGTTAAAATCAAAAACAATCCTTATGGGATTTGGTCTGGACAGCGATGCCATTCACTCGCCAAACGAACACTTCGGGGTCTTCAATTACCTAAAAGGAATTGAAACCATTCCGTTGTTTTACAAATATTTTGTGGAACTTTCTAAATAATAGTTGGCGATATCGTCAGTTCGAGTTTTTTTGTAAAGAGAAACGGAACAAAAAAGTATCGAGAACCTATATCCGCTCTACCCAGGGCGGATTTTTTTTGGGCGTTTCCCGCTGAAAATAGCGGGTCAGGCTGTCCGTTCTCAATCTTTTTATTTTTTGAAACAAAAAAATAAAAAGGATTTCCACTTCCATCCTTAACGCAAATCACTGAATGACACTATATTTTTTATAAAAACTTGTTTATTTCAATTTTTATTCTACATTTGTAGAGCAATGTTTTAATCTGTAGAAATGAAAATTCAAAACCAGTATTCAATCATCATCATTCTTTTGTGCATAAGCCTCACTAGTTGCAAAATTAATCAAACCAGAAACGGATTAAAAACAGGCAAATGGATTCAGACGGAAAAATTCATGAACACCGAATCCGTTGCAACAGGAAGATACAAAAAAGGAGATAAAACAGGAATTTGGAAAGAATTCATGAGCGACAAATTACTTTCAAAAGAAAAGTATAAAAAAAACAGTTGCCACGTCATCAAATATCACAATACTGGTAAAATTCAACAAATAGGTATTTCAAATAAAGCCATTGTAAATTCAAAAATAGAATGGCTGCCCACAGGAGAATGGACATTTTATGACTCCGAAGGAGTTTTACTAGGCACCAAAATCTATGAAAAAGGAATACCCATTCAAGAAATTTACACTAAATAAAAAATAAACATGCAACAACTCACGAACGCCGAAGAACAAGTAATGGAACACCTTTGGAAACTCGAGAAAGCCTTCATGAAAGACTTGCTTGAAGCCTATCCAAAACCAAAACCCGCAACCACAACTATCGCTACATTATTGAAAAGAATGATCGACAAGCAATTTGTAGCCTACAACGAATTTGGGAACTCCCGGGAATATTATCCTTTGGTCAAAAAAACCGATTATTTCTCGAAACACGTCAACGGATTGATTAGTAATTTTTTCAACAATTCAGCATCACAATTTGCCTCTTTCTTTACCACCGAAACCAATTTATCGCAAACGGAACTGGAAGATCTCAAGAAAATAATAGACAGTGAAATTCTAAAAAAGAAAAAATGACCGACTTTCTAATCAAATCGACAATTACTTTATTCGTACTATTAGCGGTGTATTATCTATTTTTAGAAAAAGAAAAAATACACGTTTTCAATAGGTTTTACTTGTTGTTCAGTCTTGTTTTTTCAATGGTAATTCCATTTATAACCATCGAAGTCATTCAGGAAATAACACAACCTACAGTCAATCCGGGCAATATCCAAATACTGCAAGGAAGCGCTGTAATACTGGAGGACACTAACTATCTGGCAATAGGATTATGGAGTTTGTATGCTGTAGTAACACTCGTTTTGGCGGTACGTTTTTTCAGTAATATCATCAAGATTTCGTCTAAAATGAAGTCGAACACGTCTATTGCCTACAGAAATGCCATATTGATTTTAATTCCTGAAAAAAGCTTACCGCATACTTTCCTGAATACGATTTTCATCAACGAAACGGAATACAACAACCGCCAAATTGAAGCTGAATTGTACACGCACGAATTGACGCATGTAACTCAAAAACATACTTTGGATATTTTATTCATCGAACTATTGAAAACCGTTTTCTGGTTCAACCCCATTTTTATTTTTTATAAAAAAGCCATACAACTCAACCATGAATTTCTTGCTGACGAGAAAGTAGTGACTTCCTATAACAATGTTCCGTTCTACCAATCTTTATTATTATCGAAAGCGAACGAGAACCAAACTTTTTACTTGGCCAGTAATTTGAATTATTTAATAACTAAAAAACGATTAATTATGATGACTAAAACCACATCAAAAACCAAAGCAATTTTAAAAAAAATAGCTTTAATTCCCTTTATTTTTGTAATAGTATTCTTTTTATGTTTAAAAACAATTGCTCAACAAAGCAGCACAGTAATTAAAGTTCAATCTGACAAAAAAGAAAAACCAACAAAGGACAGACGAGATGAATATTACGCTGGAGTGCGAGTAATATTTAAAGATTGCAGTAAAAAAACTATCATTGATAAGCAATACGAACAACTTACCTCAGAGGAAAAAGACAACTATACTCCTTATGTTCCAACCCCAATTATAGAGAAATCACCTACCAAAAATGAACTTACCGATTTTAAAAACGCTGGAAAATATGCTATTTGGATAGATGGAAAACACTTTCGAAATTCAGAATTAAGTAAATACTCAGCTTCTGACTTTGTATATTTTACAGGCAGTTCAGTTAGGAAAAATGCCCAAAGCAAGAAATTTCCACAGCCTTTTCAATATAGTTTCTATACAAAAGATTATTTTGACAAAAATTTAAAAAACTCTTGGAAAAAATTTGGTGGAAAAGAAATAATAGGTACACGAAACTGCGCAGACAAATGGGATAAAACTAACAATTTCAAAGAGTCACCAAAAACTCTTAAGGAGGATAAAAAATCCAAAACGCAAATCTAAGGTATTGAAAAACAATAGACAGTGAAATTCTAAAAAAGAAAAAATGACCGACTTTCTAATCAAATCGACAATTACTTTATCCGTGCTACTGGCGGTGTATAATCTCTTTTTGGAAAAAGAAAAAATACACGTTTTCAACAGGTTTTACTTGTTGTTCAGCCTTGTTTTTTCGATGGTAATTCCATTTATAACTATTGAAGTCATTCAGGAAATAGCACAACCTACAGTCAATCCCGGAAATATCCAGATACTGCAAGGAAACGTTGTAATACTGGAGGAAACTAACTATCTGGCGATAGGATTATGGAGTTTGTATGCCGTAGTGACACTCGTTTTGGCGATACGGTTTTTCAGTAATATCATCAAGATTTCGTCTAAAATGAAATCGAACACGTCTATTGCCTACAGAAATGCCAAATTGATTTTAATTCCTGAAAAAAGCTTACCGCATACTTTCCTGAATACGATTTTCATCAACGAAACGGAATACAACAACCGCCAAATTGAAGCTGAATTGTACATGCACGAATTGACACATGTAACCCAAAAACACACTTTGGATATTTTATTCATCGAACTATTGAAAACCATTTTTTGGTTCAACCCTATTTTTATTTTTTACAAAAAAGCCATACAACTCAACCATGAATTTCTTGCCGATGAGAAAGTAGTGACCTCCTATAACAATGTTCCGTTCTACCAATCTTTATTACTATCGAAAGCAAACGAGAACCAAACTTTTTACTTGGCCAGTAATTTGAATTATTTAATAACTAAAAAACGATTAATTATGATGACAAAAACCACATCAAAAAACATTTCAATACTTAAGAAAATGGCAATTGCTCCAGTACTTGCAGTACTATTATTTTCCTTATGTACAGTAACAGTTGCAAGAGAAAAGAACGATCCTATCCTTGTTCAGCAACCAATTTTAAATGAGAAGATTGCCATTGCCAAAAGTGCATTGCAACAAATTGAAAAGTCAGAAAAACGAAGTGACACTATAAAAAGAAAAAAACTAGAGGTAGTGAAAATTAAGAATGAAGAGTATACCAAAATTGGTAGTCTTTATTTTAATGATAAAGGATCTGTAGACATTGACGGTAATCCTGTAAATGACGGTTATATTTCTATCAACAATGAGGTTCATTTTTATGTGACCAAAGGTAAAGAAAGAGAATACTACGACAGATATGGATTGAGAGTAAACAGCCAAGGAGTAAAAATAAATAATGAAACAATTACTGTTTTAGAAAAAGACTATCAGGCAGAAGCTTCAAAATTGATCGCCAGCGATGAATTAGGAGACGTTTATAATACTGCAGGAATAACTAACAAACCTGATTTTCCTGGAGGAATTGGCGAGTTTTATAAATTTGTGGGAACCAATTTTAATATTCCTTTGGATGCTGAAAAAAATAAAGTTAAAGGAAAAGTCTACGTTACATTTATAGTTGAACTTGACGGCAGACTTACTAATATCAAAATCATAAGAGATATTGGATACGGAATTGGCACAGAGGTGGTTCGTGTATTAGGTATATGTCCTAACTGGATTCCCGGTAAAATGAACGAGAAAACCGTGAGAGTAATGTACAGCTTACCAATAACTATTCAGACTGGAAAGGCGTAATTGTAAAAAAGAAATCCGCTTCAAAGGAAGCGGATTTATTAAATTAACGTTTTATGGATTTTAGAAGGTGGGGAATTAGTAAGCTTTTAGTTTTCGGATTAACGGAAACTTGATGCGAAACGATAACTCCACTAAATCCCAGCTATATTAAAATAGCTGTTGGCAACTGGCTTTTTTTATAGTCTATAGTTTAGTACGTTATCTAACGGATGATTGATTTTCGTATTCGAAAAAAGCTTAGTTTCGGTTATTAATGATTTTTCAAGTCTATTCGTGATTTTAGATACATAATCATTAAGACTCTTTGTTCCCCTTATAATAAAAGCAACTTGAAGATAGTCTGGCAGATTTTTTTCTGATATATCTTTTAAAGTCAAAACTGAAAGTTTAATTTTATTTTCTTTAATTCCTTCATCTAAACCTTTGTCAAGAATTGCAGAGTGACCATAGCCAATTTCGAATGGAACCCATTGAGATTTATACGTCTTTTCAGAAACTACTACTAACATATGTGTACTCTCACGAATCCCCTTTTTGATGCTTTCCGTGATTAATTCTGGATTACGTTGTGCAACTGCTTGTTGTAAATCATTATCTAACTCATCTAAGTAATAATCGATTTCAGCTTCTTTTAGGTATTCAGCAATTTTTATGCATTCGCTTTTATCCTCCTCTTTATGGCTAAGAAACACACAAGGTCTATCCTTTATGCTCTTGGATTCCAAGAGCCAATATATTTTATCAAAGGTTTCTGCTTTATTATATCCTTTTGCCATTATGTTCTTTTTTGTGCAAGCCAAAGTGTGTGTTCTCTTGAAATTGCATTTTCTGAATCTAAAACAAACTCTGCTAAATCAAGATCCGAATTTACTTTACCAAAAGAAGCTTGAATAAAATTTAATTCTTGTGCGGCTGTTGTATATGCTTGTTTTAATTCCTGATGCTGTTTTAATTGAAGCCAACTTAATGCGGATGCTGAAATAGTTGTAAAAAAACCAACCAAATTCCAATTAGATTCGGGACATTTGATTAAATAGCCAATACTTAATATCGCAATAAGCTGGGAACTAATAATAACTAAAAACCAATTATTGTATTTTTTCTTATTAAATTCCGCTTTGGTTGCATACCAATCTTTTTGGTCATTAATACGGTTTATAATGTAGAAGTCTTTTCTTTCTAATGTGTTTAGATTTCTTATTTCCCACATTTTGTCTGTAATAATTGGTAAAACTATAGTTTTAGCATTTAATGATTCATTCAACTCCTTAAATTCATTACTAAATTCTCTAAGTCTTGCTATAAATTTTTCTTTAACCTTCTCTTTCTCAATATCTATTTCAAAACTTTCAGAACATATTATGAACCTCCAAGTTAAAGTTTTACAAGATTCTGCTAATGCTCTTCCTTGATACCATATATCTTCAAACTTTTTAATTCTAATTACTAATGTTAAGGTAAAACTAACTAATAATAAAACACCTGAAATAATATATATCCAGAGTTTGGGTTCGGTATCTTGATAATTGTAAATAGCCAATGCAGATGCAACAATCATTGAAACTAAGTCATAGGCAATGATATTTTTATAGTTTTTCTGAGCTTGCATTGATGCAGCATCAGAAGCTTGATATAAACCGGGAAAGTCTTTTTCTTCCATCATTAATCATTTAATCCAAGTGAAGAATAAACAGATTCGCTATAAACTCTGCCTCTGACAGAACTATTTGAACCTCTTTTTTTGTACTCAGTAGTGAAACTGTCTAGTGCGTATTTTATTATTTTCATTTTATAAGGAATGTGAACTACGTAGGTATCTCTTATAATTGGTGGACAAGTATTAGGATTTTGTTTTCTATCTCCATTAAGGTTAACTGCGATTATTGGAATATTCAAATTTTGAGCAACTTCTAATTCCCACCTAACATATTTATACAAGTTTTTTGTTGATTCACCAATTAATACAATTACCTGACTTGCATTTTGAAACCTTTTTCGAAGTTTACCTTTTATATAATCCTCGTTACTTGCATTAGAAGTTAACGTGTATTCATCGTGTGCATTTTCAAAATCAAAATCTATATGTTCTAATGCTTTCCAGCCTTTCATTCTGGCATAAGCCCACTTGTCGTTATCTCCGTCAAAAATTATATACGTTTTATTTTTATATCCCATAATATTGTTTTTTTAAGCTTGTTGCCAACTAGTATATAGCGAAACAAATCTTCGTATACACACTTACAGATAGGTAGATTAGCGAAGATCTATTTCGTTTCACTCTTTCCAAATATATTAAAATTTTCTTACAATTTAGTAAAAAACTGCGCGTCATTGGAATGCGTTGCGTGAGGGATGGCAGCGAAAATCCTTTATGTTTTTTCTTTAAAAACATAAAGATTGCAGCGAACAGCCCGACCCTAAGTTGCTAGGAGGAACGACGAAGCAATTTGCAGGGTCATACCGAGAAAATACTTCTCAAAAAAAGAGGACATTAAATCCTCTTCGTATTTTGGCTGAACTTTTTACGAAAACTCCCTAGTGTTAACGGACTTGCGATCTGTTCAGTTCAACCGGAGTTGATTGTTCGTGCTGCGCAAGTAAAGGAACCCTAGCTGTTATGAGCAGGTTTTCAATATTTAGCAATAGTAAAACGGTAAATATAGAATGTCATCATCATTATAGTTGGATTTATAAAATTTCTTTTTTATGGTCATAAGCAAAATGCTCACGCCTATATTCTTCTTAGTTCCAAGTATCAGTAAAAGAAAGATACCCTTTAAAGTGACCTTTTATTAATTTGCCTTCAGCGTCAAAATAGTAATTAATTTCATATTCTCCCGAAGGTAGTCTGTCAACTGTAACTTCAGCAACTTTATAGCTTTCGGGCTGTCCTATAATTAAATCGTGATAATATAAACTTGAACTTCCATTTGGTATAGAAAGACTAGTATTTTTAGCTACACTAAACAAAGTTACAATATCCAATGTTGAAGGGTCGTCATTAGATTCTCTGTTAAGATAAGTGCCTTCGGGTAATTCTTGTGAGGCGTAACTTGTAGACGGAACAGAAAGCCAAATATTAACAGCATTAACATTATTATCTCCTTCATTAAATAGGAAATCACTATATTCAGAATTAACTAATTCTAACATACATGAGGTGGTTTGAAATTCAGTTGTATAATTCATATTAATTCTGCCTGCTTCTGTTTTATATTTTTGACATTTGAACATGAACTCATTATCCAGTGTCGCACTATTGATACAGTCAGAATAATTTTCATCACTATCGGTAGAACACGAAATGACAACTAAGGAAATAATAAGGAAAAGAATTTTTTTCATGATTTTGATTTGTTTTTAATACTATTGTTTAATTTTTAGTAATCTATTTTAGGACGAGGTTCTTCAAACTTGCTCATAACTTATATATAGGCGAAACAAACCTTCGCATATACACCAAAATTGGGTAGATTGGCAAAGATTTGTTTCGCTTTGCGTTTCCCAAATATATTAAAATTTTCTTACAATTTTGTAAAAAAACTTCTAAGCATTGGAATGCGTTGCGTGAGGGATGGCAGCGAAAATCCTTTGTGTTTTTTCTTTAAAAACATAAAGATTGCAGCGAACAGCCCGACCCGAAGTTGCTAGGAGGAACGACGAAGCAATTTGCAGGGTCACGCCCAAAAAAAAGAGGACACTAAATCCTCTTAATATTCTCTCTCACAATTTTAGGAAGACTCTATAGTTCATGCCAGTGACCGGTTCCGTTCAACACGGGTTTCATTGTTCGGCTTAGAGCCGCAACGAAACCCTAACTATTACCTGTAGTTTTTATTTCGCAACTTGTTTTAATAATTCCGCAGTTTTTGGTTCGATTTCTCCGTTGAATTTTAATTCAGACGCTTTTTTGTCAGTCAGCATTTGGTAAAAAACACAGGCGTTTAGAAAAGCTCCATATTTATTTGGGTGACTATCATCTTCATAAAGTTCTATTTCGGGATGTTTTGTTAAAACCTCGTAGAATTTATTTCCATTGTCAGATTTCAACAAGTTATTTTTCTGTGCAACTAAATCATAGGATTCATTTATTAGTCTACTTTCTTGTTCTAAATTCTCAAGAATTGGCGAACAACATCTTTCTTTTTCTATTGATTTATCTATCACTCTTGACGGATAACAATATTGTTTGGGATATTCATTTTTTGAAGGCCAAGTATTGAAAAGTATAAATTTGCATTTTGGATTAGAAACTAACTTTTTAATATCCGTAATGGCTTTGTTAATTTTTAAATCACGATTTTCAGGAATCAATACACTAACAGTTCCAGTTTGTAGAATAATAATATCCCAATTTTTTTCGGCTATTTTTATTTCAGTTTCTGTGGTTTCTCCATCCTCCTTTTTTCTTGCGCTAATTCCATTCTCTGTCCGAGATTCGATTATGTTGTCCAAATGATCAGACAATGACATTCCTGGAAAAGTGCTATGTTCAATTTTTATATTTGAATTTGTTTCATTCAACATCATTTGAAGAGTTTGAGGCATATCGTAAAAATAAGTCAGACTGTTTCCAATGAACAAGACATTCAGTTCTTTAGATGATTGTGGCTTTTGAGATTTACAATTGGTAATTGTAAAAGCTAAAATGATTAGTAGAAAGTTTCTCATAATTTACAGGTGACGTCTTGCTAGTACAGCGGGTTTGGGACTAAATTAAGCTCTATTTTTCGGTTAAACACAAATTTTCCAAATACAAAACCAACTTTCCATTAAGCCTATTGCCCAAATCCGTTGTAGTGGCTGTTAGCCGTTCGTTGTTTTTATGTGCTTTCTTTGAATTTTCTTTTTAATAATTTATATAACTCTTCAAAATTTGTGTTTAAAGTATTTGCGGAAATACTAATTGGTGAACCATAAGTTTTATAATTTATTTCCATTGCTTTTCTTTTCACAATTCCATTTTGACGATTTATATATTCTTCAGGATTTTTTACAATAAACATTAAGAATTTTTGGTTCATTACGTTCGCTGTAGAAATTTCGATTATATCTGTCCATAAAACTATTCCTGCCGCAACTCCACTAGAATTATCAATTATTCCTTCGGAGTTAATTATTAAACCTGGTTTATTGTCAGGCAATTTTTTTAAAAGTATAAACGTAGTATAACCAAAAAAAATAATTGCAGATATTCCGCTTATTAAAATCACCATTGGATTTCCGAAAATTGAATGATTACTTTTAGGTGGATTTACTACTAACCAAGTTCCGATTACAACAAATATTATTGAACCAAATAACATCAAATACATTTTTTGTTTACTCAATGGTATTTCAATTTGATTTTCTTCTGACATTATTTTTTAGTTTCGTTTTGGTTTAAATTTCAGTTCTTTTTTCTCCTTTCTGTGGTACAATGACGGCTAACTTGTATATAATCGAAACAACCCTTCGTATACACACCCAAACATGGGTAGATAAGCGAAGGTTTGTTTCGCTTTGCGTTTACCAAATATATTAAAATTTTCTTACAATTTAGTAAAATAAACGTGCATCATTAGAATGCGTTGCGTGAGGGATGGCAGCGAAAATCCTTTATGTTTTTTCTTTAAAAACATAAAGATTGCAGCGAACAGCCCGACCCGAAGTTGCCAGGAGGAACGACGAAGCAATTTGCAGGGTCATGCCCATACTTCGGCTACGCTCAGCATAAATAAAGAATTTTAAAAAATAAATCCGCTGCAAAAAATGGAGCGGATTTATCAAACTAAAAATCTAAAAAACTACTAACTAAACTCTTTATCCGGATTGTATCCTAAATACGGCATGGATTGTTCCTTGAAAACAACTCCGTATTCTTCTAATTCTTTCAAAATAGGCTCATAAACTTCCTTACGAATGGGCAATTGCACTCCCGGAGTCGTGATTTTACCATTCAAGATTAATAAGGTCGCCATTGCAACGGGTAAACCCACTGTTTTAGCCATGGCTGTGTAGGTTTGATCGTCACCGATGCAAACCATTTTTGAATCTATTTGTTCCTTTTTACCGTTTAACTCATAGCCAAATTTGTGATACATCACAATCATATCCTTATCATCTTGTTGAAGCGTCCAACTGTCAGTCAATATTTTCTCTAATATTTGAGCCGGTGTTGCATTTTTTAAACCTATTTTTTTGTCTGGATTGAATAAATTGAGTTCCAACAATTTGTCCCACATAATATCGTCTTGGTCAATTTTCAGAATCAAACGCGTTTTAATTTCTACAGAATCCGTAGGATGATACGGCAGGAACGAATTTACAAATCCCCTGTAGCTCATATTCTCCGAATTTTCCATGACATAACTGTCATCTGTCATTCCTAACTGCACAAACATATTCCAAGCTTTAGAAAAACCAACCCTGCGTATTGTTCCTCTATATAAAGTGAGTACATTATCTAATCCATACACGCTGCGGTATTTCAAGGAATCCCGATTTGAATAGGCTTCAAATCGACCATATCCTTCTACTTCGAGAAACTCGGTTCTGCGGAACAAATTACAATAGGGAATGTATTTGTATGTCCCTTCCTGAATAAACTTAGCAGCGCCGCCCTGACCAGCGAGAACCACATTGCGTGGTGCCCAGGTAAATTTGTAATTCCAGCGATTATTGTCGGATTCCGGAGCTACCAATCCACCACAAAAAGATTCAAAGAGTAGCAAATTACCACCTTTGTCTTTCACTTTATCAATTACTTTCATCGCACTCATGTGATCAATCCCGGGATCAAGTCCAATTTCATTCATAAAAATCAGATTATTCTCTTTGGCAGCAGTATCTAATTCCTGCATAGCATCACTTACGTACGATGCGGTAACCAGATGCTTTTTACAAACAATACAATCTTTAGCCACCTCGATATGCAAGTGAGCCGGCAACATGGAGATAACAATATTGGCTTTCTGAATTGCCTCTTTTCTTTGCTTTTCATCAAAAATGTCTAAGGCAATCGCCGTTGCATTAGAGTGATTATTTGTCTTTTTTTGGGCCAAAGCCAAAGACAAATCACCAATAAGAAGATGTAGATTCTCTTTTTCAGATTTATTTAAAAGATACTGTATCAAAGATGAAGCTGATCTTCCTGCTCCGATGATTAAAATTGTTCTCATTTGTATTTATTTATAACACAAACATACAAAAATGTTGTATTTATAACAAATAACTCCAAATAATTTACTGAAAAAGCGCTCTTGCCCGTAGTTTTGCCTTTTGCATTTTAAAATAAAAATGTTCTGCTTCTGACACAATCAAACTAAGTTCACTTGAAAGTATCACTCCAAATACTTTTAAAGTTAGGCGATATGAAATACTTTTGTATCAAACATAATTATAATGGACAAAAAGATACTTACAACTGGAACAATTCTAGGAATGATTGCTATAATCCTTGGCGCTTTTGGCGCACATGCCCTCAAAAAAACACTGTCTGTTGAGCAACTAGTTACTTTTGAAACCGGTGTACGCTACCAAATGTACCATGCACTGTTTTTATTGTTTGTTGGACTTCTGAAAGACCTCTCGCAAAAAACTAAAAAAACACTGTATACCTTAATCCTCACGGGTGTAATTCTGTTTTCTGGGTCGATTTATCTTTTAGCGACAAACACCCTTACTTCTTTTGATTTTAGTATCATTGGATTTATTACTCCTATTGGCGGACTCCTATTAATAGTAGCTTGGGGCATTTTATTGATAAATATTTTAAATAAAAAAGCACAAAATTAGAAGAATCAAATTCTATCTAATATTTAATATCTACTTTAGCTGTCTCAAAAAACAAACTTCATAACAAAATAAAATGGACAATAACACCCTTTTCACGCAATCGATTTCGTTAAAAGAATTAGGAATTGAAAATGCAAAGATTCATTACCAGTTATCGCCTGATGAATTACATGACATCACCATCAAATCTGGACAAGGAATCGAAGTTTCAAGTGAATCTTTAGCGGTTAACACCGGAGCTTACACAGGTCGATCTCCTTTGGATCGTTTTATAGTTAAAGACAGCATCACCGAAAATGAAGTATGGTGGGGGAAAGTCAACATTCCTTTTGCACCTGACGATTTTGAAAAATTATACAGCAAGGTCACTGCCTATTTATCCGGCAAAGAAATTTTTGTCAGAGATTCATACGTGTGTTCAGACCCAAATTATAGATTAAATGTTAGAGTAGTGACAGAAACTGCTTGGGCTAATTTATTTTGCTACAACATGTTTTTGCGACCAGAAGTTCAGGAATTAGCAAATTTTACCCCAGAATGGACGTTACTTTGTGTGCCAAGTTTTATGGCGGATCCTGCAGTTGATGCAACACGTCAAAGCAATTTTGCAATCCTCGATTTTACAAGAAAAGTAGTGCTTATAGGTGGAACTGGCTACACCGGTGAGATGAAAAAAGGGATTTTCTCCGCATTGAATTTCATTCTACCCGTTTTCAAAAATACGTTACCCATGCACTGCAGTGCAAATGTTGGAAAAGACGGAGATACAGCCATTTTCTTTGGATTGTCAGGCACCGGAAAAACAACTTTATCAGCAGATCCAAACAGAAAGTTAATTGGAGATGATGAACACGGCTGGACGAATGAAAATACCGTTTTTAATTTTGAAGGAGGCTGCTACGCCAAAGTGATCAATCTTTCTGAAGAAAACGAACCAGACATCTTTAAAGCAATCAAAAAAGGTTCTATTTTAGAAAACGTGGGAATCAAACCAGGAACCGGGAACGAAGTTGATTTTGAAGATGTGACCATAACCGAAAACACTAGAGTAAGCTATCCAATTTTCCATATTGATAACATTCAACCGGGTTCCATTGGAAAAAATCCTAAGAATATTTTCTTTTTAACGGCGGATGCTTACGGGATTCTGCCTCCTATTTCACGCCTGACTCCAGGACAAGCAGCTTACTATTTCATCTCCGGATACACAGCAAAAGTTGCCGGAACTGAAGCCGGAATCACAGAACCTCAACCTAACTTCTCTACTTGTTTTGGCGCTCCTTTCATGCCGTTGCACCCAACTAGATATGCTGAAATGTTGACTAAAAAAATGAAAGATGCTAATGTAAAAGTATGGCTCATCAATACGGGTTGGACTGGAGGTCCTTACGGAATAGGAAGCCGTATGAAACTAAAATACACACGCGCCATGATTACCGCTGCATTAAACGGTGAATTGGACGATGTACCGTATGAGAACCACGAAGTTTTTGGAATTGCAAAACCGCAGACCTGTCCAAATGTTCCCAGCGAAATTCTAAATCCTAGAAATACATGGGAAGACCCAGAACTATACGATAAAAAGGCGGTGGAATTAGCTCAAAAATTCAAAGCCAACTTCACCAAATTTGAAGAATTTGCCAATGCCGAAATTATGGCGGGTGCACCAATCGCATAAGTTAATTATAATTCAAAAAAGAAAGAGAGCTGTTCCTTGTGAACGGCTCTCTTTTATTTAGGACCAACCGTAACAAAAAGCCATAAATGAATACCTATCAAGTATTTATACCACAATCCGTTTTTTGTCGTTAAATTTGTAATCATCAATCATCTGAGCCGGAATAACAAACTGGCGAAGCAATCAAAAAATCAATTATGTTAAAACAATTTTTTATACTGTGTTCCGGAGCAGATAAAGATCTTCTTGAAGGTTGTTCCGAAGGCGAACAAACCAAATATGTAGGTATTGGCGCCACTGTTTTCTTTACTGCGGTCCTGGCTTTTCTTGCCAGCTCGTACGCGCTGTATACCGTTTTTGACAGTATGTATCCCGCAATTGCATTTGGTGTAGTTTGGAGTTTACTCATTTTTAATCTGGATCGTTTTATTGTTTCCACTATTCGAAAAAGAGACAAACCGGGAAGCGAATTTCTACAGGCAACTCCCCGAATTATTTTAGCCATTATTATTGCTGTTGTAATTTCGAAACCATTGGAAATTAAAATCTTCGAAAAGGAAATTAATACCGTTTTATTGAAAGAGAAAAATGCAATGGCTTTGAATAACAAAAAGGAAGTGGCCAATTATTTCAAAGCGGATTTGGATAAAAATAAAACAGAAATCGATAAATTAAAATCGGAAATCACTAATAAAGAAAAAGAAGTAAATACCCTTTATGAAACCTACATAAAAGAGGCCGAAGGAACTGCAGGAACCAAAAAACTGGGCAAAGGTCCTGTTTTTAAAGAAAAAATTGCCAAACATGATTTGGCAAAACAAGAACTGGACACCTTACAAAAAACCAACTTGGCTAAAATTGCTGAAATGGAAAAAAATACCAAAACCCTCCAAACCGATTTAGATAAAAAAGTGACCGAAACCCAACCTATTATTGATGGATTTGACGGTTTAATGGCTCGAATCAATGCCTTGGATAAGCTGCCTTGGCTGCCTTCCTTTTTTATCATGCTCTTGTTTTTAGCTATTGAAACCTCTCCTATTATTGCCAAATTACTTTCTCCAAAAGGAGAATACGATTATAAATTAGAAGACCTTGAAACAGCACTGCGAGCAACAATCGAACAGGACAAATACCAACGCACTTTGTTAGTAAAAACTAGTGCAACGATGCACGATAAAGTCTACGGAGATATTGCTGAGGATAAAAAACTGTATGATCTACAGCGAAAAAACGCTACAGATTTACTTGAATTACAATCCAATAATTTTGTAGAAAAGCAGAAAAAAACGCTTTAAGTCAAAGATTGAAATTCCTGAACTCAAAAGGTGGTAAAAAATCTTTTGACTTTATGACTTTCAACTTTAAGACTAATTACATATGACTCAAAATTTCTTTTTTGAAAGCATCATATTCTCCTTGTAGAATCAATCCGTTGTCAAGCAATTTTTTATAATTCTGCAATTTTTCAAAAAGTTCATCTTGTGATAAATCATTTAGCGATTTTTCTTTAGATGACACCGCTATCTCCTCGAATTCCTGACTATCAGCAGTAAAATTGGGCTGTGCTATTGACATTATTTCGGCAAAATTAGTTACCTCTTCCGTTTCCATTTCTTCAACAATCTCATCTTCTGCTATTGGTGTAACCGGAACTCCATCTACAAGTGTTGCATTCAATACTGCTCCTGTTTTCAAAATATCCAATTGTTCTTTAGCGTAGGTAAAAATCTTTCGCGCTTGTATTTTAGGAATATAATCAATGGAAACTTCCATATTTGTTCTGGTTGTAAAAGAAAACTCAGAACCCAAAATGTTTTCTTTTACAAAAGTTCCTTCAATCTCGTCCCAAGTGTAATCAATAAAATTCATTGAAAGCCCCAAATTTTTGGGTTGACAAATAATAATTCTCTTATTAGTCATCACAATACTATCAGGCAAAACGGTTATCGCTGGTTTTTTTTGAACAGCAATATAGCCAATTTCTTCATTCTTCATTAATAAATCACTCAGTTTTGAAGCAATTTTGTCAATAGCTTTTGGGTCTTGTTCTTCGTTTAAAAACTTCTTAAATTGTTCTTTCATGTTCTGATGCTTATTTATTCGCAGGTATTTATAATTTTCTTTTGATTTTTATTGGCAAAAGTAATACCTAATTTTGTAATTCCTGAATTTCATTTTGCAATTTCCTTGTTAAACTTTTGAAAACCAACTCATAGGAATGATCCACCAATTGTTTGATCAATACATCCGAAACCCCTTTGTTAACGGCAATCGTATTCCAATGAATTTTACTCATATGAAAACCAGGCTGAATCTCTTGATAGTCAGCTCGTAACTCCACTGCGCGTTCCGGATCACATTTTAAGTTGACTGCTGGCTCTCCTTTCTCCCACTGTTGTAAAGATGATAATGCAAACATTTTTCCTCCCACTTTAAAAACTAAAGTATCATCATCAAAGGGAAAATGTTCTGTAACCCCTTTCTTTGAAAGACAATATTCATAGTAGGTTTCTAAGTTCATCTTAGGAAATTATTTTTAGTCGTTGTTTAAAATAGCATACAAGACCGGCTTACTCGGACTGGCATCATTCTCAAAAGAAGCAATTTGTAAATTCAATAAATAACTTCCATCTGCAACAGCATCTGCAACAAAAATCATTTCGGTTATCGTAGCATTCAAGCGAGCTTCTGTATTTAAAACAGTCACATCAGTAACATTCCAAAAGGCTTTGTGCGCTAAGAGTTTCCCTTCATCTTTTTCTTTATCAACACTTGGTAAATCAATAAGCAAATGCTGAATATTGCATTCCCTGATAAATAAAGCGGCCTCTTCAGTAAGATAGGGCGGGTTTGTATGCGAATATTTTCTGGATTTTTTATCTTCCCCGTTAGGTAAGGTCCTAATAACAAGTGCTTCTGGAGATCTTCCCTGCAAAGCATTTTCTATCGCCTCTTGAGTAATTACCAAATCCCCATCTCTATCTTCAAATGGTACTGAAATCAATTCCGAAACAAAGAAAAACTGCTTCAAGGATTTATTAATGCTGTAAAATTCTTTTGTAATGTGCCCTAAACACTCGGTATGTGTGCCGTGCGCGTGAGGATTAAATAAAATATTATTGAAATTTGTAGATGACATTCCTACAGAAACCTTCCCTACCCATTCCTCAAATCGTACTGGCTCAATCACAGGCTTACTAATATACCACGCAATAGGATTTTCATCCGTATTGGTCAGCGGAATCGAAATATCTAAAGGCTTTGACAAATCGACTTCGAAACTGTTGTTATTTTGTTGAATTTTTGCTAGCACACTTTTTTATTTTATGCCACTAAAGTAAAAAGACACAAAATTCCCTGAAATTTCAAGGATTTCTTTGCTTCTTCACCTCTTTGTGACGGATTTAAACTACTCCAAATTTAAGTAAAATAAATCCGATGCAATTCCATCCGTCAAAAACTTTCCTTTTTTCGTTGGTTTCAATATATTATTTTGGACTAAAACTAAATCGTCATCAAGGAACTTCTGTACTTGTTTTTTCAGATATTCCAAATATTCAATTCCAAATTCAGTTTTGACTCTATCCAAAGAAACGCCCCAAATCGTCCGTAAACCCGTCATAACATATTCGTTGTATCGGTCCATAACCGAAAGAATTTCTATTTCATTGGGCAATTTGTCTTCTTGAATAGATTTCAAATAAATAGAATTATTAGACACATTCCAACTTCTCGAAATGCCATCATAACTGTGCGCCGAAGGACCAATTCCGATGTATTTTTTCCCCAACCAATACGCTGAATTATTCTTAGAAAAGTAATTCTCCTTCCCAAAATTCGATAATTCATAGTGAATAAAGTCTTTGGCTTCGAGTGTTTCGACCAAAATGGCAAAATGCTCTTGCGTGACTTCATCTATAGGCGCAGCTATTTTCCCCGTTTGAATGAGTTTATTCAAAGCCGTTTTTGGTTCTACTGTCAGCGCATAACTCGAAATATGCGGAATCCCAAAACTCAAAGCTGTTGCAATATTTTGTTTCCATTTCTCATTACTCATTCCCGGAATTCCGTAAATCAAATCAAGGGAAATATTGTCAAAATATTTGGCGGATTCTTCCAGACATTTTCTGGCTTCCGCCGAATTATGAGCCCGATTCATCAATCGCAAATCATCTTCAAAGAAAGACTGAATCCCAATGCTCAACCTGTTAATTTTGCTTTTAGACAATTCGATTATTCGTTCACTTGACAAATCATCCGGGTTGGCTTCCAAGGTAATTTCAGGATTATCAATCACAGCATAATTACTATAAACTGCAGCGATCAAAAAATTAATTTCTTCGGATGTCAAAACACTCGGCGTTCCACCACCAAAATAAATGGTTTCAATTTTATGGTCATTTTGAGCGCCGTCGAGAAGTAAAAACTCGCTTTTACGCATTTGGATTTCTTTGGCAATAGCCAAAACCATCTCGTCCTTCTTCTTCATCGAAGTCGAAAAATGGAAGTCACAGTAATGACAAGCCTGCTTGCAAAAAGGGATATGAATGTAGATTCCGCTCATTAATTCAGTGTTCAGTTATAAGAAAGTGGTCAGTGGTCAGATTTTTAGTGTTCAGTCTAGAGAAAGCAAATATGTATTATATACTGATCACTCCTTTCTAACTCCAAACTTTTCAGGATTCAATATCATATAATTTACAAGTTTTCCAATTTCTAAACTTTCAGAAATAAATTCCTGATAAATAGCTTCAGAAATATATTTACAAGATACGGCAAACTCTAACCAAACTTGCGTTTCTGAATTTTCCCCATCAGAATCGGTCAACTTACTATAAAAATGTTTTGGATAAGTCCTCTTTCTATATGCTTCAGCAATAGTTGCAGGAACACTTCTTGAAGAGCGCCGAATTTGATCTGTCAATGAATAGGTTTCTTCCTTTGGAAATGATTTTGTTATTTCAAAAACCTTCATTGCTAATGCAAACGATTTTTTATAGGCTAATAAATCTTGGAATCTCATATGATACATTTTAAAAAACGGAATACTCTAACTTAATTAAAACTGCTAAAAACTAACTACTCATCCCGGTCCAACACAACTGAACACTAAAATACTGAACACTGATCACTTTTTTATTCGTTCTTCGTTTTGTTTTACAAAAGCATCCCAACCGGTATAACTTTTCTCCCCAACCACTTTTCCAGAATTGAAAAAATGACAAACTGCGGCTGCCAATCCATCGGTACTATCAAGATTTTTAGGTAATTCTTTCAGTCCTAAAAGTTGCTGAAGCATTTTGGCAACTTGTTCTTTACTGGCGTTTCCGTTACCGGTAATTGCCATTTTTATTTTCTTGGGTTCGTATTCCGTAATGGGTATATCTCTCGAAAGTCCCGCCGCCATGGCCACACCTTGTGCGCGTCCCAATTTCAGCATCGACTGCACGTTTTTACCAAAGAAAGGGGCTTCAATCGCAATTTCATCTGGATTATGGGTATCAATCAACTCAATAGTGCGTTCAAAAATGATTTTCAATTTTTGATAATGATTGTCATATTTGGACAATTGCAGTTCATTCAGTTGCAAAAACTCCATTTTTTTATTGACAATTTTTATCAATCCAAAGCCCATGATCGTTGTTCCCGGGTCAATTCCTAATATGATGCGCTCGTTTGCCAATTCTTTATAATTTATACTTCTTTGTAATTACACGAAGGTACTCGTAGGTACCACAGAGATGCACTAAGTTTGCCATCCTCCTACTATTCATTTGTGAATTTTCGCTAATTCTTTGTGAATCTCTGCGAAATAGCTTTTTCACAATACTTTTGCTTTACTTTGCACCAATGATTTCAATTCCACACAAAACTAAGCAATTCCTTGTACTTCTAATCAAAGTTTTGATTGTGGGCGGCGCGTTTTATTTTATTTACAATCAATTGGCAAATAATGACAAATTAGATTGGCAAAAATTCACTGTTTTATTCCAGAAAAATCAGTCCATTGGCGGAATCGCGTTTATTTTGTTATTGAGTATCTTAAATCGGTTTTTTGAAATATTGAAATGGCAAAATTTAGTCCAGTTTATTCAAAAAATTTCTTTGGGACAAGCCACCAAACAAGTTCTTGCCGCGCTGACTGCCGGGCTGTTTACCCCAAACGGCGTAGGCGAATATGCCGGAAAAGCGTTGTTTTTTGATAAATCAAACACTAAAAAAGTGCTTTTCTTAAACCTTATTTGCAACGGAATCCAAATGATACTGACCGTTATTTTTGGAATTTTTGGATTGTTGTATTTCAATGCGCAGTACCACGTGATTACCCCAAAAACGGTAGCGTTGCTTTTTGGATTTCTAATACTCCTTTTTGTAGTTTTATTTTCGGTCAAAAAAATCACTATCAAAGGGTATTCTATCGAAAAACTGCTTCATAAGATTAATGAAATCCCAAAATCAATTCACCAAAAAAATATCTTCTTGGGTATTTGTAGGTATTTAGTTTTCTCCCACCAATACTACTTTTTGTTTCTGGCTTTTGATGTAGACTTGCCTTATTTCACCTTGATTGCCACCATATCATCCGTTTATTTCTTAGCCTCATCGCTGCCTACTTTTCAGTTTTTAGACTTTGCCGTAAAAGGAAGTGTTGCGGTTTATTTCTTTGGAATTTTAGGTGTGAATGAATGGATTGTCATTTTCATTTCGACTTTAATGTGGTTTTTAAATGTGGTCTTACCTGTGATAATTGGCAGTTATTATGTGTTTAATTTTAAAATTCTCTCCCCAATTCTCTCCAAAACTGAGGGAGATAAAACTTAATAAGATAGTTATGATTACAAATGTTTTATTTTTGGTGCTTTTGATTTATGCCGTTTTTATTGGACTTTTGATTTATGGTTTCATTAAATTAAATACAATTAAATTTACTGGGGTAGCGCCAAAAACAAAATTCTCAATTATCGTCCCTTTTCGTAATGAAGCTGAAAATCTACCTATTCTATTAAACAGCTTATCGAAGTTAAATTATCCGACGGAATTATTCGAAGTGATTCTGGTCGATGATGAATCGGAAGAAGTGTTCATAGCTCCGTGCTCTGTGCTCAGTGTTCAGATAATAAAGAATGTTCGGGTTACGAATTCACCCAAGAAAGATGCAATTGTAACCGCGATGCAAATTGTCAATACGGACTGGATCATCACCACCGATGCCGATTGTGTTGTTGATAAAAACTGGTTATTGACATTGGATAATTACATTCAGCTCCATAATGTTGCGATGATTGCAGGAGCGGTGACTTATGATTGTGGCAGTTCATTTCTACATCATTTTCAGCAGTTAGATTTAGCAAGTTTACAAGGCGCCACCATTGGGAGTTTTGGTCTTAAAAAAGGTTTTATGTGCAATGGCGCTAACTTTGCATACACCAAATCATTTTTTCAAGAGCTAAATGGCTTTGAAGGAAATGATAGAATTGCCAGTGGCGATGATGTTTTCCTGTTACAAAAAGCGATTGCCAAATCCCCTGAAAAAGTGCATTATCTAAAATCTAAAAGTAATATTGTTATCACAAAACCACTGGATAATTGGAAATCATTATTCCATCAGCGCGTTCGTTGGGCCTCTAAAACAAGTTCCTATCAAAGTACTTTCGGGAAAGGATTGGCGATGATCGTTTTTGCGGGAAATTTATGTTTGGTGTTGGGTGTGGGGTGTTGGATCCTGCGCATTATTCCGTTTCAAAATATACTTTTGCTGTTACTTTTAAAATTTCCTGTTGATGTCGTTTTGATATACGAGACTAATTCATTTTTAACCAAAAGCAAAATGAAGTATTTAATTTTAAGTAGTTTGTTCTATCCTTTTTTTAGCGTTAGCGTGGCTTTGTATTCTTTGTTTGGAAAATACGAATGGAAAGGCCGAAGATTTTAGATTGCAGATTCTTGATTAACGATTTTTGATTTAACGCAAGATTAAAAAACTAAAACAGTGTGTTTTTTGCTTATAATTATTAGAGATTTCTAAAGGTTTACTTAAATCAAGAATCGTCATCCGAGCTAAAAAGCAAATAATAACGTAATCTGAAATCAAAAATCGCTATTCTTCATTCGAAAATCCTTTTTAGAACTACTCAACTTTTAGAATTACTGGCAGAATAAATTGTGTTTTTACGGGAATTCCACGCTTAAGAGCTGGATTTATTTTGGGAAAATTCACCAAACGGACTTTTAGAATACTATCAATTTTTATGGTGTCATACGCCACTGAATCTTTTGAAAATTGAGGCTCAAATTGCAGGGATGCATTAGGAAAGACAGTCACTTTCACTTCAATCGTATCCAGTTCAGGATAAAGAATAGATAGGGTATCAACGCTCAATTTATCTTGAATCAACTGCGTTAAAACCTCAAAAAAGCACTGTTGGCGTTGTTTTTTATCTTCTATTTTTTCACAATCTACTACTGATGGATATTCGTCGACTTCTTTCCAGTTAATGGCTTTCAATTCCTTTTGCAACAATTCTTTTTCCGAGGGAATTTGTTTGTCAAAGTATTGACAGGAATTAAAAAAAATAAATACTAAAAAAAGGTAATATGGCTTCAAGGTTTTGTTTTTGAATGGAACTAATATTTTATAAAAATACAATTATTTTATTTGAGATGCTTTGTAAAGCAAATAATCTTCATAGTTTTCAGCAAACCATCTCTTTTTATTTGCGGTAGCAATTTCTTTTTGATTTGGATACAAAGCCGCCAATCGATCTGAAAAAGCAGCAATCTGAATGGTGTATTTATAAAACTCCTCTTTTGTCAACACTACATCGACATCTGATTTTTTATCAAAAAATTCAAAAAAAAAGTGCGTCAAACTCTTTCAAGGAAAAATTCAATACTTTTGCTCTGTTTCCGTTATAAATGGCCTCCTTTAAAAGCGTATCATTATCATTTATAATTTTTTCTTGGGCATTTACAGTCCATGAAAAAAAAGCGAAAAGGAACATAATCGTAAATAAAAAACTTAATTTAATTCCTTTCATAAGCTTGTTACGTGTTGCTTTGGATTTTCAAAATTACTAAAAATAAATTTATGGATGTACTGCTTTTGGTTCTCAGTTTTATGTGTGTAATTTTAGGTGTTTTTGGTAGCTTTTTACCGGTTTTGCCTGGACCAACTATAAGTTGGGTTGGGCTTGCATTACTCTATTTTACGAATGCTGTTCCAGCGAATTATTGGATTTTAGGAATTACATTTTTAGTCACTGTTATCGTTTCGGTATTAGATTACGTGATTCCAGCCACGGGAACCAAAAAGTTTGGCGGAAGTTCGTATGGTATTTGGGGAACAAATATTGGACTAGTTGTTGGAATTATTGCTCCCGTTCCTTTTGGCTTCATTATCGGGCCTTTTTTAGGCGCACTGATAGGTGAACTTATTTACGATTTTAAAGACCACAACAGAGCTTTGAAAGCAGCCGCAGGTTCCTTTGTGGGTTTTCTGGCATCTAGTTTCATGAAGTTTGTGATTTGCGTAATGTATTTTGGATTGTTTATATGGATTGTCTGGAGCCATAAATCGGAATTGTTTTAATTTACAAACTTATAGAAACAAAAAAAGTTTTACTACTGGCCTCTTTTTTGGAACGAAAGGACTGGAACCCGTCTCGACCCAAAAGACGAAATGACCGACATGTATTCTATTCAGCTTGGAAATTACTCACTACTCTTTCTATGGAAGCAAAATGCGGCTTTTTTAATTGCAATTCTTCTTTTAATGCTTTTATTTTTGTTTCAAATTCTTTGAAATACGCCAACGCCCATCGCCTTTGAACAGATTTGTGACAACTTAGATTGGTATTGTTTTCCATTAAACGCTTATCAAATTCTTGTGTAAATCCCTTATAAAATAATCCTTGATGATTTTTTATGATGCAACCAAAATACCTATCGATTATCATTTTGAATTTTACAAAAACAAAAAAAGCCTTTCGATACGAAAGGCTTTTTTATTACTGGCGGTCTGGACGGGACTCGAACCCGCGACCCCATGCGTGACAGGCATGTATTCTAACCAACTGAACTACCAAACCAGCTTTCTTTTTAAATCAAAAAAGCTATCCACAAAGTGGAAAGCTTTTCATTGGTCTAACTACTAAACCCGCTACGAGTTACAAATTCGCAGCAAACAACACAACTAACGTTAAAAACCTTATGGGGCAAAAAAGCCTTTCTGTTACGAAAGGCTTTCCCCAATATTGCGGTCTGGACGGGACTCGAACCCGCGACCCCATGCGTGACAGGCATGTATTCTAACCAACTGAACTACCAAACCTCTGCGTTATTGCGGTGGCAAAGATACAATAGATTTCCGTTTACGCAAGCGTTTTTAAAAAAAATAATTGATAAAATTCAGCACCATCATCCAAAGTTTTGTTTTTCAACCAAGTATGTCATCACTATTTTTTCAAAACTTTCATCCACGCTTACCGGAATGTACTTTATTCGGTTTTGAGAACAAGTCAAAGCCAGCTTTTTGAAGTAACTTTCTACCTGTTTTCCATATTCTTCTTTGATATTATCCGCAAAAATTGCTACTTCTTCTCCTGTCTCCACATCAATAAACTTCCTTGGAGCATTATCAAAGTCAAAATTCAACTCGGTTTTGCTATCAACAACGTGAAATAAAACTACTTTATGCTTGTTGTGCTTCAAATGTTGCAGCGCATTAAATAACGCTTCCTCGTTGCCAGATTGAAACATATCCGTAAATAAGATGATCATCGAACGGCGGTGGATTTTCTCCGCTATTTGGTGCAAGAACGTAACCGTATCAGTACTCTTTTTAGCCGCAGGTTTCTCTAAAAGTCCTTCAAGTGTGTTTAATATCATTCGATGATGGCGATCACTGCCTTTTTCAGGCGCGTAGTACTCATAGGTGTCCGAAAACACACTAATCCCGACAGCGTCTCGTTGCTTCTTCAACAGATTCATTAAAACCGCTGAAGCCAAAACAGCAAAACCAATCTTATTCTCAAAAAAATTCTGACTGTCTTTTAGTTTTGGATAATGCATCGATGAGGAATTATCAATAATCAGATGGCATCGCAAATTCGTTTCTTCCTCAAAACGTTTCGTATACAAACGATCCGTTTTGGCAAACAATTTCCAATCAATGTGCTTTGTGCTTTCGCCAACATTGTAGACTTTATGCTCGGCAAACTCAGCCGAAAAACCATGAAACGGACTCTTATGCATTCCTGAAATAAAGCCCTCAACAACCTGATTGGCCAGTAACTCCAGATGCTGAAAACTGGAAATTTTCTCTATTTGCGATTCGATCTTCATCTACCAAATATATTAAAAGATTGAACGATTTAAAAATTTAAAAAGGAAGAAGAAAACAGTACACCAGCAGATTCGCCTTGTACTACAGTTTCACCGTTAACAAATGAATTTTTTAAACCAAAGAGACCTAAATATTAAAATTTAAAACTTTACAACCCGCCCCTTTCTGATTTAAAACCAAAAAAAAGGCTTGACTCTCGCCAAACCTTTTCCCTGAATCCATTACAGATCCTATCTAAATTATAATCTACTGATTACAACAATGCGTCTAAACTATCCGCGTAAGTCTGTTTTGGGGCTACCCCTACTTGCTTACCTACTACTTCTCCGTTGTGAAAAACCAATACTGTTGGTATATTTCTCACTCCATACTTTGCAGCAAATTCCTGATTTGCGTCAACATCTACTTTTCCTATTACTACTTTTCCTTCATATTCAGTACTCAGTTCATCAATGATTGGTCCTACCATTCTACACGGTCCACACCATGCAGCCCAAAAATCAACCATTACTGGTTTGTCAGATTTCAAAACCAATTCTTCAAAATTCGCGTCTGTTATTGCTAAAGCCATACTATTTAATTTTAAGTTTATTGTTTGAATGTTTAAAATTCCAAACTAGAATACAAATTTAGAAATTAAAAACAAATCAAACACTATTCCCGAATTAGTTTTGACTATTTCTACATCGTAAATTATTATTCAATAGGCTCACTATTCTCCTTTTATTAAATATTTGGAGCTATTTCCTGCTGTACGCTGTATTCCCAATTAACAAAAACTACGGCTAAAAAGCCTTGTTTTTCTAAATCGGGAGATGCCGCTCCCCTCAGGGCTAGGAACTTCCTGAAAACCAAAACATTTATACCTAAAAAAGACCGTCATTTTAGACAGCCTTTTAAAAAATCTAAATTTTCATCTCTTACAAACTATATTTCACTCCAAGCGTTAAGCCCAATCCGCTAATCCCAACATAGGAACTCAACTCATCTGTAGGTCTGGAAGTGTCTACCGTATTAAACTGTGCGTTATTAGAGTTACTGTCTAAACGGTCTGAGTAATTAGAAAAAATCTGCGATGTTGTGCGCGTGTTCAATCTATCCGTTCCATTAACAGTAAATTCAGTAGTTTCTTTATCTTTACCATGAACAGTGAAGTTGCGATACTCCAATTCTGCAAAAGCAGAAAGGTTTTTGGCCAACTTATATGAAGTTCCTAAAGCTGCTTGAAAACCTACGGTAGGATTTGGCTTGATTACGTCTTTACTAAACACATTTACACCCGCACCGGCAACAGCATTGGTTTCAATTGTTAAATCTCCATGAATAGGCACAATTACGCCAACTTTAGAATAGGTTTCAAATCCTTTTACTTCTCCTAGAAAAAACACCACTGCTGGAGCTAAATCAAAAGCCGTAATTTGCCCAACTGACCGTAATGTTGTTGCGCCATCATCAACTCTTTTGACCATTGTTTTATCCGTACTGTTATAATAATTGACTCCCATTTCCAGACCCAAGCGATCCGTGAAACGATACCCTACGCTACCAGATGTGCGAAAACCTTCTCCAAAAGATCCTGTTATACTCTCTTCGGAAACTAAATTTCCTCCAACATACACTTTACTTAATGCTGACTGTCCTCCTACTGCAGGAAATTCCGTTGCAGCAGTTTGAAGAAAATAAGAGCCTCCTAATTTAAAATACCAACTTTCTTTCTTTTCCGTTTGCCCTATCATAACAATAGAACAAAACATAAATCCAAATAAAAATAAATTCTTTTTCATGATTTTTGCTGTTTAATTTACACAAACATAATGTAAATATAACCAACGATTACGGGCATTTAGCGCCCAAAAAACACAAACGACAGTTCTGTCAAACGCTATGCTAAATTTTTACTATACAAGCACTATTTTAACAAAAACAACATTATAAAAATTTATTTTTAACTGTTAAAAAATCAGTTTAATTTAAAATTAATTTGCATTTTCTCTAATTCAACTAACAATTCATTTGAAATTTTAACTTTTAACTTCCTACTTGGCATTGTCAGTTTAGTCACCACTGTTATTTCTTCAATTTCTGTTGCGGTAGCAACCTCCAGATCGTCTGATTCTAAAGCATCTGGTTCTTCATTCTCGTCTACAAAAACAGCCTCTTCACTTTCAACAAGTACCGGTGTATTTTCTATTAATCGTTTTATTTTTTCTAATTCCATAATTTCAAAAGCAACAGTATTATCGCCTTTGTTTTCTTGGAAAACATGATTTAACTTGTGGATAAATTCAGCTTCTAAATCGTTTATATTCAGCAACAAAATCAACTTTTTAGCAAACGTAGTTAAAACGTCTTGCAAGTATTGCACTAACACAAACTGCAATCTTGGATCTCCTTTTTTACCGGTATCCCGATCAGTCCAGCCTTCCTTAACAGCTACTTTCATAAACGTAAAATTGTTCTGAATTAGGAAATGGCGAAACTTCAAATACTCTTCTCCAAAAATCCGAAACTCATAACTTTCGTCATATCCTTCTAAAGTAAACATACCCCAGCCTTTGCCATTTTTAGCCACACGATGCTGCACATTGTTGATAATCCCCCCAAAAGTTAAACTTTTGCTGACATGAAGTTCCATATTTTTGAGCGCTTCTAGTTTGGCATTGCAAAAATATTTCATTTCAAATTTGTAATCGTCCAGCGGATGTCCCGAAATATAAATCCCAACTACTTCTTTTTCCTTGGCTAATTTTTCCATAGTGCTCCAATCCTCACAAGGCGGAATAATAGGCTCCGCAATTTGTACATCACTACTTTCTCCAAACAAACTTACTTGTGCTGAGTTTTCATTTTCCTGAAATTTAGCCCCATACCGAATTGCTTTTTCATAAAAGGTTATTCCGTCTCCATCATCATGAAAATATTGTGCTCTCGTGGTTCCTAAAAACGAATCTAAACCACCAGCCAAAACCAGATTCTCTAATGCTTTTTTATTCGCGGCACGTAAATCAATACGTTTCGTTAAATCAAAAATCGACTTATACCTTCCGTCTTTTCTGTTTTCCACAATTGTTGCTACAGCTCCTGAACCTACTCCTTTTACAGCTCCCATCCCAAAACGAACCGCATAATCATCGTTGACAGTAAATTTATAAAATGACTCATTCACATCAGGACCTAAAACCTGCAATCCCATTCGCTTGCATTCTTCCATAAAGAATGAAACCTGCTTTATATCACTCATATTATTAGATAAAACTGCCGCCATATATTCGGCCGGATAATTGGCTTTTAAAAAAGCGGTCTGGTAGGCAATCCAAGCGTAACAAGTTGAGTGTGATTTATTAAAGGCATATTCTGCAAAGGCTTCCCAGTCTTTCCATATTTTCTCTAATTTGTCTTCAGGATGCCCTTTGGCAGCAGCCTGACTTATAAATTTAGGTTTCATTTTATCTAGAACGTCCTTTTGTTTTTTTCCCATCGCTTTACGCAAAACATCCGCATCCCCTTTAGAGAAATCCGCCAGTTTTTGGGACAAAAGCATTACTTGTTCTTGGTAAACGGTAATTCCGTATGTATCTTTTAGTAATTCTTCACAGGCATCAAGGTCATAAATAATTTCCTCTTCGCCGTTTTTTCGCTTGACAAAACTTGGGATATAAGCAATTGGTCCCGGACGATATAAAGCATTCATTGCAATCAAATCCGGAAAAACCGTAGGCTTCAATTCCTTCATGTATTTTTGCATTCCGGCTGATTCATACTGGAAAATACCAACCGTTTCTCCACGTTGAAAAAGCTCATACGTTTTTAAATCATCAATAGGAAACTCGTCTGGATTGAGATCGATTCCGGTTCTGTATTTTACTAATTTGACGGTATCTTTTATTAGTGTTAGGGTTTTCAAACCCAAGAAGTCCATTTTTAACAAACCGGCACTTTCCACCACCGAGTTGTCAAATTGGGTTACATACAAATCAGAATCTTTGGCGGTAGCCACAGGAACAAAATCAGTAATATCACTGGGTGTAATAATCACTCCACAAGCATGAATTCCTGTATTTCTTAGATTTCCCTCTAAAACTTTGGCTTGCTGAATGGTTTCTCCACCCAAATCATCTTCATTAGCAAGGCCTATTAATTCTTTTATTTTATCGTATTCTTCGGGACGAACGGCCTTCTTAATTACATCGTCCTTTTCATTTAAAAAACGCGCTAAATTCCATTTTGAAGGCATCATTCCAGGAATCAATTTTGCAATTTTATCAGCTTCAAATAATGGTAAATCCAAAACACGAGCTGTATCTCGAATCGCTGATTTTGTCGCCATTTTACCATAAGTGATAATTTGCGCCACTTGTTTAGAACCGTATTTCCTGATCACATAATCCATCACACTGCTGCGTCCTTCATCATCAAAATCGATATCAATATCGGGTAGTGACACCCGATCCGGATTCAGGAAACGCTCAAAAAGCAGGTTGTACATCAGTGGGTCAATGTTGGTGATTTTCAAACAATATGCCACCACTGATCCCGCCGCAGATCCCCTTCCCGGTCCTACAGAAACGCCCATACTTCTCGCCTCAGCAATTAAATCCTGTACAATAAGGAAATAACCCGGATAACCAGAATTAGAAATTGTCAATAATTCAAAATCCAGTCTTTCTTGAATTTCTTCCGTAATTTCGGGATATCGTCTGTTGGCTCCTTCAAAAGTAAGATGCCGTAAATAGGCATTTTCTCCTCGAACGCCCCCGTCTAAAGCATCTTCGGGAACTAAAAACTCTGTTGGAATATCAAATTTGGGCAACAAAATCTTGCGAGCCAAATCGTAAATTTCGATTTTATCTACAATCTCCGAAATATTCGAAATAGATTCCGGTAAATCATTGAAGAGTTTTTTCATTTCCTCTCCTGATTTGAAATAATATTCCTGATTGGGCAATCCGTAACGGTACCCACGGCCACGACCTATGGGCGTAGTTTGTTTTTCACCATCCCGAACACAGAGTAAAATATCGTGCGCATTGGCATTGGCCTTATCAATATAAAAAGTGTTATTGGTCGCAATAATCTTGACATCGTGTTTTCTGGCCAAAGAAATTAAAGTACTATTCACTCTATTTTCATCTTCCTGATTGTGTCGCATCACTTCAATATAGAAGTCATCTTTGAATTCATTTTTCCACCAAATCAAAGCTTCTTCGGCTTGGTTTTCTCCAAGATTTAAAATCTTATTTGGAATTTCACCATACAAGTTTCCTGACAAAACAATAATATCTTCTTTGAATTCCTGAATGACTTTTCGATCAATTCTGGGCACATAATAAAAACCTTCAGTATAGGCAATCGAAGACATTTTAGCTAAATTATGATAGCCTTTTTTGGTCTTCGCCAAAAGTACGATTTGGTAGCCGTTGTCTTTAATTTTTTTATTTTTACGGTCATCGCAAACAAAAAATTCACAACCCACGATGGGTTTCATCGAAACTTCAGTAGGTTCTTCGCCGTTTTCAATAGCCGTTTTGTTCTTAGCTTCAGCCGCTTTATTATGGTATAAAATATCCCGAACAAAATGATAAGCGCCCATCAAATTTGCATGATCAGTCATAGCAACGGCAGCCATTTTTTGCTGCGAAGCCGCTTTTACCAATGCCGCCACACTTATGGTAGATTGCAAAACCGAAAACTGCGTATGGTTGTGCAAATGCACGAAAGACGCATCAACAAGTACTTTTTTGTTCTCTGAAAGTTCCGCTCTTGAAACCGCTGGCGCTTGTTTTTCTCCAAACTGCTGGCGAATTTTATCAGAAGCTTCTTTAAGATTGATATGTTTTAAACCAATGAGTTTGATCTCACTTGGATTCTTATTTTGAAAATCTTGAAAATAACGCCCTGAAACATCAAGTTCTTCTTTAGTAAAAATATCACGACGAATTAATTCGAGAAAACAACGTGTAGTTGCCTCAACATCGGCAGTCGCGTTATGCGCCTCTCCAAAAGGTTTATTAAAAAGAAAACTATGTAATTCCGTCAGCGTAGGCAACTTGAATTTACCTCCTCGACCTCCAGGTAATTTCAATAAGGAAGCGGTAACTTCGGTACAAGTGTCCAGAATTGGCATAGAACTCATTTGGCTTTCAACCCCCATTCTGTAAAATTCGCAGCCCATAATATTAATGTCAAAACCTAAATTCTGACCTACAATAAATTTGGCTTTATCTAAAACAGCATTAAATTTCCCTAAAACTTCGGCTAAAGAAATCCCTTCGGCTTCTGCTAATTCAGTGGAAATACCGTGAATTCGTTCTGCATCATACGGAATATTAAACCCTTCGGGCTTGACTAAATAATCCTGATGCTCGATGAGTTTCCCCATATCATCGTGTAACTGCCAAGCGATTTGAATACAACGCGGCCAGTTATCCGTATCTGAAATGGGAGCGCCCCAACGCTTTGGTAATCCTGTGGTTTCGGTATCGAATATTAAGTACATAGCTGGATTTGAAGAGTTTGTGATTTTAAAAAATCGCAAAAAATGAATTTCAAATTTAGTTTTTTTAGAGTAGAATAGAAGTAAATTATCAACAAAAAACAAAATTATTTTTGAGGACTATTCTCTTGTTAAAACTACAATCACTTTCAACAAATCAGCTGATTGCATCTTATTAAAAGATAAAAAGAAGACATATTGCTTTTTTGGATGTCGTAGTATTTTATCAAAAAAAATATTGAAATATGACTAAAAAACAGGTCTTATACTCACTAAATCAGGTTTAAAAACAATTTCGAAAAAAGTCAATCAGCATCTTTAAAATTAAAAAAAAGACCTTTTTTATAGCAGATCATTAAAGATTCATAAATAAAATCCCGTTTTAGAAGCATATTTTAACTATTCAACAAACATTAAAAACCTTGAAAAGTTGATTTACCAAAATATATAATTGAAAATAATATTTCTACAAAAGAAGCTAAAAAGATAAAAATCAGTAAAGAAATATCCGATTGGTTATTTGGGTATCGTATATAATGCAATATTGAAAAGTAAAGACTTGATTGTTTTTTTAGATTTGCTTTTATTGTTATCATCGTAGTCTTTCCGGCTATCAACAAAACACATTAAAACATATTAAAATGAGCACTACATTATTTGACAAAGTATGGGATTCGCACGTGGTGCGTAAAATTGAAGATGGACCTGACGTATTTTTTATTGATCGTCATTTCATCCATGAAGTAACTAGTCCTGTAGCTTTTTTAGGTTTAAAAGAAAGAGGAATTTCAGTATTATACCCAGCGCGCACTTTTGCTACTGCAGATCACAACACACCAACTATAAATCAACACTTGCCGGTTGAAGATGCATTATCAGCTAATCAACTAAAAGCATTAGAAGAAAATGCATTAGAATACGGCATTTCACATTGGGGATTAGGAAATATAAAGAACGGAATTGTACACGTGGTAGGACCTGAAAACGGAATTACCTTACCCGGCGCAACTATTGTCTGTGGTGATTCACATACATCAACTCACGGAGCTTTTGGTGCCATCGCTTTCGGAATTGGAACTTCTGAAGTTGAAATGGTGCTTTCTACGCAATGTATTATGCAACCAAAACCAAAAAAAATGCGCATCAATGTTGCTGGAGAACTTCAATTTGGGGTTACTCCAAAAGATGTTGCACTTTATATTATATCAAAATTATCAACCTCAGGTGCTACCGGTTATTTTGTAGAATATGCCGGCGAAGTTTTCGAAAACATGACCATGGAAGGTCGTATGACTGTTTGTAATTTAAGTATCGAAATGGGTGCGCGTGGCGGAATGATTGCCCCAGACCAAACTACTTTTGATTATTTAGAAGGTCGCTTGTTTGCGCCAAAAGGAGACGCTTGGATCAATGCTGTAGCCTATTGGAAAACATTAAAAACTGATGCTGACGCCAAATTTGATGAAGAAATAAACTTTGACGCATCAGATATTGAGCCCATGATTACTTATGGAACAAACCCTGGAATGGGATTGGGTATTTCTAAAAACATTCCAAACTCAAAAGACGTTGCCGAAGGAGAAGAAACGTATGCAAAATCTTTAGGATATATGGGATTCCATCAAGGAGAAGCCATGATTGGAAAACAAATTGATTACGTCTTTTTAGGAAGTTGTACCAATGGCCGAATTGAAGATTTCAGGGCGTTTGCCTCCATTGTAAAAGGGCGACAAAAAGCGGCTAATGTTACAGCATGGCTAGTTCCCGGATCACACGTGGTAGAAGCACAAATTAAAAAAGAAGGAATTCTTGATGTCTTAACTGAAGCTGGTTTTGTCTTGCGTCAGCCTGGATGTTCAGCATGTTTAGCAATGAATGACGATAAAGTTCCTGCCGGAAAATATGCGGTAAGTACTTCCAACAGAAATTTTGAAGGCCGTCAAGGACCCGGTTCAAGAACACTATTAGCAAGCCCCTTCATGGCTGCTGCCGCTGCTGTTACAGGAGTATTGACAGATCCTAGAACCCTTATTTAAAAGATTTCAGATTGAACATTAACGATTTTTTATTGTAGATTTCGTTAGTATCCAAATTCAATTTGAATTTTTAAAACCAAAATGAAAACCGTAAAAAAACAAAAATAGTGGCGATTAAAAATTTATTTTCAAAACAGGAAATCAAAAATCGTTAATCAAAAATAAAAACTCAAATGGCTTACGATAAATTTAATATTCTTACCAGCACTGCAGTTCCTCTTTCTATTGAAAATGTAGATACGGATCAAATTATTCCTGCTCGATTTCTAAAAGCAACGGAACGTGTTGGTTTTGGCGATAACCTTTTCCGTGACTGGAGATACAATAACGACGAAACTCCTAAAGCTGATTTCGTTTTAAATAATTCCACTTACAGCGGAAAAATCCTTGTTGGCGGCCGAAATTTTGGTTCTGGTTCCTCTAGGGAACACGCTGCATGGGCAGTTTATGATTATGGTTTTAGATGTGTAGTTTCTAGTTTTTTTGCTGATATTTTTAGAAACAACTGCCTGAATGTTGGTGTATTACCCGTTCAAGTTAGTGGCGGATTTGCTGAAAAAATATTTAAAGCGATCGAAGAAGATCCAAAAACAGAACTAGAAATTAATCTTCCAGAGCAAACCATTACACTTAAATCGACTGGGGAAAAAGAATCTTTTGATATTTCTGGTTACAAAAAAGATAACATGATCAATGGATTTGACGACATTGATTATTTACAAAATATTAAATCAGAAGTGATAGATTTTGCAGCTAAGTTACCATACTAAAATCTCACGTTTTATTAAAATCAATACTTGCAGGTTTTACAAATCTTCAATCTTTAAATTATTAGAAGTTACAAAAAAGCGAAGATGAATCTACGAACGACTTTCGAACCAAGTACAAAACAAGATATTGACAAAATTTTTGAGTTTTATGACTTAGCAATTGCGTATCAAAAAACGAAATTTCACAAACAATGGCAAGGTTTTGAAAGAAGTTTGGTTACCAAAGAAATAGCTGAAAACCGACAATGGAAGGTGCTTATTAATGGTGAAATCGGCTGTATTTTCGCCATTACTTTTGAAGATGAAAGTATTTGGAAAGAAAAAAACGTAGACCAAGCCGTTTATTTTCACAGAATTGTGACGCATCCAAAATTTAGAGGTCAGCATTTTGTAGAAAAAATCATCAAATGGGGAATGCTGTTTGCCAAAGAAAAAAAACTTGATTTTTTGAGAATGGATACTTGGGGCGATAATGAGTCATTAATCGAATATTATCAAAAATGTGGATTTAATTTTTTAGGCGTAATTACTCCCGAATACAAAGGATTACCAAAACATTATGACGGGATTACTTTGAGTTTGTTTCAAATCGAAATACAAAAAAAGCTACCTTAAAAAACGAACCACAGTACGAAAGAGAATTTATACAATCAATATGAAAAGAAGAAAAATTGAAATAATGGATACGACACTCCGGGATGGTGAACAAACCTCTGGAGTTTCATTTTCTGCTGCAGAAAAACTAACCATTGCACAATTGTTGCTGGAAGAATTAAATATTGATAGAATCGAAATTGCTTCGGCACGTGTAAGCGAGGGCGAGTTTCAAGGAGTAAAAGGAATTATGACTTGGGCTAATGAGAAAAATTATTCGGACAGAATAGAAGTCTTAACGTTTGTAGACGGCGGACTTTCCATTGAATGGATGAAAAATGCGGGTGCAAAAGTGCAGAATTTACTAACTAAAGGATCACTCAATCATTTAACACATCAATTAAAAAAAACACCCGAACAGCATTTTACTGAAATAGCACAAACCATTGCACTAGCTCAGGAAAATAATATTGAAACCAACGTCTATTTAGAGGACTGGAGTAACGGCATGCGAAATTCACCTGAATATGTATTTCAATACCTCGATTTTTTGACCAACCAACCTATAAAAAGAGTTTTATTACCTGACACTTTGGGGGTTTTAATTCCTTCGGAAACTTATGAATTTGTTTCGGAAATTATTGCACGATATCCTGATACTCATTTTGATTTTCATGCTCATAATGACTACGACTTAAGCATTGCAAATGTGATGGAAGCTGTGAAAGCAGGAATACAAGGATTGCATGTTACAGTAAACGGGATGGGTGAACGTGCTGGAAATGCACCATTAGAAAGTACTGTTGCAGTGATCAATGACTTTTTTCCACAAATAGCAATCGGTGTAAAAGAATCATCTTTGTACTCCGTAAGTAAATTAGTGGAAACTTTTACCGGTTATAGAATTCCTGCAAATAAGCCTATCGTAGGTGACAATGTATTTACGCAAACGGCCGGAATTCACGCGGATGGCGACAATAAAAATAATTTGTATTTTAATGATTTGCTCCCAGAACGTTTTGGAAGAAAACGAAAATATGCTCTAGGAAAAACATCCGGTAAAGCAAATATCGAAAAAAATCTTCAAGAATTGGGTTTAAAATTAAATCAAGAAGATCTAAAATTAGTCACGCAACGCATCATCGAGTTAGGAGACAAAAAAGAGACCGTTACCAAAGAAGACTTACCCTACATTATCTCTGATGTTTTAGATAGTCAGACCTATCAAGAAAAAGTCATTGTTGAATCTTATATACTGTCTCATGCAAAAGGATTGCGCCCATCGACAACTTTATCTTTAAAAATAGACGGTGAAATCATTGAAGAGCACGCGCAAGGTGATGGTCAATTTGATGCTTTTATGAATGCATTGGCAAAAATATACAAAAGCAAAAATTTAGAATTACCAAAATTGATCGACTATGCTGTGCGAATTCCTCCCGGAAGTAGTTCTGACGCATTATGCGAAACCATAATTACGTGGACCAATAATGGAAAAGAATTCAAAACCAGAGGATTGGATTCAGATCAGACAGTTGCGGCAATTATAGCAACCCAGAAAATGTTGAATGTAATCCCCTCATCAGCCCTTCCCGGAGAGGAAGGAGCCACGACGCAATTAGATCGTCAAATTTTAAATAAAATTAAAAATATATAACACAAATAATAAACCCATCCTATCCCACTTAGTCCTCCTTTCCATAAGAGGGGCTAGGCGATGGAAAATACAATTAATATGAAATATACCATAGCCCTTTTAGCCGGAGACGGAATTGGACCCGAAGTAATCCATGAAGCAGTAAAAGTTTCGGATGCGATTGCAAAAATATTCAACCATGAAATCACTTGGACGCCAGCACTTACTGGAGCTTGCGCTATTGACGCAGTAGGTGTTCCTTATCCTGATGAAACCCATGAAGTTTGCATGAAAGCCGATGCTGTTTTGTTTGGCGCCGTTGGCCATCCAAAATATGATAACGATCCAAGTGCGCCCGTAAGACCAGAACAAGGATTATTATTGATGCGTAAAAAATTAGGTTTGTTTGCCAATGTACGTCCGACCTTCACATTCCCATCTTTGATTGACAATTCTCCTTTGAAAAGCGAACGTATTGAAGGAACAGATTTAATCTTTTTGAGAGAACTTACCGGTGGGATTTATTTTGGAGAAAAAGGAAGAAAAGACGACGGGGAGACGGCGTATGACACCTGCACATACACCAGATCCGAAATAAAACGTTTAGCTAAAAAAGGTTTTGAATTGGCGATGACAAGGACTAAAAAACTATGTTGCGTAGACAAAGCCAACGTTTTGGAAACATCACGTTTGTGGAGAGAAACCGTTCAGGCTATGGAAAAAGAATATCCTGAAGTTACCGTTAGTTATGAATTTGTAGATGCTGTAGCTATGCGTTTAGTACAATGGCCAAACACTTACGATGTCCTAATTACAGAAAACTTATTTGGTGATATTTTAACCGATGAGGCTTCTGTGATTTCTGGATCTATGGGATTAATGCCTTCCGCCTCTGTGGGAGAACACACCTCACTGTATGAACCAATTCACGGATCTTACCCCCAAGCTACAGGATTGAATATTGCAAATCCATTAGCGACTGTGTTATCTGCAGCAATGATGTTTGAAGATGCTTTTGGATTAAAAGAAGAAGCCGAAGCAATAAGAGCCGTTGTCAACAAATCATTAGAACAAGGAATTGTAACGGAAGATTTAGTTACAAAAGGAGCCAAGGCCTATAAAACGAGTGAAGTTGGCGATTGGTTGGTTGCTAATTTGTAAAATAATTATTTTTACCGTGCGTATCCAAACAAAAAAGGTGTCAATTTTGATTGACACCTTTTTTTATAATTATAGAGAAAAATATTAATATCCGCCTCTGTTTCCACCACCACGGTTTTCTCCACCACGGCTGTTTCCACCACCATAACCACCGCGTGAATCTCCACCACGACTGTTATTGTTAAAACTTCTTCTTTCACCTTCTGGTTTAGGCTCAGATTTGTTTACTACGATTGCACGTCCTTGAACAGTAGCTCCGTTCAATTCATCAATTGCTTTTTGAGCTTCATCATCATTTGGCATCTCAACAAAACCAAATCCTTTACTTCTTCCAGTGAATTTATCAGTAATAATTTTAACTGAATCAACTGCTCCATAAGCCTCGAAAGACTCTCTTAAATCTGCTTCCTCAATACTGAATGGAAGACTTCCAACAAAAATATTCATATGTTCTTATTTAAATAATACAGCAAATATACTATATATTTTTGTAATCTACTACAGATTAGCTTATTTATGTTTTTTTTTTAAACACTAAAAGAAAACAAATCAATATATCTGACCGTTTTATATACTGTAAAAATTATAATAACAGGGATTTACGGGAGCTCAAAAATAACAGGGATTTTATAAAATATGCCTTGTTGAAAATTTAAAACCGAACCTTCTACTTGATTACCATCTGTATTTTCAGCACTAAATTTAAAAGTACCTGAAATTGACTGATTCTTTTCATCATAATTAGTAATTACAATTTGACCGCTACCCATGTCAATGCCGGTTGCAAATGAAATTTCACCACCACTACCATCATTCATCTCGTACACAGCTGTTTTAGAATTACTATTACCCAGCGGATATATTTGGGAAGTGATCGAGGTTGTCCTTAAAGTCAAAACCTCGTTACCAGTAAAACCTTCAATTAGTAGCGAACCATCAGAAGCTACCGTCGCTTGGGAAGCTACCGCTCTCCAAAACACATTATCTTTCATTCCTTGCAAAGAGGGATTGTTAAAACTAACATCTTCTTCGCAAGACATTAAAGAAAAAAGAACTACCAATAACAATAAAGACTTCTTCATAAAAACCTTTTTTAACAAACAAAAATAGCGCATTTAACCTTAAAAAATGAAATCCAAACTAAAAAAACAGACGACTTATTACCCAAAGCGTACTATCATTGGTCTAAAACTATAATCCGATTAGCATTTATCAATAAAAAATGTATCTTTGCACCCTTAATTAACAGAGGTCGAGTACCTCTAAATTTAATCACAAGATTATGTCAGTAAAAATTAGATTACAGAGACACGGTAAAAAAGGAAAACCTTTTTACTGGGTTGTAGCTGCAGATGCACGCTCAAAAAGAGATGGTAAGTACCTAGAAAAAATTGGTACATACAATCCAAACACAAACCCAGCAACTATCGAATTGAACCTTGATAGCGCAGTAAAATGGTTGCACAATGGTGCTCAACCAACTGATACTGCAAAAGCAATTCTTTCTTACAAAGGAGCTTTGCTGAAACATCACCTTGATGGTGGTATTCGCAAAGGAGCCTTAACGCAAGAACAAGCTGATGCTAAATTAAATGCATGGTTAGAGGCTAAAACTGGAACAGTTGATGCTAAAAAAGAAGGTTTAACAAAAGCGCAAGCGGATGCTAAAGCCAAAGCTTTCAAAGCAGAACAAGATGTAAATGCAAAACGTTTAGCCGCAGCTGCTAAAGCAGAAGCTGACGCAATCGCTGCTGCAACTCCAGCTGTTGAAGAACAAGTTGCTGAAGTTGAAGCTGAAGAAGCTCCTGCTGCAGAAGAAAATAACGAAACAACTGAAGCATAATTTACAAGGCGGCTATGCGTAAAGAAGATTGTTTCTATTTAGGTAAAATCGCTAAAAAATTTAGTTTCAAAGGGGAAGTTCTTGCCTATTTAGACACGGATGAACCTGAGTTATACGAAAACCTGGAATCAGTGTTTGTTGAATGCAACAAGCACTTGGTTCCTTTTTTTATTGAAAGCAGTTCACTACACAAAAACGATTTCCTTAGAATTCGTTTTGAAGATATGAATACCGAAGAAGATGCCGATGCTATTTTAGGAAACGCTATTTATCTTCCTTTAAAAATGTTGCCAAAACTTACTGGCAATAAATTCTATTTTCACGAAGTAATTGGTTTTGAAGTGGAAGACAAACGCCTTGGTGTTGTTGGGAAAATTCAATCCGTGAATGACACTACTGCTCAACCTCTTTTTGAAGTCCTCAACGGGGACGTCGAAATTCTTATCCCGATGATTGATCTTTTCTTGGTTAAAATTGACCGTGAAAATAAAAAAGTTATCATGGACCTGCCTGAAGGCCTTATTGAAATGTATCTTTAGAAAAGTGTAATCGGTTATTCAGTTAATCGATAAAATCAAAGACTTCATTGGTATCTGTATTGCAATCCATAAATCCGCATTTACAAAAAATCTGAAATCAAAATCCGTCCCGCTGAAATCAAAATTTTCTATGTCTAAATTCCAATTCAAACAATTTTCTCTTGAACAAGATCGTTGTGCCATGAAAATTGGAACCGACGGCGTTTTACTTGGTGCTTGGACACCCATTGAAAACAATCCTTTTAGCATTTTAGATATTGGAGCAGGAACAGGTGTAATCGCCTTAATGCTGGCACAAAGAAGCAATGCAGAACAAATTGACGCTTTAGAAATTGACGAAGAAGCCTATGAACAATCCGTAGATAATTTTGAAAACTCTCCTTGGAGCGATCGCCTCTTTTGTTTTCATGCTGGCTTGGATGAGTTTATAGACGAACCCGAAGACGAGTACGATTTAATTGTTTCCAATCCCCCATTTTATACTGATGATTATAAATCCGAGAACGAACAGCGCGATTTAGCCCGTTTTGCTGACGCGATGCCTTTTGAAGATTTGATTGAGGCTGCTGATTTATTACTTTCGGAAAACGGAATATTCGCCGTAGTCATTCCTTTTAAAGAAGAAGAAAATTTTTTGGCTTTGGCCAAAGATTATGAATTATATCCTTTTAAAATCACTCACGTAAAAGGAACTCCAACTACAGAAATCAAACGCAGTTTATTGGCTTTTACCCGAAAAAAAACTATTGATTTACCAATTGATGAACTTATCATCGAAACAGAACGACACATTTACACTGTGGAATATATTGGATTGACAAAGGATTTTTATTTGAAGATGTAATTCAAGATTGCAACTAAAAATTGTAACTACATTTCCACAAATAAAATTTCTTCGACAACTAATTATTTTATTGTAATTTAGTACACAGACTTTTGATTAAAATTGGCCTTTGAAAAACTACTTTTTCGATGGTGAAATCCTTTAATTTTCAGTTATAAAATAAAAATATAACAATTGTTGATGCTTTTGTTATATTTCTTTATGTAAATTTGTACTCTATAAAATTCATAAAACCATGAAACCAGACTTATTTCAATCTCCAGATTACTATAACTTAGACGATTTACTAACAGAAGAGCACAAACTAGTTCGCGAATCTGCCCGTGCGTGGGTAAAACGTGAAGTATCTCCTATTATAGAAGAATATGCTCAAAAGGCAGAATTCCCAAAACAAATTATAAAAGGTTTGGGCGAAATTGGCGGATTTGGTCCTTACATTCCAGAAGAATATGGCGGTGCAGGTTTAGACCAAATTTCTTACGGTTTGATCATGCAAGAAATTGAGCGTGGAGACTCTGGTGTTCGTTCTACTTCATCTGTACAATCTTCTCTAGTGATGTACCCAATCTGGAAATACGGAAATGAAGAACAACGCGTAAAATATCTACCTAAGTTAGCTACCGGACAATACATGGGCTGTTTTGGATTAACGGAACCTAACTACGGTTCTGATCCGGGAAGTATGATTACAAATTTTAAAGATATGGGCGACCATTATTTATTAAATGGTGCCAAGATGTGGATTTCAAATGCACCTTTCGCTGATATTGCCATTGTTTGGGCAAAAAATGAAGAAGGACGAATTCACGGTTTAATTGTAGAACGCGGGATGGAAGGTTTTACCACTCCAGAAACGCACAACAAATGGTCACTTCGTGCATCTTCAACTGGAGAACTAATTTTTGATAATGTCAAAGTTCCAAAAGAAAACTTACTACCAAACAAATCTGGATTAGGAGCACCACTTGGCTGCCTTGATTCAGCACGTTACGGAATTGCTTGGGGAGCTATTGGTGCCGCTATGGACTGTTACGATACCGCTTTACGCTATGCAAAAGAAAGAATCCAGTTTGACAAACCTATTGCAGGAACACAATTACAACAAAAAAAATTGGCCGAAATGATTACCGAAATTACCAAAGCACAGTTGTTGACTTGGAGATTAGGAGTATTAAAAAATGAAGGAAGGGCTACAACAGCTCAAATCTCAATGGCTAAAAGAAATAATGTCGATATGGCAATTCATATAGCCCGCGAGGCCAGACAAATGCTGGGTGGAATGGGCATTACAGGAGAATATTCCATCATGCGACACATGATGAATCTGGAATCAGTAATCACGTATGAAGGAACACATGACATTCATTTACTAATTACAGGTATGGATATTACTGGCATTCCTGCTTTCAAATAGCTGTAAACGATTATTAAAGTATTTGTAAAATTGATAGTAAAAGCTTCTTGGAAACAAGAAGCTTTTTTATATTTACATAAAAAATACAACTTATGAATATTGAAACAATCAACAATAGCATTCAACCCCAAAAAAGTCTATTGTTACAACATTCTTTATATAAAAAAGTAAAAACCATTGAGGATTTACAATGTTTCCTTGAAAATCATGTTTATGCAGTTTGGGATTTCATGTCGTTATTGAAAGCATTACAATCTAAATTGACCTGTACAACAACGCCATGGTTTGCGACAACAAATCCAGAAACCCGATATCTAATAAACGAAATTGTAGTCGCCGAAGAGTCTGATTTGACAATCGATGGACGACGCTCAAGTCACTATGAGATGTATATTGAAGCCATGAAGGCCTCTGGAGCAAACACCGCTGGAATTGAATATTTTTTATCCGAAGTGGATTCTCTTCAAAACATATTTGTAGCTATCAAAACAAGTAATTTGCATCCTAACATCAAAGCATTTCTGGATTTTACATTTCGGGTTATTGAAGAAGGAAAAGCCCATGAAATCGCAGCCGCTTTCACTTTTGGAAGAGAAGACTTGATTCCAAGCATGTTTACTGAAATCTTGAAAAATTTTCAAGCAAATTTTCCTGAAGCTGATTTGAGTAAACTCATTTATTATTTTGAAAGACACATTGAACTAGACGCTGATGAACACGGCCCAATGGCAATGCAAATGATTACAGAGCTTTGTGGCATGGATGCACAAAAATGGTCTGACGTAGAAGAAGTTTCAAAATTAGCTTTAGAAAAACGAATCGGACTTTGGGATGCAATCGAGGAAACAATTATGATGAAAGTGGAATTAGCATAAAAGAGATTCTGCTCGATAAAATAATAAAGTGTCACGTTCCGAAATAATAAAAATATTTTATCAAAATGAGTGGGCAAGAAAAAAAATAGCTTTATTAGCTATTTTTTTTATCTTTATTTTTTAAATGAAATAAATGTCTTCCCAAGAACGATTAACCAGAGCTTACAAAGAAGCACAAAGAATTCCTTTTGATAATCAATCAAAATTTATCCTCTTTAGCGACTGCCACCGCAGTGACAACAGTTTTGCTGATGATTTTGCCAGTAATCGAAATGTGTATTTTCATGCGATGACCCAATATTATAATGATGGGTTTACGTATTGCGAATTAGGCGATGGAGATGAATTATGGGAAAATATCTTCTTTAAAACCATTTTTGAAGCACACAAAAACGTCTATCTTTTACTTAAAAAATTTCATGACTCCGACAGATATCTAAAACTTTGGGGAAATCATGAAATGACTTTTCGAGATAAAGATCATGTAAAAAAAACGCTTTCAACCTACACAAACACACAAAACGACACCCTTGCTCCTTTATTTACAGGCATTAAATGTCATGAAGCACTCGTTTTAGTGCATCGGGAAACCAAACAAGAATTATTTTTGACGCATGGTCACCAAGCCGATTTTATGAATTACGTATGCTGGAAAATCAACAGATTTATGGTTCGTGTTTTATGGAAACCACTCCAAATCTGGGGAATATCAGATCCTACCAGTCCTGCTAAAAATTATGTAGAACGTATCAAAATCGAACTCCGAATAAAAAAATGGATTGAGAACAACCACCGCAAAATTACCATCGTAGGTCATACACACCGTCCCAGTTTTTCATATCCAAATGAAAAAACAACACCATACTTCAATGATGGAAGCTGCGTGCATCCAAGAAGCATTACTGGAATTGAAATTGTAAATGGAACAATTACACTGATAAAATGGTTTATCGATACTAAGGAAAATGGTGTTCTGCAAGTGGTTAGAGAAGTACTTGAAGGACCAACAAATCTAAAAGATTACAAATAAAAAAAGCGTTTGCCAAGGCAAACACTTTCTTATTAATTTTCTGGAGCCAACTCTAATTCTAATCCTTCGAGACTTTCTGTGATTGGGATTTGACAACCCAAACGACTGTTTGGCTTTACATAGAATGCCTCTGAAAGCATCGCTTCTTCATCATCACCCATTTCAGGTAATGCCACATCGTTAAGTACATAACACTGACAAGAAGCACACATGGCCATTCCACCACAAGTTCCTTCTACGGGAAGTTCGTAAGCTTTACATAATTCCATGATATTCATGGCCATATCTGTGGGAGCTTGTAATTCATGTACTACTCCTTCTCTATCTTTAATTTTTATTAATACGTCCATAAATAAGTTATGCGTTATAATTTGTAATTTACAATTTGCGTGAGGGATAGAAGCTAGCTACCGAAGTAGCGCGGATAGCCCGACTGTTTTAAGAAAAAAGGCTACTACTCGTTTTATTGAGTAGCCTTTTTTCTTGAAACGGTCACGCCCTACTTAGACTGCGCTTAGGATAACAAGTTTATAGAATATTTACAACAGTTTCTATTTGGGGTGCAAACTTTTTGATGGTCGTTTCCACGCCAGCTCTTAGTGTCATTTGGTTTACGCTGCAGCTAGTGCATGCCCCTTCGAGACGCACTTTTACATGTTTGTTGTCCTCGATGGAAATTAATGTGATGTCACCGCCGTCAGAATTCAAAAAAGGTCTGATTTCTTCAAGTGCTTTTTGAACTTCTACAAATAATTCTTCTGTTGTCATTTTCTTTATTTAAAGATGGTACGATTAGAAAATTGAAAGATTAAAATCACTTTCAAAAAATTCCAATCTTTATTTTTTTACTGCAGAGCAACCGGCCATCGTTGTGATTTTAACGGCCTCCGTAGCGGGTAAGCTTTGATTTCTATTTACGGTTTCTTGTACGACATTCTTGGTGATTTCTTCGAAAACAGTTTCGATAATGGATCCTGTTTGCATTGCTGCAGGACGACCATAATCTCCTGCTTCACGAATGGATTGAACGATTGGTACTTCGCCAAGGAATGGAACATCTAAGTCTTCGGCAAGGTTTCTGGCTCCTTCTTTTCCAAAGATATAGTATTTGTTTTCTGGCAATTCTTCCGGTGTAAAATATGCCATGTTTTCTATAATTCCAAGAACAGGTACATTTATAGCCTCTGACAGGAACATCGAAACTCCTTTTTTAGCATCGGCCAGAGCCACTGCTTGAGGTGTACTTACGATCACAACCCCTGTTATTGGTAATGATTGCACAATTGAAAGATGAATATCTCCCGTTCCTGGAGGCAAATCAACTAACATGAAATCCAATTCTCCCCAGTCCGCATCAAAAATCATTTGGTTCAACGCTTTTGAAGCCATTGGTCCTCTCCAGATTACCGCTTGGCTAGGCGCAGTGAAGAATCCTATTGAAAGAATTTTTACTTCATAGCTTTCAACAGGTTTCATTTTTGACTTCCCATCAACCATTACAGAAACGGGTTTTTCATTTTCTACATCAAACATGATAGGCATAGACGGCCCATAAATATCCGCATCAAGAATTCCTACTGAAAATCCCATTTTGGCTAATGACACTGCAAGATTTGCAGTAACGGTAGATTTTCCTACTCCACCTTTACCGGAAGCGATTCCAATAATATTTTTTATTCCCGGTATTGATTTTCCTTTAATTTCTGGCTTGTCTGGAACCTCAACTTTACTATTAATTTTGATTTTAGCATCAGGTGATACTAGCTCCAGAATTGTTCTTTTTATATCGTCCTCAGCACGTTTTTTGATGTGCATTGCCGGAGTATGTAACACTAAATCAACTACTACTTCATCTCCAAAAGTGACTACGTTAGCAATTGCTCCACTTTCGACCATATTTTTTCCTTCTCCAGCGATAGTAATTGATTCTAATGCTTTAAGAATAGTTTTTCTTTCTAATTTCATTTTTAATGTATTGTTTTCTATTGGCATTTTAAAGCCAGAATATTATCTTTATTTAAACTGATTTCAGATTACAAAGATACTATGAAAAGTTCTTATTATAAAGGATTTGCATCGTATTTATTGATGATAAGATGGATCTATTTTATAGTTTTTATCATATTTCCCTATTCGGGATGTTGCGGACAAAGCTGGTTCTTCGATCAATCAGACTGTCCTCACTTCCGGTTGCCAAAAATGTTTTTCGAAGTCTACAATTTGATTGTCAATAACTACTATACCTTCGCTTTCGAGTAATTGCTGCATCAAATTTGTGCCGTCAAAATGAAGTTTTCCCGTTAGCAAACCATTTCTGTTAACCACGCGATGCGCAGGAACATCATCCAAAGTATGAGATGCATTCATCGCCCAGCCAACCATTCTGGCGGAGCGTGCCATTCCTAATGCCTTTGCAATAGCTCCGTAAGAAGTCACTTTTCCAAAGGGAATCAATCTGACTACACCATAGACGCGTTCGAAAAAATTATCGTTTGACATGTTTTAATTTATAGAAAAACAACTATTTTTATGGAAATATGTTTGGTAATTATTTCCAATAATACCGCACAATATTGATCAGAGTAACTACCGATATGAGTCCAGTAATACTCCCTATAATCGTATTCATGTTTCGCATAATATAATCAGTCTTGTCCTGTATTTTTTGGAAGAAGGTAATGTACAAATAAAATACCAAAAAAGAGCCGAGTCCTACGCCCACCACAAAAACAAAAACATTAGAAAAATCAAAGAGAAATAAATTATAGGAAGCCAGCGTGATGCTGACGAAAACATAATAGGGAATAGGAAAAAAATTGAGAGCCGAGAGCAAAAGTCCTAGAAAAAACCGTGTAGAAGTACTCCGCTTCTTTATTTTACCTTTTTTTATTTTAGGAGTTTTAGCGATCAATAAAAAATAAATTGTCAATGCTGTAAAAATTCCAAATCCTACTTCACGCAACAAAACGATCACATCCGGGCGCGCTTCTATAAATTGTGCAAATAATATAGCGAGATAGGCTTGTATGAAAATTACAATTACGGCTCCTAAAACAAACCAAAAAGCACTTTTCTTTCCTTCTTTAAGATTCACTTTGGCAGCTGTCATATTCAGCAGTCCAGGAGGCGTAATCCCCACGAAAGCAGTAATAAAACCTAAAAATAAGGAAGTGATTAAATTCATAAGCAACGGTACCAATAGTCAAAAAAGTAAAACTATACCAAATATAAAACTATTCTTTAATTTTAAATCGAATGTACGTAATTGCTTTGTTAGTTTCTAAATATTGTTTTTCATAAAATGTTTGAAAAGCAGTCACTTCCTCTGGACTTCCCTCATTTACATATACATTATGATTGGCGTATAAAACCTCGTGTCCTTCGCCATGCAGCAATCCCAGGGTGTATCCGTGCATGAACTCACTATCTGTTTTTAGATTTACAACACCGTCTTTTTTAAGAATTTTTTTATACAATTGCAAAAACTCGGAATTTGTCATTCGGTGTTTCGTACGTTTATATTTTATTTGCGGATCCGGAAAAGTTATCCAGATTTCATCCACTTCATTTTCAGCAAAAACATGATTGATCAATTCAATTTGCGTTCTGATAAAAGCTACATTGTGCAATCCGGTATCCACCGCTGTTTTAGCTCCACGCCAAAAACGGGCTCCTTTAATATCAATTCCGATAAAGTTTTTATTGGGATATCTTTCCGCTAATCCTACTGAATATTCCCCTTTTCCACAGCCTAATTCCAGCACAACTGGATTTTCATTTTTGAAAAATTCAGCATTCCATTTCCCCTTTAACGGGAATAAATCACCTACTACTTCTTCACGGGTTGGTTGAAAAACGTTGTTGAATGTCTCGTTTTCCTTGAATCTTTTTAATTTGTTTTTGCTTCCCACTTTTTCAAAATATTTCGGCAAAATTAAGGAAATAAATAAGACTGAATCATGTACCGGCAAAAAAATGAAAAAACGTTTTAAAAACCGTTATTATCAGCACTACTATTCACCTTTTTCCCAATCTATTTCTTAACGAAAATGATAATTGTGCTATTTTGACTCTTAACATCTTTGTTAATTCATCTTTTACAAAAAAAATATTTCGTTATCTTTATGTAAACAATAATGCTATGAAAAACGTTGTTTTATTCCTTGCGCTATTTCTATTTGTATTTTCATCTGCTGCCGCTTACAATCCTAAAAACAAAGTGGTTAATGAATTATCTTTGGCCGAAAGGCTTTCTAAACATAAAACTAACACCTCTTTTGTAAGGATTGACAGCGCTGTTATTTCCCGATTCTTTAAATTATATCCGAATATAAAAAAACACAAATCAGATCTTACCGCATTATATAAAAAAAGAAAATACAATTCTATTTGGTTTGATGACCAAGGAATTATCGAATTTGCAAATTTGTTGTATTCCAAAGTAAACCAACTTGAAGATGATGGTTTGCCGTCTCGATTCGCTTATAAAGACAAAGTTGACCTGATTTTTGATGAGAAACCATCCGCCAATATCACATTTACCGAAACAGAACTACTGCTATCTTCAATGTATATCTTTTATGCAAAAAAAGTCTATAAAGGTATTAGCACTGAAAAAATCAGAGAAATTGGGTGGTTTATGCCTACCAAAAATCTTTCCTATTCCGGCTTATTGCAGTCCTTGCTGGCTGACCCTCAATTATTAGATAAAAATGAACAACAGCTTTTTGGGCAATACTATAAACTGCGTGCTGTTTTAAAAAAATACCGTCAAATAGAACAAAACGGCTCTTGGAAATTAATAGTTTCAGACGCATTAATTCGGGAATACAAACCTGGTGACAGTTCAAAAACAATTGGTCAGATCCGACATCGACTGGCTACCACCGGAGACTTAGAACGAAATTCTCAAAGTAATTTATACGAGGAAGAACTAATGAATGGAATTTTGAATTTCAAGAGAAGAAATGGCTATAAATTAGATCACAGCATTACCTCTAGTCATATTGCACGGATGAATATTCCTATTGAAAACTACATAAAAGCCATTATGGTCAATATGGAGCGCTGCCGATGGATTGCGCCAGAATTGACCAAAGCGCAGGAATACATCATCATTAATATTCCATCTTTTAAATTGATTTACAAAAGAGATGGCAAAACCGAACTAGAATCGAATGTATTTGTGGGCGGGACCATGAATGAAACTGTCATTTTCAGTAGCGCGATCAGCCATCTTGTATTTAGTCCGTACTGGAATATACCAACGAGTATTGTAGAAAGTGAGATCAAAACTGCTTTAGAACGCGACAAAAATTATTTAGTAGCACATGATATGGAATGGAATAAAAACAGACTCAGACAGAAACCTGGACCAAAAAATCCATTGGGTAAAGTCAAGTTCATCTTTCCAAGTGCATCGGATATTTACCTACATGACTCGCCCGTAAAAAACTTATTTGAATCCGAGTACCGAGCCTACAGTCACGGTTGCATCAATGTGAATAAAGCGCAAGAACTTAGCTATTTAATTTTACAAAACCACCCAGAATGGCCAGCGGATCGCATCAAGAAAGCTATGGATAGCGGCAAAGAAACCACATGCGTCTTGAAAAAGAAAATTCCGGTACACATTGGTTATTTTACTACTTGGGTAAATGATTCCGATGAAATAAGTTTTTTTATTGACATTTACCAGCGGGACGAACGTTTAGCTGAACTTCTTTTTTCTGATGATGCTAAATGAATTTATTATTCCGTTTTCAACTTTTTTATCAGCGCGTCTTCTACAGAAGCCTTCACTTTTATGACTTCATTCGAATTTTCGTTTGGAATCGTCATTGACAACACGTACTGTTTTATTTTCCATCGCTTGCCTATTTTTACCAAAACTCCAGAACCTCTACAAATTTTCATTTGAGTATTCAACAATTCATCAAACCACGCTGTTTTGCCTGTTTTATCAAAATAGATATTACGTTTCAAAGTGGTAAAATTCCACGCTTGACCTTTATCAAAATGTGGTTTTGCATACGCTTGAAAATCTGTTTTGTTCCAAATCTCAGTTGCATCGGTTCCAATAAAAACACCATCATCAGCCATTAAAGCAAAATAATCGTCATAATTAGCAGTAGCTGCAGCTTTATGCCAAGAATCTAACGTAGCATTGATAGCAGCTGTTGAAATTGATTGGTTTTCTACCACGGTTTTACATCCGGACAACATTATAACTATAAAAACAGTCAATACTTTATTCATATAATCAAAGTTTTTCATGATTTTTATTCCATCTGATTTTAATTTTTCCATCTACATCAATTGCTAATAAATGTAATACAATTCCGTTATTACGCTTTTCGGCTCTTTCTGTTTTATCTGTAATAAACTTATCTTTTTTTGGATTTCGCAGTGGTATAGTCAACGCTAAATTTGTTCCTCTATTAAATGAATAAATACCATTTACATCTAGGTTTAAAACACTTGAACTCACCTTCAAATTATTTACGGCCACTAAATCTCCTTTGATTTTAAAATTGCCAGATAAATCACTAAAAACAATATTGTTGACGTCTCTGAAAGGAAAAGCAAACTTACCAATATTTGCAATAGGTTTAAAATCAATTAATGCACCTTTGATCACATCAAATTTTGCCGCTCCGGAAAGCGAGTTTGTTTTTAATTGCCCACCGGAGAGTATCGTTCCTGTGAGCGATGCTGATGCTGACAAAAATCCCTCGATGTTCTTGGGTTTAAAGGACTCAATCCCAAAATTGTTCAGTGACGTCAGGAAACGGGAAATATCCACCCGATTAATTATAGCGTTGGATTCCAATAAAAAATTATTGCCATCTGGAGACAGCTGTCCGTCAAAAGATATGATTCCACCGGAACTTTGTATCCAACCGTTTTTTACGATCAGTCTATTATTGACTAATAAAACTGTGGCTTTGGCATTAGTCGCCTCTAGCTTACTGTACCGCATTTTATCAGCTTTAAGTTGCAATACTACTTGACATTTATCAATAACAGAATACAATTCCTCTGAAAATTCGTTTTTTTTCTGCTGCTGTTTTGGAGCCTTCTGACCGGAATTAGTAATCACCCCGACTAACTGCTTTACATCCAAAAAAGGCGCATAAATGTCCCAATTAACGATCATTTTTTCTGGATTTTCATAATAGAAGGTTAGAAAATTATCAATTTTACCTTCCATAAAAATCGTATTCTCCCTGTCTTTAAAATTAATTTTTTTTATCAGCAACGCCTCTTCGGTAAAATCGAGCTGAATATCAGTTTTAGTAAAAGTTACATTTCGTGGCCCATACTTGACAACTGCATCCTTTACGTAAATATTACCAGTAAACATAGGTTTTTGTATTTTCAAATCTGAAATATCAAATTTGAAATCTAAATTAACTTTGGCTTGACCATTAGAAAAATGCATAAAATCCTTATTGATTATTTCATTCAGTTGCGTTACTGAAAAATCTGATTTAAAACTTCCAAAGGCTGTTGTTTTCTCAAAATTGGTAATAATTCCGATAGGGATTTCAAAGGGAATTGTTTTGTATTTGCCCGAAAAATCCGTTAAAGTAATTGTAGAATTAATATCATTACACCCAGCACCTTTGTCATATTGGTTGGTAAAATTGGCATCAAAACTACAATCTGTTATGATTCCGTCCGGTATTTCTAGTTCGTTGTCTCTTATTTTGGTGGTCACAACAATCTCCGGATCGCCCATTGCGTTCATATCACCAATTATTGTACAGGTCACAGGTATTGCCTTTTTTAGATCAAACTGATTGATTCTGTCACTTATATTAGCACTTAATAAAGCGGAAGCGTTGCGCCATAAAATTGAGGTTTTGATAGCAATATCAAAGGGGGATTTATTTTTATTAAGACTAAAATGCGCGTTAATATCAAAACGCTCTTTTCCAATTAGAAGTTGTTCTGTAGCCACTTCTATCTGATTTTTTTTACTCGAAAAGTCGACTACTAAAACACCTTCTACAATTTTATTTTTGATAAAACTTCCTCTTTGCGTATTGAAAGCCATACTTTTTGCAAGAGTCTTCAAGTACAAATTCGTGTGCCAGTTTTCTTGCTCAAAATTAATTTTACTTCGTAAAGAAAGTATATCAAAATCAAATAATTTATTGCCCATTTGGTTTTCAGAAATGAAATGCACATGATCAAAAACCACTTCATTAATCGTGGGAGTAGTAGTGCTTTTTGATTTTTTCTTTTTAGTTTCAGTTCTAAAAATAGCAGTATTTACCATTCCGTTTTTATCTTTAAACAGATGCAAGGTTGCCTGCTGAATTTCAATTTTACTGATATTGATCTCCTTTGAAAGTAAGTCTAAAACATTCACTCGAACTTCAATTTGTTCGGCTTTGAGCAAGGTACGCTTGTGAACGGCCCACAAACTATCTTTTAATTCTACGTGGCTTAACGCCAAAGTCATATTGGGAAAACCCTTGAAAAACTTGTACTTTATACTCCCAATTTCAATGGTGCCTATTATATTTTCGTTGATTTTAGCATTAATTTGTGTGACAATTTCAGCCTTATTATTATTAAAATAAACGGCTAAAACTGCTGAAAAAAGTAACAAAAGCAAAATTATACTAGCAAATAAAAATCCAATTTTTTTAATTATTTTATTGAATTTTCCTGTTTTAAAAAAGGTTTTTACCGCATCCCAAGATAGATTCATTCGTGTTCTTTTACTGTTTGAAATAAAGGTAGCGTAAAAACATTTGGTTCTCCAAATAATTGTATAAAAACTAGTTATCCTACAAATTGAAAGAGTATTCTAACCCAAGTACACAGCGTAAGAAACGCTCCTTGAGACGCTTAAACCCAAAAAAGTAGTCTTTATTTTCTGATATGTAATTTATAACTTTATAGTTATAAATTACATAATTTTTGGTTTTCAACAAACACAATTGGTATCAAAAACAGGTCAATATATCAAATAAAAAAAAGCAACTTACTGATTGAAAGATCTTTAAATTCGTTTTAACTTAAATCTACATAATCATGAGGCAGATTCTTTTTTAAACAAAAAAAAACTGCCAAAACAAGGACCGTATTACATATTGAGTTTTACTGTATTTTTGTCCCGCTTTAAGCAAAAAAGTAAAGTTTTAAAGTTACAATTATGAGAAAGTTATGCTCCCCACTAATAATTATTGTATTTACAATAGTATTTGCCGCAGTTTCCTGTAAAAAGAAAGATGGAAATACAGCTAAGAATGAAACGAGTTTAAACACCGTTGCAGTAGCCTTTGATAGTACACAAATCAAAACATTCTTTGGCAAATATCCAAAACTGCAACCTTACAAAGGCGATGTTGAGCAATTATACCGCAAACATCAGTTTCATTACATCTGGTTTGACAAAGATGGACTCAATGAATTTGCAGGTTTGTTGTACAATAAAGTAAACAATTTGACTCAGGAAGGCATAGAAACCGTGATTCCGTACAAGGAAAAACTAGATGATGTTTATGATAATCCGGACGATTATCAAAAAGCAAGTATTGATGCTGAGTTGTTGAGCTCTGCACTGTACTTTTTCTACGCTGACAAAGTATACGATGGGATTGATACTCAAAAGTCGAAAGATTTAGGATGGTTTTTGCCTCGAAAAAGACAATCGTATGTCAATTATTTAGACTCCTTACTAGTCAATCCGTCGTTAATTCACAAAGATGAAAAAGGTGTATTGAAACAGTATTACTTACTAAAAGATATCTTACAGGAATATCGCAACATAGAAAAGAAAGGTGGATGGAAATCCATAGCGCTAGATTCAAATGTAAAATCATACAAACCGGGCGACAGTGCCACTGCTATTGCTCAAATAAGAACTCGTTTATTTATCACCGATGATCTTTCCAGAGATTCAAAAAGTGCTGTTTATGATGCCGAATTAGCTACTGGCATATTAAAATTCAAAAAAAGAAGTGGTAATACGCTCAATAAAACAATCCTGCCGGAACACATTAAATATATGAATGTTTCCGTTGCAGACCGCATCAAAACTATTACGGTCAATATGGAACGTTGCAGGTGGATTTCGAATGACATTACCAAATCTAAGGAATTAATCGTGGTGAATATTCCTGCCTATGAACTGACTTTTTTCAGAGATGGAAAACCGGAATTACGCTCTAAAGTAGTGGTGGGAAAAGCGATGCACAAAACAGTAATTTTTAGTGCTCCCATGAAACATATTGTATTTAGACCTTATTGGAATGTACCCACAAGTATCCTCAAAAAAGAAATTCTTCCTGCCATTGAAAAAAATCCAAATTACTTAGCCGAACACGACATGGAGTGGAAAGACAGTTATGTAAGACAAAGACCCGGGCCTGAAAATGCATTAGGTTTAGTAAAGTTTTTATTCCCCAATTCGAATGCAATTTACTTGCACGATACACCATCCAAAAGTTTATTTGGTAAAGAAGACCGCGCTTTTAGCCACGGCTGTATCCGTGTGGCCAAGCCAAAAGAACTAGCCGCAATGATTATGAAGGAAGACAAAAAATGGAATCCTGCAAAAATCGAAACCGCGATGAATGGCGGAGAGGAATACTGGTACACGCTCAAAAACAAAATCCCGGTATACATTGGTTATTTTACCGCTTGGGTTGATGCGGACGGCGTGGTTCATTTTTATGAAGATGTCTATAAAAGAGATGAGGCATTAGCAACCTTACTGTTTGATAAGTAGAATTTATTCTTTTCCTCTTTTAAAACTTTAGCATTTTGTGGGCTAACAATTTTTTTACCTGTTTGTGCTTCAATTTGCTTTCTAGTATCGCCGGCTATTTCACCACCTTTTCGGGCTATTTTTTTATTATCTACAAATGTTTTAGGATCGTTTTCTTTGCTAATTTCTGTTGTGGTTGCTTCTGCCAACATATTTAATACCAATTCTAAATTGGTCATATTATCTCTTAGGTTTTCTTTTTTTAAGCCCTTTAAATTCTTGTATTGTTTTACCGTGTTCCCACTCCAAGCTTGGGTAATTATATCGGTAAGTGAAGCAAATTGCTGTCCTTTCTTAACACCTCTATTTTCCCGTTCATCGGCGAGCTCTTTTCTAACTTCTATGCTTTTCAACCGCTGATTAATCCAGGCTGTGGAGTATCCTAATTTCAAATAATTTTCCATAGCACGATCAATCGCCTTTTCAGGATCTTGACTTTCTTCTATTCTTTCATAGCCTATTTTGGCTAACCATTGTTTAAAAGGCTCTGCTTTAGGCGATGGAATGGATTGAATCAAACGTAATAGTTGCTCCGTATCCGCAACATCTGTTAAACGCATCTTACCATCAGGGGCTACCATTTTCAAACCGTTACAATTTGTAACGGTTTCATTTCCTTCAGCCAAAAGTCGTTTTTTTAAAACTCGCCAATACACTTGTGGATTATTACTATCTGTTAAAGCGGCAATAATATCTACAATCGAAAAAAACCATTTCTCTTGTTCGTTATCCCAAGAGGAACGTATTTTTTGGCTTTCAAATAATTTTATGTTTTCCATTAATTTATTCTATAAATTTCATTTTCTCAAATTGCTACTTTTCAACGCTTTTCGGAATTATATTGAAAGTCCTAATTTACTGCTAAAATTATTAAAGCCACTATCCAAATTCTAAAGAATCTCAATCAAAAAAAAATGACACTATCTTATTTAGACAGTGTCATTTTTTTGTTTGCCAAAAGGCAACTATTTAATACGTTTTCTTTTTTTCGAAAGTTGTTTCCAACACTTTTTTGATTTTGTCTAAGGCTCCGTGAAAGGCTTTCTCGGTTGTATCAGCATGATTGGTCACTGCTACAGGCTGCATGTTATTTGGTCTTGCTTCGATTAGGCATCGTTTGTCGTTGATTCCGAATTTATCACTGTTTTCGTCTGCAAAATGCACTTCTAAACGGGTTATTTTATCTTCAAAACGTGCCAAAGCTGTTTCCAATTCCTCAGCAATATACGCTTTCAAACGTGCGTGTCCTTCTACATTGTTGTCTGTGTTGATTTGTACTGTCATATTTTTATATATTTAATGTTCTCTTCCAAATTTACCGATTACAGCATAAAAAACCGCACCAATTAGTAAAAGATTGTGAAAATAAAAGCGAGAAATTGTGGTGTTGAGGAAGGGAGGGGATTAACCATTTTCTAAATAATCATAAATAAAGTCATTCTTGGTTTCAAACTCTGAATCAAATTTCATTACAAATCGAGAAGTCAATTTATCAACCCAAATTTCAATTTCTTGTTTTGAATTTAGATTATGTAAAAAAAGCAACTGTGAATTTTCTTCAGAAAAATTATCATCAAAGAACATTGTAACGTCAGCTTTGAAAGTGTCAGCATAATTCTCTTCTGTTTGATTGAGAAGTTGTTCTAAATATTCGATTTTTTCGAGTAATGTCATTGTTTAAAAAGAATTAGATTTTAAGGACAATTGTTTCAAAGGTAGAAAAAACCGGACTATACCCCGTTGCAATATAGACCACATTTTGTAATATTTGTTGACATGAATATTAAGCAAAAACTCGGTTTAAAAATAAAAGAGCTAAGAAAAGCAAAAGGTCTTTCACAAGAAAAGCTTGCAAATCTTGCTGAAATTGATAGAACCTATCTACCAACTATTGAAAAAGGCGAAAGAAACGTTTCTATTGAAGTTGTTGAGAAGTTAGCAAAAGCTCTTGATGTAAGAATTAAAGATTTGTTTGATGAATAGGGCTTACTATTTAAATCGACTATTAGTCTAGTTACCAATAATACAATACTTAAAATAGAAAAATGATTATAGATAACACCAGACAGTTTATAAAGGACAAAGCAGAACAATTTGGCGCCAAAGCAGATAATGAATTTAACAAACCATACATAGAGCGCAATAATACTAAACAAGAAGCATTAAAAGATAATGGTGCATATTTTGGCTTTATCCATCCTGACGAAGATACTTCTGGTCCGTTTCACGATTTTTCATTGACTATTTTTCCAAACGAACAGAATAAACCATGGTTAGTTTGCTTAGGTATTGGTTCGAGTGGATTTAAAAATGATTATGAATTAGCAACTTATCCTGGACTTAGAAGATTATTCTCAAATCTAATTAACGAAAGAGGCTTTTATAAATCTGATTTTTCAGATATTGAAACCAGTTTACCGAAAACAATTTCTGGAAGCAACGATTTACAACATATAAAAAATACTATAAAAACTTATAGCAAAGTATTGCCCGTTTGCCAAATAGTAGATAATCCCGAAAGTAAAGAAGGTAAAGAAATAATTGCTGCTTTTGTAGCTGGTTATGCAAAGTTAAGAGAATGGCCTTCGAACAAAGAGCACAGAAAAGCAATTACAGAAGCTCTTGAACCGTTTTTGGAAACAGAGGAAATCGATGAAGCTGAAGAAATCGAAAATTTATTAAAAGAAAGAAAATTTATTGTTTTGCAAGGCCCACCTGGTACAGGAAAGACAAGAACAGCAAAATTAGTATCCGCAAAAATAAAAGCTAAAACATTTTTTACACAATTTCATGCTGAGACAAGTTTTTCTGATTTTATCTATGGAATTAGACCCGATGTAAAAGGCAAAGAACTCAATTACATTGAAAGTCTAGGAAGTTTTACAGAAGCTTTAAAATATGCCGTCGAGAATGAAAAAGAAAAAACCATCTTAATAATTGATGAAATAAACAGAGCGAATTTATCAAATGTTTTGGGTCCAATATTTTATCTATTTGAACACAAAATGGAATCTTCTGATGTTGAAATTGAAATTCACCCAGGTTTTAAGATTACTCAACTTCCTGCAAATTTTAATGTAATAGCAACAATGAATACAGCCGATAGAAGTTTAGCGGTTGTAGACTTTGCATTAAGAAGAAGATTTGCATGGTATACTTTAAAGCCTAAAACAATTAATTCCAAGCAATTTTATAAAGAAGATTTTAGCAGAATACAAGAAATATTTGATTGGTATGCAACGAGTAATGAACTTGCACTACAACCTGGACAAGGATATTTCATAGCTTCATCTGACGAGGAAATGAAGAACAGAATCAAGTATGAAATATTTCCATTAATCAAGGAATACTTGCAAGAAGGACTAGTTAGAAATGCTAAAGAAGAGTTCAATACTTATTTCTTAAATAGAATCAATCAATCTCTTTTTGAATGAATAAGCCGTTAGATGTTTTTTTTGAAATACCTTGCTTGACAGAGAAATCAACTCTGCTAAATGGTCTTGTTTTACAAAAAAAGTGGTTTAAATCAGCAGATAAAAGGATAATCGGGCAATATTTGCAAAAGTTTATAAATTATAATTCAGATAATTTTAGCTTTTTAGGTGTTCAGCCATTCATAATTGGGACAGACCAAAATACTTCTTTAGGTTTTAGAACCTCAGAATTTATTGGAACAATTCCTTTAAGAGCATCAGATACAGGTAAGCAAATTGGCGATTTTGTTGTAATGCCCCGATTTACTGGACGTGATAAATTTGAAGATTACATAGAAATTCTTAATCTTTTAGAAACCGAAATTAGTCCTCAAGTAATCGACAGTTTACCATTAGCTTCCGGAAAAAATTTCCGACCTCCATTATACTTGGAAGCTGTAAAATTCATTGATTCTCTTGAAGTTTTAATTCAAACACCTTGGAGAAAATTTGATAATATTGAAAAGATAACTTCTCAACCAACAGGCCAAGTAAATTGGAGTAAATATATAAATGAAGAGTATAAAGTCGAAAATCGGTTAAAATTCCCAACACGAAAAAATATTCTAAGTGAATTTCATATAGAATATTCTGAAATTCGATATGTCTTTGATTTGTGTAAATTGGAACTTTTATCTTCAAATACACCACAAAGAATAAAAAGCTCGATTAAAAACAGACTAAACTTTATTGACGAAAAGCTTTATTTGCACAAACCTATTTCAACTAATAACATTGTTATAAAATCAGCTGATAATCTTAAAATTAAAAACTGTAAAAATCAAGCAAATAGAATATTAAATTTTAATTTTATAGACAGCACGGCTTGGCGAGTTGATTTCTCTGATGTTTTCGAAAAGTTTGTTCAATATATATTTAAAGAAATTTCAAAAGAAACCGGAGGTCATTTATTTTCAAATTATAAATTTCATTCCAAAACCTCTAATCGATATTCTTGGGAATTGAAACATATTGAGCCAGATGCAATCTACCAAAAAAAAAATCTTATTGTATTTATTGATGCTAAATACAAATCAAACCTTTACAACAAATTTGACAAAAGTGAGAATTTAAAAGATGTTCATAGACATGATTTACACCAAATTATGGCTTATTCATCATTTAGCAAAACCGATAATAAATATGGATTTTTATGTTATCCTTCTGATAAAGTTGAAATAAAAAAAATCACCTACAAGAATAATATAAATCAATCAACAAACAATATTTTTATATGCGGTATCCCACTTAAGAAAGAGTTTGTTCTAGAAGTAAAAAAAGCATTAATGGCAGAACTAAATAAAGTGGAAATAAATAATCTCCCAAACATTAACTATTAGTCTCTTCTTAAAATATTTCACAATCAATTTCAAAATATAAATTCTGAAATTCTATTTCAAGTTCTTTTACTGAATATTTATGATTTTCCTCTAAAATAATTTTTTCATTAATATCAAAGTAATAATAACACTTTTCTTTTTTATAAAGTAACCATATACTAGTTAATACCCCTATTCTTTTAGTGATTTCAAATCCAATAATAGTCTTTATACTTAGTTCTAGAGACATTTCTTTTATAGTCATAGTTTTAGAAATTCAAGTTAAACAAATCTATTTGCATTTTAATTTTTACACAATGGTTTATTAGTCACATAAAGTAAAAATATCATACCGCCCAAATTATAATTTATTCAACAATTGACCCGCCTACAATTGTCCTCATTAATTTTTAGTTTTCAACCTGATTTTTTGATAAATAAATTCATTCCACAAAAAAAACGCTACTCTTTCGAATAGCGTTTTTTGAACTTATTATCAATTTATGATGTGATTATTTCGTTTCTCGCGACAATCGTCTGAGGAAATGAATGCCCTAGCCCTGATAGTAGTGAAAATCCTTTATTACCGCCTTTTCGGCGGATATAAAGATTGTAACGGATAGCAGGAAATAGCTCCTCCCTTCGACTGCGCTCAGGGTAAAATCCTTACCTACAATGGTTGTTATTCTAATTTTGGAAGTACCACAATACCCATATTGAATAAAGTAAAAGCTTGAATATCAACATTTTCTTGAATGGTTGCCGCTACGGATTTTCCGGCGCCGTGCCCTGCATTGATGTCAATACGGATTAGGGTTGGGTTTGTACCAGTTTGTTTTTCTTGTAATTCGGCAGCAAACTTGAAACTGTGCGCCGGCACTACTCTATCATCGTGATCGCCCGTTGTGATCATGGTTGCCGGGTATTGAATCCCTTTTTGTATGTTGTGTACGGGAGAATAGCTTTTGATGTAGTTGAACATTTCCTTACTATCCTGCGCCGTTCCGTAATCATACGCCCACCCTGCTCCTGCGGTAAAGGTGTGGTAGCGCAACATATCCATCACGCCCACTGCTGGCAATGCAACCCTCATTAATTCAGGACGTTGAGCCATAGTTGCGCCCACTAGCAATCCGCCGTTTGACCCACCACGAATGGCAAGATATTGTGAAGAAGTATACTTCTCCGCGATCAGGTATTCAGCTGCTGCGATGAAATCATCAAATACATTTTGTTTTTGCATTTTAGTTCCGGCATCATGCCATTGTTTCCCGTATTCGCCACCGCCACGTAAGTTAGGTACAGCATAAATGCCCCCGTTTTCCATCCAAACGGCATTGGCAATGCTAAAACTTGGTGTCAAACTAACGTTAAATCCACCGTAACCATACAACATGGTTTGATTTGTCCCATCGAGTTTCAATCCTTTTTTGTGGGTGATAATCATTGGGATTTTAGTTCCGTCTTTGGAAGTATAAAACACTTGTTTAGACTCGTATTTCTCGCTGTCAAAATCTACTTTCGGTTTTTCATACACTGCCGAAGTTCCGGCTTGTGGTTCGAATGAAAAAATAGAACCCGGCGTGATGTAATTTGTAAAAGAATAATACAATGTTTTTTCTTTTTTCTTTCCGCCAAAACCACCAGCAGTTCCTACGCCCGGCAATTGGATTTCACGTACCAGTTTCCCTGAATAATCATATTGTTTTACCACTGAAACGGCATCTTTCATATAATTAGCAAAGAAATACCCGCCACCTGTTGATGGAGATAATACATTCTCCGTTTCTGCAATAAAATCTTTCCAGTTTTCTGGTTTCGGGTTTTTTACGTCTACGGTAACGATGCGTTTGTTGGGCGCATTTAAGTCGGTCTCTATAAATAATTTCCCACCTTCGTTTTCGATGATGTTGTTGTCACTTTTGAAATTATCCACAATGGTCACTATAGGACTGTTCGGTTTTGTCAAATCTTTGATGTACAACTCGTTTCCGTAGGTAGAATTAGACGCTGTGATAACTAAATAACGGTCATCTTCGGTCACGCCACCGCCTACATAACGGCGTTTTTGGTCGGCACCAAAAATTACTTTATCATCCTTTTGTGCGGTTCCTAACTTGTGGAAATACAGTTTGTGTTGGTCGGTTTTTGCCGATAATTCGCTTCCTTTTGGTTTATCATAACTAGAATAGTAAAAACCTTCGTTTGCTTTCCAAGACACGCCACTGAATTTTACATCGACAATCGTGTCTTCAATAATTTTTTGGGTAATGGCATCCATGATGATGACTTTTCTCCAGTCGCTACCGCCTTCTGAAATAGAATAGGCAACTTTAGAACCGTCTTTGGAAAAATTCAATCCGCCAAGCGAAGTGGTACCATCTGTAGAAAAAGTATTTGGATCCAAGAATACGGTTTCAGTTCCTTTATCGTCTTTTCGGTATAGCACTGATTGGTTTTGCAGCCCGTTATTTTTATAGTAATATGTAAAATTACCTTCTTTGAAAGGTGCTCCTATCTTCTCGTAATTCCACAGTTTTTCCATTCTTGCTTTCAAGACATTGCGAAACGGAATTTGATCCAGATATCCGTAAGTTACTTGGTTTTGGGCTTTGACCCAAGCGCCGGTTTCAGCTGATTTGTCGTCTTCGAGCCAGCGGTAGGGATCGGGAAGTACAGTGTCAAAATAAACATCTACCGTTTCCCCTTTAATGGTGGTGGGATAAATAACTTGTTTAGATGTTTGGTTTTGGCCAAAAGTTGCCATTGCAGAAGATACAGCCATTATTAAAAAAGTGTTTTTCATTAGATTCTGTTTTAGGTTGTTACAAAAATAGGGAAATAGTTAGTGTTGTTAAGGTGGGAAAGTCTTAAATAAAACTAAAAAAGTTAGTCTTCCGAATAGGACTTGGTTTAAATAAGTTTGTCACTATTTTTTTCGCCATGAATTGCTCCAATTTTTTACGAATTATTATTTAGATTAAAAGTTTAGCGTATTTCTGAACCAGTACAATTGTGTCCGCACTGCGGACATAATTCAAATATGGCCACAGATGACACGGATTGAACGGATTTACACTAATTTCGTAGCTTATAATTCTATGTTTTCTGGTCAATATTTGCGTCTGAGCAGTACCTTATTCCCTGTCCTTTCCTTGCTCAAAATTCTCAAGTTCAATATTCACAGCTTCTAATAACTGTTGTTCCGTGGGCAGGTATAATTTATATTGACTGGCTACTATATTTTTCTCGTTTTCCGGTAACGTAAATTTCACGACACCGTCATTTTTATTGGCACAAAGTAAAATACCAATAGTTGGATTTTCACGAGGCAGTTTTTCTACTCGATCATAATAATTGACATACATCTGAAGTTGACCAATATCCTGATGCGTGAGTTTATCTGTTTTGATTTCGATAATGACGAAGCATTGCAATATTCTATTATAAAAAACTAAGTCTGTAAAAAATTCATCGCCATCAATATGTATTCTTTTTTGTCTGGCTACAAATGAAAAACCATTTCCCAGTTCCAATAAAAAATCTTGCAAATGAGTAATTATGGCACTTTCTAAATCCCTTTCATAATATGCTGCTTCCCGTTTTAACCCCAGAAATTCTAGATACATGGGGTCTTTTATAATCTCTTTGGCATCCGAAGGCAGTTTTTCATTTTTGGCAACTGCCAGCACGCTTTCTTGATCATTGCTGATTAGGAGACGTTCATATAAGCTACTGTTGATTTGACGTTCAAGTTGTCTTGATGTCCAATTATTCTTTACGCTTTCCGCAACATAGAATTCTCTTTTATACTGATTGTCTATTGGCAAAAGGAATTTATATTGTGTCCAACTCAATTGCGTCCGCAGTGCGGACGCAATTGGAAAAATTCGGTAAAACTTTCGATATCTCTCTAATTGCCTAACTGAAAAACCACTTCCATATTCTGGTTGTAATTGTTCGGCGAGGAATTTAATTAAGTAAGTTCCATAGTCTGCACGGTCCTTTCCGTCTTGTTCTTCCTCGAAAATACGTTGCCCAATATACCAATACATTAAGGTTCTTTCATTGTCTACCGCTCTAATCGCTTTGTCTTTCGAAACTGCTATAATGGCTTTAATATCAGGAATTACAGATTGGTTTTGCAGCATTTTCTTTTGAGTTATAAAAATTCATTCGATTCTATATACAATAATACGAAAAAAGCACTGAAATTGTAATCAATGGTTTTTGTGCTTAAACAAAAAAAAAGCGCTACTCTTTCGAATAGCGCTTTTAGAATGGTTGACATCAGAATAGGGTATTTAATTAACCTCAACTGGATATGTAATTTGTGCATCTGTTGCTCCTCCGGCATTAGTAATATCCCCATTTGCAACACCTTCGGCGTTTTTAATTGGCTCATGTCTCAAAGTAACCACAATATTTCCTGTTGTTGCTGTAGTACCTGTTTTTAAGGTAAAGGTTAACCCAATAGGCTTCCCATTCGCATCAGCATCAGTATACGTGAATGCTCCAATTGCTGTTGGTGCTTGAAAAAATAGTTGGTGTTCATCCCCTTCTTCTTTTATTTCCACTGTAATGTCATCAACTGGTGACACGGACTCGTTTAGGAAACTTACTGTCCCTGTGTAGGTAGTATTTATCACTAAATCACCAGAAACGGTTATCACTGGCGCGTTTGGTCCATCTCCGTCAAGATCTCTTGAAGTCAAAGTCACGGTCTGACTTCCTGCTGTAAGAGTTGTAGTCACTGTTGTAATTACTTCTTCCTCATTTACTGCAATTGGATCATCGTCATTGCTACAAGATGAAAAGGTGAATACAGATAGTAATGCGATTGCTATAATTTTTGAATTTTTCATTTTTTTGTTTACTTTTTAATAATTGAATTTTAATTGAATTTGAAAGTTTCTACCCATTTCATCAGCAAAAAAACGTTGCCTGTTGAGGTAGTCCCTGTAAGTAGTGTTTAAAATATTTTGAACAGAAAATGCGATCGTTGCATTGGTTTTACCGAAAGTTTTAAAGCTCATTTCCGAATAAAAATGCAACAATTGATAGGCCGGTGGTGGGGTACTGATATCTACCAGAACGGGTACTAACTCGTTATTCACGATAATGTCTGCAATGAAATTATTGTCAGGAAACTGATTTTGACGCAGTACCACTTCACTTTTTAATTCAAGTTTCAAATCATGCCATTCGTTCTTTGAAAACTGAATTTTATTACTCAGATTCAATGGTGGAATATCGATTAAAGATTCCTTGTTAGTGATGTCTTTCCCGTTAACATAGGCCAAAGTGAAATCATGTTGCCATTGTTTGCTTATTTTCCAATGGGTTTGCACATCAACTCCCGTCAATCTTGCATTAGTTTGTTGGTATTCCCAAACAGGGAAAGCACCACGAGTAGTCGTCTCGAAACCAACAGGACGCAAAAACATAAAATTACGGATGCTGTTGATAAAAGGATTAACCTCAACCGAGAAAGCATTCCATTTTTTCTGTAATGTTGTCGATAATTTGATTGCTTGCTCTTTGTCTAACGCTAAATCACCTAACTCGATAACCCCCGTAGAATGATGCAAACCATCACTAAAAAACTCGGATGGATTTGGGTTTCTTGTAGCAAGACTGATATTAGAATACCAATTCAGGTCTGCCTCAAATTCTTTATGAAAACCTAAACTGGCTGAAATATTATGAAAGGTAAAACTAGGCTTTGTCAACCATTGATTGCCATCTTCACCTACGATAAAATCAGCGAATTCAGTTTCGTAACCCCTTTCCTCCCATCTGGATTTATAATAGAACTTAGCAGCATTTACATGCGAATAATCATATCGTACTCCTGCATCTAGCAAAAAGCTGTCGGATACATCATAACTGACTATTCCATAGCTTCCAAATTCGATTCGGTCAAAAATAGGAATCAGCGGTTTTATTCCCGTGGCTGGGTTTGCAAAATTATTCTGAAAAGAAGAATTGAATCCCGTTTTAAAGTTCCAGTCATGCAACGCTTTCTTGTAATCTACATTGACAGCATGTGTGGTTAGCTCTAAGTCTAAAGCGGCTAAGTCATTATAATCCCGTCGGCGTACATCAAACTCTAATCTTTTATTAAATTGAAAAGAGTATTGCACTGCTAAAGAGGCCGTTTCATCAAAATAGTAATTGTAGTTCATTTTAGCCAAATGATGCTGTACCTTCTGCTTTGGATTTTTTATCGAGTACGTGAAATCATTTATAACCGAAGGAATTTTATTGGTGATAGAATTGTACAAATCGTTAACATTCCCGGTGTGCGACGCACTCAAAATACCAATAGTTGTATTGTAAAAACTGTAGTAACCGGAAACATCATATTTTTTTCCAGTGAATTTTACATCACCAGAAAAATTAGCTTCCCGATTCCCTGAATTAGACAACACATAATCCGGCGCCTCTTTATCACCCGAATACTTGAATGTTCCCAAAGCGTTCCAACTCCATCCTTTGTCGTTTCCTTTGTGCAAACTTGTACTAATAGAACCACCTCTGCCATTGGACGCTAAATTCAGAATTGTTTTTCCAAACAGCGTGTCTTTTTTAACTGTAATTGGTTCTATAACCACTAAACCTCCCACGGCATCACCGCCATACTGCAGACCAGAAGCGCCTTTGATCACCGTGATTTTTCCGGCGGCGTTTATATCAAAATTTGGTGCGTGTTCCGTTCCCCATTCCTGATCTTCTAATCGTACATTGTTATTGATCACTGGAACTCTACTTCCAAACAAACCATTAATAACTGGTTTCACCACAGAACTTCCTGTTTTTAGACTGGAAACTCCCGCTATTTCTTTTAGAACATCTCCAAGGGTCTGATTGCTGAATTTTTCAATCGTTTCCGTTTTGATTTTTTGCTCTAAAATAGATTTGCTCAGCGTATTAGCTTTTTGGCGGATGACCACTTCCTGCAGTTGGGACGTATTTTGTTTTAAAGCAAAGTTCAAAACACGATCTCCGCTTAAATTTACAATTGTATCAACCGATTGAAATCCAATATACGACACAAATACTTTGACCTTCCCTGAAGGCAGTCGCTTTATAAGATAGTTGCCGGAAACATCCGAAGATACCGTTTTTGTTCCAATGTGTACGTGGCTGCCAGAAAGAGAGATTCCCTCCTGAGTAGTTACTTTTCCACTAACTGTATTTTGCGAAAAACTAACAGTGCAAAACAAACAGAAGCAGAAAACAAGATAGATTTTTGTTTGCATTTTCCTAGTTCAAAATATATAAACATGTGAATCATTCCCAGTACTTGAAAATGATGTATTGATGCGGATAAAATTTAAACTATTGGAGGAGCTCGAAGCGCAAAAAGGCTTCCTTTGAAGAATTGTGTTATTTCTTTTGAATTAGCAGATGAATTACTTGAATTCGCTACTATTTCATATAATTCAAAATACTTTACATCTGAAGAAACAAAACTGCTTACTGTAAAATTACATAGATAACAGCTGTCATAGTTTTGATGTTGATGCGTAATTTCTGCGGCAGAAGTTAGTTTATGCTCACATTTTTTTTCAGAAAATTGCTTTACTATATGTTCATAACTATGTATAGTTTGACCCAGTATTGAGAACAATACCGCAATCATTAATACAACGTTTACTATAGAAAATTTCTTTTTCATGTTTTGCAAATATAAGCATCCTAATATATAAATCCATTTGTTTTTGACAAAATATAACTTTTGTAAAAACAAATGGATTTAAAATTGACACTAAAAAAATATTTTTTTTCCTCCGTAATCAGATAAAAAACTGCCATCTTGGGACTTAAAATACTACACCAATTTAGCTGCAATCAAATATTCAGCAATTTGGATTGTGTTAGTTGCCGCTCCTTTTCTCAAGTTATCCGCAACAATCCACATATTCAATGTATTTTCTTGGCTTTCGTCCCGACGAATTCTACCTACAAAAACATCATCTTTTCCTTGTGCGTATATAGGCATTGGATAAGTATAGGTATCATTATTATCTTGAACCACTACTCCATCTGTATGATGCAAAATATTTCTCACTTCATCCACGTCAAAATCGTTTGTGAATTCTACGTTTACCGCTTCACTGTGCCCGCCTACAATTGGCACACGAACTGCAGTAGCTGTAACAGCAATTGAATTATCACTTAAGATTTTTTTAGTTTCACGCACCAGCTTCATCTCTTCTTTGGTATACCCATTTTCTTCGAAAGAATCACATTGTGGAATCGCATTTCTGTGAATTGGGTATTTATAAGCCATATCACCTTGAACGCCTGCGTATTCATTTTCTAACTGTTGGACTGCTTTTACACCTGTTCCAGTAATGGATTGGTAGGTAGAAACAATCACCCGTTTGATGTTGTATTTTTTGTGCAAAGGAGCCAAAACCAAAACCATTTGAATCGTAGAACAGTTAGGATTTGCAATGATTTTATCTGCGGTAGTCAATTCATTTGCATTAATTTCCGGAACGATTAATTTTTTGGTTGGATCCATTCGCCAAGCCGATGAATTATCAATAACAGTTGTTCCTGCTGCCGCAAATTTTGGAGCCCACTCTAGTGAAGTATCGCCACCAGCTGAGAATAAAGCAATATCTGCTTTCATGTCTACTGCTGTTTGCATGCCCACCACTTTATATTTTTTGCCCTTGTATTCAATTTCCTTACCCACTGATCGCTCAGAGGCAACCAGAATCAATTCTGTTACAGGGAAATTTCTTTCTGCTAAAACTTTCAACATTACTTCGCCAACCATTCCGGTCGCACCTACAACTGCTATTTTCATCTTATATTTTTAGTATTGAAAATTAAATTTGAAATACAAAAGTAACTAATATTGAAATCAAAACAAGAGCTTCACAAAAAATAACAAAATGTTACATATATAACATTCCCAAAAACAACAACGGATTCATCCAATAAAAACTTCATATCAATAGAGCAATTCTTTTCAAGATGTGATCTCATTCAATGCCATAGCTCCTAAAACATTATTTACGTTCTTTGGATACATCCAGAAAATAAAAAATTAAATTTCAGGATCACTTTTACTGGTACTTTACAACTTAATTACAAGAAAAAAACCGCCTCGATTACGAAGCGGTTTGGTTAGACTATATAATGTAGCGGAAATTACTTTTTCAATAAATCTCTAATCTCAGTTAGCAATTGTTCCTGTGTTGGTCCAGCTGGAGCAGCAGCAACAACAACTTCTTTTTTCTTAGATTTTTCAGCAGCTCTTAAAACCACAAAAATAAAAAATGCAATTATAATGAAGTTGATAATTGCCTGAACTAAATTACCGTAGGTGATCACAGCAGCTCCGGCAGTTTTAGCAGCTTCTAAATCAGCATAACTATTCCCGTCTAAGGTTACAAATTTTTGGGTAAAATCTATTCCTCCAGTTAGTAAGCCAATAATCGGCATTATGACATCCTCAACGGCAGAGCCTACAATTTTTCCAAATGCCCCACCAATAACAACTGCAGTCGCTAAACTTAAAACGTCTCCCTTCATTAAAGAAGCTTTAAAATCACTAAAAAATCCCATACTTTATTTTTTAAGTTATCATTAATTTTTTGACTAACGAATTTAGTGAAAATTTTAGCATTAGTAAAAAATTTTCCTCAAAATCATTTGCTATCTGTAAAACACCCGCTTCACCCGTTGCGAAATACTAGTAAGAATTTCATAGGGAATGGTGTTTAATTTTTGGGCAATAAAGGTTACTGTTGGATTTTCGCCAAAAATAACAATTGCATCGCCCTCTTTGCATTCAATTCCTGTTACATCAACCATTAGCATATCCATGCAAATACTACCAACTATGAAAGCCTTAGTGTTTTTTATCATAACAAATCCTACTCCATTTCCCCAGCCTCTGGAAATTCCATCAGCATATCCTATAGGAATAGTGGCAATTTTTGTTGGTTTTTCAGCTATAAATCGGCGCCCATATCCTACACTTTCGCCCGCGCCAATGGTTCTAATTTGCGAAATCACTGATTTCAACGTCCCCACATTTTCGAGTTGCTTTTGCTCTTGAGCATCATTTGAAACTCCGTAAAGTCCAATACCCAGACGAACCATCTCGTATTGTGCATCCGAAAAATTACTGATTCCCGAAGTATTCAGGATGTGACGCAAGGGTTTTATTTGCAATTCAGTCATTAACTTAGATGATAACTTCTCGAATAAAGCAATTTGTGAATGTGCAAAATCCATGTGTTCTAGATCATCACTGGTGGCTAAATGTGATAAAATACTTTTTATTTGCACATTACTATTCCCTTTCAGCGCAGTTATCAGTTCATTGAGGGTATTCTCCTCAAAACCCAATCGATGCATACCGGTATCAAATTTAATATGTATTGGAAAGTGCTTTAAATTTTTTTGTTTTGCTATTTTCAAGAACGCGTATAAACCTTTCAAACAGTAAATTTCTGGCTCCAACTGATGTTGAATAATAGCCGAAAAACTGGTGTTTTCCGGATTAAGAACCATAATTGGCAAATTAATGCCCCCGTTTTTTAATGAAATTCCTTCATCGGCAAAAGCCACTCCTAGGTAATCTACTTTATGATGTTCCAATAATTTAGCAATTTCGAGCCCGCCATTTCCATACCCGAACGCTTTCACCATCACCATAATTTTTACTTTTGGCTTCAGCTTTGATTTAAAGAAATTTAGGTTATAACTAATAGCATTTAGGTTAATCTCTAGTACTGTTTCATGTGTTTTTTCTTCTAATAAATACACAATTTCTTCAAACTGGAAGGATCTTGCTCCTTTTATCAAAATGGTTTCATTGCTAAACTCCATGTTTTCAAAATCAGCAATAAACGCAGCAGTATTTTTGAACGTAGTACAATTAGCAAACATATTTTTGAATGCCGAAATGGTTTCGCCAATACCAATAACCCGCGATATCCTGTTAGAAACTATCAACTCAGCCACCTTTGAATACAACACATCGTTAGGCAAACCACTTTGAAAAATATCAGACAGAATTAATGTTTTTCTTTCATATTGCTTTTGACTTTCAAGAAAATCCAGCGCAATTTTTAAGGATTGAAAATCAGAACTGTAACTGTCATCAATTATACTGCAATTATTGATTCCGTTTTTAACTTTCAACCGCATTTCAACTGGATACAATAACTCCATACGGTTTTGAATGGTTTTTTTCTCATATTTAAAATACAACAACACCATCAAACAGGAGATTGCATTTTCTACAGAGGCCTCGTCCTGAAATGGTATTTTTATTTCAAACTGTGTATTTTCTTGTTGAACAGTCAAAACCGTCTTGTCTAAAATGCCCTTTTTAGTGATTAGAACTGAAGCATTAGAATCGGTATAACTCCAACAAAAACGGCTTATTTCAGAACTAATTAATGCATCAATTGCTAGGTTTTTATTATAAATCACGACTTGAGCATCTTGAAAAAGCTTTACTTTTTCTCTAATTTTATCGCTCACTCCTGCAAAACCCTCATCGTGTGCTGTTCCAATATTTGTAAGAATTCCAATTGTAGGTTTGATAATTTTTTCGAGTTTATCCATTTCACAAACCGTAGAAATTCCGGCTTCAAAAATCCCTAAATTGTGCTTCTCATTAATAGCGATCACAGATAATGGAACACCAATTTGAGAGTTATAACTCTTTGGACTTCGGATAACATTATAATCTGGACTTAATAAAAAATTTAGCCATTCTTTGATTATTGTTTTGCCGTTACTTCCCGTGAGTCCAATGACAGGGAAAGCAAAAAGACTACGATATGTTGCTGCAAACTGTTGCAAAGCTGACAATGTATTTGCTACAACATAAAAATTAGCTTTGCCAGTGCAATCATCCGGGATATGGGTTACCACAAAATTCTGAACACCAATTGCTATTAAATCCGCTATATACCGGTGCGCATCAGTATTGGCTCCGACCAATGCAAAGAACAACGTTTTGGGACCGTTTTGCAAAGACCGACTGTCAATAGAAACCGAATCGATGTCTATAGCGTTGCTCGTTCCGATAAACGTTGCAGAAATATTTTGTATACTTGTTAAAATTTTTTGAGTCATGGAATTAAAAGAGATTGAGGTGAATTTCTTTTTCTAAAATTATACTTTTTACTGTTTTTATATTTTAAAACTGTCCCAAAAATACCATTTCTTTTGAAAACGAAGTGTTAGAAACGCTTTAATTATAAGCACTTCGGTTTATTAAAAAAGGAAACTATTCAAATATGTTCTACTAGTTTTGACAGAATCCCTATCTTTGTTTTGTAAAGAAATCAAAAGTCTTGAAAAAAATCCTTCCTTTATTCTCTTATATTTTCCATCCGATATTCATTCCGGCAATGGGAACATTATTCTACCTTTTTTTTAATGGAGGTGATTTTATGAGCCAAGAAAAGCTGTATATTTTTTTTCAGATAATGATTGTGACGGTACTGATTCCTTTTTTGGTATTTTTTCTTTTACGAGCTACAGGAAATATAGATTCAATGATGGCTGCTAAAGCATCCCAACGTAAAATACCATTGCTATTTCATTGTTTCTTAATCATCTTATTAGTTCGAAATAGGATCACGATTGATCTTTACCCAGAATTGCATTTTTTTTTACTGGGAGGACTGATGAGTTCGTTATTAGCTCTTATCCTACTATTTGTTCGAATAAAAGCCAGCTTGCACATGATAGCTATTAGCTCTTTGACTGTATTCATAATTGGATTAAGCCTACATCTTCACATTCAAAGTTTCTTTACTGTTGCAATACTGCTTGTGATCAATGGTTTTGTGGCAACTTCCAGACTGGAAATGAAAGCGCATACCAATAAGGAACTGCTATTAGGTTTTGTCTTGGGAATTATTCCACAATTTCTATTATTGGCTTTATGGTTATAAAATATAAAAAATTACACCAATATTTAATGCTTTCACATTGATAGATTTGTCCTCTATTTTTGCCGATTTAAATAAAGAATTTAAACCATAGTACGCGTAAACATTAATTGTATTGTATCCAGCAGAAATATAAGCTCCATATTGTAATTTATTAAAATCAGTATTACCTGTCACCACTACTTTACCTTGAGAACCATCAAAAATAGACTTGTCGTATAGCAAATAACTAAATTTTACACCACTATAAATTCGCCAAAATTTATGGCTTTCATAAGTAGAGGTTCGCCACCTGAACTCGATGGGAACATCAACGGTAAGCAGGGAAAACTTGTTTTTAGTATACGCACTGTTGGGATCAATCAGGGTATAAATGGGTATCGCGTTTGGGGCAGAAACAACCATATTTTGATTGTAATTGTTGTACGTAAACCCAATACCTGATGCTATTGCCAAGGTTCTTTTTTTATTTATAGGCATATCGCGAAGAAATCCACCTGATAAACCTGAAGAAAATTTACTTTGAGACAAACCCACCGGACCGTCCGTCAAGATATTGTAAGTGATCCCAAAATAAAACTGATCCTCTCGATAAAGGGAATCCAATTTGGTAATCAAACTATCTTGTGGTGGTTTGTTTTCTTGAGAAAAAACGACAGTAACCAGCAACATCAGCAAACAACTTAGAAAAATTCGCATATTTTTTTGGTTTAAAATTGCTCAATGATTACTCAAACCACATTTGGTTTTCATTTCTCACAAAACGATACAAAGATACCCTTTTGATCGTTTTTTGATAAGCATCAGCAACAAATAATCGATTTTTAAGACCGTAAAAAACAAAATCGTTTTCTAAATAAGTATTCTATTCCACAAAGCAGACTCACCTGCGTTAGTTGACCCACGGAAGTATATCTTTACCAACAATTACTATTCAGCATTATACGTTGTTTTTTTGTTTTTACTTCCTTTAATATGCTAAAAAGAAGCTCGCCATAAAACAAAAAATGCTCCCTGATACGGGAGCAATTTGATTTTGCAGAGAGGAAGGGATTCGAACCCTCGATATGTTGCCATATACACGCTTTCCAAGCGTGCGCCTTCAGCCACTCGGCCACCTCTCTATTTAGGATTGCAAATAACACAAAAAAAAGTGACTTACAAAAGCAAAAAGCAATATTATATCATTTCGCCTCGTAAAGAAGTTTCAAAAATAGTTTTGAAATCCTTTGAAGCTATTTTTTTACTCAATAAATACATCAATTTTGTAATTGCTGCTTCGGTAGTAATATCTTTTCCAGAAATTAAACCAATTTCTTTCAGGCCAGTGCTGGTTTCGTATTGACCCATGCTGACACTTCCGCCAGAACATTGAGTAACATTGACAATATATAAACCTCTGGCTATCGCTTTTTTTAAGAGGTCTAAAAACCAATCCTCTGTAGGTGCATTTCCGGCGCCATAGGTTTCTAAAACAATTCCCTTAAGATTCGGAATATTCAATATTGCTGATAAAACTGCTTCACTAACACCTGGAAACATTTTTATAATAGCAACATTATTGTCTAGATTTTTATGAACTTTGAATTCCGAAGTTTCATTTTTAGAAAGAAACAATTCAGGATTCAATTTTAAATGAACGCCTGACTCGACTAATTCAGGATAATTTGGCGACATGAATGCTTTGAAATGTTCCGCATTGATCTTTGTAGTTCTGTTCCCGCGGTATAATTTGTATTCAAAATAAAGACAAACTTCGCTAATAACAGCATGGCCATTATTACGCAAAGAAGCAATTTGAATGGCAGTAATCAGATTTTCTTTGGCGTCAGTGCGCAAGTCCCCTATTGGCAACTGAGAACCCGTAAAAATGACTGGTTTTGACAAATTTTCGAGCATAAAACTCAAAGCCGAAGCTGAATACGACATCGTATCTGATCCGTGCAGCACAACAAATCCGTCAAAAGAAGTATAATTATCTGCAATAATTGTAGCAATTTTTGCCCATTTTTCCGGATTCATGTTCGAAGAATCAATGGGATTTTCAAAAGATATGGTTTCGATTTCGCAATCTAATTGTTTCAATTCTGGAATTCTTTGCAACAACTTACTGAAATTGAAAGCTTTTAGTGCTCCAGTTTCAAAATCTTTACGCATACCAATAGTTCCTCCGGTATAAATTAAAAGAATTTTAGCTTTATACAACATCTTGGTATTTTAGTTTGTTTACGACTGGGTTTGCATACATTGCCAAAAAGCTTTCTAAAGCTATTGGATTGTCATGGTCAATTCGCATTTCCAGTCTTCGCTCGAACAATGATTTCTCATTTTCGGTATATAAATGAGAAAAACGATTGGTCTTGTTTACTATATCAAACGCGATAAAATTCGTTGGCCATAATTGGTAATTCCTCAATATGGCATCGTCAATTACTTGCGCTAAAGCTACTATTTGTTTATTTGAATTCTCATTTTCTGCAATAATTGCATCAATTTCTGTATCTAAAACTTTCCCTACATGAATGTGTATTCTTTTCTTCTGCCCTAGAGCACCGCTAAGAATCGTCATAAAATCCTCATTTTTCTCCTTGACATAAACTTCATTATTGGCTTCAGCCATTAATTGTGGCATTTTCAAAGCATCAGTAGGATCGTATTCGTATGAAATTGATACGGGCACAATTTTAATTTTTTTGAAATAATCCATTAGGTTCTTTTCATCAGAACCCATTCCTACCATTTTCAAAACACCAGGATTAGTCTCATCCTTGCCGTCTTTCGTTCTTCCTTCCCGCTGTGCGATCCAAACGGAACGGTTTTCATGCAGCAGTAAACTCCCTATGTATTCCGATAATAGTTTTGAACTCTGTAGCATTTCTCTTGGCGTCAGCCCTCGCTGTACTAAAAAATTACGATTTAGTTTTGCCAAGGTATTCAAAAATGATTTTTTTACTAAATTATCTCCAATCGCTGACGCCGTCATCACTAATCCATGTTCGAATAAGGCTGTATTTAATAAAGTCGTATCCAGAAGAATGTCTCGATGATTTGAGACAAACAAATAAGAAGTATTTTTTTTTAACTTTTCAAAACCAGAAGTTGTCATTCCTTCTGAACCTTTTTCTAGTATCCTTTGTACTGATTGGTATATAAAATTACACTGAAAGTCACGAATGGAGTGCGTTTTCTTGAGTTGTTCTTTCCAAACTTCGTCAGCAACACCCGGAAAAGTAAAATTCATCAATGCTTTCATCATTGGGTGATTGATAACACTGTGAATTGCTTCGTTTATTTCGGTATCATAAAATGGCCGAATAGCGTCAAATTTCTGCATTGTTGATTTTTCTATATTTGTGTGGGCAAATGAACAAAAAAAAAGTCAAAATAAAGTGAATTCTATTTTAAATCCCAAAAATAGCTTTAGAATTCTCGGTGGTTCGTATTGCAATAACGGTTGCAGGAAGGTTGTAAATCTGAGCTAATTTATCGGCTACGTTTACTATATAACTACTCTCATTCCTTTTACCTCGAAAAGGAGTTGGCGCTAAGTAAGGCGAATCTGTTTCTAGAACAAGATGCTCTAAATCAATTTGTTCCAAAAACTGATCAATTTTTCCATTTTTGAAAGTTACAACGCCACCAACTCCCAATTTCATATTATATGAAATTGCTTTTAAAGCCTGTTCATAAGTGCCAGAAAAACAATGAAAAATACCAAATAAATCAGCTGATTTTTCTTCTTCCAAAATTTCAAAAATCTCATCAAATGCTTCCCGACAATGAATCACAATAGGCAATTTATAGTGTTTGGCTAATTGAATCTGTTTTTTGAAAGCAATTTGTTGCTGAGGCAAGTAGGTTTTGTCCCAAAACAAATCGATCCCAATTTCGCCAACAGCGTAGAATTTCTTTTTAGCCAATTCATTTTCCACATGTTGCAACTCCTCCAGATAATTTTCTTTTACATACGTGGGATGCAAACCCATCATCAAAAATACATTTTCAGGATATTCCTTTTCTAAGGCATACATCGATTCCGTACAAGTAGAATCGATTGCAGGAACAAAAAAACGCAAGACACCCGCATCAATTGCGCGCTGTATCATTTCGTTTCTATCTTGATCAAATTCCTCTGAATATAGATGAGTATGCGTATCGGTAAGTATTGTTTTTGTTTCCAAATTTAGTTTTCTTGAGAATACAAAACTACACGAATTAAACTAGTACGAAAATAGTTTAACAAAGTTCCGTCAGAAAAAAGATTCTGCAACTGCGCACGACAACTTGTATCTTTGTAAAAGGATAGCTCTAATTTCAAAAATAAATTCTGCCCAGATGAAAAACCTCCACAATATCCTTAAAAAGGAAAATTACAAAAAAGTAAAGTTTAAAATTACAAAAACACAACATCTTTTGATAAAAGCAAGGATCAATGGCATACAAGGTAATTTCATTTTGGATACCGGAGCTTCAAATAGTTGCGTAGGATTTGATTGTGTTGATTTATTTTTATTGGAAGCTAAAAAATCAAAGACAAAAGCCTCTGGTGCTGGAGGAACGGGCATGCAGACCCAACTTGCTTCAAAAAATCAGTTGCAGCTTGGTTCCTGGAAAGATTCTGATTTTGAACTCGTTATTTTTGATTTGTCACATGTCAATGAAGCTTTAGTACAACATAAGGCAAAACCAGTTCATGGGATTATAGGTGCTGATATCTTAATGAAAGGAAAAGCGATTGTTGATTATTACAATCATTATTTGTATTTATTAAAATAGAAAACTTCTTTGTTTACATAAAAAAGAAAGAGCGCATCAATAGATTGATGCGCCCTGCCCTTCCTACAAACCAACCTATTTAATTCTTAATCATTTTAGCGGTCGTCACTTTACCATCGACTGCTGTTTTTACAATATATACGCCATTTTGAAGCTCAGCTGTTTGAATCGTTACAGAATTGCTTTTCGGGCTTCTTACTAAGATTTCCTGACCTAAAATGGTATAAAAAGTTACTTTTTCTATGACACTATTGGCTTCAATTGTCAAATAATTTGTCACTGGATTTGGATACATACTGACTTTTGAGTTTTCAAAATTAGTAATTCCTAAGGTAGAAATTGTTTTACTAAAATACACATTATCAACATATACCGTTCCTGCTGGCTCTCCTGATAGCACTAATTGAGCAATATGTCCTTTAGTTGTTAAACCTGAAAACTCTGACAGTGGAATGTCAAAACTATTCCAACCTGATAATGTTGGTGTACGAGTAACTTCAAACTCTACATCGTCACCACCCTGATAAACACCGTTTGCTCCAAAATCAACTAATTTCACTTTAAAAGCAGTCAAATCCGGAGTCCATACATCTATATGAAAATATAACATTTGCGTAGCATCTATCGTACCGGTAACATCTACACCAAAATATCCCAAATTAGTATATTTTTTAGTGTCATTACCAGCAATTTGGATATCTGTCAAAGTACTTCTTAATGACCAATCTGTTCTCCAAGTAGTCACCGGAACATTCGTGTAGGCATTACTGAACAGCGAAAGAACATTAGCCACAGCCGTTGTAGGCGTAGGAGCTGCAACTGTAGGCTCTGTTGGCGCTACTACTACCGTTGACTTATAAAAATATAAGTTATCTAAATACACTGTTGTTGGTGTTGGCGTAGAAGACAAACTCATCTGGAAAACAGTACTTAAATTGATTCCCGGAAAATTAGCAGCATTTAAGGTCATGTCAAAACTATTCCATCCTGCTGCGATAGTTAATGTTACACCTGCTTCTACAGGGCCTTGATTAATAAGATTAATCTTGACAGAAGTTGCGCTTGAAGACCATAAATCTACATGCATTGTCGTCATTTCAGAAAGATCAAAAACTTCTCCAGCAGGCAAAGTAACTCCTTGGTAATTAAAATTTGTTAATTTTCTTGTGTTATTGCCTCCAATAAGTTCATCAGTAACATCTGTAGATTGACCCCAAGCCTTAGACCAGTCTCCTGCTTTGTATACGGCATAAGCATCACTAAAAATAGATTTTACATCAGAAGCTGCTCTTGTCGGCGGCATTGGCGCGGCAACAGTTGGCGCTGTTGCTGCTACTGGTACGGCGATTTTTGCAGAAAACGTAATGTTATCCAGATAAGACACGTGATCCGCAGTTCTCGTTGTTCCTTCAGGAATAAAATCAGGAAAAATAATAAGCTGATCTATTCCGGTAGAAACCCCTTCCCCAATTTTTCCGGCGAAGTTAAAAGTCAACTCTTCCCACTCGTTTATTTTGGTATTGATAACCGTAATTTCACCTGTAGAACCACCATCAGGGCGTGCTAATTTAATACCTACTTTACTTATCACATCTTTGTACACCATCATTTTTATCGTACTATTGGTTTCATTCAAGGTGAACGTTCCAATGCCATTTGTACCAGAAGCATGAGCCGTTTCAAAACCAGTGTACCAAGCACCAGCAACCAAAGCCGTAAACTTAGCAACAGAATTTGACGTATTGATTCCTGTTTTGTTCGGATTAACTGCTAACAAAGACGCTGTTGAACCTCCCGATGGATTATCAAAAGAAGTCAAAACCCAGGTAGCCCCGTATTCACCAGTTTCAAAAGTAACCGGCGCATAAGGAGCGGCAGCAGGTGGAGCCACAATAGCAACCTTGTTAAAATAAACATTGTCTAAATAAATTGTTCCTGCAGAACCCGAAAAAACGAATTGGGCAATATTTGCTTTTGTAGTTAAACCTGTAAATTCAGATAGTGGGATTTCTAAGCTATTCCAACCACTTAATGTTAAGGTACGCGTAATTTCAAACTCTTTATCGTCATTACCTTGATATGCACCGTCAGCACCAAAATCGACTATTTTGATTTTAAATGTTGTCACATCAGGTGTCCAAACATCGATATGGAAGTTAAGCATTGCCGAAGCATCAATTTTATTAGCTTCGGTGATCACTCCAAAATAACTTAATTCCGTATATTTTTTAGTGTCATTCTCTGCGATTTGCGTGTCTGTCAAAGTACTTTTATCTGACCAATCTACTCTCCAATTATCAACGGTAACGTCAGTATATGCATTACTAAATAACGAAATGACATTTGTAGCTGCTAAAGTAGGCGTTGGCGCGGCAACAGTTGGAACGGTTGCAGCTGGTTTTGCTGCAAAAGTTACATTATCAAAATAGCTAGTAGTTTCAGCAGTTCTCGCATTAAAATCTAAAAAGAAGATGATTTGATCGATATTGATGGTTTCGAATAAACCAATTTTACCAGTAAAATCAAAAGTTAATTCCTCCCACTCATTAATTTTAGTGTTGGCCACTTTTATTTCTTGTTGTGCACCACCATTTGCTATTGCAAATTTGATACCCACATCGCTAATAACTGATTTGTATACCATTATTTTAATAATACTATTTGAAGCACTCAAGGTAAATGTTCCAATGCCATTGACTCCTGAGTTATGAGCAGTTTCGAATCCGGCATAAGGCGCTGCCTCTGAAGCGGTGGTTCCGGCTATAAATTTACCAACTGTTGCAGAAGTATTAATTCCTGCTGGGAAAGGATTGGAAACTTTGGAATAACCAGCTCCGCTTCCATTTTCAAAAGTAGCAAATGACCAAGTAGAGCCAAATTCTCCATTCTCGAAGGTGACTGGTGCATTTTGTGAAAATCCTGTTGAAAAAACCAACAGGAAAATAAATAAAGTAAAGTTCTTCATAATTTTGAGGTATTAGTTATTCTCAAATTTATGAATGTATTGTGTTGTGACTAACATTAAGCCGTATTAAAAAACCATACAACATTAGAAAGAAATTACAACAATGAAAACCGTCGTAAATACTAGTAATACTGGAACTTAACTATATTTTAAGAATGGTTTAAAAAAAGTAATTTCATTCCCTAATAAAAAAATGTTGTGGTAATGTTATGGTGAATTTCCAAATCATTAGGTATTTAAATAAATTAAATATAATTTATTAAGTAATTAAAAACCATAATCATAATTAAATACATAAAAAAATACACATTTAAAAAAACAAAAATTGTCTGTAACAAAAATCCCGCCTTGTAATTAAACAAAACGGGATTGAAATATATTTCTGTAAACCTTGTAAAACCAATATTACATTTCCAAAGCTTTTTTAGGATTGTTATCCATCAATAATTCCATAGGGTTTTCTAACGCTTCTTTTACGGCAACTAAGAAACCAACTGATTCCCGACCATCGATAATTCTGTGGTCATAAGAAAGCGCCACATACATCATTGGGTGAATTTCTACCTTTCCGTTTACGGCAATTGGACGCTCAATAATATTGTGCATTCCAAGAATTCCTGATTGTGGAGGATTGATAATAGGAGTACTCAACATACTACCAAAAACACCACCATTAGTAATTGTAAATGTTCCACCAGTCATGTCATCAACTGTGATTTGGCCATCACGAGCTTTGATCGCTAATCTCTTAATGTCAGCCTCAACGCCGCGAAAGGTTAAGTTCTCCGCATTACGGACCACAGGAACCATTAAACCTTTTGGTCCTGAAACTGCGATAGAAATATCGCAAAAATCGAAAGCAATCTTATGATCACCGTCCATCATGGAGTTTACGTCTGGATAAAGCTTTAATGCTCTGGTTACTGCTTTAGTAAAGAAAGACATATATCCTAAACCAATTCCGCCATGTTTTGCTTTGAAAGCATCTTTGTATTCATTTCGAATCAAGTTAATAGGCGTCATGTTTACTTCATTGAAAGTAGTTAACATGGCTGTTTCGTTTTTAGCGGCAACTAATCTTTCTGCCACTTTACGACGCAACATTGATAATTTAGATCGTTCAGAACCACGAGAACCACCTGTAGGAGTTCCCATTGAAGGCATTGCATTTACAGCATCATCTTTAGTGATTCTACCATCTTTTCCAGTTCCTGCTACTGAAGCTGTTGCTATATTTTTCTCGTCTAATATTTTTCGTGCTGCTGGAGATGGAGTCCCTGACGCATAGGTCGCTGCTGGAGCTGCCGCTACCGGTGCTGCTTTTGGTGCTTCTACTTTAGTTTCCGCTTTTGGAGCTTCAACTGTTTTTGTAGCTTCAGCAACTGGCGCATCATCGCCTGCTGGTTTTGCTCCGTCCGTATCAATATGACAAACTACCGCTCCTACTGCAACTGCATCACCTTCTTCCGCTTTTAAAGTAATGATTCCGCTTGCTTCTGCTGGCAATTCTAATGTTGCTTTATCAGAATCAACCTCAGCAATGGCTTGGTCTTTCTCTACATAATCTCCGTCTTTTACTAACCAAGTTGCGATTTCAACTTCCTTTATAGATTCCCCTGGTGATGGGACTTTCATTTCTAAAATCATGTTCTATTATTTTAAATTATGAATTTTAAGTTTTAAATTGTTCTCGAACGATCTATGTTTATTGTATGAACTATATTTTAGCCCTGATGAAAGCGGCATCCTTTTTCTAGCTTCTTTAGCTAGGAAAAGATATAGCGGACAGCAGGAAATAGCTCCTCATTATCTAAATAAATCTTTGTCAAAAACCATTTTTATAGCATCTACCTGACGGCGTTTTGCTCTAGTATAGCTTCCTGAAGCCGGAGCTGCATAAGCTTTAAGCGAGGCTAATCTCCATTTTACTAAATCGAAATTCATTAACATAAAGCTATACGCTCCCATGTTTTTAGGTTCTTCTTGTGCCCAAACATAATCATCGGCATTTGGATACTTTGCTATAATTTCTTTTAATTGTTCCACTGGCAATGGGAATAATTGTTCGATTCTAACTACTGCAACATCATTTCTTTTGAGAATTTCTCTTTCGGCAGTGATGTCATAATAGAATTTTCCGGTACAAAAAACTAGAGTCTTCACTTCGGCTTTATTCACGGTTTCATCATCAAATGTTTCCTGAAAACTCCCTGTTGCAAAATCATCAACTGTAGAAACTACTCTTGGATCACGCAACAAACTTTTTGGTGTAAAAACAATAAGCGGTTTGCGGAATTTTGTTTTCATTTGTCTTCTTAACAAGTGAAAGAAGTTAGCTGGCGTTGTACAATCCGCAACATACATATTATGTCTGGCACAGAGTTGTAGATAACGTTCCATTCTAGCGGATGAGTGCTCTGCTCCTTGCCCTTCGTATCCGTGTGGCAATAACAAAACAATTCCGTTCTGGTTGTTCCATTTGTCTTCTCCGCAAGAAATATACTGGTCAATTACAATTTGAGCTCCATTACTAAAATCTCCAAACTGCGCTTCCCAAATGGTCAATGTATTTGGATTGGCCAATGCATAACCGTAGTCAAAGCCTAAAACGGCATATTCAGACAATAGTGAATTATAAATATTGAACTTTCCTGTTGTTCCTTCTAAATTATTCAACAAGGTAACTTCTTCTTCTGAATCTTCTACCTTGACAACAGCATGACGGTGGGAGAAGGTACCTCGCTCTACATCTTGTCCGGAAATACGTACGTCATATCCTTCTTTCAAAAGCGAACCGTAGGCAAGATGTTCAGCCATAGCCCAATCCAGCTTGTTCGTTTCAAAAAACATCGTTTTTCTATCGTTGACTAATTTTTGAATTTTATTGATAAATTTTTTATCTGCCGGCAAGTTACATATTACGTTTGCAACTTCAGTAAGGCCTTCGATAGGGAAAGTTGTATCTACTTTTTTGAGCATTTCAAGATCCGAAACCTGCTCAAAACCTTTCCATTCATTTTTCATGAAAGGAGTAATAATTGTCAAATCTTTCTTGCGAGAGGCTTCTAAATTCTCCTCTAGGTCTGACTTGTACTCTTTTTCTAATTCTTTTACGTACGTATTATCAACAACTCCTTCGGCAAGCAATTTCTCCATGTAGATGTCTCTTGGATTCTTGTGCTTGGCAATGATTTTATACAATACGGGTTGGGTAAAACGAGGTTCATCACCTTCGTTATGCCCATATTTTCTATATCCTAATAAGTCAATGAATACATCGCGACCAAATTGCATTCTGAAATCCAAAGCAAATGACATGGCGTGAACTACTGCTTCAGCATCATCCGCGTTTACATGCAAAACAGGAGAAAGAGTTACTTTAGCAATATCTGTACAATAAGCTGATGAACGAGCATCTAAATAATTCGTGGTAAAACCCACTTGATTATTGATAACAATGTGAATGGTACCGCCAGTTTTATAACCGTCTAATTGCGCCATCTGAACAATTTCATATAAAATTCCCTGACCCGCTATAGCAGCATCTCCGTGAACAGCGATTGGCAAGACTTTTGAGAAATCGTTAGGAAAATATTTATCTTGCTTTGCTCTTGTAATTCCTTCAATTACAGCACCTACTGTTTCTAAATGTGATGGATTTGGAGCTAAATTGATACTGATTTTTTTACCGGTACTCGTTACTTTATCAGCTGTAAGACCTAAGTGGTATTTTACATCACCGTCAAAATATTCCTGATCATAATCCTTACCGTCAAACTCTCCAAAAATATCTTGGGTTGATTTGCCAAATATATTTGCCAAAACATTCAAGCGACCCCGATGGGCCATTCCCATTACAAATTGCTCTACACCTTTTTCGGCTGCTTTCTCCATTAAAGAATCTAATGCAGGTATGATTGATTCTCCTCCTTCTAATGAAAAACGTTTTTGACCTACATATTTAGTATGTAAAAAGTTTTCAAAAGATACTGCTTGGTTTAATTTATTAAGAATAGCTTTTTTTTCATCCAATGAAAAATTAGGTTGATTGTCATTGACTCCCAATTTTTTCTGAATCCAATCTACTACTTCTGGCTTGCGAATGTACATATACTCGACCCCAATGTGCTGGCAGAAGATATTCTCTAAGTGTTTTATAATTTCCTGAAGCGTACAAGGCTGTATTTCCATAACCTTAGCCGCATCAAAAACAGTATTTAAATCTGCTGATGATAGTCCAAAATTAGAAATTTCAAGTGTTGGAGATGCCGACCGTCTTTCTCGAACCGGATTTGTTTTAGTAAACAAATGACCGCGGGAGCGGTATCCATCTATTAATTTCAATACGTTAAACTCCTTTTGAAGTTTGTCAGAAACCGCGCTAATATCTGTGTTATTAGCTGCAAAATTTGCAATTTGCTCAACTTTGTTGTCCTCGCCGTAAGAACTCATCCCAAAGTCAAAACCTTGAAAGAAACTTCTCCAACTAGGCTCAACGCTGTCAGGATTTTCTAAATATTGATCGTATAATTGTGCAAAAAATTCTGTGTGTGCTGCGTTTAAAAATGAAAACCTATCCATAATATTTAGTGAATATACCTTTTTGATTAAAATAGTTTGGCAAAAGTACAATAATACAATAAATTTATAATTTATTTTAAGATACTTTTACACCTTAAATTGTTAAAAATCCAGAAACTTATGTCAAAAAAGCGCTTTTTCGATGTTCCTAAATCATTTTTAATACTTATTATCTTGTTCTTTTCAACTGCGTTGTTTGCACAGCAAAGTACTAATTACGCAAATATACGAAATCCGTTTTGGAGAAGTGTACAATTTGGAGGAGGGATTGGTTTGGGTTTTGGCTCTGGCTACACGGACATTTCTTTGGCGCCAAGTGCCATTTATAATTTCAACAACTACATAGCTTTAGGACTAGGATTACAATATAAATACTTGAAGCAACGAGATTTTTACGCTTCTCACTTGTATGGAGGCAGTGTTATAGGACTTTTTAATCCAATTCCTGAAATTCAACTTTCGGCGGAACTCGAACAATTACGAGTCAATATAAATTTAGATGGATCCAATACTAATTCTCAAGATTACTGGAATACCGGTTTGTTTATTGGCTTAGGCTACAGATCAGGAAACGCCACAATTGGTGGACGATACAATGTTTTGACGGACAAAAACAACATTTACGGAAGTGCCTTTATGCCATTTATCCGAGTTTATTTTTAATTATCTCCCATGAAAAAGACTTTTCAATTATTCTGCATTTTATTTATAAGTTACAGTTTTGCTCAAAACAATATTTTACAATCTGGGCCTATGGTGGGTTATTGTGAAATGACAGAAGCGGTAATTTGGCTTCAAACCAATAAAAAAGCTTCGGTGAAAATAGCTTATTATGCCATTGACAATCCTACTAAAATATTCTATTCTGATGTTTATTCATCTTCAAAAGAAGTTGGCTTCACGCATCATATTATTTTAGATCAATTAAATCCTGGAAAAAAATATAAGTATGATGTTTTCATAAATGATAAAAAAGTCATCTTGTCATACGAGACTTCCTTTTCATCCAAAAAACTTTGGGAATGGCGCGAAGATGCTCCTGATTTTACGGTAGCAATTGGTAGTTGTTCCTATTTTAATGAAACTCCGTTAGACAGACCTGGGAAAAGCTACGGAAGTGAATATGGAATTTTTGAAAGTATTGCCAAAAAAAATCCAGAGATCATGATCTGGAGCGGCGACAATATTTACTTAAGAGAGGCGGACTGGGACAGTAAAACTGGGATTTACCATCGATATACACATTCAAGATCAATAAAAGAAATCCAGCCTTTGCTAGCCAAGACACAAAATTTTGCCATTTGGGATGATCATGATTTTGGTCCGGATGACAGCGATGGTAGTTTTTACAACAAATTTTTGACTCAAAAAGCATTCAAAGATTTCTGGGCTAATAAAAGTTACGGAATGAATCACGAGCAAAATGAAGGTATTTACTCGACTTTTAGCTGGAGTGACGCACAATTTTTTTTATTAGATGATCGATTTTTCAAGACTCCAAACAACCGGATTACCGGCGAGAGAACCGTTTTAGGAAACACTCAATTAGAATGGCTGATTAATGCCTTGAGTTTTTCCAAAGCTAGTTTTAAAATAATCGTCATTGGTGGACAAGTATTAAATTCAGTAGCAGAAAAAGAAAACTACAGCAATTACCCTAAAGAGAAAGAAAAATTACTAGAAGAAATTCTTGATAATAAAATAAAAGGAGTGTTCTTTATAAGTGGTGATAGACATTTTACTGAATTTTCCGAAGTTCCTCGAGAGAATACCTATTCTTTATTTGACTGGACCGTTTCACCTTTAACTTCCGGTGTTGCTTCTGAAAATGTGTGGAAGGAGAACAATATATACAGAACCAAAGGCAGTTTGATTACGCAACATAATTTTGGTACAATTTCATTTTTGGGCTCAAAAGAAAACCGCCAAATGAAATTAACTGTTTTTGACACTAACGGAACTGAATTATGGAGTAAGATAATCTTAAAAAAGGACTTGCAATAACTAATACTTGTTCCTGAACCACACTTTTTGCCATTCTCTTTTTAGGATTAAAAAAGCAACTTGCTCAGCAAGGACTACTAAATCCGAACCGTCTAGTTTTTTTATTTCTTCTTCGGAAACATCAATAATATATAGCAAATTAAGGTATTCAGCGAACTTGTATTGAATGAGTCGATAGATTTTTTCGTGCAATTCCAACTTCAATTCCTCGGGAGAAATACTCAAAGGAAAATCAATTGCCTCGTTAGCTAAATTGAAATCCTTATTCATTTGTTCGATTAATTTTAAATATAAGTTTTCGCTCTCGGCTTCAGAAAGCAGTAAATCAGTATTTTTTGGAATTATAAACATTTGATTTTTGATTGTAGATTAACGATTTTCGATTGTAGATTTTAAAACTGTAGACAAGGATTTTTGATTTTGAAATTAAGATTTTCATTTCCAAACTTCTGAAAATGCTTCGTCAGTTCGCTATCGCTCGGGTCAAAAATCGTTAATCTTCAATCATCATTCTAAACCTTTCTGCCCATTAAATTCTTGCCAAAAGTCTTCAGCATTCCTTTTTTATCGGCACTAATATTCATTTTATCTAAGGTTTGAAAAGCCTTAAATGTAAAGTCCTGTATAGCTTCTTGTGTCGCGGCGGCTGCACCAGAACTATTAAAAAGCGCTTTCACCGTTGCAATTTTTTCAGCATTGTCCTCAGGCTGAATAGAAAATAAATACCGCAGTTGTTTTGCTTCTTCTTCCTTTGAAAAGGCAGCTGCTTTTAAATACAAATATGTTTTTTTGTTTTCAATAATATCACCTCCTACTTGTTTTCCAAAAGTTTCTGGATTTCCAAAGGCGTCTAGAAAATCATCCTGCAATTGAAAAGCCAAGCCCAAATTTAATCCAAAATCATAAATCAGATTTGCGTTTTCTTCAGTAGTTTCTGCAATGATTGCTCCCATTTTCATCGCCGCAGCAACCAGAACTGCTGTTTTATACTGAATCATTTTTAAGTATTCCGGAATGGTAACGTCATTGCGCTCTTCAAAATCGACATCCCATTGTTGGCCCTCGCAAACTTCAAGCGCGGTTTTACTAAATAACTTGGCAAGATCACGAAAAATAAGTGGTTCGTACTGTTCAAAATATTGATACGCCAATATCAACATGGCATCACCTGATAAAATTCCGGTGTTTAAATTCCATTTTTCATGCACCGTTGCCTTTCCTCTTCGTAATGGTGCGTCATCCATAATATCATCATGCACTAAGGAGAAATTGTGAAAAACTTCAACAGCCAATGCAGCAGGCAATGCTTTTTGATACGCTGCGTCAAAAATTTCAGCACTCATTAAAGTGAGCACCGGACGTATTCTTTTTCCTCCAAGATCTAAAATATAGTGTATGGGCTCGTACAAATTTCTCGGTTCTTTGGCTTCATATTGCGATTGCAAATACTCCGACAGAAACTCCTGATATTGATATATGGAATGCATAAAAATAAATTTTTGGCTAATTTACTCTATTCAAATTGTATTACAAAGATCGATTCATTATGAAATGTTAAATAAATCAAAATACATTGGAAACTATTTTGGTATTTAAAGTTTCCATATTACATTTGCACTCAAATTTTAACGTTTGCCATCACAATTCCAAACTGCAAAATTTAATCATCTCAAAACAATCCTACTTTAACTAAAGATATCATGAAAATAAAATGGGCTATAGATTCGAACCAATCGGATGTTCTTATTAAATCCAGACACGCTATAATAGCCTACTTAGCTGGTCCCGTCAATAAATTTAAGGGTTATGTTGATATTCAGGATGATGAGATTAAAAATGCATCTGTTGAATTTTCGCTACAAGTGAATAAAGAAGAAACAAAACTGGAACAAATTGACACCAATTTGCGTTTGAAAGATTTTTTTAATATCAATGCATATCCGATTATCAGTTTTAAATCTACTTCATTCGAAAAAGTAGCAAAAAATATAAATTTTTTAAAAGGAAACCTGACAATCCAGAACATAACGAAACACGTTGAGCTGGATGCTGAACTGATAGCGATTAACAGCTACAATGGAGATAAAAAAGCAGCATTTGAGATCACCGGTCAAATAAATCGAAAAGATTTTGGATTAGCCATTCATTCTTTTGCTCAAACAAACGGATTAGCAATGGGGCCTGATATTAAGTTTATAGCCAACTTAGAATTGGCGATATAAAATACCGATGCAATTGTTAAATAATACATACGTTTTAAGGAAACTATTTAAGCGCTCAAAGTTTCCCTCCTACATTTGCACTCGAAATTAATCATTCCTATTTTAAAGATTTGAACTTAATTAAAAAATACTGAAGCTATTTCAGCATAAAAAATGAAAGAAAAAATTATAAGTAAAGCAAAAGAAATGTTTTTGAAACTGGGTTTCAAAAGCATAACTATGGATGACATTGCAGCAGAAATGTGTATTTCTAAAAAAACAATATATAAATATTTTGCCAATAAAGAATTGTTGATACAGGAAAGCACAGAAGTACTCCACACGGAAGTGCATGAAATTATTACCGAGATTATTTCTAAAAAATACAACGCTATTGAAGAGAATTTCCAAATCAGAAAAATGTTTGCTGACATATTTAAATCCGGCGAGACATCGCCCATTTATCAACTCAAGAAACACTATCCCGAAGTTTACGAAACAGCATTAGAGAATCAAATTGAAATTTGCGATAGTTGTTTCAAACAAAATATCGAAAAAGGAATTGTTCAGGGATTGTATCGAAAAGACATAAATATTGACGTTTACATCAAACTTTATTATACTTTAATTTTTAGCATCAACGAAAATACACGTTCAGAAAGGGAAGCTTCGGCACTAGAGATGGAAGCATTAGAATACCACACCAGAGCGATGGCAACAGCAGAAGGAATCATTGAACTTGAAAAACAATTACTAAACTATACTACAAAATGAAGACCATACTTTTATTAGCCATTCTGACCTTCGGAATATCGGCACAATCGCAAAACATAGGCATCACGGACACAAGTCCTAAAAAAACGCTGACGCTAAAAGAAGCCATCAACTACGCTTTAGAAAACAAAGCCGATGCCAAAAAAGCAAAACTGCAAGTAGAGAACAGCGAGTATCAAATTCAGGAAGTACGTTCCAGAGCTTTACCTCAAATCTCAGCCAATGGAAGTTTAACATACAATCCAATAATTCAAACAACCGTGATTGACGGAGCAGGATTTGGTGCTCCCGGAACGAGTATTCAAGCCGCTTTTGGTCAAACATGGAGTTCAACTGCGGGAGTTTCTTTGACCCAAACCTTATTTGACCAAACTGTTTTTACGGGTTTGAAAGCGGCAAAATCTACTAGAGAATTTTACCAAATAAACAATCAATTAACAGAAGAACAAGTTATTGAGCGTGTGGCTAATAATTATTATCAAGTTTATGTGCAACGACAAAAACTAACGGTTATAGACAGCACTTTTAGAAATACCACTAAGGTAAGAAACATCATCAAAGGGCAATATGACAACGGTCTAGCCAAGAAAATTGATCTGGATCGAATAATAGTAAAAATTTCAAACATCACGACACAAAGACAACAAGTACTAAATGCCGTTCAAATTCAAGAAAATGCCCTGAAATTTTATATGGGAATGCCCATAGAAACCCAAATTGAAATTCCTCAAACTGCATTTGAAGTTGGCCCACAAGCTTTATCAGAAATTCCAAACACTGCTAGTAGAACTGAGTTTTTACTTCTAAAAAAACAAGAACAATTACTAGATTACCAAAAAAAGGCGATTGAATCCGAGTACTATCCAACCCTCTCATTAAATGCTGGATACAATTATATAGGACAAGGTCCTGTGATGCCACTAGGCGGAAAACCTTCTGATGGAGTATATTGGTCTGATTTCTCATCTATTGGTCTCAACTTAAGAGTTCCCATTTTCACAGGTTTTAGTACTCGTGCCAAGGTTAGACAAGCCGATGTTGACTTGAGAACTATTCACGAAGACTTGATTGATACAAAATTAGCGCTGGACTTGGCTTTTGCCAATGCAAAAACTCAAATTGATAACAGTTTGACCACAATCAACAATCAAAAAGCAAATGTACAATTAGCGAAAGAAGTCTTGGAAAATACAAGAAATAACTACGTACAAGGATTAGCCTCATTGACTGATTTGCTAGATGCCGAAAACTCATTGACTGAAGCACAAAACAATTATACCTCTGCTATACTAGAGTATAAATTGGCAGAAATACAACTAATCAAATCAAAAGGCGAATTAAAAACACTAATAAATAACTAATAAAAATGAAAAAAAATATACTAATCATAGTAGCAATCCTTGCAGCTTTAGGTGTTATTGCCTATACGTTAATGAATAACAAAAAAGAAAACGAAGCAAAAACGGCTATTGTAGCGGAGAAAAACGCCAGCGTTGCTGTTAAGGTGGCAATCGTAAAAACAGAGGAAGTTACACTTGATTTCGCTGCCAACGGAAATTTCGCACCCTTACAAGAGTTAAGTTTTTCAGCAGAAAAACCAGGAAGAGTAGTTCGTGTTTTAGTTGATGAAGGAGACAGAGTACGCATAGGTCAAACTTTAGCAATTGTACGAAGCGAGCAAATTTCAGCTGATTTGCAAACCGCGCAAGCGTCGTACCAAAATGCGCTAACCGACTTCGGTCGTTTTGAAAATGCTTATAAAACTGGTGGTGTAACGAAACAACAATTGGATCAGGCCAAATTAAATTTAGTAGCATCAAAATCAAGGTTACAACAAGCGAAAGTTAATATTGGTGATACTAATATCAAAGCAACAATCAACGGAATTGTAAACAAACGATACATAGAGCCTGGATCCGTTCTTGGCGCTGGAACACAATTATTTGACATTGTCAATGTTTCAAAATTGAAATTAAAGGTTAATGTTAATGAAACGCAAGTTGCCAATTTAAAAGTAGGTACGACTACAACCGTAAAAGCAACGGTGTTTCCTGATGCAACATTCTCCGGAAAAATCTCGTTCATCGCACCAAAAGCAGATGCTAGTTTGAACTTTCCAGTAGAGATAGAAATTATAAATAATGCTGCAAATGATTTAAAAGCCGGAATGTACGGAACCGCAGAATTTGCTTCTAATCAGCAAAAACAAACATTGATGATCGTTCCTAGAAATGCCTTTGTAGGAAGCGTGAGCAGCAACGAAATATTTGTTGTTGAAAATGGAATTGCAAAACTAAAAACAGTAACTGCCGGAAGAATTCTTGGTGGAAAAGTAGAAATTTTGAACGGACTTTCTGATGGAGAAACAGTGATTGTTACGGGTCAAATAAACCTTCAGGACGGATCTAAAGTGGATATAATAAAATAAGTCTTAAAGAACATGCTTCAAGCCTAAAGCTTCAAGCCTAAAGCAAAGAAAAAAAATGAAATTAGCAGAAATATCCATAAAACGTCCCTCATTAGTCATCGTGTTATTTACGATCCTAACGTTAGGAGGACTATTCAGTTACAGCCAATTAGGCTATGAATTGATTCCAAAATTCGAAACCAACGTAATCACTGTTGCCACTATTTACCCTGGTGCCTCTCCTAGTGAGGTAGAAAATACGGTGACTAAAAAAATTGAAGACGCAGTTGCTTCATTAGAAAACATCAAAAAACTAGATTCTAAATCATACGAAAGTTTGTCTACGGTTTCTATTACTTTGAATTCTGGTGCCAATGTTGACATTTCGATGAATGATGCGCAACGAAAAATAAACGCGATCATCAGCGATTTGCCAGATGATGCCGAAGCACCGTCTTTGACTAAATTCTCGTTGAGTGATTTGCCAATTATGACTATTGGTGCCAACGGAAAAATGGATGAAGCTGCATTTTACGACTTAATTGACAAAAAAATATCTCCGGTTCTTTCGCGTGTAGCCGGTGTGGCTCAAGTGAACATTATTGGTGGAGAAGAAAGAGAAATTCAAGTCAACCTTGATGCAGTAAAAATGCAGGGGTACGGACTTTCTGTTCCCCAAGTACAGCAAACTATTTTAAGTTCAAACCTTGATTTTCCAACAGGAAACATTCAAACGCGGGAACAAAAAATATTAATTCGGCTAGCTGGAAAATACAAAAATGTTGAAGAATTAAAAAACTTAGTAATTTCATCAAAAAACGGAATTCAAGTTCGTTTAGGTGATATAGCCGATGTTCAAGACACTCAAAAAATTACTGAAAAAATAGCACGTGTCGACCAAAAAAGTGCTATTATCATGCAAATCATAAAACAATCCGATGCGAATGCGGTTGCCGTAAGTGAGGAGTTACTAAAGGCGATTACTCTTCTAGAAAGTGATTATAAGGACAGTCAGCTAAAATTACAAGTTGCAAAAGACAGTACCGTTTTTACATTAGAAGCAGCTGATTCAGTAGTACACGATTTGCTAATCGCTGTATTCTTAGTAGCCTTTGTAATGTTGTTTTTCTTGCACAGCATCCGAAACTCACTGATTGTAATGGTTTCTATACCTGCTTCATTAATTGCAACCTTTATTGGAATTTACTTTTTGGGGTACACCCTAAATTTAATGAGTTTACTAGGATTATCGCTTGTTGTTGGTATTCTTGTGGATGATGCCATTGTAGTATTAGAGAACATTTACCGACACATGGAAATGGGAAAAAGCCGCATTCGGGCATCCTATGATGGAACTGCCGAAATTGGAGGAACAGTAACCTCAATCACATTAGTAATCGTGGTCGTATTTTTACCAATTGCAATGAGTTCTGGTTTGGTTTCTAATATTATTACCCAGTTTTGTGTAACTGTAATTATTTCGACATTATTTTCTTTATTGGCCTCTTTTACAATTATCCCTTGGTTGTCTTCCCGTTACGGAAAATTAGAACACATTGAAGGTAAAAATATTTTTGGAAGAGTTATCCTTGGATTCGAAAGCTATTTAACCCGTTTCATCAACTGGATTTCTGAATTATTGACTTGGTGTTTGGATCATTATAAAACGACATTAGCAATTGTTTTACTCATTTTCTTTAGTTCTGTTGCGCTTGTACCAGCAGGATTTATTGGAGGAGAATTTTTTGCAGCATCAGATAGTGGTGAGTTTTTAGTTCAAATAGAAATGCCAAAAGATGCTTCATTAGAACGTACAAACTTCATGACTCAAAGAGCAGAAGCTTTCTTGGAAAAAGAAGAATATGTAAAAAGCCAAATTACAACCGTGGGTCAAACCAGTGAAGGTTTAGGAGCATCACAAGCAACTGCTTACAAATCAGAGATTGATGTAAAAATGATCGATCAAAAAGATCGTTCGGACGGAGCCTCTGTATATGCCGCAAAAATAAAACGTAAACTAGAAAAAGTATTAGTTGGTGCAAAAGTAAAAACCGTACCTGTAGGCCTTTTAGGAACTGCAGAAGATGCTACTTTAGGATTAATCGTAACCGGTGCAACGCTAGAGAGTGCTATGATTTTTGCCAAACAAGCGGAAGCAGCATTGCTTAAAATCCCTGGTGCTACGGAAATTGAATTATCTGTAGAAGATGGAAATCCAGAAATAAATGTTCAAGTTGACAGAGATAAAATGGCAACATTAGGCTTGAGCTTGCAAACCGTAGGTATGACCATGCAAACTGCATACAGCGGGAATACTGATGGAAAATTTAGAGCTGGTGAATACGAATATGACATCAACATCAAGTACAATGCTTTTGATAGAAAAAGTATCAATGATGTGAGCAATTTGATTTTTATTAATGAAAGAGGCGAACAAATCAAATTATCACAATTTGCTACTGTAAAAGAAGGTTCTGGACCTAGCCAATTAGAGCGTAGAGACAAAACAGCTTCGGTTACTGTAAAAGGACAAAATGTAGGTGTTGCAGCAGGTACAATTGTAGCACAATGGCAAGAAAAAATTGACCAAATAAAAAAACCAACCGGTGTAAATTATATTTGGGGTGGAGATCAGGAGAACCAATCTGAAGGTTTTGGAACATTAGGAATTGCTTTATTAGCCGCTATTATCTTGGTTTACCTTGTAATGGTTGGATTGTATGACAGTTTTGTTCACCCATTTGTGGTATTATTTGCAATTCCGCTTTCCTTTATTGGAGCACTATTGGCCTTGGCTTTGACGAATAATACGTTGAATATTTTTACAATTCTAGGTCTGATTATGTTAATTGGTTTAGTATGTAAAAATGCAATTATGCTTGTGGATTACACCAATCAGCGAAGAGCAGCAGGCGAAACAATAAGAACAGCATTGATCCAAGCGAATCATGCGCGTCTTCGTCCAATTTTGATGACCACAATAGCAATGGTATTTGGTATGGTGCCTATTGCACTTGCTAGTGGAGCTGGAGCTGAATGGAAAAATGGATTAGCGTGGGTAATTATTGGAGGATTGATTTCGTCTCTATTTTTGACCTTAATTATCGTTCCGGTAATTTATGAAATCATGGAGAAATTGATTGCTAAATTCAGCAAAGGAGAAAAAATTGATTACGAAGCTGAAATGGTAGCAGATTATGACCACGTCGAGCTAAGCGAAGATGAATCTAATCCAAAACACTCCGTATAATTGCACTTAGATGTAAAATACAAAACCTGTTCATTAGTTTGAACAGGTTTTTTTTATACCAATAAATGAGCGCTAAATATTGTGATTCACTACTCGCCTTGACAATTTCTTGATCAAGTAGGTCACAATTCCCAAAATGATTAATTAGTAATTTTTATTCAAACATAATTCAGGTTTTCTAGCATGAGACATCAAACAATCTTCTTCAAACTTCATACTTTTCACAGTAGATTCTCTATCGAAAAAATAAATCGCAATTTTATTGTTTTGTAGTTCTAAACTTCGGTCAAATACGAGAACATCCTTGTCATTGATTCCCGAATCACTCATCGAATTTCCGTAGACTCTGATCTAAAATATACCAAACGAATTTTCACTTAATTGTTTATTCAAATCAATGATGGCTTTTTTGGTAGCATTATTACATCCCCCAAAGGCACAAAAAAAAGTATCTAGCAAACCTGGAGTTACTATAAAAACTCTTAAATTAAATTTTTTTATAAAATTATTTCTTATTTATTTTAAACATCAACATGTTGATATTGAGATGAATATGTATTTAAGATACCTTCTTAACCTATAATTACCACAGTATCATTCTATTTTTTGGCATGCTACTTGAATATCTCTTACTAAATAAGTTCAAAAAAGCGAAAGCCGAAAAGCTCAAGAGTAGGCAAAATTCAAAATAGATGTATCATGAAAAAAATTACCCTTTTAGTTGCTAGTATCTTCGTATTTGGAGGTAGTACAGCGAACGCAGCAGAAAAAATCGCTTTTTCTGTAGAAAGAAGATCTCCAGTAGATTTAAGAGAAGCAAACCCAATTGTGTTCACAGAACGTGGAATTGAGTTCTTCGTATTCCCTGACGGACAATTAGATTTTAATACACGCCCTACAACAGGCCGCGATATGTATTACAAATCAAGCCGAAAAAATGGTGTCAATAAAACCTTTGGTGCACCAGGAAATGTTCGAAATGGCAATTATGGCGTAAAAGTGGAACACGACAATAGGGGTCGAGTAAGACAAGTTGGGAATGTGTTCATCAATTATGATGTGAATGACAGAGTAAAAAGAATCGGCTCTGTTTACATGACCTACAACCGTTTTGCATTAGAAAGAGTGGGCAGATTAGAAATTATTTACAACCGTCGTGGTCAAATTGTCGATACTTTTGGCGCAGTAAAAGGAGGAAGAGCCTACCAATACAGCCAAAACAGTTTTGAGGATTATGATTTTGGTAGCAACCAAAACTCAAGTGACGATGATTATTACTACTACAAAACAAATGGTTCAAAAGCCAAAATTGAAAAAACAAGAGTAAACATCGATGCCGATATCGTACTAAATAGAAGATAAAATAAATGGTTTGGATAGTTGGTTTGAAAAAACCCGCTGGTATAGTATCAGCGGGTTTTTTTTGTCATATATAACCTAAAAACGAATCTAGCGCTAGTCACATCCATCAATTCCACAGCTGTCTCCGTCAGTGGTATTCAACACCGTCACCTTTGAATCAAACTTACCTTCTTGCCATACTTTTTCTAATGTATTCACAAATGTTTCAATATGTTGCGCACCTGAAATGGCATATTTATTGTCAAAAACAAAGAAAGGAACTCCTTGCACACCCACAGATTGCGCTTCATCAATGTCCTGCTGCACTTCAGTAGCGTAAGCATTAGAATGCAATACTTGATCAATATCTTCGGCATTCAGTCCTACTTCCAGCCCCAATTCTTTCAATGTATCTAAATCATTTATATTCTTGCCATCTGTTAGATAAGCTTTAAATAATAATTCCTCTAAATCATTTGCCAAATTATACTTTTTAGCGAGATGCAGTAAGCGATGCGCATGCAAAGAATTCGCCATAATCGCTTTTTCAAAGTGAAAATCTAATCCTGCATTTTTAGCGTTTTGGGTCATATTATCAAGCATTTCTCGAGCCCAATCTGCATCTTTTCTATATTTTTCTGCCAAATGCTCGACCATATTATCCTCTGGGGAAGCTATAAAACCTGCATCAAGCTGAAAACTTTTCCATTCAATTTCAACTGCATCTTTATGTTCGAAATTCTGTAAAGCGCCTTCTATTCTTCTTTTTCCAATATAACAAAACGGACACATAATATCCGACCAGATTTGTATTTTTAATGTATTTGCCATTTTCTTTTATTTAAATGATAGTACAAAATTAGTCAATTGATTATGGCTCCATTTGATTTTACTGCTATATTTCAAATACCATAATAGTAAATAGTTATTTCGTTTGATAAAATCATTAAAACCAAAAAAACCATCAAAATTGCTCTTGATGGTTTTTTGTATGTTTTTAAAAAATTCGTTTATGCCAATAAATCTAAAACTAAAGAAGGAAACAAACCTAATGCGATATTTAAAACAATCGATACTACAGCAACGGCATAAATAACAAAAGGGGTTGTTTTTCGTTCTTCGTTTGGTTCTTTGGTGTACATCGCTAAGATTAGTTTGAAGTAGTATCCAACACTTATAATTGAATTTACGACCGCTACGATTACTAAAGCCAAATATCCTCCTTGAATCGTTTGGTTAAACAAAACTAACTTCGCAAAGAACCCAGCAAAAATTGGAATCCCCGCCATAGACAGTAAAGCAGCCGTAAGAATGGCCGCTAACAATGGATTGGTTTTACCTAATCCGTGAAAATTTACGATATCTTCGTTGTCTCTATTTTTACAAACATATAAAATAACACTAAAAGCAGCAATTCCTGATAAGGAGTACGCTGATGCATAGTACAACAAACTTCCCGCCGATGTTGACAAACTCAATAAAGTCATCAACATAAAACCGGCGTGCGATATTCCTGAAAAAGCCAACATACGTTTGACATTTGTTTGTCGCAACGCCATAATATTACCCACGGTCATTGAGGCCATTGAAATTACAACAACTATAATTTTGAATGACTCAGATACATCCGCATTCATCACAGATAATAATTTGTATAAAGTTGCCATCGCAACAACTTTGGCTAAGGTACTCATTAATGCCGTTGTCAAAGCTGGAGACCCCTCGTAAACATCGGGAGCCCAGAAATGAAATGGCACAGCAGCTACTTTAAACAACATTCCTATTGTCACTAATACAATACCTATAGGGAACCAAACCGGTAATTCAGCTGATTGTGACAAAGCACTTATCTCAGAAACGTCAAAACTTCCCATGGCTCCGTAGATTAAACAAATTCCGAAAAGTATAATCCCAGAAGCGAAAGAGCCCATTAAAAAATATTTCATTCCCGCCTCGTTACTCTTCAAACTCAAACGATCACTTGCCGCAAGAATGTATAGCGCAATTGACAATACTTCGATTCCTAAAAAGAACATGGCTAAATTTCCAAAAGAGACCATCGCCACAGAACCCGCCAGCAGGAAAACCTTTATTGCAATATAATCCGATATTTTAGAAAGATGATTTTCATATAAATTATGTCCTAAAGCAACTAAAAAGATAGTAAGAACAATAAAAAGAGCTGAGAAAGTGCTGGAAAATTTGCTTACAACAATCATGTTGTTATAATAACTTTCGGTAGAATTATATTCAGATATAGTCAAACCCAACACTGCTATTAATCCAATGATTGTTATTGGCACTATGGCTTTCCTCCAATTAAATATTTCAAATAAAAGGCATAAAACTCCTAATCCTATTATAGCTATTAATGTATTCATTTTTTTATTGTTTGATTTAGGATTTACGAATTAGACTTTAGCAACCACTAATTCTCTCGATCTGAAACCTAATTTTTTGTATTAATAATATTTTTATCGTGTTGTTTAACTTTACTTGCCAAGCATATCAGCAATGCTTCACAGGGCAATGATCAAAAATCTAAACTCTATTAATTACCTGAAGAATTTCCTCTAAACTTGGAGTAATTAAATCGGTAATTGGCTTTGGATACATCCCAAAAAAGAATAAAACACCAATAATAAGGACCAATGTAATTCCTTCATTACTTGTTACATCAGCAAAAGGTTTTGAATTAGTTTCTCCCAACATTACATGTTGAAACATTTTCAACATATAGTAAGCTCCTAAAATTATAGTGGTTCCCCCTAAAATAGCAAACCAAACATTAATTTGTGAAAGACTATATAAAACGGTGAATTCTCCAATAAAATTAAAAGTGGTAGGCAAAGCAATCGATGATAGTACTAAAATCATAAACATCGAGGTGAATTTTGGAGTTTGAGACCGAATACCTCCCATTTCAGCAATGGCTCTTGTATCGTATCTTCTAAAGATTATTTCGGCTATAAAGAACAATCCAACAATTACAAATCCATGCGCAATCATTTGTAAAACGGCACCACGAAAACCATCTATAGTCAACGTGTATGTTCCGGCCGCAATTAAACCTACGTGCGCAAGAGACGAATAAGCTAACAATTTTTTTAAATCCTTTTGTTTCAATGCAACAATAGATCCGTAAATGACACCCGCAATTCCAAGTCCGATAAAGATATTCATATATTCCTTAGCGGCTAATGGTGCTATTGGTAATTGCCAACGAATAACACTGTACAACCCCATTTTTAGCATGATTCCAGACAACAACATAGTTCCCACCGTTGGAGCTTTTTGATACACATTTGCTTGCCAGGTGTGAAAAGGAATTAGTGGAATTTTAATCGCATACGCCAAGAAAAAAGCAAGGAATATCCATAACTGCTCATTGGCCGTTAGATTCAGTTTGTATAAATCCTCTAATAAAAAACTTCCTGCTTGTTGGTACAAATAAACAAATGCCACCAACATAAACAAAGAACCTGCGAGGGTATAAATGAAAAACTTGACTACCGCTTTTCTTCGTTCTTCAGTATCTCCATTTCCCCAAATTAAGGCAATAAAGTAAATTGGTATTAACGATAATTCCCAAAAAACATAATACAACAAACCATCAGCTGCTAAGAATGTTCCCGCCATAGCAAATGACATAAACAAAATTAACGCATAAAATGATTTTGAATTTTCATATTTATTTCCAAAAGACGAAAAAATAACTATTGGTGTCAAAATGGTCGTCAACAACAGCAATGCTATTGATAATCCATCCGCCTTTAGAGCAAAAGAAATATTAGGTTGTGAAATCCACTGATTTATAAAACCAATATTTTCACCTAAATTATAGTGATTTAATAATACAATAGAAGCGCCTGCAGCAGCTAACCCAAAGAACAAAGCTACTTTTGAAGCCAGCTTGTCGCCTGCAAGATAGGTTGCAAACGTACCAACCAAAAGTATAATTAATATTAGAGATACATTCATTTGTAATTATTTATTGTTTTTAAAAACTCCCGATGAGAATTTTCAAAAGGTAATTTATTTTAAATTTATAACTGAGTATTAAAAAATCTAGTGTTTGAAAACGATTAATTTGCTAAAAACAAATAGGACACAATTGCACAAAGCCCCAGTACGAACCCAAATAGATAAAGTCCGATACTACCGTTTTGTATTCTCTTTCCTTGGTAACTTATCTCGCTAGCCACTTTTCCAAATCCAAGAACAAAGGCGGTCAAACCAGTTTCAATTGTATCTCTGAAAAAACGTGATAAAAAAACAATTGGATTAACAAAAACAGCATCATAGAATTCGTCAACGTAATACTTGTTATAAAGGACTCTTGAAAAACCTGTTATCGCAGTATCTTCTGTTGGCACTTTATGTTGTTTGATATATTGGACATAAGCAATACCAATTCCAACTAATCCACCAACAACAGCAACAGCCATCAAAATATATTCAGTAGTTCCCATGTGGTGTACAGCCGTTGCTAATTTAGGCAGTATAGGAGTTAAATATGCATTCAACCAACTGTCACCCGGCAAACTTATCAGACCACCAATGGTAGCTAGAATTGCTAAAACAATTAAAGGAATAGTAATCAAAGAAGGACTTTCGTGTAAATGGTGTTTTTGTTCTGCAGTTCCTCTAAATTCTTTGAAGAACGTTAAGAACATTAATCGGAACATATAAAAGGCAGTCATTATGGAAGCAACTGAAGCTACAATCCATAGTGGAATATTACTGTGAAAAGCCACTAATAAAATTTCGTCTTTTGAGAAAAAACCAGAGAATAATGGAACACCTGATATTGCTAAAGAAGCAATTAACATTGTTGCAAAAGTAATTGGCATCGCTTTTTTCAAACCGCCCATGTTACGCATGTCCTGTTCTCCGTGCAAAGCATGAATTACAGAACCGGAACCTAAAAATAAACAAGCCTTAAAGAAAGCATGTGTGATTACATGAAAAACAGCCACTTCATAAGCGCCTAATCCCAATGCCAAGAACATTAATCCTAATTGGGAAACAGTAGAATAAGCTAATACTTTCTTGATGTCATTTTGAACCAATCCAATAGTTGCAGCAACTAAAGCAGTAACAGCACCAACAATAGCAATTATCGATTGAACATCAGGAGTCAAATCAAATAAGAAATTCAATCTGGTAATCATAAAAATACCAGCAGTTACCATCGTAGCTGCGTGAATCAATGCTGAAACTGGCGTTGGACCGGCCATTGCATCGGGTAACCAGGTGTATAAAGGAATTTGAGCAGATTTACCACAAGCACCTATGAATAATGCGAAAGCAGCAATCGAGAGCCAGTACGTATCCAGGTCAGTTGCACCCGCAATAGCTGTTTTTAGAGAGGCATAATCTACCGTTGAGAATAAATTTCCAAGAATAAAAATTCCAATCAACAACCCTAAATCACCAATACGATTCATGATGAAGGCTTTTTTAGCTGCATCATTAAATTCTTGATTTTTATGCCAAAACCCAATTAATAGGTATGAACAAAGACCTACGCCTTCCCAACCAATAAACATTACTAATAAGTTACTTCCGATCACTAACGTAATCATAAAAAATATAAACAAATTTAAATAAGCAAAATATTGATGTATCTTTTCATCATCGTGCATATAACTAATCGAGTACAAATGAATTAAAGACCCAATTCCGGTTACAAAAAGCAACCATAAAATGGACAATTGATCTAATTGAAATCCAAAATCAACTTTGAAATTACTGATTTGAATCCAGTCAAAAAGAACAATTCGAATTCCTTCAGGTTGTGCGGCTATTCCCCCAAAGAAGTAGGCAGTTGCAATAAAAGAAACTACAACTGAAAGAGTTCCTATTACCCCTGAAAGTGATTTTCCCAAGCTTTTGCCAAAGAAAACATTGATTAAAAATCCTAAAAAAGGAGCAAGAACTAAAACTAAAGCTATATTGGTATTCATTTCCATCTATCCTTTTAGGTTTTTTAAATTATCAATTGTAATTGAGCCCAAGTTTCGAAAAATTGAAACCAGAATTGCCAATCCTACTGCCACTTCTGCCGCGGCAACCGCCATCGAGAAAAACACGAAAATTTGTCCTTGTGCATCCTGATGATAAGTCGAAAATGCTACAAACAATAAGTTTACGGCATTTAGCATAATTTCAATTGACATAAATACAATTATCGCATTTCGCCTGTACAACACTCCAAATACGCCAATACAAAAAAGTATTACGCTCAGGAATATATAATTTTCAATACCAATGTGGTTTAAAATATTGTTCATCTTATTTTTGCAATTTTTCTTTTTTAGACAATAAAACAGTACCAATCATAGCGACCAAAAGTAATACAGAAGCAAATTCAAAAGGCACCATATATTCGTTAAGCAACACTTTACCCAATACTTTTATAGACTGATAATCTTCTCCTGTGGTCACGTATTCACCAACTATAGGTTTTGAGTTGATAAAAATAGCAATCAAAATCAAACAAATAAGACAAAAAGAAACAATAGCTCCGAGACGCGTTATTCTGGGTTTGTGTACTTCTTTTTCTTCATTTAAATTCATTAACATTATGGTGAATAAAAATAAAATCATAATCGCTCCAGAGTACACGATAACATGAACGATGGCCAAAAATTGAGAGTTCAACAATAAATAATGACCTGCAATCGAAAAAAAACACACCACTAAATAAATAGCGCTGTGAATTGGATTTTTGCTAAAAATTGTTAAAAATGCGGTTGCTAATGTGATGGCAGCCAAAACGCAAAAAATTATAAGTATTGTAGACATTATTTAGCGTTTTTAAGTTGAGCGTTTTTCATAGCCATTTCTAAAGGCATAACCAATCTGTCTTTTCCAAAGATAAAATCTTCTCTTTCATAACTCGAAGGAACTAAAACTTTAGAAGTAGTCAAGTAAATGGCATCTTTTGGACAAGCCTCTTCACACAAACCACAAAAAATGCAACGCAACATATTGATTTCATATATGGACGCATATTTTTCTTCCCGATACAAATGTTTTTCATCCGCTCTGCGTTCTTCTGCTTTCATCGTGATTGCCTCTGCAGGACATGACAATGCGCATAAACCACAAGCGGTACAATTCTCCCTCCCTTGCTCATCACGCTTCAACATGTGTTGACCGCGATACACCGGACTCATTTCACGTACTTGCTCCGGATATTGAATCGTTACCTTTCGAGTAAACAAATGCTGAATTGTAATTATCAATCCTTTGATAATCGCAACCAGATACATTCTTTCCCAAAAAGTCATCTCTTTATTAGAGACTAATTTTTTTCTTCCCGATAAGGATATACTTTCTATTGACATTTTTTATTTTTATTTGAAGCTTAATCCTGCTATTCGTTTCAATCTTTTATCTTGAACTTGTTTCAGTGTCCTGAAACAAGTTCAAGATAAAAGGATTTCCTCTGCTATCAGGGCTAGGGCCTTTTATATATGAATTATATTTAATCCTAATTATTCCTATTGCTAAATTTAGGAGGCTTAAAATCCTAAATACGCTGCAATATCGCTTCTTAAAATTACAATACCGGTAATTATGATATTAATAATTGACAAAGGAATTAAGATTCTCCAACCCAAATGCATCAATTGATCGTATCTGAATCTTGGAATAGTCCAACGAACCCACATATAGAAAAATATAAATCCGCATAATTTGATAAACAAAGCGCCAATTCCTATAATATTAGCAATGTTAATTCCCCAATTTTCAACAGCCCAACTCATCCCTGGATAATTATAACCCCCAAAGAATAATACAGCCAAAATTGTAGATGAAATAAACATATTAGCATATTCCGAAAACAAATAAAAACCCATTTTCATAGATGAATATTCTGTGTGGTATCCTCCAATTAATTCGGTTTCACACTCTGGTAAATCAAATGGTGTCCTATTAGTCTCTGCAAAGGCACAAATTAAGAATATCAAGAAAGATAAAGGCTGATAAAAAACATTCCAGTTCATTCCGGATTGTTGTAGAGAAATTTCCCTTAAACTCAACGTTCCAGTCATCATCAATAATGCAATAATTGAAAGTCCCATTGCCACTTCATAAGAAACCATTTGTGAGGCTGCACGAACAGCTCCTATCAAAGAAAACTTATTATTAGAAGCCCAACCACCAATCATAATCCCATAAACACCTACTGAAACTACTCCAAAAAAGTACAATAATGCAATATCAATATCAGCTGCTTGCAAGAAAATATCCCGACCAAACAAATGAAACCGATCTCCCCAAGGAATAACAGCACTCGTCATTAATGCCGTACTCATTGCAATGGCTGGCCCTGCAAAAAATAAAACACGGTTGGGTGTATTCGGTTCAAATTCCTCTTTCGAAAACAATTTCAAACCATCAGCAAGAGGCTGAAACAACCCCATGGGTCCTGCCCTATTTGGACCAACTCTATCTTGAAGCCATGCAGCAACTTTACGTTCTGCCCAAGTAGAATACATCGCCATCAACATTGTTATAGCAAATACTGCTACTATAATGACGCTTTTATCAATGATAAGTGTACTATCCATTATTACCCAAACTTTTTTGATTCATAATGTCTTCCTTAGTCAATGGTATTTCTGACATGCTTATTTTCTTGCGGTCTACTTCACGTCCTAAAAGAATATTCTCTTCGGTAGCAATTTCCACTTTTTGTAATTTTCTGTTGTATTTGTTTTGGTTGATTACTGAATCTTTTTCGAAAGCTCTTGGCCCTTCGATAATCCAATCCGCAACATCTTTGTGGTCAAAACGACATCCATTACAAATAAATTCATCTACCTCATGGTATTCGTCTTTTCTTCCAGTAACTCGTTGAATTTCGTCACCAAACATCCAAACCGTCGTTTTTCCAGAACAAGTAGGACAATCTCTATGTGCATTATATGGCTTACTGAACCAAACTCTAGATTTAAATCTAAATGTTTTATCAGTCAATGCTCCTACGGGACACACATCGATCATATTTCCAGAGAATTCATTATCAACTGCTTTTGAGATACATGTCGATATATTAGAATGATCTCCCCTATCCATTACTCCGTGTACACGATCGTCAGTCAACTGATCCGCAACCATGACACAACGGTAACAAAGAATACAACGATTCATGTGCAATTGAATATTTGGACCAATATTTTCTGGCTCAAAAGTTCTCTTTTCTTCAATATAGCGACTTTCTGGTTTGCCGTGTTCAAAACTAAGGTTTTGCAAATCACATTCACCGGCTTGATCACAAACGGGACAATCTAAAGGGTGATTGATCAGCAAAAACTCTGTAACTGATTTTCTGGCTTCTTGAACTCTTGGTGACGATTTACTGTTCACTTCCATTCCGTCCATACAACCGGTTACACAAGAGGCCATTAATTTTGGCATTGGTCTTGGATCTGCTTCACTTCCTTTTGCTACTTCCACTAAACAACAACGACATTTTCCTCCGCTTCCTTTTAGTTTAGAATAATAGCACATTGCTGGCGGAACGACCTCTCCACCTATCATACGTGCTGCCTGCAGGATTGTTGTTCCTGGTTCTACTTCTATGCTTTGACCGTCTATGGTTACTTTCATTTCTTATTTTGTTTAAAGTTTCAGGTCTAATGTTTCAAGTTGTTAAACTCTGAAAAATCGCATCCGAAAATTTAGGTAATACTTTTTTGAAATCTTAAATCAATTCTTTAGAAACTAAATGCTTCACGCTTTCGAAAGGCTCGGCAACAAAGTGGTCTCTATTTTTTATTTTTTCTGGGAAACGAATATGGTATTCAAACTCATCTCTAAAGTGACGGATTGCTGCTGCTACTGGCCAAGCCGCTGCATCACCCAAGGGACAAATTGTATTTCCTTCAATTTTGCTTTGAATGCTCAATAACAAGTCAATATCCTCTTCACGACCATGACCGTTTTCTATTCGGTACAATACTTTTTCCATCCATCCTGTTCCTTCACGACAAGGAGAACATTGACCACAGCTTTCATGATGGTAAAAACGAGAGAAATTCCAAGTATTACGAACGATGCAAGACGTATCATTATAAACAATGAACCCACCTGATCCTAACATAGATCCTGTTGCAAATCCACCATCACTTAAAGATTCGTATGACATCAAACGATCTTCGCCTGCAGCAGTTTTATAAATCAAATGTGCTGGTAAAACAGGAACAGAACTGCCTCCCGGTACAAATGCTTTCAAAGGTCTATCAGAACTCATTCCGCCTAAATATTCGTCACTATTCATGAATTCGTACACACTTAATCCCAATTCGATTTCATAAACACCTGGATTTTTGATATGTCCAGAAGCTGAAATTAACTTGGTTCCTGTAGAACGACCTATTCCTATCTTAGCGTATTCTGCACCTGAATTATTTACAATCCAAGGCACAGCAGCAATTGTTTCTACATTATTTACTACTGTTGGATTAGCCCAAAGTCCTGAAATTGCAGGAAATGGCGGCTTGATACGAGGATTTCCTCTTTTGCCCTCCAAAGATTCAATTAATGCAGTTTCTTCACCACAAATATAAGCTCCGGCACCACAATGAACATAAAGTTCTAAATCATACCCCGAACCTAATATATTTTTACCTAAAAATCCAGCAGCTTTTGCTTCGTTAATGGCTCTCTCTAATATTTTATACACCCACATATATTCGCCACGAATATAAATGTAAGACAGGTTTGCACCCAATGCATAACTGGAAGTAATCATTCCTTCAATCAATAAATGAGGAATAAACTCCATCAAATAACGGTCTTTGAAAGTTCCCGGCTCAGATTCATCCGCATTACAAACTAAATGTCTTGGTTTTCCTGATTTTTTATCAATGAAACTCCATTTCATTCCAGCAGGAAACCCAGCACCACCTCGACCTCGTAATCCAGAAGTTTTCACTTCTTCAACTACTTCGTCTGGTGTTAATGTTTTTATGGCCTTTTCTACAGAAGCATAACCCCCGTTTTGACGGTACACCTCATAAGACTTAATCCCCGGAATGTTTATTTTATCTAATAATATTTTTTGTGACATATTATTTATCGTGTACTATTATTGTATCGTTTTTGCAATCTTCAATTAACTGGTCAATTTTGGCCGCCGTCAAATGTTCTTTATAAAAATCGCCCAATTGCATCATTGGAGCATATCCACAAGCTCCCAAACACTCAACGCCTCTCACTTCAAAAAGACCATCTGCTGTTGGTTCACCCACTTTTACACCTAATTTTTCACAGGTGTAATCCATCAAATCCTCGACTCCATTCAAACAACAAGGTGAAGTTTGACAAAATTCGAACATATATTTTCCAATTGGTCTTTGGTTGTACATCGTATAAAACGATACCACCTCGTAAACTTCAATTGGTTTGATCAAAAGGATTTCGGCTACTTTATCCATTAATTCAAGACTCAACCAATTCTCGTGAGCATCTTGAACTTCATGCAAAACAGGTAGCAATGCCGATTTTCTTTTGTCTTCAGGATAATGACTGATTAACTCATTGATGCGTGACATCAATGAGTCAGTCATATTTATTTCTTGTTTGTGATAAGTTCTTTCCATTTTAATTATTTTAAATTTTGAATTATAAATTTTAAATGTTTTGAATAATTTATAATTTAAAATTCATCATTTATAATTTTACTAAGCGTCTAATTCTCCGGCAATAACATTTAAACTTGACAAAATAACAATTGCATCTGAAAGCAATGCTCCTTTTATCATTTCTGGATACGCTTGATAGTAAATAAAACAAGGTCTGCGAAAATGCAATCTGTATGGAGTTCGACTACCATCTGTAACTAAATAAAAACCAAGTTCTCCATTACCACCCTCTACAGGATGATATACTTCAGCAACTGGAACAGGCACTTCACCCATAACAATTTTAAAATGATAAATCAATGCCTCCATACTTGTGTAAACATCTTCTTTAGGTGGCAGATAATAATCTGGTACATCAGCATGAAAATCATTTCCTTCCGGCATTTTTTCTAATGCTTGACGAATGATACTCAAACTTTCCCAAACTTCGGCATTACGAACGCAAAAACGATCATAAGTATCACCAGATTTACCTACTGGGACAATAAAATCAAAATCTTCATAAGAAGAATACGGTTGCGCAACGCGAATATCATAATCAACTCCTGTAGCGCGCAAATTTGGACCTGTAAATCCGTATGCCATTGCTTGTTCAGCTGATATGGCGCCAACATTTACAGTCCTATCAATAAAAATTCTATTTCTTTCGAATAAGTTTTCAAATTCTTTCCAAGCTGCTGGAAAATCAGCTAAAAAAACATCTAATTTTCTAAAAGCTTCTGGTGACCAATCTCTTTCGAAACCACCAATTCTTCCCATATTGGTAGTCAAACGAGCTCCGCAAATTTCTTCGTAGATTTCGTATACTTTTTCTCTAAATTGAAACACATATAAGAACCCGGTATATGCACCAGTATCTACACCAAGGATTGAATTACAAATAATGTGATCTGTAATTCTGGCCAACTCCATTACAATAACCCTCAAATATTGCGCTCTTTTAGGAACTTCAATATCTAATAATTTTTCTAATGTCATCCACCAACCCATGTTATTGATAGGCGAAGAACAATAATTCATTCTATCAGTAAGAGGTGTGATTTGGTAAAAAGGACGATTTTCGGCAATTTTTTCAAAAGCTCGGTGGATGTAACCAATTGTTGGTTCCGCTTCTAGAATTCTTTCTCCATCCATCAACAAGATATTTTGAAAAATACCATGTGTGGCTGGGTGAGTAGGTCCTAAATTCAGTATTGAAAGCTCACTTCCATCTTCATTTAGTTGGGCTGCAATTCTTTTAGCATAGCGATGCTCTGGGGATAATAATAGTTCTGACATTTATTTAATGTGAAAAATTATAATTGTGTGTTTTTAATAATTGTCGGTTGTTCTTCCAAAGAAACGGTCATCTTTGTCGGTTCTTCCACTGTCTTCCATTGGAAATTCTTTTCGCATTGGAAAAGAAATCATTTCATCCATATTCAAAATACGTTTCAATTGTGGATGCCCAATGAAGTTTATCCCATAAAAATCGTATGCTTCTCTTTCCATCCAATTTGAACTTAAGAAAATATTTGATATCGTTTTTATTTCGGGATTTTCACCATTGATAAACACTTTGATTTTAATTCTTTTGTTTTCGTACCAATTGTGTAAATGATACACTACCGCAAATTGATGATCTACATCATTATCCGGGTAATGAATACCACACAAATCAGTTAAAAAATGAAAACGCAATATGGGATCATTTTTTAAAAATAGAATCACCGCAGTAATTTTTTCTGGAGCAACTTCAAATGAAAATATATCTCTCTCTTGATTGAATTCAAAAACAGCTGAATCAAATGTCTCAACTAATTTTTCTTGGATTTGGATCGTTTCTAGCGCCATTATTTTATTTGATATTATAAGAAGCTAATAATTCTTGGTATTCCGGAGAACTTCTTCTTCTTACAGATTCAGTTCTAACCAACTCTTGCAATTTCATAACACCGTCAACAATTTGCTCTGGTCTTGGCGGACAACCCGGAACATAAACATCCACCGGTATCACTTTATCAATCCCCTGCAAAACAGAATAGGTATCAAAAATTCCTCCGGATGAAGCACAAGCACCAACCGCAATTACCCAACGAGGTTCTGCCATTTGCTCATACACCTGACGTAAAATAGGCGCCATTTTTTTTGAAATCGTTCCCATCACCATTAACATATCAGCCTGACGAGGAGAAAAACTTACGCGTTCAGAACCAAATCGAGCCAAATCATAATGCGAAGCCATTGTCGCCATGAACTCTATACCACAACAAGACGTCGCAAAAGGCAGAGGCCATAGTGAATTAGCTCGAGCCATTCCCACAACATCATTCAGTTTTGTAGCGAAGAAACCTTCTCCTACAACTCCTTCGGGCGGCGCTACCATATTTATTTTAGAATCACTCATTTTTTATTATTTTGAATTATAGATTTGAATTACAAATTACAATGAAGCCATTTAAAATGTAGTATTCAATATTTAAAATAATTTTTTATTCCCATTCCAACGCTTTCTTTTTGATGATATAAAAAAATCCTATCAAAAGCAAACACATAAAAATGACCATTTTAACCATTCCTTCCATACCTAATTCTTTGAAATTGACTGCCCATGGATACAGAAAGATCACCTCAACATCAAAAAGAACAAAAAGTATTGCTACTAAAAAGTATTTGACTGAAAATGGAATTCTGGCATTACCTACAGACTCGATACCACATTCAAAGTTTTTATCTTTCGCTTCTGATGATCTTTTAGGCCCCAATTTTCCGGAAACCAATATCGTTCCTACAACAAATCCTACAGCTAAAACTAATTGCATTAAAATTGGAATATAACTCAGTTGATCGGATTGCATAGTAGTGTTTTTTTATGGGTAATTACAAAAAGCAAAGATACCCTTCAAATTATTAAATAGCAATGAAAACTTAAAAATACATCAGTACTACATCGATGTAAATTTACAATTTTTATTAATTATAAATAACAAAAGACCTTTATCTTATGATCTGTTTAACATCATAATCATTTAGTAATTTCAAAAAATGATTCATTTTTCAAACGGTATAGTTTGAGACAAAAAAAAACGTCCCGATATATATCGGAACGTTTTAAACATTCGTAGGCAAAAAAAATTACTTTTTTATGCTTAGATCACTGCTACTTTCGCAGCAACTTTTCCTTTTCTTCCTTCTTCTTCTTCATAGCTTACTCTATCACCTTCGCGCAATTCTTCCGCGTTGATTCCTGATGCATGAACAAAAATGTCTTTTCCTGTTTCTTCGTCTGTAATGAATCCGTAACCTTTAGATTCATTGAAAAATTTAACTGTACCTGTACGCATTGTAATAGTAATAATAATTTATAATGCAGCAAATGTAATATTTAAAATAATACGAAATACTATCTTGTGTTTTTATTTTGCAAAAATATTGATATTCAACGTTTTCTAACAAATTATACCGATAAACTACAATTAAGATAGTTTTATATGCAGCTCTTTTAACTGCGATTCGTCTATTTTAGATGGTGCATCAATCATAACATCCCTACCTGAATTATTTTTTGGAAAAGCAATAAAGTCTCGGATGGTTTCTTGTCCTCCTAAAATAGCCACTAATCTATCCAATCCAAACGCTAGTCCTCCGTGTGGTGGTGCCCCAAACTGAAACGCATCCATTAGAAATCCGAATTGAGCCTTTGCTTCTTCTTCGGTGAAACCTAAATATTTGAACATTAATTGTTGAGTAGCTTTGTCATGAATCCGAATGGAACCTCCTCCAATTTCATTTCCATTCAAAACCATATCATACGCATTGGCTCGGACTTTACCTGGATTTGTTTCCAATAAGTGCATGTCTTCGGGTTTGGGAGATGTAAATGGGTGATGCATAGCATGGTATCGACCACTTTCTTCATCAAATTCCAACAATGGAAAATCAACTACCCAAAGCGGTGCAAATTCCGCTGGATTTCTCAACCCTAAGCGAGTTGCTAATTCCATACGCAATGCACTCAATTGCCCACGAGTTTTATCGGCTGGACCGGAAAGCACAAAAATCATATCTCCAGATTTAGCATTGGTGATTTTGGCCCAATTACTCAAATCATCTTGATCGTAGAATTTATCTACAGAAGATTTATAAGTCCCATCGTCATTGCATTTTACATATACCATTCCGCTAGCGCCAACTTGAGGACGTTTTACCCAGTCAATTAATCCATCTATTTCTTTGCGAGTATAGTTTCCAACTCCCGGCACTGCAATTCCCACCACGAGTTCTGCGGCGTTGAAAACCGGAAATTCTTTGTGTTGCGACACTTCATTAAGTTCGCCAAATTCCATTCCAAAACGGATGTCTGGTTTGTCATTTCCATATGTTTTCATGGCATAATCGTAGGTAATTCTTGGAAATTTATCTACGTCAATACCTTTTATTTCCTTTAGTAAATGTCTTGTCAAACCTTCAAACACATTCAAAATATCCTCTTGTTCCACAAATGCCATTTCACAATCGATTTGTGTAAACTCCGGCTGTCTGTCTGCACGTAAATCTTCGTCACGAAAACATTTCACGATTTGGAAATATTTATCCATTCCGCCCACCATCAATAATTGTTTAAAAGTTTGTGGTGATTGCGGCAATGCATAAAACTGTCCCTCATTCATTCGAGAAGGCACTACAAAATCTCTAGCTCCCTCAGGAGTTGATTTAATCAAATAAGGAGTTTCTACTTCACAAAAATCCAAATCAGAGAGGTATTTACGCACTTCCATGGCTACTTTATGACGAAACATCAAACTGTTTTTTACAGGATTTCTTCGAATGTCAAGGTAACGGTATTTCATGCGGATATCTTCGCCACCGTCAGTTTCGTCTTCAATTGTAAACGGAGGTGTCAGCGAAGCATTAAGAATAGTAAGTTGCGTAACTAAAATTTCGATATCACCAGTTGCTATGTTTTTATTCTTGGCTTCACGCTCAATAACAATTCCTTTAACCTGAATGACAAATTCACGACCAAGAGTTTTGGCACGTTCAAAAACTGTTTTTTCAGTACGCCCTTCATCGAAAATTAATTGCGTAATTCCATATCGATCTCGTAAATCGACCCAATTCATAAATCCCTTATCCCGTGATTTTTGAACCCATCCAGCGAGAGTTACTTCTGTATTAATGTGTGAGGCATTCAATTCGCCACAATTATGACTTCTATACATTATTCTAATTTTAGATTGTTTAGCCGTTAAAGCTCGGGTGCAAATTTAGGACTAATTATGAATAATGAAATGAGAATTACAAAATTTTAGTCAATCCAAGCACAGAAAACTTTATCCAAAATGTTAAATTTTTTTCTAATGTTACTAAATTGTTAAGTAAAAGTTTTTTTATTGTAAATTACTTTCTATATTTGTTAAGCTATTATGAATTTAAAAACCCAACACTATGAAAAAATATATAATATTAACCGCGTTATTGTTCTCAGGAATAGCTTTCGCTCAAGAAAATAATCCAAAATTAGAGGCTATTGGTGACCTAGTTAAAACAACTTACTATTTCGAAAACGGACAAGTACAGCAAGAAGGTTTCTTTAAAAACGGAAAACTAGAAGGAATTTGGACCTCTTATGATGCTAATGGAAATAAACAATCTGTTGCCACTTATAAAAGTGGAGAAAAAACAGGAACATGGTTATTCTGGAATAACAACAACTTAAGCGAGGTTGATTATTCTAACAGCAGAATAGCCTCTGTTAAAACTTGGAAACAAGAAGCACTGGTGAATAACTAAAATTGCTAAACAATATAATTAAAAGCTTTCGTTGACTCGAAGGCTTTTTTTGTGCTTTGTATTTGCGACCATGCTTCACTTTGCCGCTTCCAACTATACGAGTTAGCACTTATCGTAACTTGGAGAAACGAAACTTATTCTAAAAAATTACAAACCCAGATAAAACCAAAAAAACCGCTTCTTTCGAAGCGGTTTTTGTACCCTTTACAGTTGAATTGTCGAATCTTTTTATTGAAGATTTGAAGAAATTATCTAATACTTATAAGCAGTTAACTAAAAATAAAATCATTTAAAATTTACATTAACTCTCTTCATATAAACAGATACATTTCCATAATCTCCATCCTCAATAGAGTAAATTGAATGGGAGACATCAATATTTGGTCCTAATTTACTTGTCCAATATCCGTTTGGCAACAATCTAGAGGCATGTGTTGGCTCACCAATTTCTGAAATAAAAATAGCTATTTTTTCATATCCAATTTCATAATCACCATCTTCGCAAATAGTGTAATCAATAGTTCTATATAGATCAATGAAAGAATCTATAGTAATTAATCTTGGCACCCCTTCTGGCCAATAATATATACTCGTGGGGTCTGGCCAATACCACTTTGTGTTATCACCAAAAGCCCAAGCAATACAATTATAACTGTTTGTAAAATCACTAGTAATTAAAAATGGTTCATTAGAGCTATTGGGAAACTGCTTTGGAAATTCAATATGACTCATATATATTTTTACTCTTTGCCCATTGTAACCAATCATTTTTCATTTTTTCAATTTCACCAACATTATTTGGATTAATTGGGTTCTCTCCTGTGATTTTTTCTAAAGCAAAAAACCAGTGATTACTAGATTTAGCTAAATCCCGAAATATCCATGGCAAAACTGTAACTCCTTTAGTAATAATTTTTTTATAAGCACCATTAGATATTATTTCATTCCCGTTAGAAACAAAAAGAATATCTTCAATCCATTTTTCTTTAAGAATCACAAATTCCTTGAATTGTTGTTGTTCTAGTTTTTTACAAATCAATAAACTATGACCAACAAAATCGTTAAGCGCGTTTGAAAAATTTAAACCAGATATAGCTGATTCGGTACTCATACCGAATGGTTGTGAATATTCTGTTCTAACCATTTTATTATCTTTTAATTAAACAATCTTCTAGTATTATCGGTAATACAATTTTCGAAAGTAATATTTTTTAATTTACGTAATTTTTCAAATTCAACTTTCAACAATTCTTTATCCTTTCCGATGTTGGCAACTTTTACAGAATCAATATCTAAAATGAATGGTAAAAACTCTCCCGTTGATGGTTCGATAGTCTCAGTCAATATTACGAAAGTACCATCTTCGTCACAAGGCACCTCAATACGCATAAAAAAATTTGAGTACGCTTGTGGTAAACAAGCTGGAATTGGTGGCATATTAACAATATAATCCTGAAATCTTGTAAAGGGCTGAGGAATTCCAATTCTATTAACAAACCTTAATGCAATCCTACTAATCTTTTTTGGCTTTAACTCTCTAAGGTAAACATCAAACAATCTAAAAGCTTCTATTGAAAACGAATCCCAATCGGAATATTGGTCAACTAAATTAAAAGTAAATCCATCTAACCGCATTTGCACCATCTGTTTTCCATCCTTAGATTTAAAAATAAACCCATCAATACTTGAATTAAACGGAGTAAGAACTTCTTCACCGACTACTTTAATTTGACCATTAAAACTAATACGTTTTTCCTTAATAGGATATTTCTCGATCACAAAATCGTGTAAAGATTCGATTTTTGCAATGTAAGACACATCTAGCTCTTCAATTTTTATATCAAAAATAGCTTCTCGTATCGGCGCATTCTTATATACCATAATAAATTTCAATAATTAACCCCATTGTGTGTTTTTACATTAAAACTATACTTACATAAGTAGTTCAAATATTGATGCTAATATAACTATTGTAAACATATAAAAATATGAATTCATCTAATATTGTATTAAAAATAACAAAGTGGAGGAAAACTAAGCGTTGTCTCTTCTTTTTATCAATCTGTGTAAACCATGCAAAGCATGATCAAAACAGATTTTTGGCTCCACTATAGATTCATCACGTTGTGTAACCAGTAGGGAATTAACCCAACCATGAAACTATACTTGGGTTAATTAATTCCCACATTTATGCTAATGTTCTTCTAAGAGTAGATAGTATCTCATTAGATATTCTTACCCCAGTATAATCATTATACTTTTGCTCTCGTTTCATTTTACCAATCAATCTAATAAAACTACCAAAGGTCACATTGCTTGAATTCATTTCTAAAATAACTGCTACGGATTCTTTCGTTGAAAACCCTAATTCAGGTAATAATTCATAAAGATCAACAACTTCATTAGGTGATATTCTCCCCAAACTAGCATTAATTTCTGCTGGTAATTCTATTGGAGGCACTTCTTTTTTTAAATCTTCCAAAAGATAATCCTTTATATCAGTGGGCTTTGTTACCGACAAAGAATACTTCAATCCAATGGATGAAAAATAACTGGTAGTAATGTCCATTATTTTATCGTAGTCCTCAGCTTTAATGATTAAAGAATCATGTTTGGTCAGACAAAATAAACTACTCTTTTCTTTTTTTATTAATCTAAATAATCCGTCAATAAATATTTCACTTTCGTTCTGTTGAAGCATAATCGAAAAGTTATCATCTCCATTTACCTTTTTATAATTATCAATCCATTTTATTACAGTTGGAAATATATTTTTTAGTTTAACCTTACTAATTGTATTGTTTTTTCTGGAACTAAATAACGTTTCAAACATTAAGTTTTTACCTTGTTTTCTGCCTCCTAAACCAAGTTCTTTAGCTACATAATCATACAGCCATCCAGATACCGAAAGTGCTTCAAAACGACTGTAGTCATCGCCATCTAATTTGTCTTTTAGCAGATGTGAAAGTATAGTAAACTGTGAATTTTTTAAATCGATTTGTATCAAATTATTTTCTTTACAAATGTCGTCTACCATTACCGATGCCATGTTGGTAAAATTAGTGTCCAACCTGTTATTCGTAGGGTTTCTATTAGCATAATGGCTTTTATATTCCAACTTTTTAATTGAGTTTATGTAACTTATATGAATAAATTTCTTTTTATTATCAATAAATATTTCCTCGCTTTCAGTTAAAAACCTTCTGCCGTCTTGAATTAAACTCTTGCCAGATTCTTTAGCTTTAATGATCGCATTATCTCTTTTGATAAAATAATCTTTGTTATTTGATTCAGTGATTTTTACTATGATATCATCAATTTTTTCATTAACCACAAAATCATCAATCGATAAATCTTCTACTATTTTATTAGCAATTTTTTCTAATCTCTGAACATTAATGTTTAATTGATTTACATCATTTTCAAATAATTTCAACTCTCTATTAGATTCAATATTTAACTTAATAATATCTTTGTATTCCACTGTTAATAAGGGTTCAGATTGTTTATTTATACATAGTATACTAGTGTTGGTATCTAATGAGTTAGATAGATTAGAAGATAAATAATTAAGAAAGTATAAAGGATTAATAGAGTATGAATAGCATACATGATTCTCTTTAGAATAATAATCAGATCGAAGGACAATATTATTATCTATTAAAACTGTTAACCATTGATTATATTTATTACTGAAAGCTTTAATTAAGTATGGTTGTGGTTTATCTGTAAATGAAGATAAATCTAAATCATCTTGATATAAATCTCTAAGCACTATCCCGATAAATTTCAATGAATGTGATATCTGGGTTGGAGTTAATGGTAATGCTCTAACATCGGCAACTAGAGATGATGGTAGAGTAATGTAATTAGTTGTAGTTTTTTTGTGTACTTTTTGTACATTATTTTTTATTATTTTCAATTAATATTCATTTATTGCAGTGATCCTAATTAAGGATCTTATTTTCCCCTTGTTTTTTAATTGGTAAGAGAGGAGAAGCGTTAACAACCCCCGTACCCAATGATTTTAAAAGTTATCTCTTTTTAGACAGCTAGCTTTTCCTCATAATAATTCCTTTAAATTGTTTTATACCAGACTAATACTGGTCTATCTCAAAAATATTATTAATTCTGGTTAATAACAAGTAATGAATTATATATCTGAAATTTATTTTTACCGTTTGAGAAGTACCAACTCTTTTTTTTTAAAGATTATTTTAAATAAATTATTATCTCCCACTCCCTTTGTACGTAGGAGTTAAGAGGATTATTACATACATAACTTGATGGGATAAACAAATTTGGGATTTAGGGATTGAAATAGTCAGAGTATAGAAACTTCCCTAATCAAAGGGTGGGTTGTTTTGAAAAATAAGAATCTTTTTTGCTTGGAATTCTCCAAAAAAATCATTAAATTGTAGGTCAGATTCCGTACAGGAACTAATAAATTTTGAACAAAACTAATCACTGTTGTTTATTGTAATAATAAAACCACATGTCTAATACCTCTCTACACAATCTAAACGGATGGCCTGTCGATGGTTCCTACAGAAGCCAAGGGCTCTACAACCTTTTTGCTGGCTATTTAGCTGAAGGATTTCGCGCAAGTGCATCTAGGTCTGTCCCTGGAGATGTTAGCATCTTCGGTTTCATTTTCGCTATTTTAAATTTGGTCGCTTGTTTGGCCGCTGGAGCGTTACTGTTAATCTGGGTAATCCTATCATCACTGTTTCGGTTTTTTACGAAATCTAAAAAACCACAAAAAGAAATTCACAAAGAAGCGCCTGTAAACAATGAGTATTCGCCAGAAATGCTAGACTGGCTTTTATCAGATGAATATGCTAAACTTTGTGAAGAACGGAGAAATAATATATAAATCCTTTTTTGCTTAAATTACACCCTCATAGCCCCGTCAACCCCCCTCTTAACGTCATTTCATAGTGTTTTTGACGCATATTACTGCTCAATAACGTACATCATTAGCACCCTTGAAGACAATTAATTCATTAGCTATTAATATTGTATTTTTTTAGATTATAAAGCATCTAACCCAATGAATTAGGCACGAGAGCCCTCCCCTTCCTCCTCCCGTTTCCGCTCTCTCATACCCCCCTATGGGTATACGCTATGGTACGATCAGAATGTTAATCAAAAATTTTCCAGAATTTTTTTAATTTTTTTTTTAAAAATTCTGAATCTAAAAAACAGGTGATTCCTAATTATTAAAACAGTCAGTTTTTTATAATTAGCCTTAATAAATAAGATTTTTATTCTATTTTTATATTTTTAATCGAAAAATTCCATTTATCGATTAAAAAAAAATCTGGAGAAAAAACTAAACCAATTCTATTGAATGAATATTATAGATAACAAAAGTAGATTGTTACTTGAAGAACTCACGACTCTAATCACACCAAATTCAAATATTTATATAAGTTGCAATCATTTTACTGCATTCGCCTTATTTGAATTAGTTGACATATTCTCAAAGTCAAAACAAATCAATTTACTTTTGAGTAATAATTTTGATGCTGAAGATGATTTTCGATTTATTCAAAATGAAAAGGAAAATAAATTAAACCTTTTATTAGACAGAAAGTACCGCATCAACCAAGTACTTGGGCTAATTGATGATAAAATTCAAATCAGAAAAGGTGGTATTGGTAATCAAAATATTCTGATTATCGAAAATGATGGGATTTCTAATTGTTTCTTCTTAACACCCTTAGACCTTGACTCAGTATGTTTGGGAACTATCAATGATGAGAATTTAATTTTTATAAATAATATTGAAGATACTCAAAATCAATATTTGAATTATTTTAATGGAGCTTGGAACAGTAGCAAGATAGTTTTGAATGATGCAGTCAAAGCGTTATTACAGAAAGGAACCAATACTATTTCAGCAGAAGCAATTTATAAATACAGTATTCGTGAAATATTTCATTATTCAACAGTTAATGAAAGAGCCGATCAAAAGTTAGAAAAAACAGGATTTAAAAATTCTAAAATCTGGAGTTTGCTGTACAATTTCCAAAAAGATGCTGTAATTGGTGCTATTGATAAAATTGAAACTTACGGTGGCTGTATTATTGCTGACTCCGTTGGTTTAGGAAAAACTTTTGAAGCTTTGGCGGTAATTAAATATTATCTTCTAAGGAATGACCAAAGAGTCTTATTACTTGCTCCAAAAAAACTAAGAGAAAACTGGACAGTTTACACCCTAAACGACAAAAGAAATATCCTAGCTGAAGACCGCTTAAATTTTGATGTTTTGAATCATACCGACTTAACCAGAGAAAGAGGTAAATCAGGTGATATTGATTTAGAGACAATTCATTGGGGAAATTATGATTTGGTAGTTATTGATGAGTCTCATAATTTCAGAAACAATCCCAACAAGAGAGATGGAATGACTCGTTACAAGCGTTTGATGAATCAGGTTATCAAGGCGAATATCAGGACAAAAGTATTAATGTTATCAGCTACTCCCGTAAATAATAAAATGAACGATTTGAAGAATCAAGTCTCTTTTATTACGGAAGGAAACGACCGCTATTTTAGTCAACATGGTATAGATAGTATTAGTCAAGTAATGAAGGATGCTCAAAGAAAATTCACCTTATGGTACAAAAATGGAGACCCAAATAATCTTGATGTAGGTGGACTAATGGAAAGCTTAGACGGTTCCTACTTTAGAATATTAGACATGTTAACCATTGCAAGGTCTCGTAAACATATTGAGAAGTACTATGACATGTCAGATATTGGTAATTTTCCAAATAGATTAATACCGATAACCCTAACTCCCGAAATTGATACTAAAAATCAATTTAGCGATATTGGACAAATTTACGATGAAATTAGTACCCTTACTTTAGCATCTTATACGCCTCTAGCTTATGTAAGAGCCGATAAAAGAGAAGAATACGAAGCTAAATACGACATGGAAACAGGTACTGGAAGCGTTTTTAGGCAAGTTGACCGTGAACAGAGTTTGATTTATTTAATGCGTGTAAACCTTTTAAAACGTTTGGAGAGTTCCATTCATTCTTTTGGATTAACGGTTGAGAAATTAATTAATTTTATAGATTCCAACTTAAAACAAATAGAGAATCATCAATCTGGAACTTTGGATTTTGATTTAGACATCAACAACATTGATATTGATGATACTGAATTAGAAGACCTCTTGGTTGGTGGTAAAACCAAAGTATTGATTCAGGATTTAGACAATATTGCTTGGAAACAAGACCTGAAACAGGATAAAGCTGTTTTGGTTAAATTAATGGGAAACATCAAGTTGATTGATGTAGAACGTGATGCTAAATTGCTAGAGCTTAAAAATAGAATTGAAGAAAAACTACGTAAACCAATCAATGATAATAACAAGAAGGTAATTGTGTTTACTGCTTTTGCCGATACTGCAAATTACTTGTATAACGAATTACACGATTGGTTAAAAAAGGAACATGGTCTAAATTCGGCTTTGGTAACTGGTTCTGGAACCAACAAGACCAATATGCCAAAGTGCAAAACGGATTTAAATACCATTTTGACTAACTTTTCTCCAGTATCAAAAAAGAGAGCGGAAATTTATCCTGAAGAAAAAAATGAAATTGATATTCTTTTTTGTACCGATTGTATTTCTGAAGGTCAAAACCTTCAGGATTGTGATTATTTAGTCAATTATGATATACACTGGAATCCAGTTCGTATTATTCAACGTTTTGGGCGTATTGACCGTATTGGGTCTAAAAATGACAATATCCAGTTGGTGAATTTTTTCCCAAGTATGGAGCTGGATAGTTTTATTGATCTGGTAGCACGTGTTCAAGGTCGAATGGTAATGCTTGATGTTTCGGCTACTGGAGAGGATAATATTATTTCGCAAAACAGCCGTGAAATGCAAGATTTGGATTATCGCAAACAACAATTGAAACAATTACAAAATCAGGTTATTGACCTTGAGGATGTTCACGGAAATATATCAATTACCGATTTAACTTTCAATGATTTTAAGATTGATTTGGAAAAAAGTACCGACTCAGAATTAGAAGAATTAAAGTACATACCTAAAGCATCTTACGCAATAGTAAAGTCAAATCTTGAGCACGTCAAACAAGGCGCTATTTTCTGCTTAAAAGGCAATAGTGAAGACTTTGCTTCTAAACTTAAAAACAACATCTTATACCCCTTCTTTTTGGTTTATATCAGTATAGATGGTACCGAAATCATCAAAGCTTCTCAAACCAAAACGGCTTTAGACTATTTTAGAAAATTAGCCATGGGTAACGATAGAATTATTCCAGAATTAATTGCCGAATTTGACAAAGAAACCAAAGCAAACAAAAAGATGGATGCCTATGCTAATTTGCTTAAAACTGCTATTCAAGAGGTGATTGGTGTACAGGAAGAAGTAGGATTGGATTCATTGGCTACAGCTGGTGGAACCACATTGTTAAGTTCAGTTATCAGTCAAGAAGAGAATTTAGAACTAATCAGTTATTTGATTATTAAATAAAGAATGAGTTTTAACTATAACAAAATATTAAATATACCTGAAAGGGCTATTGTCAGTAAGAAAATAAGCAAGGCTTTCTTTATTAGAAACTTTGAGCTGAGTTCTGCTGATAAAAAAATATTAAATGAAATTGTCATGATGGACTGGTTAGCGAGTATAAAACCTTCCAACTCAAACATTACCACAGTCCAAAATGAAACTTATATTTTTGAGGAAATTCAAGTAATGACATGTACACTATCAGGAAATCTTATCAAAGGTACGATTGATAGAGTCGCTAATTTATTCCAGAAACACATTCCGTATCCTATTGTTTTGATGATTGAAAATGCAGATGAATTTGTATTGAACGTTTGCGACAAAAAAATCAATCAAAACGATAAATCAAAACGAACCATTGAGGCTTTTATCAACTCACCTAATGTTTCAAAATTATACAAAAATGAATTAGTTGGTGCTTTCTTTGAAGGCTTGGATTTTGCCATTTTAGACAAAACCAACTTAGAAACCACCTATAAAAGTTACGCCAGTGCTATTGTACAATTTCAAACCGCAATGGTTACGGGAACCTTCAATAAACGAAGTTCCATAAGAACGGATGACGACCTAAAACATCTGGAAACGATACAAAGAATCGAAAAAGAAATCCTTACTTTGTCAAACCAAATAAAAAAAGAATCCCAACTCAATACTAGAGTTTCTTTGAACATTCAAATACAAATGAAACGAAATGAAATTGAGACTCTTAAAACCTTATTAAACACACTATGAGCTTAGATAAAATTACAAAAGGAGACGAACTTACTCAAAGTTTAGATATAGTAAATGATAATATTGCACGACTGAAAGAACTTTTCCCTGAAGTACTTACAGAGGGTAAAATTGATTTTAAAGTTTTACAAGATATTTTGGGAAAGGAAATTGAAGATGAAGAGGAATACTACCGTTTTACATGGGCAGGAAAAGCGCAAGCCCGCAGAGAAGCACACAAACCCAGTACAGGAACTTTAAGACCAGCCAAGGAAGAAAGTGTAAACTGGGATACTACCGAAAACTTATACATTGAAGGGGATAATCTTGAAGTTCTGAAGTTGATGCAAAAAAGCTACAGCAACAAGGTTAAGATGATTTACATTGACCCACCTTACAATACAGGAAAAGACTTTGTTTATAAAGATAACTATAAAGACAATCTTAAAAATTACCAACAAGTTACAGGTCAAGTTGATGACGAGGGAAATAAAATGACAACTAATTCAGACAGTGAAGGACGCTATCATTCTAATTGGTTAAATATGATGTATCCAAGGTTAAAACTTGGAAGAAATTTATTAAAAGATGATGGAGTAATTTTTATTTCGATAGGTCAAAATGAATTTTCAACATTAGTACAATTATGTGATGATATTTTTGGCGAATCAAATAGAGTCTCTTTAGTTGGTAGATTGGCTAAATCGGGAGGAAATAAAGGGAAGTTTTTCTCGCCTAATATTGAATATCTATTAGTTTATGCAAAAAATATTGATTTGGCCTCAGGATTCAGAGACGAAATGAGTGATGAATTAATAAAGAAAGTTTATACTAAAATTCAAAAAGGAGGAGAAAGAGATGGGCAAAAATACAGAGCTATGGGTTTGTATCAATCTTCATTAGACCCGATGAGAGGATGTGTTAATCAAAGATATTACATAGAAGCTCCTGATGGAAGCTTGGTTATTCCTCAGGGTGACTTCTTCCCCGAAATCAAATCACAAGGTGAAAAAATTGCACCTAAGTCTGGAAATGATGGAGTTTGGAGATGGACTTACAGTAAGTATTTAGAAGAATTTTCTTTAGGTAATGTTGAGTTTAGTAAAACCTCTAGTAAAGTCTTAGTAGATTCTGAAGGAAACGATTCTGTTTGGAATGTAAATACTAAAATTTGGTTAAAAGATAGGCAAGAAGAAGGTCAGTTACCCAATGATTTTATTTCCAAATATGAAAATCGGCATAGTGCTAAAGAACTAAATGAATTGGATATTCCCTTCGATTTCCCAAAGCCTTCAGAATTAATAAAATATTTAGCAAAAATATGTGACTCAAAAAATGATGAGATTATATTAGATTTCTTTTCAGGTTCTGCCTCAACAGCTCAAGCAATTATGAGTGTTAATGTGGAAGATGGACTAAAAAGAAAACATATTCAGGTGCAGTTGCCTCAATTAACAGATGAAAAAAGTGATGCTTATAAATCTGGTTTTAAAACTATTGTCGAAATTGGAAAAGAACGTATAAGACGAGCTGGAAAAAAAATTATTAAAGACCAAGAACAAATTATTAAAGAGAATGTCTTTAAAATTGAAGATTTAAAAAGAAAAATGGATGGTAAAATTCTTCTACAAGATATTGAAGAAAAAATAAATACTCTAGAGTTAGAAAATTTAAATATACAGGCTAATATTGATAATTTAGACATAGGCTTTAAAGTTTTTAAATTAGATAGTTCCAATATAAAAGGTTGGGATGGTAATCCAGATAATCTAGTAGACAATTTATTTGATTCTCAAGATAATATTAAAGAAGGTCGTACAGAAGAAGATGTATTGTTTGAAATTTTATTAAAATATGGTCTGGATTTGACCTTACCAATCGATGAAAAAAATATTGAAGGTAAAAAAGTATTTAGTGTTGGTTTTGGAGCTTTGTTTATTTGCCTTGCAGATGGTATTACTAGCAAAGTAGCCGAAGGAATTGGAGCTTGGAAAGAAGCATTAAATCCAGAAGTATGTAGAGTTATCTTTAAAGACTCAGGTTTTGGTGATGTAGAGAAAACAAACTCAGTACAAACTTTGAAGCGTTTTGGTATTAACGAAATTAAGAGTATTTAAACATGAAAATACAATTTGATAGTACGTTAAACTACCAGCAAGAAGCCATTGAAGCTATCGTAGATATTTTTAGTGGTCAAGAAAAATGTGATTCTAACTTTACGGTATATTCTCCAGAATTTTTAGCAAAACAGCAAAATATTGGATTTACTGATATTGGATATGGAAATCGTTTGATATTAACAGAAGGGCAAATTCTTGAGAATACGCAAAGAATCCAATTATCCAATGGATTAAAACCTTCAACAAGAGCCGAAATAGATAGAAAAAATCTTGATTTTACCGTTGAGATGGAAACTGGTACAGGTAAAACTTATGTTTACTTGAGAAGCATCGTTGAACTGTATAAAAAGTATGGTTTTTCTAAGCATATCATTGTAGTTCCTTCCATACCAATCAAAGAAGGGGTTTACAAATCATTACAAATTACCAAGGAACACTTAAGAGAATTGTATGACAACATCAACTACAATTTCTTTGTGTATGATTCTAGTAAATTAAATGAGGTTCGAGATTTTGCTACCAATGACCGCTTAGAAATCATGGTTATCAATATTGATGCTTTCGCAAAAAGCTTTGATAATCCTGATGATTTAAAGAAAACAGCAAATATTATCCACAGATACAATGATTCATTAGGATACAAACCATTGGATTTAATTAAAAATACCAATCCAGTTGTTTTTATAGATGAACCACAAACAACCATAAGTACACCAATAAGAAAGAAAGCCATCCAGAGCTTGAATCCATTGGCAATTGTTAAATACTCTGCTACGCACCGCAAGGACGAGAAAATCAACATGATGTATAAGCTGGATGCCGTAGATGCTTATGAAAAGAAGTTGGTCAAGCAAATTGAAGTTGGTTCTGTTCAAACAGAAGGAATCAACAACAATGCTTATATCAGATTGGTTGAGGTAAAAGTCTCAAAAGGTTTTCCAGTAGCAAAATTGGAACTGGATATCTTCAAAAATGGAAGTATTTCAAGAAAAACGGTTCTGGTAAAACAAAATGAAGATTTAGAACAAATTACTGACAGAGCCGAATACGAGGGCTACATCATCAAAGATATTTATGCCGTAGCTGGAAATGAATACATTGATTTCACCAGTAAAGACGATGTTATAAAACTTGGTGAAGCCATTGGAAATGTGGATGACAAGCAAATCAAAACCGCTTTAATCCGCAAGACCATTGAGGAGCATTTAAACAAAGAATTGGTATTGAATCCTCAAGGGATCAAAGTGCTTTCTTTGTTTTTTATTGATTCAGTTGGTAAATACCGTCAATATGATGAAGATGGAAATGTAGCCAATGGAGAGTACGCTGAAATCTTCGAAAAAGAGTATTTAAAGCTAATAGCGAAACCAAAATACGCTAGTTTATTTGGAGAGATAAAGGATGTAGAGATTGAAGCAAACCAAGTTCACAATGGTTATTTCTCTATCGATAAAAAAGCTAAAAAAAGTAATTCTAAGGACAAATACGAATACTTTAAAGATACCAAAGGAAACACCAATGCAGATGAAGACACGTACAATCTAATAATGCGTGACAAAGAAATGCTTTTGAGTTTTGAGTCAAAATTGCGTTTCATCTTTTCTCATTCTGCTTTAAAAGAAGGATGGGATAATCCAAATGTATTTCAAATTTGTACTCTAAAAGATGCTGGTGGTTCCGAAATCAGGAGAAGGCAAGAAATAGGTCGTGGTTTACGTTTGTGTGTGAATCAATCAGGAGAACGTGTGTATGGGCATGAAGTGAATACTTTAACGGTCATGGCAACAGAAACCTATGCTGAATTCGTGGATAATTTCCAGAAAGAGATTGAAAAAGAAACAGGAATCAAATTTGGCATCCTTGAGAAACATAGTTTTGGAAATATTGTTGTTGAAATTAATGATGAAGACACCGTTTACCTTGGTCAAGAAAAATCAGAAGAGCTCTTTAAACATCTTATAAGCCAAGGTTACATTGATGCAAAAGGAAAAGTACAAGACAAGCTTAAAATTGATTTAAAGGATGAAACGGTTGTAATTCCAGAGGAATTCAAAGATCAGGAACATGTTCTAAATCAAATCATCAACACATTAAAAGAAACTGCTGGAAGACTAGAAATAAAAAACCAAGCAGATAAAAAATTAGTGACTGTAAATAAAAGAATTTTAGACAGTCCAGAGTTTAGAGAACTTTGGGAGAAAGTGAAATTCAAAACTACATTTTCAGTAAACTTTGATTCAGAATCATTGGTAAAAGAATGCATTAATGCTATCAATGACCGTTTAAAAATCACAAGAGGAAAACTAATTTATACAAAAGCTTCCATCTCAATTAATGCTGGAGGAGTTCATGCAACAATAAGCCCAAACAGCGAAACAACAAGCATCAAAGATGAGGTTGAAAGATTACCAGATATCGTAAGTTACCTTCAGAATGAAACGCAACTGACCAGAAAGTCAATTGTAACCATTTTAACTAAAATCAATAAACTGGATTACTTCAAAATCAATCCTCAAAAATTTATTGAAGGCTGTATTGACATCATCAACGAACAAATGAACTTGCACATCATTGATGGAATTAGTTATAAAAAAATTGGTGATGCTGAATACTACGAGCAAGAGCTTTTTGAAAATAAAGAGTTGTTTGGTTATATGAAAAGTAATTTAAAGGAGAGCTCAAAATCGCCTTACAATTACGTAGTATACGATTCAAATATAGAATCGGATTTGGCAAAACAATTTGAAACCAGTGCCAATATATCGGTTTATGCTAAACTACCATCTTGGTTCAAAATTGATACCCCACTAGGAACCTACAATCCTGACTGGGCTATCATGTGGAAAGACCAAGAGGATGAGAAATTGTACTTTGTTGTAGAATCTAAAGGTAGTACAGGGATTTTCGATATAAACCCCAAAGAAGCGGGTAAAATCAAATGTGGTAAACGACATTTTAGTGCCATTGGTAGTAAAATGATTGTAGCTACTGAACTGGCTGATGTTGAGGATTATGCTTTGAGTAAATAAAATTAAGTGTTTATGGCAAAAAATAATAAGGACTTTGACAGACACATGTGTGTATTTGAATAATTTTCTGAAAAGTTTCACTTCTTACAATAGTGAAACTTTTTATTTTAACTAAACCCGTGTTAATAGGGGGCTAACAAAGTTTTGACGAATTTGATAATTTTAAAAGTTTCACTTTTAGTAAAAATTAGTTGTTTTTGAACCTATTTTTAATTATCTTTACGGTATAAATCATCATAGCCATGAGCCTAAAAAATTCCGTTACCAAGAGCGATTATATGAATTTCGATTCGACACTCAATAAAGCGATGAAAATCATAAAAACTGAAAAGAACTATAAATTAGGATTTTTAGTAGTTTATGGCATTAATGCTGGATTAAGAATTTCTGATATTTTAAAATTAAAACATGAAGATTTGGTAAATGATTCCATTTCACTAACGGAATCTAAAACTAATAAAAAAAGAGTTATCCGATTAAACGATAATGTAAAAAAAGCTTACGGTTTATTACTAGAAAGAAATCCTAATATTGACGGATTTGTTTTCACGTCAAATCAAGACACCGTTTTCAGCATCCAGTATGTGAACAGGATGCTTAAAACTATGTTTGGAACCAAAACTTTGGCAATTAGTTCCCACTCCCTAAGAAAAACATTTGGTCGTCAAGTTTGGGCAAATAATAATGAAACGGATAAGGCTCTACTGTATCTTAGTGAATTATTTAATCACTCCTCTCCCGCAATCACGAAAACATATTTAGGTATCCGTCAGGAAGAATTAGATGATATTTATATGAGTTTGTAATAATCACACTTCATATCTAGGAAAGTGAGGATTACATGACTCTTTAGATAGATTAAATCAGATTTGTGTAATTTTAAAATGTGAGTACAACCATTTTTCTGGATAAATGTTCACTAGATTTAGAGAATAGTCCCCAGGTGAAAGAATATGTAATACTTGTACTTCTTCCGCTTCGGCGATAAGCTGAGTGCCCCACGCTAAGTTTTTATTCATCAGCCCACCCATTTCATTAAGATTCAAAAACTCACTCAATTTTTTATACTTGAATTTTTGACATATAAAGAACATCGCTTCATTTCAATTATTCATTGCTGTCTGAAAACTCAACAAATTATGTTCACAAATTTCTTTAGCATTCGAAAATTCGGATTTTAATTCTTGTGGCGGCGTAAGTCCCGTTTTAGAAAATGGCTTCATTCTCTTCTGGACAGAAAAATATAATTCAGTACTGGCTTTGCTCTTTAAATAAAGACCGTTTACTGTAGGAAAGTGATCATATAGTATTTTCGTCTTATTGATTTCATCGGTGGTGAGAAAATTATCGTTCATAAGAATTTATTTATTGGGTGACAAACTAATTTATTTTTTCTAAAAAATATACGGAGATAGTCAAAGCATTCTCCGCATAATTCCTTTAGGCTTTAAAATTATCTTGATTTCTGGCAATAACTGCTATTTTCCGTGCGACATTTTCTATTCTCCCATTCAATAACTCCAGCAAAGGAACATTAAACTTAGGTTATCTTTGAGGAATAAAGACCCTTTTTTGTTGAAGACTTAATGACCAGCTAAATTATTTTAAATTATTTTTTTCAAAAACTTGTTATTGGCTAGATATAATAATATTTTTGTTATGTGTTCCGATTGCCTCTAAGACATTCGTATCCAGACAAATAAAAACAATTTGTACTGATGGAGTATTATCACTTCGTCGGGTATCGATTGTTTTTTTTTGGTTAAAATAATCGTCCCCCAATAAAAAAGAGTATGGGGTGTAAGTAAAAATGGATTTAAATAAAAAAGAATTTAAAATAACGTTAAGAATCGTCCACCTTATAAAAGAAGATAGGTGTCAGGGAAGTATAAATGTTATGTAAAACAAAATGCAAGAAAATTTTAAATAAAAATGGATATTACTTTAACGATGAAGAAGTAGAAATAATCCGAAATGTACTTTATAAATTGGTTGAAGTATGCAATAAAAAAATAAAATAAAATGAAAAAATTAAGAGAAATGATAATAAAAGATGAATATTTAGAGGGTATGACATATCCTGAGCTTATTAATAAAATTAAAATGCAAGGCCGAAACTTGGAAAATGCTATTCTGGAGTTGCAAAATGATAAATATGCAGAAATTGCAATGATTTCATATAAAAATAACTTTTATGCTGGTTGGGTAGTATTAGATACCTTTATCGAGAAAGTTTATGATGAATACTTTGAAGTTTTCGATACTCACTATGAGGCTTTTGAATATTATAATAATTTGGGAGATAAACTAAATGGTAAAAGATATGAATAAAACAAATGTTATCATATACTGCCGTGTAAGTACTGATGAGCAAGCGCAAAAAGGGTTTAGTCTCGAATATCAAGAATCGTCTTTAAGGCGATTCTGTGACACTATCGGTTATAATATTGTCCATACATACAAGGAAGACCATTCTGCCAAAAATTTCAATAGACCCGAATGGTCAAAACTAAAGACGTATGTTAAAGCAAATAAAAAAGATATTCACAAGGTACTGTTTGCCAAATGGGACCGATTTTCGAGAAACATCGAACAAGCGTTAACCGTAATACGGGAATTTGATTCGATGGGTATCGAGTTGAATGCATCCGAGCAATACTTAGACATGACAAATTCGGATAACAAAATGGTGCTATCCATTTATCTGACTGCTGGCGAAGTAGAAAGAGACAAGATATCTAGTCGAACAATTAATGGCACATACCAAGCAAAAAGAGAAGGTTATTTTACAGGAAAAGCTCCATACGGTTACGATAATTTCCGAAACGAATTAAAAAAGTCGACTTTAAAACCTAACAAATATTCATATTTAGTTCAACGAGCATTCGATGAGGTAGCCATGAATATCGAGCCAGTAGAAACGATAAGAAAAAGACTAAAGGAATCTGGGATGAACCTAGAGAAAAGTGCTTTTAGCGTATTACTTAAAAACACCATTTACATTGGAAAAATAGAGGTTCCAGAATTTAAAAAAGAACCAGCTATGACAGTTGATGGAAAACATGAAGCACTAGTTGACTTGGAAACGTTTTACAAAGTACAAGCAGTTTTTAAAAACAAGAGGTGGCACGGTATAAAACCAAACCATAAAAATCTGGACTTTCCTCTAAGAGACTTCTTGACTTGTGAAGTTTGTGGTGGAAAAATAACAGGTAGCATATCTAAGGGGCGAAATAAAAAATACGCCTACTATCACTGTAGAAATAAGTGCAAGACCCGTGTTCCAGTAATAGACGCTCACACAAAAATATCAGAAATTTTAACTGGATTACAAATTAACGAAAATGTGAAGGATCTTTTTTCAGAGGTATTAAAAGATTCGGAGTCTAATATAATTGGTAATAAAAAGAGTCAGTTAACAAACTTAATAGAGCATCAGAAGGGTTTAAAAATTAGAATAGAAAGTGCAGAGGATATGTTGTTAGGTAAAGAAATTAGCTCTGATACATTTAACAGCATGCTAAGTCGAATTAATAAAGAGCTGATGACAACTAACAACGAAATCGAAATCCTTAGCACAAGTAATGACTCAATTAGGGTTTACGTAGATTCTGCTATGGAACTACTAGTAAACCTAAATGTTTTATTTATGGGAAGCGATTATGAGGGTAAAAGAATACTAGCGGGTTCATTATTTACTGGAAAACTAATTTTCGGAAATGATGATTGTCGAACCACTAATGTAAACGAGGTAATTAGTCTTTTGACTAGGAATAGCAAGGATTGGGGAGATTATAAAAAAGGAAAAGCTGTCATTTCTGACAGCTTTTCCGCTAATGTACCCGGAGCCGGAGTCGAACCGGCACGGTTTCCCACAGGTGTTTGAGACCAGCGCGTCTACCAATTCCGCCATCCGGGCTTAGCAGACATGTAATAACAACAGCTATTTCAACGCAATAAAAGAGATGATTGTGTTTAAATCAATCACCAATTCCTTTAACACGGTGCAAATGTAAAAAATAATATTAAATGTTCAACTAAAAATACTTAATTTTTTCCTTTCAGAGTTGAATAAATTTCATAAATTTGCACCTCGCTAAAAACGAGACACACAACTAACTACACCCGAAGCAATTACAAACATCTGGTCTTGCAGTAACTATAAAGATCAATGACATAGAGCGCAACGGAATAAAAAACAACAAATTAAATGGTACCTTTAGAACCAGAAGCTAAAATTTTTGCGTGTTCACAAAGTGTTTATCTGGCTGAAAAAATAGCAGAGCATTACGGAATTCCTTTAGGGAAAATCACCATGTCAAAATACAGCGACGGAGAATTTCAACCTTCTTATGAAGAGTCCATCAGAGGATTACGCGTTTTTATCGTTTGCTCTACGTTTCCAACTGCCGACAATTTAATGGAAATGTTGTTGATGATTGATGCAGCAAAACGGGCTTCGGCACGACACATAACTGCAGTAATTCCCTATTTTGGTTGGGCAAGACAAGATAGAAAAGACAAGCCAAGAGTTCCGATAGGAGCTAAGTTAGTAGCTAATTTATTAGATGCTGCAGGCGCAACAAGAGTAATGACAATGGATTTACACGCGGATCAAATTCAAGGATTCTTTGAAAAACCAGTAGATCATCTTTTTGCATCAACGATCTTCTTGCCGTATGTGACAAGTTTAGGCCTAGACAATTTAACAATTGCTTCTCCAGACATGGGTGGATCAAAAAGAGCCTATGCGTATTCTAAATTTTTAGAGTCAGATGTGGTAATTTGTTACAAACAAAGAAAAGAAGCTAATGTCATTGACACGATGGAGCTGATTGGTGAAGTAAAAGGCCGAAATGTAATCTTAGTAGATGACATGATTGATACCGGTGGCACTTTGGCGAAAGCCGCAGATTTAATGATCGAAAAAGGAGCATTGAGCGTACGAGCAATTTGTACTCATGCTATTTTATCTGGTGATGCCTACGAAAAAATAGAAAATTCTAAATTATTAGAATTAATTGTTACCGATTCTATTCCTTTAAAGAAAGAATCAAGCAAGATAAGAGTGTTGAGTTGTGCGCCTCTTTTTGCTGAAGTGATGCACATGGTACACCACAACAATTCCATAAGTGGAAAGTTTATAATGTAAACCGCGAACCCCAAAAAGGGAACTAGTAAGGTTAACTAAAAAAACACAAACAAGTAATATTATTTAATAACTATATTTTTTTTACAATGAAATCGATTACAATTAAAGGATCAGAAAGAGAAAGCGTGGGTAAAGTTGCGACTAAAGCCCTACGTAATGCTGGATTGGTTCCTTGCGTATTATACGGAGGAAATCAGGCAGTTCATTTCTCAGCAGAAGTTATGGCATTCAAAACCTTGGTTTACACCCCAAACGCTCACACTGTTGAGATCAATCTTGGTGAAGGAAAATTATTTAACGCTATTTTACAAGACATTCAGGTTCACCCGGTGTCTGACAAGATTTTACACATTGACTTCTTTCAATTATTTGATGACAAAGAAATCACTATGGAAGTTCCTGTAAAAATCATCGGTAACTCTAAAGGAGTTATGGCTGGTGGAGATTTACGTTTGAATACTCGTAAATTAAAAGTAAAAGCTTTACCAAAAAATCTTCCAGATGTTATTGAAGCTGACATTACTGGATTAGACATGGGTAACAAATTATACGTTACTAAAGTGGCTTCTCCAGACTACAAAATCATGCACCCGGACAACACTGTAATTTGTCAAGTGAAAATCTCTCGTGCCGCTATGAAAGCAGCTCAAGAAGCAGCAAAAGCAGCAAAAGCTCCTGTAAAAGGAAAGAAAAAATAATACTTTTTCACTCAATCAAGAAAGCATCAGTTGTACAACTGGTGCTTTTTTTTTGTTTTTTATTTTGTCATTTCCACAAATATGAAATCTTAATATCTTGTTTTACATTATTAGGAGCACAACAATCTATTTCCTTCAGTAACTCTACTCCTGCTGTCCGTTGTATCCACGCTAAAAAGCGCGGGATGCCACTTCCATCAGGGCTAACAAGAACTATTTTGCTCTCAATAACGATTTTTTAAAAATCTAATAGTCCAATTCTCTATTTAAGTCTATTTTTGCAACATGATAAAATGGATTTCAACTTTGTTTTCAACAGCCAAATCTAAAGATAATACAGCTTTTATGAAACCAGAAGTTCATGAAAACCAAAAAAATAATATAGAAAACGTGAGTAATAAATTTTTAATAGTAGGACTTGGCAACATTGGCGCCGAATACGTTAACACTCGTCACAACATTGGTTTTAAAATTGTTGATTTCCTGGCACGGAAAGAAAACGTTTCTTTTGAAACCGTAAAACTGGGCGCACTAGCCCAATATAGATTCAAAGGAAGAACTTTTTTGCTTTTGAAACCCAACACTTACATGAATTTGAGCGGGAAAGCCGTGCAGTACTGGATGGACAAAGAGAACATTCCTCTTGAAAACATTCTAGTCATTACTGACGATCTGAATCTTTCCTTTGGCACCATCCGCATCCGACAAAAAGGAAGTGACGGTGGACACAACGGACTTAAAAACATCAATCTGGTACTGAATACTCAAAATTACGCCCGATTCCGTTTTGGGATCAGCGATGAGTTCAAAAAAGGAAAACAAATTGATTATGTTCTTGGTGACTGGGATGATGCTGAAAAAACGGCACTTCCGGAACGACTCGAATTAGCTTCAGAGATCATAAAATCCTTTGGAACTGCCGGATTGGAAATCACCATGACCACATTTAACGGAAAATAAAAAAAGGGAAACGTTATCGTAACGCTTCCCTTTTTTAGTGCTTTAAATTCAATTATTCAATCACAATTTTTCGGAATTCTTTTCTGCTTCCATCCAAAACAGTCAATAAATAAATTCCCGGTTGTGCATTTTCTAATTGAATATTTTCGTTAAAATTTGACTTGTTCTGAAATTCATTCTCAAAAAGCTTCTTTCCTAAAACATCATGAACCAGTACTTTTACCCCCGCAGAGGACGTAGCTGTAAACTGAATATTAAAATTTCCCTTATTTGGATTAGGATACACCACAAAATCATTTATTACTACATCTGGTATTACTGAAGTATATGTTTTTGTACAAATAGTTATAGATGCCGAATTTATTGTACCAGTATCATTTTTTTGCATGTCACGAACACGCAAAGTCCAATTTCCCTGCGGACTTTGCCCATTAAATGTGGATAATAATTCAAATGGTGTTACTGTTTGAGCTGTTGTCACTGCACAAGCAAGCGAATTTCCCAGATCATCATAATTCAGACTTAAACTACTGCTCAGAGAACCACAGCTTCTATCAAATAACTTTACAATAGTGCCTTGTGGATTCACTACATCTATTTCCACATCTGACAAGAAGGTATGTGTAAAAGCGACAGCAAAATTCACATCAGATACCAAACCAGCTGTAGCTGGCACCGTAATAGTTCTAGTACTATAACTAGCAGATTCCGGTATGGGAAATGGAGCCGAAAAAGTATAGGTATTACAAGAGGAAGCAACGGAATACCCAATTGCAAAAGGGGTACTGTTTACTGCGTAATAAATATTGGCTGTTGGCTCTATCAAAATCCTACAATCTTCCGCCGTTACATTTGGAACCGTAATTGTATGCGAACCATCATTAGGGGTATTTGATGCTAACATTGTAGAGAAAGTTAATCCACCGTCCGTTGAAAGTTTGATGTTCACATTAGTTGATCCCACTAAAGTAGTAGTGTTATTTACATCCCAAGTAATTGTTTCAGTTGATCCCTGCGACCATCCCAAATTATCAGTATTTTGCGATGATACTGCAAATGGACCTACTGTTCCACTGACATTTACCAGCATTTCATCCGTATTTGTTTGCGCTGTCCCCAGAGCCGCATTATCTCTGCCGGTTAATGTAAAAGTAAGTGTTCTTGCAATAGTGGAAACGGATTCCCATGTGGTTGTCAATTTATTAGCCAAAACTGAACTCAAAGCAGGCATGTAACGTACTGAAGAACTACTTGGATAAAAAGATCTAAAGTTAGGACCATAGATTTTTGTAGGTGAAGCAAAACTAAAATCTCCATCTTCGTTTACCGGAGGATTTGTTGAATTAACAGCCGTATCATATTGTTCCCAGCAATAGGTAACCACATCGCCATTCAAATCTGAACCGGAGCCTTTTAAGATAAACGCGGTCCCTTTAGGAATAGTATAATCCGGGCCTGCGCTGATTGTTGGAGGATTATTGGTCAGTACTGTACTCACAGGGCAACTCTTAGACAATAGATTATCTTGTATTTGCTTTATGCTTGCGTAGGCAAAATAATCATCTGAATTATTTTGAACATTATAACCCGAAGTAATCCCTGCATATGCCATAATAGTGGAACCACTGCCAGGCTCCACATTGACGCCAGCATCCTCAATATCGAAAGAAAACGTATGATTTGCCCCCAATTGATGTCCCATTTCATGCGCTACAAAATCAATATCAAAAGTATCTCCTTGCGGGATACCGTCACTTGGCGCTGTAAACGCACTTCCTTTTGCCGTAGGATCAGCAACAGTAGGATTTACACACACACAACCAATACAACCTGCACTCCCACCACCTCCATCGGCACCAAATAAATGACCAATATCATATCCTGAGTCAGTTATTGTAGCAGTCAAATTATCTTGTAACTCTTCGTTCCAACTGCCTCCTACGCCTGCAGCAGCATCTGAATACGGATCAGTGGCTGCATCCGTGTAAATTATTAGATTGTTATTTGCGATAATACTCAATTTCAAAGCTAAATCCTTATTAAAAACACCGTTAACCCTGGTCATAGTAGCATTCATGGCTGCCAAAGCATTTGCAACAGTACCGCCATGAAATGCTGTATATTCACCCGTACAAGATAAAGCCAGTCTTAAAGTTTTGAAAACTCTAGTATTCGCAGCAATTTTACCGGTCTTGTTTAAGAGTTCTTTATTCAAAGCGACATCTTCCGTTTTGCACGTAAAAGGCAAACTTCCTCGAACTCTACTTTTAGAATCAAAAAGCACATAAACACTATGATCTTTTGAATAAGGTTCAATAAATTCAGAGCCACTTCCACCTCTAAGAATCATAGTCTGAATACCTTTTGGCGACAAACTAAAGTACAAAGATGCTTTTTTATCTGTAATTCCAATACCATTGTAGGCTCGTATATCAGGGTTTTGCGCTTGCAATTCCGGTTCAAAATTAGAAGACTCCCAAACCGAAAATTTCTCTAACTCACCACTCATATTGGGAATCGTAATTTCAATTCGGCTCTGTTTTGAAGTTTTATTTTGAAGTGTTTCCAAAGAATTTTTTAGCGCAGCTTCATCTAACGCAAACATCAACTGATTGTCAGCAAGTGGCTTACTATTAATTCGGTCAGAAATTGCAACTTTATCTTGTATAATTTTTTTCCAAAAAGAACTCTCTTGCGCGTAAATTCCAGCACTTGAAAAAACAATTACAAAAAACAGTATAATTCTTTTCATGATTCTATAATATTTAAACCTCAAAATTAAAGTATTTCTAGTAACGGTCAATTCAATTATTTTATATTTTGAATCAAATTCTATAAAACGCAGCAGTTTTCAATTTTTAAACTCTTTTTTCATCTTTTTCTTGAAAATAATATAGAAATTCAATTAGTCATACCGTTACTTTTGAATAAGATACCCTAAATTTGCGCTTTTATAAAACACTTGCTTTGAAGATTTTTCATTCTATAAACGATTTCAGGTCCACGAAAAAAACAATCTTAACGTTGGGCACTTTTGACGGTGTTCACATTGGTCACAAAAAGATCCTGAGTAAACTGACCCAAAATACGGAGAATGAGAAATACGAAAGCCTGGTGCTTACCTTTTTTCCACATCCCAGAATGGTCTTGCAAGAACATTCCGATTTAAAATTGCTCAACACCATAGATGAAAAAATAGAGCTACTGGAAAAAATTGGCATCGAGAATCTGGTGATTCACCCTTTTGACGAAATATTTTCAAGACTGACTGCCGAAGAATTCGTAAGCACAATTCTTGTTGATCGTTTTCACATTCACAAGATAATAATAGGTCACGACCACCGTTTTGGAAGAAACAGGACCGCTAATATAGATGATCTTATCGCTTTTGGAAAAGAGTACGATTTTGAAGTAGAACAGATATCCGTTCAGGAAATCAATGATATTTCCGTAAGTTCTACCAAAATCAGAAATGCATTATTGGATGGAAATATGGCTTTGGCCAATGAGTACCTCGGATATGACTATTTTTTAACTGGCAATGTAATTCAAGGCAAACAATTGGGAAGAACGATCGGTTTTCCAACCGCTAATTTAAAAATTGATAATGATTACAAACTCATTCCACAAAACGGAGTTTATATTGTACAAAGTACCATTAATCAAAGAATAGTCTTTGGAATGATGAACATTGGATTTAATCCTACAGTTGACGGCCAAAGTCAATCTATAGAAATTCATTATTTTGATTTTAATGCTGATTTATACAATCAAAAAATCAGTGTTTTCATATTACAAAGAATTCGTTCCGAACAAAAATTTGAATCAGTTGATTTGCTAAAGGAACAGTTGGAAAAAGACAAAAAAGTAGCACTCAACTACTTGAATAAATTTTAAGTTTTTAATAAAACATTGCCATTTTTTCTGTAAATTTGAATGTAATATTCTGTTTTTCAAAAGATATGTTTTTCAACTCTTAAAACTAGTGACATGAAACTTCCAAAAGAATTAGTAAACGGATTCATTATTTTTATAGGAATTGGTCTTTATTTCCTGCTAATGGAACTTTTGGGTCTAGCAGATATTTATTTTTTACGTCTTTTTAATATCTTGTTTGTATTTTTTGGAACGTATAAAACCCTAAAATCTAATTTCGCTGAAGGCAAAAATATTTTGGTTTCCAATGCTGTTTCAGCGCTATTAACCTCTCTCACAGGAATATTCTTGAGCATTATTGGGTTGCTTATTTATATTTATATCAAAGGAGGAGATTCCTACGTTGGGTCATTATCAAAAACTTTTCTTTTTGGTGGTGGGCCATCCGTAATGACGTATTCTATTTCTTTATTGTTCGAAGGAATTGCATCCGCTGTAATTGTAACCTTTATGCTGCTATTGTATTGGGATCCGCGTTACGCATCAGACAAACATGGTGCTAAATCTTAAATTATTTTGCTCGATTCTGTATCAGATAAAAAATACCCGAATACCACAGCTGAACTTTAGTCATAAAAATTTGGTAAGCGGCTTTTCAATAGTATTGCATTGGTTCTTTAGAACAATTTAACTACTTTTGACGGATCAAAAAATCGTATCGATGAGCATTACAAAACACAATTGGACCAAAGACGAAATTATCGCCATATATAATAAACCTATGATGGATTTGCTGTATGAAGCAGCTACTATTCATAGGGAACATCATGATCCTAACGTGGTTCAGGTTTCAACTTTACTTTCTATAAAAACAGGCGGATGTCCTGAAGATTGTGGCTACTGCCCGCAAGCTGCACGATACCATACTGAAATTGAGGGTAATGATTTAATGTCAGTTAGCCAAGTAAAAGCGCAAGCGCTTCGTGCTAAATCAAGCGGATCATCCCGTGTATGCATGGGAGCGGCTTGGAGAAATGTAAAAGACGGTCCTGAATTTGACCAAGTTCTTGAAATGGTGCGTACCATAAACAAACTGGACATGGAAGTGTGTTGTACCCTTGGTATGATTACTGAAAATCAAGCTCATCGTTTAGCAGAAGCTGGTTTGTATGCCTACAACCACAATTTAGACACCTCCGAAGAATATTATAAAGAAGTGATCTCGACCCGCGGATTTGAAGACCGTTTGCAAACTATCGAGAATGTTCGTAAAACAAATGTTACCGTTTGTAGTGGCGGAATAATTGGGATGGGCGAAAGTATTGAAGACCGAGCTGGAATGCTTGTAGCGCTATCTACTTTAAATCCACAACCGGAATCTGTACCTATAAATGCATTGGTAGCCGTTGAGGGAACTCCGATGGAAGAAGAAAAACCAGTTGAAATATGGGAAATGATCCGAATGGTAGCAACATCCCGAATCATCATGCCGGAAACGCAAGTTCGTCTTTCTGCGGGCAGAATGAATATGTCTCGCGAAGGCCAAGCCATGTGCTTTTTTGCAGGTGCCAATTCCATTTTTGCAGGAGACAAATTGCTGACAACACCCAACCCTGACGTTAATGAAGACATGAAGATGTTTGAAATGTTAGGATTGAATCCTCAAAAACCATTTACAAAAGTTTCTCAACCACAATCCGTTGAAGCGGCAGATTCTCAATTTTCTCCGTTGGGTGAAAAACCAAAATGGTCAAGACCTGGTCATACGATCGAGAAAAATCTTGAAGCTTCCGGCAAAGGAAAATAATCTTCGTTTAGAATAGGAATAAAACAATGTTGTATTTTTTTACCATATAAGTCATGTAAGTTTAAGTTTCGATTGTGTTAGCCTTATGTAACTATAACAATCATAAGCTCATTTAAGGTTTAATTCTTATATGACTTATATGTTAAATATTATTTCACTATTTTTTTAGTATGACATTAAATAGGTCCAACTACTTATATCACTTTAAAACCATCTTATAAAACAAGATGGTTTTTTTTATGTTTTAATTTTAATACATAACCTTCTTAGTAATGGACTGACCATTTTGCAAAGCTATATTGACCAAGACCATTTGAAGTCCAACCGGCAAGTTCAACACCGATAGATCAGTATTATTTATTCCGTTTTTATGATATACTTTTCTTCCTGCTAAGTTGTATATCGTCACCTCATCAATTAATTCCTTAGCTGAATTTATTTGTAATTGTTTGTTTTTAATCGAAACAAAAACAGACTCATTATTTTTTACAAACTCTTCTGAAATTAAGGTTTTGTCCATAAAACGTAGTACAAAACGATCATCAAATGTTCCTGCCACTGTAGTAAAAGCATAGCTTCCCGTTGTTATCTGGACGGTAGAATTGTTTAATTTGTCCTCTATAAAAACTTTTTTATTGACTAACATTCCATCTACTTGGTCAATATTAAGCTCAAAATTTCCCGCAAGAGTACTGCTGAAACCTAATTTAATTTCATCCATTTCTTCAAATGGCAATGCTCGGCCTTGAATGACTAAATTCACATTCTGATTAATACTGTAAAAATCTAAATACTGGTTTCCGTCAAAACGCTCTCCGTCAAAAGAACTGTCAAAATCATTTGTAGCTCCAGTTGCATATCCTATTAAAATTTGTTTGAAAGCACCTTCATCATTACTCAAATTCAACCAAATTCGGTGTTTTTCTATTTCCGCAGCTTTAGATTTTTTAGTTGGATTTGATTTATAAAAGCTTGCATTTTGACCAATAAGTCGCATACTATTATTAAATACAGCCGTGCCACTTTTGGTACTGGTTACAAAAAAGGATTGTCCTGCGGCTATTTTGCCATCAGGAATTCTATTATTAACGCCTGATTTTATGGCTGCACTGGTCCCAACACCTCCTAATAAATTGTAAACCGCATAATCATCTGAGGTATAAACATTTTTTGTAATTGCTGTATTGTGTGTCCAAAGATAAATGGTCCCATCCATGATTTCTTTATTTTTAAGTAAGAACAGATCGGCGTTTAAAGCAGAGGGATAAGGATTCCCAATTAGATTTGACGTATCTGCGGCAGCAATTGCAACTGATACTTCACCATTATTAGGCACTCCAATAAATACCGCTTCATAGCGTGCTGCAATCGTTTCTGAAAAAGTTCTCGGTCCACGGATAATATAGCCTTGTCCTACCGTCATTTGATTCGTTGCAGTTTGGCGAACCCACGAATCAGCTGCAGCATCAAATGCATAAAACTTATCTGATGGTGTATCAGGAGAAACGTCAACTAGTTTTTGACTGACCACTGGTGACGACCAATACGTGTAATCTGTCATGAGAATTGGCGTTGTTTTTCTTTTCATCTGGATGATTCCCGAATTACTAACCTGATCTTCGGATTGATATAATGCTGCATTATTTTCTAAAATCAATCTTCCTGAACCAGAATAATCAAAAACTAATCCTAACGTATTTCCATCAGGAATTGTAACCGTATTACCTGCACTAATAAAACAAGAACAGGAATTTACTGTTGTAAATGAGGGGTAATTACTCTCAAAAAGTAATGTTTTTTCAGCTGAAGGCATTCCATTATTCCAAGACTTACCATCCCAAACCGAACTATCAGTACACAGTTTGACCCGAGCTACCCGATGTTTTGTCACCCCTGAAACCGAATTAAAATTTCCTCCAATTAGCACTTTATTATTTGGAGTAAAACAAATACTGAACAATGTATTATTCAAATTCACTGAAAACGTCGTGTCATAAATTCCATTTGCAAGCAACCGAACCATTCGCTTGACAGCTGTCCCATTGTAGGTTACAGCAAACGTGCCACCAATCAACAATCTATTATCGGGTTGGACTAGAATAGCTCGGATTTCACCACCACTAAAGCCCAATCCTGTTGCAAAAGAAGTGTCTAAACTCCCATCGCTATTCAATCTCAAAAGTCTTTTGGCAGAAACACCTCTGTAATTCAAAAATGTCCCGCCAACAATGAGTTTATTGTCTGACTGCAATGCGATTGAATACACATTTTTATCAAAACCAACGCCAATAGAAAATCCCGAATCTATACTTCCATCTGTATTTAAACGAACGATCCGATTATATGAAATTCCATTAAAAAAAGAAAACTGGCCGCCTAAAACAATCTTGCCGTCTGTTTGCAACAAAATACAGTCAACAATAGCATCGGCACCGGACCCTATATTGAAACTAGAATCCAAAGTTCCATCAGCGGACAACCTTACGATTCTGTTTGTCGATACTGTGTTGTAGCTGCTAAAATTCCCCGAAACAATAATTTTACCATCTGGCTGTAACGCCAAAGCATACACTTGACCATTAAAGCCCGTTCCAATGGAAAAAGTACCATCAATTTCGCCATTTGGCAAAATTCGTGCAATTCTGTTCCGTGCAACGCCGTTGTAATTTGTGAAAACACCTGCAAAAACAACTTTATTATCGGTTTGTACAATAGCAGTTTTAACAGTATTATTTGCGCCAGCACCAGAATTATTAAAAGAAACGTCAATTGCTCCGTCTTCGGATAATCGTGTAATTCTGTTGCATATTGTTCCGTTGAATTTAGTAAAATTTCCAAAAACCATCGTTTTATTATCGGATAACGCAATTACTTTTAAAACAGAATTATCAAAACCAACTCCAGCAGTAAGATATCCGATGTCTAAAGCACCAAAAGCATCAATCCGCGCCAAACGCCCTTGATTCTGGGAATCGAAAACAGAAAATGACCCACCAACATAGCAAGAACCATCAGGTGCAATAGCTAAATCCAGAACGGATGCTGACGACGGGCCTTCACCAATGTCAAAGGCGGGATTGATAACACCATTTGATTCCAGTGAAACTATTCTATTAACAGCAGTTCCGTTATAAGTCCCCGAGAAGGACCCGCCAATCAGAATTTGTCCTGCAGGATTTAGTTTCACAACCTCTACGGTACCACCACTAAATCCTGTACCCGCACTAAAATTAGTATCAACAGAACCATCAATATTTAAGCGAATTATTTTGTAAGCTTTAACACCATTGAAATTTAAAAAGTTACCCCCTACTAAAATCTTTCCATCCCGTTGTGTCGTGAGCGCTGACACACCATCATCAAAACCAGTTCCTTGCACAAAAGTAGCATCAACAGTTCCATTGGAATTCAGTCTAATTATTCTGCCGCAAGCAGTTCCATTAAAAGAAATAAATGATCCTCCTACTATTATTTTTCCGTCTTGTTGAATGTGAACTTCTTCAACAAGCGAATTGGCACCAATTCCAATTGCAAATGTTGGATCTAAATTTCCGTTAGGTAAAACACGCGCTACCCTTGGCGCCGCAACGCCATTATAACTTGTGAAACTGCCCCCAATAATAATACTACCATCGGATTGTAAATCACATGCATAAATAGTGTTCGTTGCAGTTCCTGATGATGATTTGAAAGTGTCGTCTCTAGAACCATCTGCATTAAGACGGATTAGTTTTCCAACATTTACACCATTAAAGCTCGTAAAAGAACCTCCTAAAATTATCTTTCCATCGGGTTGAATAATGGAGCAATATACTATACCATTAATTCCTAAGCCTGAAGTGAATGTAAGATCTTTGGAACCATCCGGCAGCAACCTGCATAAATATGGAGTTGCAGCACCATTGAAAAATAAAAAACTACCTCCAACAATTAGTTTCCCATCTGTTTGCAAAGCAACAGTTCTAACGGCTGCATCAAAACCGTCACCTTGCAACCCGTCATCATAGGTATTGAATGCTGCATCTGACTTTCCTTGTTGCGAAAAAGCTACATTGACAAAAAAGAAGACAAGAAAAATAGTGAAATGTTGCACTTGTCCTTTTTTAATTGAATCTATGACATTTGCCAAAACCGTACAAAAATTCATAATTGTACTAAAAGATTATGTTTCATTTGGATTGTTTTAAATTGTTTCCGTTTTTGTTTAATCTCCTTTAACAAAGAAATCTCCGCAATAACTTTATAAATGTAAAAACAATCTTCAGTACACACAATACCCACATTTAGTGATATTTAAACAAAAAAAACGGACTAATTTTTAACTTCTAAGCTTGTCTAAAATCACATTTTTTAGCAAAAACGATAATACAGATTTACGTTTTAGCAGCAAAACCACATCATCGTTGTACATTCGATCCTGTTTTCCAATTGCACCCCTTCTTATATCTCTAATTATCAGCGAAACTAACAAGAACAATACCTACACAGCAACCCGATACCAATAGCTATCCCTGGACATGTTGATTATCAAGAAAGGCGATATTAATTATAGAAAATCGTTTGGATTATTTAGCTCTATTTGAACACCTATTTTAATAAATCAAAGAGAGGTTTTATCTAAAAAAGCGCAAATAAATACCATTAGCTAAAAACTAATTCACACAAAAAAGCCCATTTTGCAAAACAAAATGGGCTTAAAGTATTGCTGTATGATGCTTTTAATACACTGTTTTTGTGGTAACAATCTGACCGCTTTGCAACACCGTTTTTACAATTAAAGCTTGGTCACTTGATCCTAAATTAGGAATTACTAATTCAAGGTTATCAACATTTGTCTTTTCAAAAATTTGTTTACCCAGCACATCATAAATAAAAACTTTATCGATAGTTTCTACTGATGAGTTAATTTTTATCTGTTTGTTTTTTACTGATACTAAAACCTGCATCGCAGCAGTATCAAAATCACCTAGACCTAACGTCCTGTTTGTATAACGCAGTACAAAACGATCATTAAAAGTACCTTTTTCAGTGCTAAAAGTATAAACTGCTTTTTTCAGATCATAAATACTATTGTTGCTTTTATCTTCAAGGTAAATATTCTGAGAACTCAAAAACCCATCGACCTCATCAATACTAATTGAAAAACTTCCTTGAATTACAGAACTATATCCCAATGGAACAGCATCATTTTCATCAAAGGGTAAAGCCCTTGCTTGTATCGTTAAATTTTTATCTGCGTTGATACTATAAAAATTAACAAATTGATTTCCGTTATTATTTGCACCATCAAAGACATTGTCATAACCATTAGTTGCATCTGTAATATAACCAATCAAGACCTGCTTGAATGCACCTTTATCATTGGTTAGATTTAGCCAAACACGGTTTTTCTCGATTGCATTTGTATTTTTTGAGCTTTGGGTGGTCTTAAAAAACTGACCATTATCTAGCGTGATATCGTTTACACCCACTCTCATACTATTTTTGAATCTTGCTTTACCTGCCGCTTTACCAGTTGCAAAGAAACCTTGTCCTGAGGCAATCATACCAGATGGTTTATTAGACCTTTTCTCTACATTTGATTCCATATTACCGGTTGTAATTATTTTTTTTATTTCAGTTCCAACGCCTCCTGTAAGATTATAAGAAGCATAATCATCCGAAATATAAACTAAATCTCCCGAACCTTCGTTAGTAGCGCCAGTTGCAGTACGTATTGGTGTATTGTGCGTCCAGAAATAAAGAGTTCCCTGCAACACCTCTCTATTGGCTATTAAGAACGATTCAGCATCCAATGCCGAAGGATATGGATTCCCAATAAGATTATTTGATTTTCCGAGAGCTGAAACTAAAATATCCACCTCATAATCCCCATTATTTGGAGTTCCTTCAAAAGATGCTTCATGAAATTTCAATGGAGGTGTCCCAACAATTTTGGGCCCTCTAATAATATATCCTATTCCCTTCCCCATAATAGTAGATGGAGGCGCATAATTCCAATTATCTTCGGCGGCATTAAATGAATAAAAGAAACCCGAAGGTGTCTTAGGAGACACGGCAGACAATATTTGCCCCGCTACAGGTGACGACCAATAGGTGTAATCTGTTTCTCTATATGTATTATTTAATCGTTTGTAAATTATTTTTCCCTCGTTAATCGCATCATCATTTACTTGCACCAAGCTAGAATTGTTCTCAAAAGTTAGACTTGTACCCACAGCTGTATTTACTTTTACGGCATTCGTTATTTTCAAAGTATGACCTGATAGTACGTTCACTTGAACTCCCGCATTCACAGTACAATCGCAACCTTCTAGATTTCCGAGAGAGGTATAATTTGTTTCAAAAACAATACTTTGTTCAATAGTTGGCGGACCAGTTGTCCAGCCGCCATTGTAAGTAGCTATTAATGGTACCGGTTTAATTACAACAAGATCCGATCCCACAGACAAACAAGAGGCAACATCCATCGTAAAAGTATAGTTTCCCGGTGCTAGATTTTCTACGGTTTTTGTATCTCCTGTACCCGTGCCTATTGGAGTCCCGTTTTGATATAAAGTCCATGTGTCTGTTGCCGGTAAACCACTTAAAACGACACTACCGGTTGAGACGATGCAAGTAGGTTGTGTGATTGCTCCCAAGGCTGGAGGTGCAGTTGTGCTTACTGTAACTAACTGTGTAGTTCCACCTGTAACGGTATTACAAGGTGCTGGATCCTTTCTGCGAACCCAATATGTTGTATTTGATGTTAATCCAAGCGCTGTATAACTTACTGAAGTTGCGCCTGAAATAATATTTGAACCTACCGTTGAGCCAGTTCCCCACTCAAAAGAGCCTCCTGTACCTAAAATACCGCCAGATGCTGTTAATGTAGTTGTGCTTCCGCTACATATTGTAGTTGTGCCTGTTATAGATGTTGGTGCCGTACTAATTGTATTTACTGTAACTAACTGTGTAATTCCACTTGTAACCGTATTACAAGGCGCTGAATCCTTTCTGCGAACCCAATATGTAGTATTTGATGTTAATCCAAGCGTTGTATAACTTACTGAAGTTGCGCCTGAAATAATATTTGAACCTACCGTTGAGCCAGTTCCCCACTCAAAAGAGCCTCCTGTACCTAAAATACCGCCAGATGCTGTTAATGTAGTTGTACCCCCGATACATATTGTGGTTGTGCCTGTTATAGATGTTGGTGCCGTACTAATTGTATTTACTGTAACCAACTGTGTAATTCCACTTGTAACCGTATTACAAGGCGCTGAATCCTTTCTGCGAACCCAATATGTAGTATTTGATGTTAATCCAAGCGTTGTATAACTTACTGAAGTTGCGCCTGAAATAATATTTGAACCTACCGTCGAGCCAGTTCCCCACTCAAAAGAGCCTCCTGTCCCTAAAATACCGCCAGATGCTGTTAAGGTAGTTGTGCCCCCGCTACATATTGTGGTTGTGCCTGTTATAGATGTTGGTGCCGTACTAATTGTATTTACTATAACTAACTGTGTAATTCCACCTGTAACCGTATTACAAGGTGCTGGATCCTTTCTGCGAACCCAATATGTTGTATTTGATGTTAACCCAAGCGTTGTATAACTTACTGAAGTAGCGCCTGAAATAACATTTGAACCTACCGTTGAGCCAGTTCCCCACTCATAAGTGCCTCCTGTCCCTAAAGTACCGCCAGATGCTGTTAAGGTAGCTGTGCTTCCGCTACATATTGTGGTTGTGCCTGTTATAGATGTTGGTGCTGTACTAATTGTGTTTACTGTAACTACCTGTGTAATTCCACTTGTAACCGTATTACAAGGTGCTGGATCCTTTCTGCGAACCCAATATGTTGTATTTGATGTTAATCCAAGCGTTGTATAACTTACTGAAGTTGCGCCTGAAATAATATTTGAACCTACCGTTGAGCCAATTCCCCACTCATAAGTGCCTCCTGTCCCTAAAATACCGCCAGATGCTGTTAATGTAGTTGTGCTTCCGCTACATATTGTAGTTGTACCTATTATAGATGTTGGTGCTGTACTAATTGTGTTCACTGTCAAACCAACTACGTTAGTAGATCCAGTTACTGCAGGATTACTGCTAACCACTCTTATTCTGTAACCTGTCCCGCTTACTGTACCAGCAGGCATTGTGCCTAAAATAGAGCCCGCAGCAATTGATGACAAAGCTCCAATAGTTACTGGAGAGCCAAAATTACCTGTTGCATCAGATAACTGGGCGGTAAAAATATTGCCTGCATTAAAAATCCCTGTTGTTGTATAAGGTATGCTTACTGCAGCTCCCGCACAATAGGAAGTTGGTGAAATAGCACCCGTTGTGATAGTTTTACGTTCTAAAATGTTAATGGTATAATCCTCTACCTCACCATCGAAACCAGTTTCACATGAAGTTGGATTGACATTCCATTTAGCTGAGATTCTCATTCTTGTATTACCAGGTAGTGCCGTAGTTGGAATTAGTATGTTTAATGGGCTTTCGCTGGTCCTACCATTGGGGTTATCATTTGTATTTCCAAGAATAAATGCTTCTCCTAGATCAAGAAAATCCCCATCTTGATTCCAGTCAATCCATGCCATTGCAAAAATTCTATAATTACCGGATGTATTTAAATTTACCGTTAAATCATAGGAGGTCCCTTGGGTTACTGAGGTTGAAATCCCTGTAAAATCTGAATAATCATTATCCTCAGATGGCGTGCTTTTATCTATGGTATTAAACTTAACAAGCCTAATTCCTGTAACATAACCATCAGTTTTATTTCCAGATGAACGGCAATATTTGTCGCTCTTAATTATAATATTATCAACATAAAAAAACTCGTTATTATCCAAATCTGTAGCTCGAATCCGGATTTTTATTTGACTATTTCCGGCCGGAACAAAAAAAGTGTAAGGGTTGGATGATACTGACTCATTGTCACCATCTGTAGATCTCCAATCGATACCTGGATTATTATTATCGCCATCAACTAATCGTATTGCACTATAATTGGCACCCCCATCATAGGAAATATCAAGATATAAATCTTCATCTCTATCAATAGCAACTGCTTTAAATGAGACTGTTACTGAAACATTTGAAAATGCAGAAATATCTACATTATCAAATACTACATTGGAGTTCCTATTATTGCTAAATCTTAATGAATTTGGAGAAGATTCAAAAGTTGAACTAGTAACTGTTACAGAAGTTGAACTAGAAACAGTATACCCTAAATCATCTGAATAACCTGAAGCTCCAGAATCAAAACTCTGGCTTCTAATAATCGTCTGCGAAAAAGCAGCAAAGCTAAATAACAAAAAAAATAGTGGTACCAATTTTTTTAAAGTGGAGTAATTTTTATTCATGTGATGATATTATTTTAAATGTATTTTAACTAAAATCATAATCCGTTTTAACAACAAAAAAATAGGAAATCAGCTAATGTCGCAATATCGGTCAGTTTTTTAAATAGTAACTAATTTAATCGACTAACTACTTAAATAACCGTTGAAATACACCTTTTAACATGTCAAATCAATAAAAAAAAATAATATTCACAACAAATGATTTGATAAGTGTAATAACCTAAAAACTAACAAGATCCTTAATTTTCAACCATTTTTTCTTTTGGTGTAAACCAGCAAAAACTAAATTTTTATAACCGCTTAAAACAAGCAAGCGATAAAACCTTATTTTACACGTAAAACAAAAGGAGTTTTCTTAAATTTGAACACTACAAATCGTTGTAAAACCAAAAAAAAATGAATCCCATTTATACCATAAAAACAGCCATTCCTAAAATTGAGCATTATTGCGCTTATCAGGAACGCTGTCATGAAGAGGTTGTACAAAAATTGTGGAGCATGAAAATGGATTCTGATGAAATCGACACGATTTTAGTGCATCTAATCAAAGATAATTTCCTGAATGAAAGTCGGTTTGCCTGCAGTTTCGCCCGAGGTAAACACCGCATCAAGTTTTGGGGAAAAATCAGAATTGTCAACGAATTAAAATTTCGAAAAATCACACAATACAATATAAATCTGGCGCTGAAGGAAATCACTACAGAGGAATATTTATCTACTTTTCATACCGTGGCTAAAAAAAACTGGGAATCCATTCCGGAAAAAAATGTGCTGAAAAAACGCAAAAAATTCTGTGATTTCTTGTTGCGAAAAGGCTACGAAAGTAATTTGGTTTACGAAAAGGCAAAAGAACTGGAAAGTTGGAACACGGATGACACGGATAAAACCGATTAACGCTGATTTTTTTGTTTGCAAAAGAAAAAGCTACTCCAAAACAATTCGTTTTAGCCCAAGATTCAGTTCTAAGTCATATTGAAAAAAAACCAAAACCAACAATGGAATTATTTGCTCTCATTCAAATGGTATTCCACACAAAAATAAAAATTCGCTTAAATCTGCGTCATCTGCGTGCCATTCTCCTGGAAATTTATACACAGATCGCACCAATTAACACTGATTGCAAAAATTTATGAAATTAGAGTAATTCGTAGCTCCCTTTTTACAAAAGCACACCTCTTTTAAATTGCATCGTTATACACTCAAAAGTATACTCACCGCATTTCCACCAAAACCAACGGCATTAATCAGTACTTTCTTAATTGGTTTGGCTTGAATTTGTGCTGCCGCAAAGGGAACTCCGATAAATCGATTGTGTTGCATCATCAGTATAGCGAGTTCCATACTTAAAATTCCCGATGCGCCAAAAGTGTGACCAATTTTCCATTTATTGGTAGTCAGCAATGGCAGACTTTCGCCAAAAACTTTCTCTATGGCTTTGTACTCCGTCAGATCACCTTTTATAGTTCCCGGAGCATGCATTACGATGACATCCACTTCTGATAAATGAGTGTTTTGCAAGGCCATTTTCATGGATTTTTGAAAGCAAGTCGCTTCTGCCGATATTGAAATACTATGTTCCAGAATCTCCGTAGCATAACCCATTCCTTCGATATAAGCCAAGGCGTTTTCTTTTTTCCCAATTTCCAGACAACACACGCCGGCACCTTCGCCAAGAATCATGGTATTCTTCTTTTTTTCTAAATCAAGTGCCCGATTGGGATATTCTTCGGTACTATTCGAATATATTTTCAAAGCGCGCATTTGGGCAATCGTAAAATCAGTTAAAGGCGCTTCCGTTCCACCCACTAAAAATTTATCTGCCATTCCTGCTTTTAGCCACGCCACCCCGTTTAAAACGGCATGCAATGCGGTCGAACACGTAATGGAATGTGAGATTTCCGGCCCGGAACTTTGCAAATCATGAGCCACCCAAGAAGAAATATTACCCAAAGTGGTCGTTGGAGAAGCTAAAGTTTGTGCTTTCCCTGTTTTTAAATATTCCTGATAATGCGTTTCAAATAAATCAGTAGCACCACGAGAGGAACCAATATTGATTCCGAAAACGTCATTGTATGACCAACCTGCATTTTGCATGGCTTGTCGCGAAGCAGCCATGGCATACAAAACCGATTGGTCTAACGACTTATATTTGCTGTCTGATAGTTTCAATTTGCGAATTATTTCACTCGAATCAGTATCAATTTTGGCTACTAACGTGTTTTTATGGTCGATAAGATGTTCCGAAAAACAATGATTATCATGGAGATAATTCTTCCAAATTTCCTCAGATGTGTTTCCTAAAGATGAAAGAGAAGCGATGGCGGTTATGGAGATTGTTTGTTGTTGCAAGTGGATAATTTTTTATTTAGTTTGACGAAAATTCAAAAAGAAAATTCAAACATGCGCACGTTTTACTATCACTAAAGAAAGTTTTTAATCCTGTTTCTTTGTGAGTCTCTGCGTTATCTTTGTGGATCTTTGTGTAATAACTTTGAAGGCAAAACTAGACTATTTCTAAAGCATTTTCGACAACTTGATATATTTTATCCAATTGCTCATCGGTAATAATGTAAGGAGGCAAAATGTAAACTATGTTACCAACAGGGCGCAGAATTACTCCGTTTTCGATAAAAAAATCATAGAGTTTATTGCGCAATGATCCATAATAACTGGCTAAACTTTCGGTTTTTATTTCTAAAGCAAAAATGACTCCCAGCACTCGTGTTGTCGTTACTTTTGGATGGTTTTTAATACGCTCTTGAAATTCCAAATGCTTGTGATTGACCCGAACTAAATTAGCTTGCATTTCATTGGTTTGCAACAATTCTATACTCGCCAAAGCCGCAGCACAACCTGTTGGATTTGCTGTAAAGGTGTGTCCATGAAACAAGGCTTTATTTATATCGTCATCATAAAAAGCATCAAATAAATCCTGCGTAAAAGTTGTAATCGCCATAGGAATTGTTCCTCCTGTTAATGCTTTGGACAAACACATCATATCTGGTTTTTGAATCAAATAATCCGTTGCAAACGTTTTTCCCGTTTTGCCAAAGCCTGTCATCACTTCATCTGCAATGGTAAGGACTTTATTTTCTTGACAAATTTGCATTAGTTTATCTAACGATTCCGGTTCATACATCACCATTCCTGCAGCTCCCTGAACCAAAGGCTCAAAAATAAAACCCGCACAATTGTTGTTTTCTATAACTGATTGTAACGCATCAAAACTTTCCTGCTCCTGTCCTTTCACCGGAACTGGAATCCGAACCACATCAATAAACATTCCTTGAAAAGCTTCTATAAAAAACGAGATTCCACTTGCTGCCATAGCGCCAAAGGTATCCCCGTGAAATGCATTTTCGAAAGCAATAATCGTCGTTCTCTTTTCTCCTTTGTTGAAAAAATACTGTAGTGCAACTTTTATCGCTACTTCAACTGCTGTAGATCCATTATCAGAAAAGAATATTTTTCGTTGGTTTTTAGGTAAAGTTTCCATCAACTTCTCAGCTACCAAGATAGCAGGTTCGTGTGTAAATCCACCAAAAAGCACATGCTCTAATGTCGTGAGTTGTTTGTAAATGGCATCAGCAATAAATGTATTGGAATGTCCATACGGATTCACCCACCACGAGGCAATCGCATCAATATATTCTTTGTTATTTTCGTCCCAAAGTAAGGCGCCTTTCCCTTTTTTAATGGCAATTGGTAACGCTGCAGTTTTGTGTTGAGTGTATGGATGCCAAAGATGTTGACGGTCTCTTTCAGTTAAATTCATCTTACAAAGATAAAGGAAGCAAGTTACAAGAAGCGAGAAAAAACAAAAAACAAGTCTTGATTCTTTCCTCTTGATTCTTGACTTTTACAAACTCAATAGCTGTTCTTTAAAAAAATCAGCGTATTCTTTAATTACATTTTGATCAAAATAGGGTTCTTGTTCTATTCTTCCAATGCAATATACTCCCGTTTTACTCAATATTATTGCTTCAGTAGCTTTGTTTTCATCTCCAGAGAAAACTATTCCGGCAACTACTATTTTTCTGTTTTGTAAAGCTTCAATGGTCAATAACGTATGATTGATACTTCCTAAATAATGTCGGGAAACCACAATCACTTTATAATCAGGCTGGATTAAATCAATCACACACTCCTTTGAATTTAACGGGACAAAAACGCCTCCCGCACCTTCAATGACCAAATGATTTTCTGTTTTGGGTTCGATGATTTTATCTAGATGAATGGAAATTCGGTCCAATTCAGCAGCAAAATGGGGACTTGCTGGCGTATTCAAAGCATAACTATTAGGATGAATTACCGTTTTTTCATTAGACAAAAATGATTTGACTTTATGGCTGTCAGAGTTTTCAAGATCTCCCGCTTGAATGGGTTTCCAATAATCAGCTTCTAAAGCTTCTGTTACAATGGCTGACGCGATGGTTTTACCTACATCGGTTCCAATTCCTGTTATAAATAGTTTCATATAATTAGCACACGGATGACACAGATTTAACTGATTGTCACGGATTTTTAAAATTTAATTAAATTCAAATTTACACTTATTGCATTTATACTTATGTTTAGAATAAAAAGGTATTACGACAATAAGAAGTGAAAAAACAAAGGAGAGTAATGATTTTAAATCATTAATTGAAGTTACCATGTTAATTTGCTCAACACCACACTTTGGACATTTAATCAGCTGATTTTCTTCATTCAGCGAATACGTGCTTATTTGAGAAATAATCCTACTTCCTTCAATAAAATCTTCATTCCTCACAAAAAGTTTCACACCACCAATAGCATTACTATACATTGGATTTGCATCAACAGTATTATTATCTCGCATAAATACTTCAATCCCTTCTGACTCTAGTTTTCCTTTAAAAATTATCGCTTCTGATGAATACTGATAGATTCCAATTAACTTAAAAATAGATTCCGATAATTCTTTGTGTAAAATTTCAGTCATTATTACTGCTTAAAAATTAAAATCCGCTTAATCCGTATTATCCGCGTGCCATAAAAACAAAAGTACTCAACAATCGCAACACTTCCGTGATTTCCTCTTGCGAATTATAACTGTGCAAACAAAAACGCAGACGTTCCTGCCCTTCGGGAACGGTTGGCGAAAGTATCGCTTTTACATCAAATCCCTTTTCCTGCAGTTGGTTAGCAATTGCTTTTACTTTTTCATTTCCCGGGATTATAGCCGATTGTATCGCTGATTTGCTTCGAACGAAAAGCGGCTTTAATCCCAACATATTCTTTTCCTGATTGAAATGAATGATGTTTCCTCGAAGTACTTCTATATTTTTTTTATTTTTTTCTAAAAATTGATAGGCAACCAAAATCGTAGCAACCGAATGCGGCGAAAGCCCAGTGGTATAAATAAAACTTCGGGCAAAATTTACCAAATAATCCTTCAATTCAACTGAACCTAAAATCGCTGCTCCATGACAACCCAATCCTTTCCCGAAAGTCATAATGCGAGCAAAAACGTGATCTTGCAAGCTCAACATTTGAACAAATCCTTGGCCTTCTGCACCAAAAACTCCTAAAGCATGCGCTTCATCAACAACAAGATAACAAGTATGTTTATTTGAAACCAAAATTAATTCTTCAAGATTTGGACAATCACCATCCATCGAAAAAATAGATTCGGTTACGATATAAATCGTAATGTTTGGATTCCGTATAATTAACTTTTCTAAATCTTCAAAATCATTATGGTTGAACTTATAGGCTTTCGCATTCGACAATTGAATTCCGTCCCGAATAGAAGCATGGCACAACTCATCGTATAAAATCAAATCTCCTTTTTGTGGAACCGAGCCAAAGAATCCAACATTAGCATCATAACCCGAATTAAAAATTAGCGCTGTTTCTGATTGATGGAACTCAGCAATAAAGTCTTCTGTTTCTTGATACAATTTATGGTTTCCAGACAATAAGCGGGAACCGGTTGCTCCGTTTTGAGTGATTTTATTGCGAATTAAAAACTCGTGCGTCTCCTTAAAAATAATTTCAGACTGGGAAAGCCCTAAATAATCATTCGAAGAAAAATCAATCCTTTTGCTTAACAAAGGTAATTTTCGCAACGCATTATGCTGCTTTCGAATTTCAAGTTTAGCGGACAGATTTTCTGGAAAATGTTTCATAGTCAGCAAAAATAAGCATCTTTTTTGGTTTATGGATTTTGTGTCCCAATTGTTTAATTTTCTATCAAAAATTTAAAAAAAAACAAATTTTTTTCTCTAAACCTAAATTTGGCTTCTTCATCAATAAAATTAAATCCATTAAAAATTAACAACTAGAATAAACCAATGGAAAAAAATTATACAAATTTTTCCGAAAACGGTTTCGATTTACAACTTTCATAAAATTATGTTAAAAAAAACTTAAAATTAATATCGGAGATATCAACCTATGAAATAGTTTTCTACTTTCGGCCCATATGAAACGAATTGCATCACTTTTTTTACTAGTAACGTTGTTCTACAACGTGATGGGATACTATCTGATGTTTGCTTATCAAGAAGAGCAAGCTTGGGTATCCGCTATGGAAAAAAGAAACGATTCAGAGTTTCAAGTAATCCAATTAAATGCCACTTTATACTCTTTTATCGAAGATACTGATTTTGAGTATGTCAATGAAGATGTTGTCATCAACAACAAGAGTTATCACATTTTCAAAAAAAGAATTCAAAACAACATACTTAGTCTGTATTACCTGCGCAATTCTCATCAAGATGCAATAAACCAGGATTTAAAAGATATTGTAGACAATCAATTATTCAACGGATCCTCATCAAAAGAGTCTCCGGTTAAAAAACTATTAAAATCTTTCCTGAAAGATTACGTACCAAATACAGCCGTTTGTATTACTTTTTCACCCGAAAAGGAAGCAGTGCTTGTAGCATTTAATGAAAGTCCTACACCGTCCTTACACTCAGGATACCTTGCTTTATCGTATACCCCACCCGATTTCGTTTAAATCTTCTTTTATTTTTAGTGAAGTTATTCGCTTTTATCTGGCATTTGTAAAGTCACGATAATTCACGATTTCTTTGAGCTAAATCTGTACTTCTATTAAACCTTTCGTTAGAAATTACGACCGCTAAAAACGCAAAATAACTTTTGTATTTTTCTAATCATTTTTCTGAATGATTTCAATGAGTTATATTATTTCTATTCTGGTCCATTTTGTGCAAATAGCTTTCAGTATCCTGACTTAAATTGATTAGCACTTTAAAATTTGAATTTTTGAATTGCATTCTTTATTTTAAAGAAAAGCGTTCATTCTTCAACTTTGCCTTGTAAAATTACACGCGAATCTTTGGCGAAAGCCAACAGTAAAACCTGTTATAGAGCGACACTACCTATCAACCAACCATTATTTTTTGACACTTACTTTCTCTCTGGAAGAAGTTGCCGTATGCTTAAATTAAATCATTAACCATAATAAAACCAAAACTTGAAAAATTCATCCACTTTACAATCCGTTTGTACATTTATTCTATTCATAGCAACTGCATTTAATGCCCAAAAGATATCAGCACAAGGATGTGTTGCTATTAAAGGTAATGCGACAAGTTGCATGTCGATTCATACTGACAGCACTACCGTTTCCGGATGGCAATTTGCCAGCAGCGGTCGCTATTTTAGATCATTCAGACACTTTTCTGGAAGAGAAGAAAACAAAGATAGGTTGCTTCAAAAAACAGAAGTAATCAATTATACTTCTGTTTTCAATCTTTCACTGACTCGAATATTGAGCAATCGCTGGTCCGTTATGGTCGATCTACCCATTTCAAACAACGTTCGTTCTTCGCTGTACGAACATGGATTAGTCAACGGTACTTATGTAAAAAGAGAACGGAATTCTACCAGTTCGTTTGGCATTGGCGACATAAGATTTGCCGCTTACCGATGGATGTTAGATCCTGCAAAAAGCACAAAAGGAAATATCCAATTAGGATTAGGGATAAAGTTACCAACCGGTGATTACAACTACAAAGATTATTTTTATAATGTAGGTCCAAACAGAACAAAAGAATTGCGCCCCGTAGATCAATCCATCCAGTTAGGTGACGGTGGTACTGGATTTACTTTTGAATTAAATGCATATTATAACTTCATAGAAAACTTTGGTGTTTATGGTAATTTCTATTATTTGATAAATCCACGTGAACAAAACGGAACGAGAACCTACAGAGAAACATTAGCTTCACGGCTAGCAAATGAAGCGATTATGAGTGTACCAGATCAGTACATGTTCAGAGCTGGTTTAAACTATTCTGTAAACCAAATAAAAGGATTGTCTCTAGCCGCAGGCGCCCGCTTAGAAGGAATTCCCGTTCATGATCTTGTGGGAGGCAGCGGTGATTTCCGTCGCCCGGGATACATTTGGTCAGTAGAGCCATCTGTAAACTATGAATATAAAAAAGTTATCCTTTTTGCATCAGTACCCTTTGCAGTGGTTCGCAACCGTACGCAAAGTGTAACCGATAAAGAGAATTCAGCTACAACAGGCACTCATGTTCAGGGTGACGCCGCATTTGCTGATTACACCATTAACATTGGTATATCAACCAGATTTTAAATAGAAATTATAGAAAAAAGGGAGTAGGTGAGCACTCCTGAATCAATAATGAAACACATCTTAAAACATGATTTCCAGAAACTCATAAATTGAATTCCACGGTTGATGATTTATTTTAAAGGTTTGTTTAAAAATTCTTTATCAGCTCAAGCCTAACAGATGTTGGAAACCTGTTAGGCTTTTTTAATATATAAAAATATTAAAAAAAAAGACTCCTCTTTGGAACAGTTTCTATTTCAGAATTAGAATAAAAAAAGAAACATGAAAAGTACTTGGAATTAATTTTTTATATTAATTTTATTGTTTTAAAATATTTAATTATTGTTTATCAATAATTTTTATATATTTGTTGAAACTAAAAAAAACTATTATGAAAAAAATTATTATTTTAAATTGGGTATTAAAAATATTTATAGCATTATTAATCTTAGCAGTTCCAATAAACGAAGTTTTACGGTATAACCTATCTAATGAAGCAATAACTTTAATGTACAAAGATTCCATTTTCGGAAATTTTAGTCCTTATGTAATGTTGATGCGCATTGCTATTTTAATATTTGCACTTTTTAACATACAAAAAGGGCTACAAGGATTTATTAAAGAAGGTTTTTTTAATTTCAAAAGCTCAGAAAGATTTAACAGAAGCGGCTATCTTTTATTAGTATTAAGTGTTTCTGGAATTATAATTACATTGTTAGGCATGAATCAATCACAAGATGTCGAAACACTATCTAATATAATTATGGATTTATTATTACTAGCAATTGGCATTGGATTATTAGCATTCTCTGATGTTATTAAAAAAGGAAATAGTATTGAGGCGGAAAATAATCTAACAATATAAGCATGTCTATTATAATCAACTTAGACATAATGCTCGCCAAGCGAAAGATGCGTTCCAATGAATTAGCGGAACGAATGGGAATCACAACCGCTAATCTGTCTATCTTGAAAACCGGGAAAGCAAAAGCGATTCGGTTTTCGACTTTAGAATTGATCTGCGAAATACTGGAATGTCAACCCGGAGACATTATGGAGTTTACAAGAGACGAATAATTTCCTGTTCTCTGTATTTTAGCCCAGATGGAAACGGCATCCTTTTGTAAAGCTGCAAGCCTTTGGCTGGAAGTTTTACAAAAGATATAGTGGACAGCTGGAAATAGCTCCAAAAAAAAAAGCCTCACAAATTGCGAGGCTTTCATTTATATATCGGAAATCATCTTAGTCAACTAAAACAATAACTTTGTTGTCTTTCATTTCAATTGTTCCTGAATTGATAGCAAGTGTATAATTTTGGGCATCCAGCTTGGTAAATTTACCAGCTACTTCTTTTGCAAAAGCAAAGTTTGAAGCTGTAATTTTCACAACACCATTTTCTAGAATAGAAACAATTGGCGCGTGGTTATTCAAAATCTGAAAGCTCCCATCAACTCCTGGCAGTGTTACCGAAGTAACTTCTGCTGAAAACAATTTTGCTTCTGGTGATACTATTTCTAATAACATACTTTTTAGTTTACAGTCTCAGTTTACAGTCACAGTACTGAATACTGAGACTGAACACTGAACACTAATTTATGCTTCTGCTAACATTTTTTCTCCAGCTTCGATAGCCTCTTCAATCGTACCTTTAAGGTTAAAAGCGGATTCTGGCAAGTGATCTAATTCACCGTCAATAATCATATTAAATCCTTTGATAGTATCTTTGATATCAACTAACACTCCTTTTAACCCTGTAAATTGCTCTGCAACGTGGAAAGGCTGAGACAAGAAACGTTGCACACGACGTGCTCTTGAAACGGCTAATTTATCTTCTTCAGATAATTCTTCCATACCAAGGATCGCAATGATATCTTGTAGTTGTTTGTATTTTTGCAAAATTTCTTTTACTCTTTGCGCACAGTCATAGTGCTCATCACCCAAAATTTGTGGTGTTAGGATTCTTGAAGTTGAATCCAATGGATCCACTGCAGGATAAATACCTAACTCTGCAATTTTACGAGACAATACTGTTGTTGCGTCAAGGTGAGCAAATGTTGTAGCCGGAGCTGGATCCGTTAAATCATCCGCAGGAACGTAAACCGCTTGTACAGATGTAATAGAACCTTTGTTTGTAGAGGTAATACGCTCTTGCATAGCACCCATTTCAGTTGCTAATGTTGGTTGGTATCCTACCGCAGATGGCATACGACCTAAAAGAGCCGAAACCTCAGAACCTGCTTGTGTAAAACGGAAGATGTTATCCACGAAGAACAATACATCTTTCCCTTGATCAGTTCCTGCTCCATCACGGAAATATTCAGCGATAGACAATCCAGAAAGCGCCACACGAGCACGAGCTCCTGGAGGCTCATTCATTTGACCGAAAACGAAAGTAGCTTTGGACTCTCTCATTCCTGGCATATCCACTTTAGATAAATCCCATCCTCCATTTTCCATAGAGTGCATGAATTCATCCCCGTATTTTATAATTCCTGACTCTAACATCTCGCGAAGTAAGTCATTCCCTTCACGTGTTCTTTCTCCTACTCCTGCGAATACAGAAAGTCCACCGTGACCTTTAGCTATATTGTTAATCAACTCCTGAATCAAAACTGTTTTACCAACTCCAGCACCACCAAACAATCCAATTTTACCACCTTTTGAGTACGGCTCAATTAAATCGATTACTTTAATACCTGTGAATAAAACTTCAGAAGAAGTAGATAAATCTTCGAATTTTGGTGCTTGTCTGTGAATAGACATTCCGTTTTCTCCGGTTTTTGGCAAATTTCCTAAACCATCAATGGCATCTCCAATTACGTTGAATAAACGTCCGTAAACATCCGCTCCAATTGGCATTTGAATAGGATTTCCTGTCCCAACTACTTCATAACCTCTACTCAAACCATCTGTTGAGTCCATCGAAATGGTACGTACTGTGTTTTCACCAATGTGAGATTGTACTTCAAGTACTAATAATGTACCGTCTTTTTTTGTGATTTCTAATGAATCATAAATTTTTGGAAGTTCAACATCCTTACCGTTGAAAACAACGTCAACTACTGGGCCAATGATTTGGGCAACTTTTCCTATTACTTTTGACATTACTTATGTGTTTATTAAATAGCTATTTAGGTTTATGAAACAGAACCAATCGAAACATATCGATTAGACACTTTTTTCAGTGTGCAAAGATAATTTTTAAAATATAAAATCAATATCTTTTTTTATAAAAAAAGGTTTTTTTTAATCGATTGTTTAGAAATGACTTAGAAACGATCAAAAGATCCTAGAATCATTAAATGAAACAACCACCGCGTCATAAACGGGTGGTTGTTTTTTATAAATGAAACAAATTCCTGTTATTGAATTGATGCTGAATACTGAATAGGATAAAGGCCTAAATCAACTGGTCTCAACGTCGCTGCATATGTAGCATTAATAGAACTAGCAAAATAATTAGCTATTAATGCATATCCTCTTGCACTAGGATGAACACCATCGAGTGAAAATGCACCGCCGGTAACATAAGCTGCCGTGATATGAAAATTCCCAAAACGAATTCCACTTGTGGACAGCTGAGCCATAATTGCTTTAGTATCAACAAAAGCCAACCCTTTGGCATCAGCCGCTGATTTTATGGTAACATTGTAAGCATCTGTAGCCACTTTTACTTCGGCAACTTCATCTTTAGACAAAACCCAATTATCAGCAAGAGGTACCGAAACGCCATTTACAGCAGCAGCATTACCACCTACTAATGTTCCTATAAAATTTCTTGAGGTCAATACTAAAAGATCTTCTTTAGTTGCTTGTCTGTAGGAAGGAACTCCATACGCTGTCAAATTTGTCAAATAACTATCAACAATCACAACCGCATTTGCTCCAGCAGCGAACTTAACGGTTCTTCTGGTTGCTTCAGCGGCAGTAAGCAAACCATTAGTAACCATGGCTTGCAAACCGCCATTATAAGTAGCATAACCCGTATTTAGTTGCACAGCCGCGGCTGCCGTCAATGGAACTGGATTATAAGGAACTGTTGTAAAATATGGAAGTGTAGTTACATAAGGAAGATTAGCAACCACACCTTTTGCTCCATTAGCGGTTAAGGCATTCACTAATCCGGTAAAAACAGTTGCAAAAACAGTTGGATCTGTAATATCATTAGACCCGTAAGTGGCAGGATTACCATTTCCAGTTCTGTTCACTCCAATACCACCACTGGTTGCGTACGTCAAGACATCGTTACCCCCAATCCACAAGGAGAAAAATGTAGGTGTTTGAGTCAGGGCATCTGCTAAAACAGTTGTTCCTGAAGCTGAAGCAAAACGAGCAAAATAAGGATTAGCTGCTCCTGTAGCTACTCCGGCTAAGCTTCCATATCCAGGAGCTACTAAATGATAACTTTTAGCCCCCGGAACACCTAGGTTATTAATAGGTCCCACTACTTTATTTGTAATTTCAGTTGTAGGCGTTCCGCTCACGGAAACCGGTCCAGAACCATTAAAATATAATCTATTTGTTGCTATGACATTCCCTCCAAACAACAAACCACCAATATTGTCATTTGTGTAAGGGATTTTAAATTCCCCACCGCCAGCTAAAGCGAACTGTTGAGACAGAATATTGACATACGAATTTTCTTGACCTTTTTTGAAAAGAGCTCCATCACTGTATCCTGCAGCAAATGAATCCCCCAGAGCAACGTACTTAGAAAAACTTGCTGTTCCCGAAGTTATAGGTACCTCAACTGGGGCAGCATTTTCATCATCGGTATTACATGCTGCGAAGGTTAGCGAAATCAACAACAGCCATTTGAAATTTTTTATCATAATATATTTTTTAAAATTATTGACTTTTCTGAATTAAGGATTAATTGTCCAAGAAGCAAACCACTGTTGTCCAATTGCACCTGCTCCAATTACTTGAATATAATCTTTCCCTCCTATATTCGTAGCTCCCACTTTAAGTACTGATTTTAAAGCTGGAAAACCATAATTAATTTGAGCATCTAAGACCGTGTTTTCAGGAACAATTCCGTCAGCAAAAGAAGACTGCCATAAATATTCTGTGTTGTATCTCGCATTAATATTAAAACCAAAATTTTTGAATAATTTATCATTTCCTACCGAAGCTTTAACCCTATGTTTTGGCGTATTGAAACCGGCAACAAAACCTGGGTCTTCTGCTTGATCAAAACTAAATTCGGCAAAGTTATAATTTACACCAACCTCAAAATCTTTGTAGACTTTTTTAGACAATCCTACACCAAAACCTTGAGAAGTAATTTTTGCAGTAGTATTAGTATAAACTTGATAGACTCTTCTATCTCCGTTACTTAAAGCAGAAAGCGTTGCTAAAGTTGCCGGATTACCAAAATCAAATGTTGTATCAACATCCCCATAATAAGGACTGATTACTCTTGAAACATTCATGAAATCATTATACACATTGTAATATCCATTGATATCGATTGATAAATCATTATTCACAACCGTACGATATCCTAGCTCAAGTGCCTGAACTTCTTCTGGTTTTACCAGTCCCACATTCGCCACTTGCAACAAAGCTGCTGCTGCTGGAACATTAGCTGGATTTGCAGCTATTGCTGCACTAAAAGCCTGAACTGAAGCTAGCGTAAACGAATTATTATAGGCATTTTGCCCTGTTAATGTTAAAGTAGCCGGAACACCCATCGCTTGTCCTGCCGCACTAACTCCTCTAACCTCTGTAAAACGATCTAAGTTTTCAGGAGCAGATCCAATTAAAGCAAATGGCCCAAGGTCAAGACCAATATACTGATCCTGCGTTGTTGGGTTTCTAAAACCCGTTTGATACGAAACTCTAAAATTATGTCTCTTTGACTCTCCTGCAGAATACACTAAAGAGACACGAGGCGAAATGTTTCCATTAAAATTTTGACTTTTATCATATCTTGCAGATCCTGTAAATTTCAATCGGTCATCTAAGAATTTTTTAGTCAATTGCGTATAAGCACCGTACTCATTATAGCGTAAAGGACCATCAAAGTCAGTAAAAATTGTCCCTTGAGAGTTCATTTCATATTGTCTGAATGACCCACCTAATTGGATTTCCGCGAATTGAATTAAATCTTTAAAATTATAATTTACATCTGAATGGTAAATTTTAGACTGATCAATAAATTTTGCTCCTTTAGTTAGATCCGGCTCCGCTATTGCCGCAGCCAGAGCGCTTTTGAATTCTGCAGAACCTGGCTCAAATCTTGCACTTCCAGTTGGCGTAGGTAAAAAAGGAAGCCCGGCAGGTTTAACATTGTAATCGGCATAATTTCTTGCATTAGCAGCTGATGCCTGAGCATTAGTCCCCAGCACAGCTCCTGAAAGTTGATATGCAGTTGCATAGTTTGTAAACCACTCTGTATCTGATTTGGCAGCTCTATTAACATTCCAAGCAGCAAAACGCATATCGTAAGAATTCCCAGCGTCTTCATCAGTAACATACCCTCTTACGAAGAAGTTTTTTCCTTTAACCTCAATTTTAGTTTGTTGCATAAAGAAATCATTCAGCGCATATCTATTTGCTCCTTGGTAAATAGTACTTCCTAACCCTAATTTATGTTGTAAGATAATTTCGGTTTCCCCTTCCCATGGTTTAAAATGCAAAGAGAAATCTGCTTTCACACTACGTACTTTATTGTCATTCAAGTCTTGTTCGCGGTATCCAGTTCTGCTTACCTGACCTACATTATTAATAAACGTAGTCACCTCATCACCATATAAATTTAATCCATCATAGTTTTGATTATTAGCATGCCCGATTGATCCACCAGTAACACTTCTTTGGTCCGCAGCAATCCATTCTGTGGCTCTCAAAAAATTAAAATTCCCTTTAGCAGCAAAATGTTTGCTAAAGGCTTTTGCAGCTCTGATTCCAAAATCAAAATAATCATTTGTTCCAGCTGCTTTTTGCGTAGTCTGACCATATTTTACGTACGTACTGATTCCTTGATTGGTAAAAGGATTTTTACTGTTCATAAATAAAATACCGTTGAAAGCATTTGCACCATATAATGCTGAGGAAGCTCCCGGTAGTAATTCCACATTGGCAACATCAATATCAGAAAGTCCAATTAAATTTCCCAAAACGAAGTTTAAGGCTGGAGAAGAATTATCCATTCCGTCCACAAGTTGCATGAATCGAGTATTGGCTACAGTCGAAAAACCTCTTGTATTGATGGATTTAAAGGAAATACTACTCGTATTAAAATGCACCTCTTTTAGGTTTTCCAACCCGTCATAAAAGGTTGGTGCTGTCGTATTCTTTACCTGCTGAATCCCCATTCTTTCAATGGTAACGGGCGATTCGATCACTCTCTCTGGAGTTCTTGAGGCAGAAACCACAATCTCATCAAGTTTGTTCTCTTCATCTAAAAGCGTTATCGAAAGTTTTTGAGTAGAGGAAACAACATTTATATTTTGAGAAACAAACCCCACACTGGTTACCTCAATTGAAAAAGGCGGTTTTTTAGAGGATTGTAAAACAAATGAACCATCAAGATCCGTAATTGTACCAGAAGCATCTCCAACAATCTTAATGTTGGCACCAGGAATTGGTTGGTTGTTACTATCGGTAACAATACCTGAAATTGAGTTTTGAGCAAAGGTCAGACTGCAAAAAAACAAAGACAAAAAAAGTAAATACACTCTCATGGGTTATATTTTGTTGGTTTAGGAAGCCAAAGTACAAATATTTTTGATATTAATAAAAAATAGCCTAAAAAATTTCATATTTATCAGTAATTTTGCTTCATTTAATGTTATTCTATATTTATAATTTACTTTTAAATGTTAAAATAAAGAATAAAATATCATAATTACATTATGCATGCATATAAAAAATACATTTATCACAAAATTATTATTAATTTTTAGAGATATGATAAAAGTGGCAAAACAGCAAAAATTTATGCTAAATTTGTCATTTACAAGCCATGTAAGACAAAAAAAAACCTCGAAAGAAAGACTTTTCGAGGTTTGTATTACTAAATTGATTGTTAGTGCTATTTCGTTACTAATATATTTATTCCACCGTAACTGATTTTGCTAAATTACGAGGTTGATCTACATTACATTCCCGCATAACAGCAATATGATACGACAAGAGCTGTAACGGAATCGTAGTAATCAACGGCGATAAAGCATCCGAAGTTTCTGGTATTTCGATAACATAATCGGCTAACTCGCGAACTTGTGTATCTCCTTTAGTAACCACAGCTATAATTTTTCCACTTCTGGATTTTATCTCTTGTATATTACTGACGATTTTGTCGTAATGACCTTGTTTTGGCGCAATAACAACTACTGGCATGTGTTCGTCTATCAGTGCAATTGGCCCATGTTTCATTTCAGCCGCAGGATATCCTTCGGCATGAATATAGGAGATTTCCTTTAGTTTCAACGCTCCTTCAAGTGCTACAGGAAAATTATATCCTCGACCTAAATAAAGGCAATTTGGCGCATCTTTGAACATAGCTGCAATTTCTTTCGCTCTTTCATTTGTCTCTAAAGCTTCTTTTACTTTTTCAGGTATAATTTCCAATTCTTGTAAATAAGCATGAAACACAGAATTTGATAACGTCCCTTTAGCTTTAGCTAAACGCAAAGCTATCATAGTCAAAACTGTAATTTGAGTAGTAAAAGCTTTTGTTGAGGCAACTCCAATTTCAGGCCCTGCATGTGTGTAAGCACCTGCATGTGTCTCTCTAGAAATAGAAGATCCAACCACATTACATACCCCAAAAACAAATGCTCCGTTTTCTTTGGCCAGCTTTATAGCAGCCATAGTATCAGCCGTTTCTCCTGATTGGGAAATGGCAATAACAATATCTTTGCTGTTAATTATAGGATTTCTATATCGGAATTCTGAAGCGTATTCAACCTCAACAGGTATACGGGCAAATTCTTCAAAAATATATTCCGCAACTAAACCTGCGTGCCAAGAGGTACCACAAGCAACAATTATAATTCTGTCGGCATTTAGGAATTTTTCTAAATTATCCTCTACACCTGACATTTGAATCAACCCCTCATTAGCATGAAGTCTTCCTCGGTACGTATCTTTAATAACACTTGGTTGTTCATAAATTTCTTTTAGCATGAAATGATCGTAACCACCTTTTTCAATTTGCTCCAAATTCATTTGAAGTTCTTGAATATTAGGATTTACTAAAGAATCATCTTTAATTTTTCGAATTTTCATAGGTTTATGCAACCTAATATTAGCCATTTCACCATCTTCTAAATAAACAGCATTCGAAGTATATTCTATAAAAGGTGATGCATCAGAGGCAATAAAAAATTCTCCTTCACCAACACCAATTGCCAATGGACTTCCTAATCGTGCAGCAACAATTTCGTTTGGATTTTTTTTATCAAAAACGGCTATTGCATAAGCACCAACCACTTGATTTAAAGCAACCTGTACTGCTTTACCTAATTTTAGATTATCTTTTTTCTGTACTTCTTCAATAAGATTAATTAATACTTCTGTATCAGTATCAGAATGAAAAACATACCCTCTTTTGATCAGCTCTGCTTTTAAAGGTGCGTAATTCTCAATAATTCCGTTGTGAATTATAGCCAAATCCCCAGAATTAGAAACATGTGGGTGTGAATTTACATCATTAGGAACTCCATGAGTAGCCCAACGGGTATGCCCTATTCCAATTGTTCCATTGGTAGTCATGCTCGTAGCCGCCTTGGCCTCCAGATCAGAAACCTTTCCTTTTGTCTTACAAAGTTTTAAGTTTTCGCCATCATATAACATGACACCGGCACTATCGTATCCTCTGTACTCCAGCCTTTTTAATCCTTTTATTACAATAGGATAAGCTTCTCTATAACCAATATATCCAACGATTCCACACATATTTTTAGCTTAATTAGGTTTTGTATAAAAAATTTCAAGTTTCAATCGCTTGTCAATCGGAACTGTAGACTTAGATCCGTACAATATAGTCCCTAACGGATTCATCACAGAAGCTTTTGGCGCTCCAGTGATATAGGAACTTGAATTTCTCACTTTATGAGAAGTAAATGTACCAATGTCTTCTGTAACAACAACTCCTAATTTGACATTAGTTGAATCTTTGTTATTAATAAGATTTCGAATTTGATTAGTAATTCTAATCTTGTATGTCAGCCCTTTTTTAGTGGTGGCGTCAATATTAATATTTCCATCAAAAACAGTTTTCGATTTTTTAGGATTTACAGTATTGGCAGTCACATCCATATAATAATCCACTATTGGACGATTGTTATTAAAATCATACAAATAAATCCTTTGTGGTTCATAATTTCCCTTCATGGCCACCGAATCAATATGAAAAACAAGATTTGCTTCATTAATTAGCCAGCCACTATTTCTAATAGTTTCTAATTGACCAGCGGTATTAAAAAGGCTTAATACTGCCACTGACCCTTCTCCTCCTTTTAGATATAGTTTTTCATCTCCTTCTGAAGTGTTTCCTGTAGTTGGCAATGCATTGTAGGCAAGCCCGCTACTTCCAAAATTGTTATCTAACAGACTTACAGAATTCCCCGTAAGGTTCATCACTATCGTTTTTTTAACTCTTGTTGGACTCCCTCCTGTCGTTGAAGCCAAATCCTCATTATACTTAATAGTTATTTTTCCAGCTTTTAAATCTAACATTGCTAAATTACCGGCACTTCCTGAGGCTTTCTCCATTTTAAAGTATAGTCCTCTAAAATATTCTTTAAAAACATCGTTAGTTGCTAATTTTCCCGAAGCAACAGCGTTTATTATCCTCGTTTTGAAATAGCTTTTGTTCAAGTTAATCTGCATACCTGGCGCCGTTCTTGTAGTTGTTACAGCACTAGTTATAGAATCCGTAACGGTAACCACACGTTCTGTAGGATCAAAGAAAAAAGCATCATTTTGTGCAGTATCAGCTGCGTCATTCAACCGCCCAGCTACTTTTACATTATCAAAATCTGTGTTTTGATTTGTAAAATAATTTTGAGCTTGTTGAAATCCGCCTACCGGATCCACATCTCTCATATAATATCCTGACTCATATATACTTAGATTCATTTTAGCTTTATCAGCACCATAAATTGAATCTAAGCGATAAACATTCCCAGTTGTGGCAGATGAGGCGGTCAATGTACTAAAATATGGTATTGTCAAGATAACACTTTCTATGTAAGGATTTGCTCCTATCGACGTGATAGGTGTCACCAATGTCAGTTGAGTTCCGTAGTTTGCCGTTACTTCACCAAAATCTGGATTGTTGTAAATTCCTAACGGACTTACGGCAAGATTATTTGACTGTATTGCTCCTGTTTTTTGATTGTACGCTAGTACATCGTATGTTTCTTTTTCAAGATCAAAATTGTTTTCACCTATTAAATCAGCTCCAATTTCATTATAATCTTTGTCGCAAGAATATAAAAAAGCAATACTTGCCACTACCAGAATTTTCCTAAAGAAAGAATTATTGTACATATTTGATAAAAAAGTTTAGTTTTAAAGAACCTCGTCTCTGTAGAAATTAGTATACGCTTCTGCGAATGCATCTTTCGGGACGAAAGATAAAAAAGGTTTCCCTGAAGATTCTATAAATTTTGTTAAACTTGGAGATAGGTTTTCCGAAGCAATAATCACGGCATCAGAGTGTTTAATAGTAGCTTTAATAATGTTTTCATAATTCGGAACTTCTAAGTCAGATATTTCTTCTTTGGGAACGCCGTCAAATTTCACTTTATTAATCATTCCACTATTTAACGTTCCTTCAAAAGACTGACTGTACACCGAAGTAACAATTTTCGTCTCTGAGAACAAGGCTTCATTTTTATAATAATGTTTGAGGTATATTGGCAACATTGCCGCCATCCAGCCATGAACATGAATAATATCCGGTACCCAATTTAGTTTTTTTACAGTTTCAACCACACCTTTTGCAAAGAAAATGGCACGCTCATCATTATCTGGATACATTACACCTTCTTCATCTGCAAAAGTTGCTTTGCGTTTGAAATATTCATCGTTATCGATAAAATACACTTGAATTCTTTCTTTTGGTATTGAAGCTACTTTAATAATCAATGGCATATCCAAATCATTAACAACCAAATTCATACCTGATAATCTGATTACCTCGTGCAATTGATGTCTTCTCTCGTTAATATTTCCATACCTTGGCATAAAAATTCTTATCTGTCCGCCTTGATCATTTATCATTTTTGGAACGTCATAAGACATTAAAGAAACCTCGTTTTCAGCGAGATAAGGCACCACTTCAGATGATACGTATAATATCCTCTTATCTTTCATATTGTATTTTACTTAATTTATTGGCAATAAAAACAGTGCAAAATTACAATAATTTATGCAGTTATTAACTAAAATATTATGTTTGCACTTAATTTTAATAATACTGCCATGCCTATTTTCTACGGAAAAGCATCTTTAATAGACTATTTGAAACCCTTAAAAGTCCTACAATCCACTATTGGATTTGTTCCAACCATGGGTGCTTTACACCAAGGTCATCTGGCGCTAATGCAAAAATCATTAACGGAAAATGATCACACGGTAGTGAGTATTTTTGTAAATCCCACCCAATTCAACAATGCGGAAGATCTGGAAAAGTACCCAAGAACACTCGATGCCGACATAAAAAAACTTGAGGCTTTGAATCCAAATATTATCTTATATGCTCCTGCGATCGAAGATATTTATAATGGAAAACCACTATCCGAACATTTTGATTTTGATGGATTGGAAAACCAAATGGAAGGCAAGTTCAGACCCGGACATTTTAATGGAGTTGGTACAATTGTAAAACGATTTTTTGAAATTATTGAACCTACAAATGCTTATTTTGGTGAAAAAGATTTTCAGCAATTGCAAATTGTAAAGAAAATGGTGGCGAAAAACAAGTTGAACGTCATCATAATTGGTTGCCCCATTTTTAGAGAATCTAACGACCTTGCCATGAGCTCCAGAAACGAACGTCTAACTGTCTTTGAAAGAAATGAAGCTACTATTATTTTTAAAGCATTAGCTTCAGTGAAAGCTAAATTTATAACAAATAGCAGCACGGAAATTTCAAAATGGGTCGAAAAATTATTTCAAGATAATCCTCATTTTACACTAGAATATTTCGTTATTGCTGACGAAGAAACCCTTGTAGCATGTACCCGAAAAAATAAAAATAAAAAATACCGCGCCTTTATTGCCGTTGTAGTCAATAATATCCGTTTGATTGATACCATTTCATTAAATTAATTTAATTTTGTAGCATGCAAATTCAAGTTTTAAAATCAAAAATTCACCGCGTTAAGGTAACAGGAGCCGATCTGAATTATATTGGAAGCATCACCATTGACGAAATATTACTAGATGCTTCAAATATTATTGAGGGTGAGAAAGTGTCAATCGTAAACATCAATAACGGAGAACGTTTTGAGACCTACGCGATCAAAGGCGAAAGAAATTCAGGAACTATAACGCTCAACGGGCCTGCTGCCAGAAAAGTTCAAAAAGATGATATAATTATCATAATTTCCTATGCAACTCTAGAATTTGAAGATGCCAAAACCTTCAAACCATGGGTTATTTTCCCAAATGAAAACGATAATTCATTGACCTAAATAGTTCCTTCAAAAAGAACTTTTCTATTCATAGAGAAGTTAACATATTAATCCCTGACGCTCTTTTTGCAATTCAAAAAAAGAGCGTTGGTGATTCCATTTCCTACCTTTTTTTATCAAAATACTTTTGACTTACTTCTAAAACAAATATTTGCTAAATAGTAACTAGTTTTGACTTCCTACTAAAAGCAAATATTGTGTTATCTTGCATTTTTTATTTAGCACAAAGTAAGCCCTTACAGAAATCATTTAATGCAGAAACCGAAAACATCTGATTGCTGATTAACAAAAAAAACTGGTAACCTTACAAATCATAATAATGAAAAAATTCGATGATATGATCAGTCAAACACCAAAAAAATAATGTCAAAAGTAAAAACAACTTTTTTTTGCCAAAACTGTGGCGCACAATATGCAAAATGGCAAGGACAATGCAATTCTTGTAAAGAATGGAACACCATTGCAGAGGAAATCATCCAAAAACAGGAAAAAACCGCGTGGAAAAGCGAACCAACTTCCAGTAATAAAGCACCAAGACCGTTACGGATAAACGAAATTGATTCGGCACAAGAAATCCGGATGGACACGACAGATGGCGAACTAAATCGCGTGTTGGGTGGCGGAATCGTGCCCGGCTCCTTAATACTTTTAGGCGGTGAACCCGGCATTGGAAAAAGCACACTCTTGCTCCAAATTTCTCTAAAGTTACCCTACAAAACTTTATATGTTTCGGGCGAGGAAAGTCAGAAACAAATAAAAATGCGTGCCGAAAGAATCACTCCAACCGGAGACAATTGCTATATTCTGACCGAAACCAAAACACAAAATATCTTCAAGCAAATTGAAGCGATTGAACCGGAAATCGTTATTATCGATTCCATTCAAACCTTGCACACGGATTATATTGAATCCACTCCCGGAAGTATTTCTCAAATTAGAGAAACCACGGCTGAATTGATAAAATTTGCCAAAGAAACCAATATCCCAGTGATTCTGATTGGTCATATCACCAAAGACGGAAACATTGCAGGACCAAAAATATTGGAGCACATGGTCGATACGGTTTTACAATTTGAAGGCGACAGAAATCACGTGTATCGCATTTTACGTTCGTTGAAAAACCGTTTCGGTTCCACTGCCGAAATTGGTATTTATGAAATGTTAGGAAGCGGATTACGAGAAGTTTCTAATCCATCAGAAATATTGATTTCACACAAAGATGAAGAACTATCAGGAACCGCAATTGCCTCCACATTAGAAGGTATGCGTCCGTTGATGATTGAAATCCAAGCCTTGGTCAGCACCGCCGTTTATGGAACTCCACAACGCAGCACCACGGGTTACAATGCCAAAAGACTCAATATGATTCTGGCAGTTCTAGAGAAAAGAGCCGGTTTTAGGCTTGGCGCCAAAGACGTTTTCCTCAACATAACCGGAGGAATTTCAGTAGATGATCCTGCGATAGATTTGGCTGTTGTAGCCGCAATTTTATCCTCGAATGAAGATATTGCAGTCAATAAAGATTTTTGCTTTGCCGGCGAAGTTGGACTTTCGGGCGAAATACGTCCGGTAAACCGTGTGGACCAACGCATTCAAGAAGCGGAGAAATTAGGTTTTTCGACCATTTTCGTATCCAAATACAACAAAATTGCGTTGAAAAATACCGGAATCAAAATACGATTAGTAGCGAAAATTGAAGATGTAGCGAGTGAACTATTTGGATAAATAAACTATCAGAAAAAAATAAATAAAATAATACACTATGAATCTAAAAACAAACTGTATCCGAATACTGCTGTTGCTCATTCCTTTCTTTTCGGAAGCGCAACATGCCGAAAATCAAAATGCTTTTCCTGTTCAGCTAACTACTGCAAACGGAATTATTGAAGGAGAATTTGACATAAAGACAAACATTCAAAGTTTCAAAGGAATTCCGTTCGCACAACCACCAGTAGGTGATTTACGATGGAAAGCTCCGCATCCCGTTACAAATTGGAATGGAGTAAAGCAAACCAAAAAATTTGGACCCCGAGCCATTCAATCTAATGTTTTTGGCGATATGGGTTTTAGAAGTGATGGCATGAGCGAAGATTGTTTGTACCTGAACGTTTGGTCTCCTGCTAATTCTGCCAATGAAAAATTACCGGTTTTAGTGTATTTCTACGGTGGTGGTTTTGCTGCAGGCGATGGCTCAGAAAGTCGTTATGATGGTGAGAATATGGCAAAAAAAGGAATTGTAACCTTAACCGTAAATTATAGATTAGGGATTTGGGGATTTTTCTCCCATCCGGAATTAACCAAAGAATCACCGAATCGTGCATCTGGAAACTACGGATTATTAGATCAAAATGCTGCTTTAAAATGGGTACAAGCCAATATTTCAAAATTCGGAGGTGACCCAAAACGCGTAACTATCGCAGGAGAATCAGCGGGTTCTATTGCCGTAAGTGCACAAATGGCTTCTCCTTTATCAAAAGGACTTATTACAGGAGCTATTGGCGAAAGCGGTGGTTCAATATTCCCAACATTAGCGCCGGTTCCTTTGGCCGAAGCCGAAAAAACAGGTCTTGAATATGCCCAAAAAATCGGAGCAACTTCCTTAAAAAATCTGCGTGAAATGTCTACGTTAGAACTTTACCAAAAATCGTTAGGAAGCAGTTTAGGCGTTTTCAAAACTACCATTGACGGTTATTTTTTAACCAAAACACTACCTGAAACTTTTGAAGCCAAACAACAGGCTATGATTCCTTTATTATTAGGATGGAACTCCGAAGAAATGACTTACAGAGCTTTGACAGCCGGAAAAGACATCAGTAATGAAACCTATATTCAAAAAGTAAAAGAATTGTATGGCAAAAAAGCCGATGAAGTATTGAAATTATACCCAACAGGAACTCTGGAAGTAACAGAGCAATCTGCCACCGATTTATCGGGTGACCGTTTTATCGCCTACAGCACCTGGAAATGGTTTGATTTGCATCGAAAAAACAGTGCGCAACCAGTATACCGCTATTATTACACACATCCCAGACCAGAAATGCGAGACAATAGTCTTGAAGCTGGCCTTGCTGGAGGTGTCATCAAAAAGAATTCAAACACTCCAAAAACACCAATACCAAAAGGAGCAGTTCACTCTGCCGAAATCGAATATGCAATGGGTAATTTAGCCGGAAATAAAGACTATGCCTGGACAGAATCTGATTATGCAGTTTCAGAAACGATGCTGAATTATTTTGCCAATTTTATTAAAACTGGAAATCCAAATGGTGATAAGCTTCCGGTTTGGCCAATGGCAAAAAATGAAGAAAAACCCGAAATCATGATTATCGATTTAACCTCAAAATCAGTACGAGCAGAGAACGACGCCCGTTACTTATTTTTAGACAAAGAATATTCGAAAAAATAATTTTTCTACCGCTGCAAAAAAGAGGAAGTCACTAAAAAAGACTTCCTCTTTTTTTTGTTAAAAACTGAAAATCAAATAATTATATTTTTTTAAAATTCACGTTTATTTCAATTAAAAAGGAAAAGCAGCAAAGGAATTCATTATTTTTTGTAACTTTATGTTTTACAATACGTTACGAAAATAAAATGAAACCTTCACACCAAACTATGACACATTTATACGAACACTTAGGCAAAGTGTTCTACTCTATCGCGGCCATAGACAAAACCATTCGCAAAGAAGAAATTGAGAAACTGAAACAAATTATAAAGACAGAATGGCTTCCGCTGGAAAACAGTTTTAATGAATTTGGGGATGATACCGCTTATGAAATCGAAATTGTTTTTGACTGGCTTGTCGCCAATGAATGGGAATTGGAACAAGCGATTCCCGACTTTAAAATTTTCAGAGCAGAGCACCAACACTTGTTCACTCCAGAAATTAATGCCCTTATTCTAAAAACAGCCAACGCCGTGGCTTCATCATTTTCAGGAAAAAACAAATCAGAACACGTTTTAATAAGTCAACTAAGCGCGATTCTATTGCAATAAAGCCGAATAAAACAATCTACATTAATTTTAAAACAGCAAAGACATGAAAAGACAAACTGGCATTTGGATAGATTCTTCAAAAGCAATTATTGTTGCTCTTGATGGTGACACAGAAAAAATTACCGAAATAGATTCTGAAGTTGAAAACGACGTGTATCACAACAGGGAAGGCAACAAAGGCACTTTCTCCAGCGGTGACCATCATAGCACTAACGAATCACAATTTGAGGCTCGAAAAGAAGAACAACTCAATTACTTTATAAAATCAGTTCTTTCGTATGTCAAAAAATCGGATGAACTTATTGTTTTTGGTCCGGCTCAAACCAAAACGAAACTGGAACAAAAATTAATGAAAGATCATTTAATTGAACCCGGAAAACTAAAAGCCGTGGAAACAGCAGACAAAATGACGTTGAACCAAATTGTGGAAAAAGTAAGACGCTACTACAATCCTATGGAATATAAAAAACCGGAACCCAATAGCTAATACCGCAACTCCTAAGAAACTCTCAAACTACAACGCAGTTATGTTGTAGTTTTTTTATGTCCTAAAATGGAACAACAATCATTTTCTCCAATCAAAATTCTAAAGAAAATTATAAAAAACTTTCCTTTAGTATTATTTTCCGTTTCTTTATGTCCAATATTCCAAACGCCTCGTATTTTAGATTCTTTTATTTATTAAACTGTTTATGAAAACCCGAAAACAAAAAATATTTTTAGCTGCAAAAATACTTTTTGTACTATTTGCTCTCTTTGTTACTGGTTTTTATATGTTTCGTGATGCGGTTTTACAACAGACTATCGCAAAAGTTTCCCATGAAATGGAAGTGGATTACAATAGTACTTTTACGATAAAAAAAGCTTCTTTTGACGGATTATCGGGCTTGAATCTTACCGAAATAATACTGGTTCCAAAAAATGCCGACACGCTTTTCAAAATTCAAAAACTAAAAACCAGTATCAATTTATGGAAATTAATCACCGGCGACTTGCAACTTGGAACTCTAGAAATGCAGAATGGTTTTGTCCAGTTAGTAAAAAAAGGAAAGTCGGGAAATTATGATGCTTTTCTAAAAAAAGACAATCAAACTGAAATTCGCGACGAAAAAAGAGATTACGCTCAGTTTGCTTACAGAATTATTTCAAAAGCACTGAATTTAGTCCCAACGGATATGATCTTGGACAATCTTTCTTTTCGACTCAATGATAACGGGAAAAAGGCAAACATCAATTTCCAAAAACTGAGATTGGTCAATAAACAACTCGAAACTTCTATAAAAGTTCAAACCAATACCATTTCGCAACGATGGAAAATCAAAGGATTTGCCGACCCAAGAAATAAAAAAGCGGATATTCGTTTTGTAAATATAGACACAGGCGCCATCAAAATGCCGTATTTAGACGAACGTTTCAACCTAAAATCAAGCTTTGACTCCATTCGATTGAACGTTCAAAATATAGATAAAGACGGCGACGAACTGCATATTGATGGATTTTTGGCTATTGCCAATTTAAAAATCAATCATCCAAAAATTGCCAGTAAAGATGTACTCCTACAAAATGCCAGATTTGATTATCGATTTTTATTGGGTTCCGATTTTATTTCGATTGACAGCAGTTCAACAGTTCAGTTAAATAAAATAAAATTTCACCCTTACTTGGCTTACGAAACCGCAAAAGATACGATTTACAAACTCAAAGTAAACATTCCAAAAATGAAAGCGCAGGACTTTATTACTTCGCTTCCTGACGGTTTATTTTCCCATTTTCAGGGAATGAAAGCCAGCGGTACTTTTGATTACAAATTGGATTTTGCTTTCAACCAAAACAAACCTAATCAGTTGGTTTTTGACAGTAAACTGAACAAAGAAAATCTAAAAATCACTAAATACGGCGAAGCCAACCTAAACAAACTCAATGGCGAATTTGTCTATCGGGCACTTATCAAAAATGTGTTGCAACGTCCGGTTTTAGTGGGTTCCTTCAATCCAAATTACACGCCGCTGGACCAAATTTCACCCTATTTAAGAAAATCGGTTTTGACAACGGAAGATCCTTCTTTCTTTTCGCATCGTGGATTTATCAAGGAAGCTTTCAAACAATCCATCATCAAAAACATTAAAACCAAAAAATTCTCCCGCGGTGCCAGTACCATCAGCATGCAGTTAGTGAAAAATGTTTTTCTGAGTCGGGAGAAAACAGTATCCCGTAAACTGGAAGAGATTTTATTGGTTTATATTCTGGAAAACAATCGAATCGTGAGCAAGGAACGCATGCTCGAAGTATATTTTAATATTATCGAATGGGGGCCAAATGTATATGGAATTGGCGAAGCAAGTCAGTTTTATTTCCAAAAAACACCTTCGGAATTATCGCTGAACGAATGCTTGTATCTCGCTAGAATTATCCCAAGTCCAAAAAAATTCATGTATCAAATTAACGACCAAGGGATGTTGAAAGATTTTGCGGTACAACAAGAATCGTTCTTAACTAATATTATGTTTCGAAGAGGACTATTGACCCCAGAAGATACTATTTACAAGTCCTTACCCATATTAATTTCAGGACCTGCTAAATCTTTTATCAAATTCAAAGTACAAGATTCAATGCAAATAAAAGTGGATTCCTTATTTGTTGATGATGAATTTGATCTTTAATAATTGAACGTTATAAATATAAATTGTCATTCCAGCAAAGTAGGAATCTCACATAACGGGATTCCTCCTTTGTTAGAATGACAAAAAATGATTTTTTATTTACGGTGCCGGATCAGGAATTATGGCTTGCACTTCATCAATCGCTTTTAAAATTTCATCTGAAAGTGACACTTGGATAGTATCGATATTTTCCTTTAATTGTTCCAATGTTGTGGCGCCAATAATCGTGCTGGTTACAAACGGCTGATGGGCTATGAATGCCAAAGACAATTCTGTTAGTGTCAATCCATTTTTCTTAGCGATTTCCTGATACAAGCGAGTGGCTTCGGTACTTTGTGCGCTGTTGTATCTGGAATATTGTGGAAACAAATTGATTCTGGCATTTGGATGAGGATCGCCAGCGAGAAATTTACCGGACAAAACCCCAAAAGCCATTGGCGAATACGCCAACAAACCCACATTTTCTCGCATACAAATTTCAGCAGAACCGTTTTCAAAAAGTCTATTCAATAACGAATATGGATTTTGAATCGTTTTCACTCTTGGTAAATTGTTGTATTTGCTTTCCTCCAGAAAACGCATGATTCCCCAAGGATTTTCATTTGAAAGTCCAATATGTTTAATTTTTCCTTCTTTGACAAAACCGTCTAATGTTTCTAATACATTGTGAATATTATCTTCCCAAGCATCATCTTGGACTTTGAAACCGCGTTGTCCAAAATAATTGGTTTTGCGTTCTGGCCAATGCAATTGGTACACATCAAGATAATCAGTTTGTAAGCGTTGTAAACTATTATCCAATGCATACTTGAGACTGGCTGGCGAAAAATCTAATTTTTCTCTCATGTATCCAAAAATAGGATTGGGTCCGGCAATTTTGGAGGCCAAAACTATTTCTTCTCTTTTACCTGTTTTTTTGAACCAGGTTCCAAGGATTTTTTCTGTACTTCCGTAGGTTTCCTCGCGCCCGGGGACCGAATACATTTCGGCGGTATCAAAGAAATTAACGCCGTTTTCTAAGGCATAATCCATTTGGGAATGACCATCTGCTTCGGTGTTTTGTTGTCCAAAAGTCATGGTTCCAAGGCAAATTTTGCTGACTTTTATATCAGTATTGGGTAGTGTGGTGTATTTCATTAAAGTTAATTTGTGATGAAAAGCTTTGGCAATTTTTTAAAATTTGCCAAAGCTTAATTAATCTCTAGCTATTCAGATTGCTCAAGAAATTCTATTTCAAAAGTTATTTTAATTGATATCGTTCAACATTTCGGCAATTTCGTCTAATCTTGGTGTTAAAATAATTTCGATTCTACGATTCTTTGCTTTTCCTTCAGCGGTTTCATTACTGGCTAAAGGCGAAAATTCTCCTCTTCCAGCAGCAGTTAGATTTTGTTTATTGATTCTTGTATTTTCACTCAAAATCGCTACAATTGCAGTGGCTCTTTTAGTTGATAAATCCCAGTTATTCGCAATTGGTCCAGAAGCGGAATAAGTATCATCATCTGTATGACCTTCAATAAGCACGGAGATTTCCGGATTGTCACCTAAAACTTTTCCTAATTCGACAACGGCCATTTTTCCCTCAGAACCTACTGACCAACTTCCGGAATTGAAGAGTAACTTATTCTCCATGGAAACGTAAACTTTTCCGTTTTTTTGTTCAACAGTAAGTCCTTTTCCTTCAAAACTATTCAAAGCATTAGAAAGTGTTTCTTTCAGCTTTTTCATATTGGCTTCTTTGGCGGCAATCAAATCTTCTAATTCCTGCAAACGCTGTGCACTTTTGCTCAAACGCTCTTGTTCAATTGCTAATGCTCTTCCTTTTTCGTCTAATTGTTCCAGCAAATCACGATTTTTCTTCATGTTAGTTTGCAAAGCATTTCCGCTATTTTTTTCTAAAGCATCATAAGAATCCTGCAAAACTTTAAGTTTGTTTTGAGCAGCGGCATGATCTGCTTTTAGTTTATCCAGTTCTGTTTTAGATTTACTAAGATCAGCTGTTAATGCGTTCCTATCTAAATCCAGCTGATTTTTAGCTTTCATCAAATCAGTATTTTCATCAGCTAAGCTTCGGTTTTCTTTTTTAGAATCTGCGTACTTACTTTCTAAATCATTGTATATTTTCTTTGACACACAGGACGTTGAAAGTGCCAAGACTAGTAATCCTAAGGAAACTTTTTTAATCATTTTATTAGTATTTATTGTTATTTTTATTGTCGTTTTGAAAGCAAAAAATCAAATTATAAGTGAATGCCCTAGCCCCGATAGAAGTAAAAATCCTTTTCTCTTGTTTTTTAACGAGAGAAAAGATTGTAACGGATAGCGGGAAATAGCTCCTAAGATTGTTACTCTAATTCTACTAAAATCGGGCAATGATCTGAATGTACGGCATCTGATAAAATAACGGCTCTTTTGAGTTTATGTTTTATAGTATCGCTGACTAAATTATAATCAATGCGCCAACCTTTGTTATTTCCTCTGGCTCCGGCGCGGTAACTCCACCACGAATACTGATGCGGTTCACTATTGAAATGACGAAAACTATCAACAAATCCCGACTTCATGAATCCGTCGAGCCATGATCTTTCTTGGGGTAAAAATCCGGATGTATTTTTATTTCTAATTGGATCATGAATATCAATTGCCTCATGGCAAATGTTGTAATCGCCGCAAATAATCAGGTTTGGCGTTTCCTTTTTAAGTTCATTAATGTACGTTTGAAAATCATCCATAAACATGAATTTATGATCCAGTCGCTCGATATTTGTCCCTGATGGCAGGTACAAACTCATCACGGAAAAATCATTAAAATCAGCCCGAAGGTTTCTTCCTTCAAAATCCATGTGTTGAATTCCGGTTCCGTGAACTACGTTATTGGGTTTGATTTTAGAGAGAATCGCCACGCCGCTGTATCCTTTTTTGGTTGCCGAATAATAATATTGGTAGGGATAACCTGCTTTTGTGATATCATCGACAGGAATTTGGTCTTCGGTGGCTTTAATTTCTTGAAGACAAATAATATCTGGATTTGCTTGTTGTAACCAGTCAATAAATCCTTTTGAAATAGCGGCTCGAATTCCGTTTACGTTGTATGAAATAATTCTCATTTATTTATTTTTTGAATATCTTCCGAAAAATTATTGTTTGTGTGGTTGTCAAGACCCCATCTTTTTATTTTATCGAAAAAAAATTAAATTGTTTGTATGTGGTTTTCAAATGTAACAAAAAAGTACAAGTTTGACTTAGAAAAATAGAGAAAATGGAGTTTTTTGCTATCTTTGTTTCTTGCTTTAAAAAGAAAAAATTCATGGGTTTAGTTACCGCCAAAGAAGTTGCAAAAGCAATAAATGCTGATAAGTACGGAGTTCTGGGTACGTTCTCCGGATGGATGCTGATGAAGGTACTAAAGATCTCTACTTTAAACAAAGTATACGACAGAAACAAACATTTGAAAGAGGTTGATTTCCTGAATGGAATATTAGACGATTTACAAATAAAATTCGAGATCCCAGAAGAGGATTTAAAACGATTACCAAAAGAAGGTGCTTATATCACGATTTCAAACCATCCGCTTGGAGGAATTGACGGGGTTTTATTATTGAAATTAATGCTCGAAAGAGAACCCAATTTCAAAATTATAGCTAATTTTCTTTTACATCGCATTGAGCCACTCAAGAAATACATCATGCCGGTGAATCCTTTTGAAAATCATAAAGATGCTAAATCGAGTGTGGTAGGAATCAAAGAAACATTGCGCCATTTAAGTGATGGAAAACCATTGGGAATGTTTCCTGCAGGTGAAGTTTCTACTTATAAAGATGGCAAACTTATGGTGGACAAACCTTGGGAAGAAGGCGCTATCAAAGTAATTAGAAAAGCACAAGTTCCAGTTGTTCCCATTTATTTTCATGCTAAAAACAGTAGGTTATTTTATTTACTTTCTAAAATAAGCAGCACTTTTAGAACGGCAAAACTACCGTCCGAGGTATTTAGCCAGAAACGCCGTGTGATCAAAGTACGCATTGGGAAACCAATTTCAGTAAGTGAACAAAATGAACACGCCACATTAGAGGAATACTCCGAATTTTTGAGAAAGAAAACGTACATGCTGGCCAATCCTTTTGAAAAAGAAAGTCCATTTTTGCCAACACCAACGTTAAAAATCCCTAAAAGTCCAAAGAAAATTGTCACTCCGGCCAATAGTGAAAAGATGATTGCCGAAGTTGATGCCGCCAGAAATAGTGACTGCCGACTTTTGCAAAGTAAAAACTATGAGGTCTTCTTTTCTGAAGCCGCTAAAATTCCAAATATCCTGCATGAAATAGGACGTCTTCGAGAAATCACTTTCAGAGAAGTGGGCGAAGGAACCAATGAGTCTATTGATTTAGACAAGCATGATAAATACTACCATCATCTTTTTTTATGGGATAATGAGGCTAATAAAATTGCCGGCGCGTACCGAATGGGATTGGGTTCTGAAATTTATCCAAAGTATGGAATAAATGGTTTCTACCTCAACGATTTGTTCCGATTTGAACCGGAATTACATGATATGATGCACAAATCCATAGAAATGGGGCGTGCTTTTATCATCAAAGAGTACCAACAAAAACCAATGCCTCTTTTCCTGCTTTGGAAAGGAATTATGCACACAACATTGCGTTACCCGGAACATAAATTTTTATTGGGAGGCGTAAGTATCAGCAATCAATTTTCAGATTTTTCAAAATCATTGATGATTGAATTCATGAAGTCTAACTATTATGACCCATATATTGCACAATACATTCATCCAAAAAAGGCCTATAAAGTCAAACTAAAAGATGCCGATAAGGATTTCATTTTTGATGAAGCCGAATCCGATTTGAATAAGTTTGATAAAATCATCGATGAATTGGAGCCAGGAAGTTTGCGTTTGCCAGTTTTGATCAAAAAATACATCAAACAAAACGCAAAAGTGGTCGCTTTTAATGTTGATCCGCTTTTTAATAATGCCGTTGACGGATTAATGTATATCCGAATTGCAGATATTCCGGAAAGCACCATGAAACCTGTGATGGAGGAATTCCAAAAAGAACTGGAGCGTAAATTAGCAGATAAGGAAGATTAATAACCACTAAATATCAAAAACCCGTTCCAAAAAAGAACGGGTTTTTTTTATGTTTTAAAACCAACCTTTTTTAGCCACTTGATAAGTCTGGTAAAACTCCTCGTCAGATTTTGTCAGATAAATTATTCCTTCGATAATACCTAAAATGTACGTCACCGTTCCGCAGGTAAAAAGACTAATCACCAACCATATAATCCCTTCCGAAGTATATCCCAACAGGAATTTATGAATCGCAAGAAGACCTAAAAGTATCGCTAAAATTCCAGCAGGCAGTTTTTTATTGTTTTGTCGAACTGGTAGCGGATTATTCCATTCTTCAATCTTCGAGTTTTGCATAAATAATTTATATTAGGTTGTTTTTCAGTGATTAAAAATATAAAAATTATTGAAATGCTGAATCGATTGGCTCCCAAAGTTCGATTTTATTTCCCTCAATATCCAAAATCCAACAAAACTTTCCATATTCAAAAGTCTCTATTTTGCCTACAACAGTAACCCCTTCATAGGATAATTTTTTTAACAAACCCTCTAAATCATGTACTCGGAAATTCTGCATGAATTGTTTCTCGCTTGGCGCAAAATAAGTGGTATCATCCGCAAATGGAGACCATTGGGTAGAACAATCATTTCCTTGGTTGTCTTTCCACCAAAAAGTGGAACCATAATCATCCGTTTTTAAACCCAAATGTTTTGCGTACCAAGCGACTAGTTGTTTTGGATTTTCTGCTTTAAAGAATAAACCACCAATTCCTGTAACGCGTTGCTCCTGCTCAGCAACTTTGGCTTGACCAAAATACTTTTCTTTAATTTTATCTACAATTACTTGGGCCAATCGTTCATGGCTTTCGAACGTCCAACCAGCAATATGTGGCGTCAGAATTGCATTTTTTGCTTTCAACAAATATTGAAAAGCTTTTGGTGTGTTTTTATCATTAAAAAGCGTTTCAAAAGATAATTTTTCATATTCCAAAACATCCAAACCAGCACCGAGAATTTTTCCGGATTGCATGGCTTCAACCAAATCAGCCGTGACAATATTCTTACCCCGAGAGGTATTTATGATCCAGAAAGACTTAGCGAATCCGTGGATAAAAGTGGTATTTATCATTTTATCTGTTTCGGGAGTCCACGGAATATGCAAACTCACCACATCCACTTTTTGTTGAAATTCAGCTAAGGAAACCTGCTTTGCGTTAGCATCACCTACATTTTCCTGAATGTCATAACACAAAACTTGTACCTCAAAACCACGGAGTTTTTTGGCAAATGATTTTCCCATATTTCCGTAACCAATAATTCCAACGGTTTTACCATCAAGTTCCTGACCACGATTACTTTCACGGTTCCAATGGCCAGAGCGTATCTCGCTGTCAGCTTGATTTAATTTATTAAAAAGAGATAAAATCATTCCCAACGTATGTTCAGCAACTGCGTTTCTATTTCCTTCAGGAGCAGCAATCAGCGTAATATTTTTGGATTCGGCATACTCGCAATCAATGCTTTCTAATCCAGCTCCCACACGTGCAATAAATTGCAAATTGGTGGCCTTATCTAAGAATGTTTTGTCTATTTTGAAACGACTTCGAATCACAATTCCCTGATAATCATGAATTTTTTCTTCTATTTCTTCTTTTGAGGAAGTAAAATCGCTGTGATTGATAAATCCAGATTCTTGTAATTTATTCCAAAGTAAGGAATTGTTGCTATCTAGGTGCAGAATTTTAATATCCATAAAAATAATATTTTTTAATAGTCCAAGTTAACAAAAAAAACACGGTTTATTGTTTTATGAACGGAAATTTGCTTTCAAAAGCTTAAATTTGCAGGATTCCTATAAATCATCAAATACTAATAATTATAGGAAATGAAAAATGAAAAATGAGATTAACAAAAACATTTAAAGCCTTTTTTGAAAACGAAAAAGCAGGAGGACTTTTATTACTCCTAGTCACGATACTCTCACTTCTATTTGCTAATTCCCCCTTTCAAACTGATTATATTGCTTTTTGGGAAACCAATCTGGGAAGTCATTCTATTACCCATTGGATCAACGATGGCTTGATGACGATCTTCTTTCTTTTGATTGGTTTAGAATTAGAGCGGGAAATTTATAAAGGAGAGTTGTCGAGTATTCGAAATGCTGCTTTACCCATCTTTGGTGCTTTAGGCGGAATGATTGTTCCAGCAGGAATTTTTTTATTGCTAAATTTTGGTACGGCCACGCAAAATGGAGCAGGAATCCCAATGGCTACTGATATTGCCTTTGCAATTGGAGTTTTGTCCCTTTTAGGAAATCGGGTGCCTACCTCTCTAAAGGTATTCCTTACGGCACTTGCAGTTATTGACGACTTAGGTGCTATTTTAGTAATTGCTATATTTTATACAAAAACAATCGCTTTTACCAATCTATTTATTGCTTTTGCCATTATGGGCGGATTATTTATCTTGAACAGAAGAAATGTTCATAACCTTATTCCATATTTACTTGGTGGCGCTGCGATGTGGTATTTTATGCTAAATTCTGGTGTTCACGCCACTATTACAGGCGTTTTATTGGCTTTTGTTATTCCGTTTGGTAACGGAGGCAAGAAAACATCATCTTATAAATTACAGCATTTTTTACATAAACCGGTTGCTTTTTTGATTTTACCACTGTTTGCTATTGCCAATACCAGTATCGCTATTGGTTCTGATTGGTCCGGCGGGTTAAATCACACGAACACCATTGGAATTATGCTGGGACTTGTAGTAGGAAAACCACTTGGAATCTGGCTATTCTCCTTTTTAGGAGTTGCATTAGGAGTTTGCACCTTACCCAAAGATTTAAATTGGAAAAAAATAATTGGGGCAGGAATGCTGGGTGGAATTGGGTTTACGATGTCCATTTTTATTACTCTTCTCGCTTTTAAAGACAGTGGTGAAGAGGTCATTACGTATTCTAAAATCGCCATTCTTATTGCCTCTTTTGTTTCTGGTCTAACGGGTTTCTTCTGGTTGAAATATATCTTGAAAAAGAAATCTAAAAAAGAAAAAATTGCAACAGCATAAATTATAATATTTAAAAAAACCTCGTTTAAAGAACAATTAAACGAGGTTTTTTTATGCCTTGGAGCCAATTATTTTACATGACTTATTGCAAAACTATCTTTGAAATTTCTTCTTTTTATAAATAAGATAATCCTCCTGGAGCTCCGTTTTGGTTACACATTTCACGACACAAGATGCTGTTATTTGAAAACATTCTATCCTTGTTTAACCAAGATCATACTTGAGCACCAAATCTAGTTTAGATACTACCATTGATTTTTAAATGGAGACTCCTTTCATTTGCATTTATATTAAAAACATAAATAAGAACTATACCTTCTCTCTATGCAGTCCGATTTTGCCGTTTACTTGCTTGCCCAATAATCCACCACGGTGACTTTATCTGGTGCAGGGGTCAAAAGAGCCACAAAAGCTTTGTGATCCGGATGAATCAAATACGCATCCCTATCGGCTTCACTGTTGAAAGTCAATACAAAACAGTGGGTCAAACCATTATTCAGGTTTTCAGGACTGTTATTGATTCCCCATTCGTACGCTTTAATTAAATTAATTTTATGTTCCAAGTTCCCTAATTCAGAAACTATTTTATCAATTGCTGCAGCATCAGTTCCCGGTTTCCACCCGAACATTACTACATGCTTAAGGACTTGTTTTTGTTCGTTTTTTTGTGCGTTCATAGTATAACTTGAAATTAAAATAAGGGTTAATAAAAATAGTTTTTTCATGATAGTTTTTTTCAAATATAGGAATTATTTGAGTGTTTTAAACGGAAATAAATGTTGCTATTTGAGAAGTAGGAGTAAAAACAGGCTTATTGAGTGACATTTACACAAAATTAGCACATCAGTGATTTGTGGAGAAAGATGTTGTTATTAACAACACATCTCTACGTTTACCCTATTTTATTTTTGTAAAATTATGACATCATAAATTTCAAGTTCAGCTGCATAAGTTACCCACCTTAAATCAGTTTATCAAATACAAACTGCCAGTTTTCATTTAGCGAGTATAATTCATTCTTTAACAAATTTATCAAAAAACAAAACTCACTTCTTTACGATTTTCCTTATTTGGGGTAACTAAAATAATTGCAGATTTTTGATTAACGTTTCTTGATTGCAGCTGTGAAAAACACAATATATTTCGATCACGTCCGCGTGAAGGATAGAAGCTAGCTACCGAAGTAGCGCGGATAGCCTGACCGCATTACAAAAAGGGTCCTCTCACCGTTAGCTGAGAAGACCCTTTTTGTAATGGGGGCACGCCCAAATGAGGCTTATCCCTTGATTTGTTTTAAGGATGTTTTGATGCCTCGTATCAGGGACGAACTGAATCCGTGCATTTCCATTTCGTTCAATCCCGCAATCGTGCAACCTTGCGGCGTGGTCACGCGGTCGATTAATTGTTCTGGGTGTATTTTTTCTTCTAGCAGCATTTCGGCAGCGCCTTTTACGGTTTGTGCCGAGATGGCCAAGGCGGTTTGCCAGTCAAATCCAATTTCGATTCCGGCTTGCATTGAGGCGCGAATGTATCGCAACGCAAAAGCAGTTCCGCTGGCAGCCAAAACAGTTGCTGCATCCATTAATTTTTCGTCAATAATAGGAGCAGTTCCTAAACTCTGAAAAAGGGAAACTACCTCTTGTGCTTTTTCTTTGTCTTTTTCATGAAATGCAATACAGGTGGCAGATGCGCCAAACTGTGCCGCAATATTAGGCATGATTCGGATGGCACTATTTGAAGTACCGATTTTATTTTGCAGATTTTCTATCGATAATCCGCTCACTGCCGAAGCGATGATTTTATTGGAAATTACCGGAAGGATTTCAGCTAAAACGGTATCTACTTGGTACGGTTTTATAGTCAAAATAATAACATCGGCTTCCTGAATCTGATGAATATTATTTGTAGAAACTGTTGCTCCTAATTTTTCAAGATACAGAATGCTGGATGTATTTCTTCGGGTTACTGTGACTTGGTCTTCTGTTGAAAATTTTGATAGCCCTAATGCGATAGCAACTCCTAAGTTCCCTCCGCCAATGATATGTACTTTCATGCTGGTTGTGATTTTTACTCTCCCCAACCCTCTCCAAAGGAAAGGGAGCTGTTAGGGGAAAGTGTTGGTTGTGTAGTTATAGTTTTAAATCTTCATTTTTGAAAAATAGAATTTTATGGATTATTCTATCTTGGTTATGTACTCTTAATTTCTATTTTAAAACCCCAAAATCATTTTCGCTATCGAAAAATAAATCAGAATTCCACAAATATCATTACTGGTTGTAATAAACGGACCTGTTGCTAAAGCGGGATCAACTCCAAATTTATCCAATAACAAAGGAATAAAAGTTCCTATTAACGATGCGATAATAATTACTGAAATTAATGCTACGCAGATAATAACGCCAATTATCATTTCAACATCCAGCAGAAAATGACTTCCTAAAAATAATATTGTAGCCAAAATCACTCCGTTTAATAAACTCAGGGATACTTCTTTGACCAATCGATTAAACAAGGATCCGCTCAAGGTATTATTTGCCAAACCCTGTACAATAATTGCTGAGGATTGCACTCCAACATTTCCTGCCATCGCGGCAATGAGGGGCGTAAAAAAGAATAAATTACCATGTTCGAGCATCGCTCCTTCAAATAAGCCGAGGACTTTTACGGAAATAAAACCACCTAAAAGAGCTAAAACTAGCCAAGGCAGCCGCGCTTTTGTATGTTCGAATATGCTGTCATCTGCCTCAACATCCTGCGAGATACCTGCTGCCAACTGGTAATCCTCATCGGCTTCGTCCTTGATAACATCTACAATGTCATCAATGGTGATTCGGCCCACTAAGCGACCCAATTCATCCACTACGGGAATGGCCTCTAAATCGTATTTTTGCATGATTCGGGCCACCTCAACATCTTCGGTATCTACTTTAACCGAATTTAATTTTCGGATATAAACATCACACACCGGTGTTCGGGAAGAAGTCGTCAATAAATCCTTGAGGGATAAACGTCCTTTCAATCGATCTTCATCATCCACTACATAAATCGAATGGACTCTGGAGATATTTTCGGCCTGAATGCGCATTTCTTTTACACAAGTAAGTACATTCCAATTTTCATTGACTTTAACCAATTCCTTGTGCATGATTCCACCTGCAGTATCTTCATCATACCGCAATAAGTCAACAATATCTTTGGCGTGCTCAACATCTTGAAGTTCTGATATTACTTCGGCCTTTAAATCTTTGGAAAGCTCTGCAATAATATCGGCGGCGTCATTGGTTTCCAGCTCATCTAATTCTTCCGCAATCTCTTTTGGCGAAAGCCTGCTTAATATATTTTCCCGCAAGTCATCTTCTAATTCCAGAAGAATCTCAGCGGTTTTCTCACTGTCTAAGACTTTAAATATATAGGTCGCTTCATTAAAATCAAGCTCATCGAGAATTTCAGCAATATCAGCGTGGTGCATATCATTCAATAATACGCCCAATTGCTGGTCGTTTTTATTTTGAATGAGTTGCTCTAATTCCTCGATTAATTCTTTGCTGATTTTAAACTCCATCGGCTTCTATTTTTTGAGTAAGTGCTATAAACTGTTCTACATTTAATTGTTCTGGTCGAAGATTAAATATTTCATCTTCTCTCAAACTATCCGACAAATTTAAGGTCTTCAAACTGTTGCGTAACGTTTTGCGTCGTTGTTGAAAAGCCGTTTTTACTACCGTAAAAAACAATTTTTCGCCGCAAGGCAAACTGTAATCTTTTTTCCTGCGCAAACGCAAAACTCCTGATTTTACCTTTGGTGGCGGAATAAATACATTTTCATCTACCGTGAATAAATATTCGGCATCATAAAAAGCCTGAACTAAAACTGACAGGATTCCATAGGCTTTTGTTCCTTTTTTTTCGCAAATGCGTTGTGCCACTTCTTTCTGGAACATTCCCGCAAATTCCGGAATCTGATCGCGATATTCCAAGGTTCTGAACACAATTTGTGTCGAAATATTATACGGGAAATTCCCAATAATAGCGAATTGTTTTCCTTCGAAAATTTCATTGATATTGTATTTCAAGAAATCTTTAGAAATGATTTTATCCTTTAATTTTGGATAATTTTCGTCTAAATAGGTCACTGATTCGGTATCAATTTCAATAACGTAGGTGTTCACTGCCTTATCCAACAAATATTTTGTCAAAACGCCCATTCCCGGACCTATCTCTAATACATCCTCATATCCCTCTAAATTCAACGTGTCGGCAATATCTTTTGCAATGCTCTCGTCTTTTAAGAAGTGCTGTCCGAGGTGTTTTTTGGCTTTTACTTTTTCCATGTTTATGCTGAATACTTTCAGTATTTTTTATTGTCCTAATTTTATTGGTTTTTGTTTATTTCTCGCAATTGCTGAATATCCAATAAATCCTTAGGTCTGTTTGCTTTAATTTTGCTTGTTATTAAATCCTCTAATGACAGTACATTCCATTTCAAAAAAAGATTATCATTCACTTGTACTTCTTCGCTACTTTCAAATGCTTCTGCAAAAGTTTTATTTACAGAAAATTTTGTAATTAATTCTAAATCCAAGTCTACAGGAGAGAACTTAACGGAAATATTTTGTTCTTGTTTTTTTACATTTTCGGGGAAATCATCAATTTCATATCCCATTTCATTAAAAACGGCTACTAATTTTTTAAAGTTTTCATCCGTGGTCTCTATCCAAAAATCTACATCCGCGGAATGGCGCTGGTATCCATGAAAATTTACCGCTCCTCCGCCAACCATCAACATTCTTACGTTATGTTTATTGGCAATGAAAATGAATTGATTGATATTTTCTTCCCATTTTTGAAACATATCAGCTTGCTTTTATTTGAATAATAAAATTTGAATTAATGTCGTTTTTATGCTTAATTGGAAATTGATTAACCTTTTCCATCAAACGCAAAAATTGATAAAAACGCTCTGCTTTGGACAATTTCAAAAAATCCTCCAATTGTTTTCTGTTGCTTTCTTCTTTGGTTTGAAAATGGAGTTCCATGGCTATTTATAATCAGCAATCAGTTCTAATTCCGTTCTAAACGCCAGCATTTTGTCTCCAAACAATTTCAATCCTTCTTCACGAAAACCAGGTGCATCTTCCTGATAATATTTCTCCAAAGTTTCTTTGCTATCAGTTGTATATTGAACGGAATAGGTCACTCCGCCCATTTCCTCTTCAATTAAAACCCGCACCATTCTTGCCGAAGAGAATTTTCCTGTAGCTAAAATTTCAGGAATGTGCTTGTGTTGCATCCAGATCATCCATTGATCGTGAACGCTTTCATGTATGTTTGTGGTGACGTTGTATAATATCATTGTTGTTAATTTGATTATTCATTTTTTCGGTTAATCGGTTAAACATTTAACCGATTAAATATTTACTTATAAATTAGTATCTCCTCGCAATTGCCTGAATTTTTTCCTTGCTTCCACAAAATAAATACTGTCCTGATGATTGAACAATACCTTTTCATACAATGGTTTCGCTTTTTCAGAATCCTGTAATTTTTTGTTATAAATTTCTGCCGAAAAATACAACGCCTCGTCTATGTAAATTCCGTCGCTGTGTTGGTCGATGATCATTTGGTATTGGCTTAAAGCCAAAGTAAAATCTCCCGTTTCTTCATATATTTTCCCTAATCGCAATAAGGTCACAGCCTCTATTTCCTGTCCTTTGTGGTTTTTCAAAATCGATTGAAACTGCGTTATCGCTTCCTGATTCCGGTTTTGATACACCAGATAATCGCCTTTTGCAAATTGCTTCAAAGCAGTTTGTGTCGAATCGGCTACGGTATTGTCATTAATTAACAGAAAATATTCTAGAGCATCATTGGCAATCAACTGCGTATTGGCCGATTTCAATTCTTTGAACTGTTTCAAAGCCCACGCAAAATCGGTCTTGAAATAACTCGTTTTTGCGGCTTTCAAACTCGCTTCATGTGCCATTACATCATTCTTCAAATCCAATTCAATCTGGGAATAATAGATCAAAGCCTGATTGAATTTTTCCTCGAAAAGCAAAATATCTGCCAGTTCCATTTTAGCATTAGCCACATCATAATCATTCAATTGTAATTCCAGCGCTCTTTTGACTATTGCCTTTCCTTCTTCTGGCTTTTTCAAATTAAATGCCGTAAAATGTGCCTGAATCAGCTGCAAAGATAAGGTAAAAGGACTTATTTCAAATTGTTTCAACAAACCGTCTAATTCTGTGCTAATGGCTGCAAAGTCTTTTTCTGACGCTTTTTTAATTTTCATGGTTATCAAATAGGAATTTGCCTGAATAAGCAATTCTAAATCTTGTGTGTTTTCCAATACAAATCCCAAGATTTCCATAGCCGCTTCCTGGTTCTCTTCTTCAATTGCCAATTGTCCTAAATTCACAATATTAGTAAGAGATTCCGGATTGCGTTTGTAAATGGCTTTTTGCTGAATAAATGCTTTTCCGAATTCTTTTTGCTGGACATAAAACCAACTCAAATAATGATTCCAAAAAAGGTCTTGATTTTTCTGTGTTCTTAAAATCAGTGCCTTCCACAACAGTTCATTGAAAATCGCGTCGCCTTCGTCAGCCATAAAACGAACCAGTTGATTTTGGATTCGAATGGAGTTCTGAGGATTGGCAAACGCTTCGTCCAGAAAAGTGGAAATCATCATTTCCATATTAGACAATTGACCGTAAAGCAATCCTATTTGATAATTAAAATTGAAATTTGGTTCTAATTCTACCGCAGTTTGGTAGGATTTCAGCGCATATTCCAGCAGTACTTTTCGCTCAAAAGAGTTGGATATCCCGTAGACTTCATTTGGATTTTTTTTGATTCGGTCCAAAGCCTGTTCGTAATATATCTTGGCTTTGTCGTCATTTTTCTGCAATTGAAAATTATAACCCAATTCTACCAGAAGATTCCCTTGATTGTACTTATTGAATCGTTCTTGGATGAGTTTTTCAGCGCTTTGAAATTGTTGCAATTGCTGCGAACAATCTATTACTCTCAAAAAATACTGCGAGTTTAATGGAATCTCTTTCAGTAACTCCTCATAGCTGATTTTTGCTTTTTCAAAATCGCCTTTGTCGTAATAGTACTGCGCTAATTGTTCGTTTTGAGAAAAACAAACCAATGAAAAAAACAGAGTGATATGTAGAAAGAGTTTTTTCATTTTAATTGCAGTTTGCCTTGTCAAACATCTATTTTTTTAAACATATAAGTCATATAAGACTTGCATCGCTCTAAATTTAAAACTTTGCAAAAACTGACATGACTTATATGTTGAAAATTTTTAGTTTATAATATCAAATCCGCAATACGGACGCAACACTTCTGGAATTACGATGCCTTCCGGAGTTTGGTAATTTTCTAAAATTCCTGCCAAAACTCTTGGCAAAGCCAATGCACTTCCGTTTAAGGTGTGTGCTAATTGGTTTTTTCCGTCTTTGTCTTTGAAACGTAATTTCAAACGATTTGCTTGAAAAGTCTCAAAATTAGAAACTGAACTAATTTCTAACCAGCGATCTTGCGCCGTAGAAAAAACTTCGAAATCATACGTCAAAGCCGATGTGAAACCCATATCACCACCACAAAGACGTAATATTCTATATGGTAATTTCAGTTCTTGCAATATGTGTTTAACATGTTCGACCATTCCGTCCAAAGCTTCGTATGACTTATCCGGATGTTCTACACGTACAATTTCTACTTTGTCAAATTGGTGCAAACGGTTCAATCCGCGAACGTGTGCACCATAAGAACCTGCTTCACGACGGAAACATGGCGTGTAAGCCGTAGTTAAAACGGGTAATTCATTTTCGTTCAAAATCACATCCCGAAACAAATTCGTTACTGGAACCTCAGCCGTTGGAATTAAGTATAAATCATCCGTTTTATCATGGTACATTTGCCCTTCTTTGTCGGGCAATTGTCCCGTTCCATAAGCTGATGCTTCATTTACCATATGCGGAACCTGAACTTCATTGTACCCTGCAGCGGTATTTTTATCCAAGAAGTAATTGATCAAGGCGCGTTGTAATCGTGCTCCTTTACCTTTATACACCGGAAATCCTGCACCTGCGATTTTTACTCCAAGTTCAAAATCAATGATGTCGTATTTTTTTACCAATTCCCAGTGTGGTTGTGCACCTTCGTGCAAAACTGGAATCTCCCCTTCTTCAAAAACGTTTAGGTTTTCCTCCGGCGTTTTTCCAGCAGGAACAATATCAGCAGGAAGATTAGGTAACGTATATAATTTCTCCAAAAGTTCAGCGGCAAGTGCATCAGCAGTTTCTGCTAGCGCTTTGCTTTTCTCTTTGTTTAAAACGGTTTTTTCTTTTAGAATGGCAGCTTTCGATTTCTCACCCGCTTTCATTAATTCGCCAATATCTTTGGATAATTTATTAGATTCGGATAAAATGCTGTCTAGCTCCACTTGCGTAGCGCGACGTTTTTCATCCAGTTGGACCACTTCTTCAACAACACTTGTGGCATCCATATTTCTTTTTGCCAAAGCGGTGATTACTTTTTCTTGATTTTCTCTAATAAATGCGATTTGTAACATAGCTTGATTTTTTTAACGCTAACTTTTATAATAATGGAAGCAAATTTAAGGAAATGTTTGATAGAAATGAGGGAAAGTTTAAACTGAAAATTTATTCTTTGTATTTGCAAAAAGCTATTTCGCGAAGGTTCGCAAAGCAGACACAGAGATTCACTAAGTTTTTTTTAGGTTTTCCCTTTGTATCTCTCAGCGCAACTTCGTGTTTTTTCTTGGCGTGTCTTTGTGAAACAACTAATTTCCTGTTTAGGCTCTTTTAATCTCATGACCCACAAATTCTTCTAAGGCCGCAAACATGTCGTCTACAGAAAGGACTTCAAAATCGGGGTGCGTTTTTAAGAAAGTCGCATTTAGGGTAACGAGGTTTTCTTCAATTTCAAAAAAAGTATCGTTGTTAAGCAAATCTCTAGTTGGATTTACGCCTTCCAGTTTCCCTTTTAAGAATTTATTGAGCTTTACACTGCTCATCAATTTTACTTTTTTGGATTGTTGTTGAAACAATTCTAAATGCTTTTCGGCTCCAATCAAAGCCAAACCTTCTTCGATTAATTCGTTTAATTCTTTATCCCAACCCGATTTGTGTACAAATTGAGCAAAATTTCCTTCGGTGTATTGTGAGGTATAATAATCTAAATAATAACTCATTATGGCATCTTCGTGAATCAAATCATCGTTTACGCCTTCCTCGCGCATTAAGTTGATTACCGAAATATTAGAGTGAATGACATCTTGGAGATTTTCACTGTTCATTGCTGTTTCTGAAATAATTATTCTGCCGAATTCCATTTGTTTTGTATTTGAATATATAATGCAAATTTCGGGTAAATAAAAACAGAAACGAAATACAATTCAATTTATGTGACATCAGATTCGTCACTATTCTTTTTCTGATTCATTTTTGTGACCAAAGCTTTCAAACGCAAAGCTTTTTCTTTTTTATCCTCCTGAAGTTTAGCCTTTTTTCGATTGAGCAATTTGGTATGCAACGCCTTATTTTTCGTGTTTTTTTCGGGTCCTTTTGCCATGGTTTAAGACGTCTTTTGTTTGGTCTACAAATATAAATAAACGTATCCTCAGAATGGACTTCAACGCGCACAGATTACAAATCTGCACTATGAAATTTTAATGCTTACCTCTAAAAAACACAATAAAGGAGAAGAGGTTGCTGTTATTTTAGCTACTTGTTTTTAATTAAAATTCAGACTATCTACTATGTCTGTTTGGTATTATTAAAAGAAACATTTTTTACAACTACTATCCCGTTGAAACTATAAGTGATATTAAAAGACAAAGCTGGCTCAAAAATGAGCCAGCTTTGTTTTCAATAAGCCTAAGGTTGATTTATTTTTTTGCTGTAAAAAAATCAAGCATCATTACTTTATTCCATGCTGCCACGAAATCATTAACAAATTTTCCTTTAGCATCATCACTAGCATACACTTCTGCTACAGCTCTCAATTCTGAATTAGAACCAAAAATTAAATCTGCTCGAGTCGCTGTCCATTTTGCTTTTCCTGTAATTCTGTCTTTTCCTTCAAATACCTCTTTTTCGTCATTAATTGCCGTCCAAACCGTATTGATATCGAGAAGATTTACAAAGAAATCATTAGTTAATTTATCCTTTTCTGTCGTAAATACACCATGTTGTGACCCATCATAATTGGCGTTCAATGCACGCATACCACCAATTAAAACAGTCATTTCAGGAGATGTCAAAGTCAAAAGTTGAGCTTTGTCAACTAATAATGCTTCTGTTGCAACCGTATATTTAGTTTTTAAATAATTTCTAAAACCATCAGCTGTTGGTTCTAAAACCGCCATACCTTTAACATCGGTTTGCTCTTGGGTAGCATCCATTCTTCCTGCTGTAAAAGGAACTGTTACAGGAAAACCAGCATTTTTAGCTGCTGTTTCTACTCCATAAACTCCAGAAAGGACAATCAAATCAGCCATTGAAATTTTTCTTGAAGCACTTTTCGCATTGAATTTCTTCTGAATATTTTCTAGAACTGGTAAAACTTTATACAATCGTTTAGGATTATTTGCAGCCCAATGTTTTTGAGGTTCTAAAAGAATTCTAGCTCCATTAGCTCCTCCTCTTCTGTCTGAACCGCGGTATGTAGAGGCCGAGGACCAAGCAGTTGAAACTAGTTCATTGATTAATAAGCCTGATTTAGCAATTTCAGCTTTTAAAGCCTTGATATCTTTATCATTCACCACTTCATGGTTTAAGGCAGGAATTGGGTCTTGCCAAATTAAATCTTCTGTTGGCGCTTCAGGTCCCAAATACGTGGTATTTGGTCCCATGTCACGATGCGTTAATTTGAACCAAGCCTTAGCAAATGCTTTTTCAAACTCTTTAGGATTATCATAGAAACGCTTCGCTATTTTTGCATACTCTGGATCATAACGGAAAGATAAATCCGTTGTTAACATAGTTGGCAAATGTTTTTTATTTGGATCGAATGCATCAGGAATAAACGCTTTTCCGTTTTTAGCAACCCATTGGTGAGCTCCTGCTGGACTTTTAGTTAATTCCCATTCGTTATCAAACAAAATTTTAAAGAACCCATAATGCCATTCTGTTGGCTTTCCTGTCCAAGTAACTTCTAGTCCAGACGAAATGGCATCCGTTCCTTTTCCTGACTTATACGAACTTTTCCATCCCAAACCTTGTTCTTCAATTCCGGCCGCTTCAGGGCTTGCACCAACATGACTCATTGGTCCTTTTCCATGTGTTTTTCCAAAGGTGTGCCCACCTGCATTCAATGCAGTCGTCTCTTCATCATTCATCCCCATTCTTCCGAAGGTTTCTCTAATAGCCTTAGCAGCCAAAAGTGGATCTGGATTTCCTGCCGGGCCTTCCGGATTAACATAAATTAATCCCATTTGACTTGCGGCTAAGGGTTTTTCTAATTCGCCGTCTACAATTCTATCATGATCTAGCCATTTGTTTTCAGGACCCCAGTACACATTTGATTCTGGCTCCCACACATCAACTCGCCCTCCAGCAAATCCGTAAGTTGGGAATCCCATAGATTCTAAAGCTACATTACCGGTAAGAATCATTAAATCTGCCCAAGAAATTTTGTTTCCATATTTTTGTTTAATTGGCCACAATAATCTCCTAGCTTTGTCTAAGTTGCCATTATCTGGCCAGCTATTTAATGGCGCAAAACGTTGTTGTCCTGCACGAGAACCTCCACGGCCATCACCAGAACGATATGTTCCTGCACTATGCCAAGCCATTCTTATAAATAAGGGTCCATAGTTTCCGAAATCCGCAGGCCAAAGATCATTGGATTGTGTCATCAAGGCCTCCAAATCTTTTTTCAAAGCGGCATAATCTAATGTTTTAAATTCTTTTGCATAGTCAAATTCCGTTCCCATAGGATTTGACAAGTTAGAATTTTGACGCAGCACATCCAAACTCAATTGGTTAGGCCACCATTGTTTGTTTTTGTTAACTTGGCTACTCCCGTTTTCAGCGCGTGTGCCATACGATTTAGCATCCATCTTAGCTGAGTTCTCATACCCATTTGCCTCTTTTGAACCACTGGCTGTTTGTCCTGTCACAGGACAAGTGGCTTCTTGAGCCGTTCCTATTGCGGCTAGAAACAGGCCGGTAAATAAAAATATTTTTTTCATATTATATAAGATTGTTTGTCGCAAATTTGGTTCTATTATAATTTAAATCTAAAGATCACGTACTGTTATTTATTATTTTGCTATCAGTTTTAATGATCGAAACTTCTTCAATCATTGATATATCCAATATAGTTGATAAATTAATTTCTAACTCATTACCTATAATTGATGAATTGCTTTACATCAATTAAAAAAACTAAGCACATAGAAAAAAAGAGTTGGATAGTTAAATTATCAAAAAACATCTTGAAAACCCGAATCTCCTAGCCCCGATAGCAGTGAAAATCCTTATTGTTTTTTCCTCAAAAACAATAAGATTGCAACGTATAGCGGGAAATAGCTTCAAATAAAAATTCTATTGCTTATTTTTGCGCTCTATAAAATAGAATCATGATACAGAATCCAAAAAGATATACGATTACAGCGGCATTGCCGTATACGAACGGACCGATTCACATTGGCCATTTGGCGGGTGTTTACGTGCCCTCGGACATATATTCCAGATATTTAAGATTGCAGGGAAGAGACGTTTTGTTTGTTTGCGGAAGTGACGAGCACGGCGTGGCGATTTCGATGAAAGCCAAAAAAGAAGGCATTACGCCACAGGAAGTAATCGATAAATATGATGGAATCATCCGTAAATCGTTCTCTGATTTTGGAATTTCGTTTGATAATTATTCCCGAACTTCGGCTAAAATTCATCACGATACGGCTTCGGAATTTTTTACAAAATTATATGAAAAAGGTGATTTTATAGAACAAGTGACCGAGCAATTATATGATGCAAAAGCAGACCAATTCTTGGCAGACCGTTTTGTGGTTGGGACTTGCCCAAAATGTGGCAACGAAGAAGCATATGGCGATCAATGCGAAAAATGTGGTTCTACACTGAATGCTACGGATTTGATTAATCCAAAATCTACAATTACCGGTGAAACGCCAATTATGAAATCGACGAAACACTGGTTTTTGCCTTTGGATCGTTACGAAGATTTCTTGAAAGAGTGGATTCTTGTTGGACATAAAAACGACTGGAAACCCAATGTTTACGGACAAGTAAAATCATGGATTGACGGCGGATTAGAGCCTCGCGCTGTAACTCGTGACCTCGATTGGGGAATTGATGTGCCGGTAGAAGGTGCCGAAGGAAAAAAATTATACGTGTGGTTTGATGCGCCAATTGGCTATATTTCATCTACCAAAGAATGGGCTTTGCGTGAAGGGAAAGATTGGGAACCATACTGGAAAGATCAAGACACAAAACTGGTTCACTTCATAGGGAAAGATAATATTGTTTTTCATTGCATCATTTTCCCAGCCATGTTAAAAGCCGAAGGAAGTTATATTTTGCCGGACAATGTGCCTGCAAATGAGTTCTTGAACTTAGAAGGAAACAAATTATCTACGTCTAAAAACTGGGCGGTTTGGCTGCACGAATATTTAGAAGAATTCCCGAATCAGCAGGATGTTTTGCGTTATGCGTTGACATCAAATGCGCCGGAAACCAAGGATAATGATTTTACCTGGAAAGATTTTCAAGCGAGAAACAACAATGAATTGGTAGCGATTTACGGGAATTTCATTAATCGTGTGGTGGTTTTAACCAATAAATATTACAACGGAATTGTACCGCAACCCAATGAACTTTCGGAAGTGGACGAACAAACCTTGGCTGAATTGAAAGCGTATCCCGCGGTTATTTCAAGTTCTGTAGAGCGTTACAGATTTCGTGAAGCTTTGAGCGAATTGATGAATGTGGCTCGTTTAGGAAACAAATATTTAGCAGATGAAGAACCTTGGAAAGTCATTAAAGACAATCCGGAACGCGTGCAAACACAAATGTATGTGGCGTTGCAAATTGCCGCAGCATTGAGTTCACTTTGCGAACCGTTCTTACCATTTACAGCTAAAAAACTATCAAGAATTCTAAAAATAGAAAGTCCTTTGAACTGGAATACTATTGCTCAAAATTCTGATTTGATTCCTTCAGGTCACCAAATTGGTGAAGCAGAATTATTGTTTGCCAAAATTGAGGACGAGGAAATCCAAAAACAAATAGACAAACTGGAGGCGACTAAAACCGCTAACAAAGCGGAGAATAAAGTTGCAGAACCACAAAAAGAAGCGATTCAATTTGAGGATTTTGCCAAAATGGATATTCGTGTAGGAACCATCTTGGAAGCCGAAAAAATGCCAAAAGCAAACAAGCTCCTGATTTTGAAAGTAGACACCGGAATTGATGTTCGTACCATAGTTTCAGGAATTGCCGAGAGTTTTAAACCAGAAGATATTATTGGAAAAAGAGTTACTGTTTTAGTGAATTTGGCTCCAAGAAACCTTCGTGGCGTAGAAAGTCAAGGAATGATTTTGATGACTACCAATGCGGAAGGGAAACTTGTCTTTGTAAATCCGGATACGGATGGCGTTGCTAATGGAGAGACTATAAATTAGGAAAATTTACCGCAAATTCGCAAATTATTTTTTCTATCTTTAAAATTCGCGAATTCGCGGTAAAACATAAAACCATGAGCTTAAAAGTAATTGCTTTCGATGCCGATGATACCTTATGGATCAACGAAACCTACTTTGATGAGACCGAGAAAAAATTTTGTGGTTTGATGGAAGATTATTTGTCGCATCAAGGGATTTCCAAAGAATTATTCAAGGTCGAAATTGATAATCTGAAATTATACGGATACGGAATCAAGGGCTATATTCTTTCGATGATTGAAGCCGCAATGAATATTTCAAATAATACCATACCTATTGAAATCATTGAAAAAATCATTCAATATGGAAAAGAATTATTAGAGAAACCCATTGTTTTACTGGAAGGTGTCGAAGAAACTTTAGCGGCTTTACACGGAGAATACAAATTAGTGGTTGCCACCAAAGGCGATTTATTAGACCAACGAAGAAAACTACACAATTCGGGATTGGGTCATTATTTTCATCATATTGAAGTGATGTCAGACAAGCAAGAAATTGATTATTCAGATTTGATCAAACGTTTGGAAATACAGCCTAAAGAATTTTTTATGATTGGAAACTCGTTGAAGTCGGATGTTTTACCGGTTTTAGCCATTGGCGGACACGCCGTTCATATTCCGTTTCATACCACTTGGGCACACGAAAAAATCGACCATAAAGTGGAACATGAAAAATTTAGTTCTTTTGTGAAAATTATCGAAGTTTTGAAGCTGCTAGAAAAGAAAAATATTCCTCAAAAATAAAACAAAAAGGTAAAATCAATTAGTTCTCTACACCAGTAAAATCAATGCATTTGCTGGCTTATAATACACTAAACTTCCAAAAAAAATTCTGTTTTGTTTTTTATAAATGTCCAAAAACATTCAAAAAACGCTCATTTTAGTACATTTTTTATTACAATGAGCACGAATCCTTATATAATTTACTCTTTACGATGAATCCCCATTCTTAGAATGGTAGTTTTGTAAAAAATTTAAATTATTACATGATGAAAAAAATCATACTTACATTAGTTTTTGCTTCAGCGATTACAACTTTGAGCGCTCAAACAGAAAAAGAAAAAAGTACTGAAATCGACTTTAACAAATGGTCTATCGAAATTGCAGGTGGTGTCAACAAACCACAAGAACCTATGACTCCTGGTTATTTCACTTCTACTCCTAGCCCTTTTGTAGTTGATCTTGGAGTTCGATATATGTTCAACAACAAATTTGGTTTAAAAGCTGACGTTGGATACAACAGCTTCCAACCAAAAAAGGAATCTATTGATTTCGATACAAAATATTACAGAGCAAATTTACAAGCCGTTACTAACTTAGGAAGGGTTATGAATTTTGAAACTTGGACTAATACAATTGGCTTGTTAGGTCATGCAGGTTTTGGTTATGCTCAATTGAGAAATGAAAACGATGATATCCAAGACAAAATGGGTAACTTCATTGCTGGTGTAACAGCGCAAGTAAAACTAACAAACAGACTTGCTTTAACTGGAGATTTTACTACAATAATGAATTTCAGTCAAAGTACTGCTTTTGATGGTGCCAGCCTTACTCCTGAAGCTAATAGAGGTTTCTCAGGAAATCTTTTTACTGGTACGGTAGGTTTGACGGTTTACTTGGGTAAAAATGAAAAACATGCAGACTGGGTAATCGATAACGGAAATGAAATCGAAGAATTAAGACAAAAAATTGCTACAATTGAAAATAAAATGCTTGATGCCGATAATGATGGTGTAGCTAATTATTTAGATCAAGAAGAAAATACTCCTGCAGGTACTTTAGTTGATACAAAAGGAAGATCAATTGATAAAAATAACAACAATGTTCCTGATGAAACTGAAGCGTACATCTTGAAAAATTATTCAGGAAATAATGGTGACGGTAGCGTTGTATACGATAATGAGTTAATCAAAAGCTTAATTAACGGTGGTTATGTAGCTGTATATTTTGATTTTGATAAATCAACTCCAACAAATGTTTCAACAGAAGGAACTGATTTTATATTAACATATTTGAGAAACAATCCTTCTGCTTCAGTAGACATTATTGGTCACGCAGATGAATTAGGAAGATCAGATTACAACGATAAATTATCTACTTCAAGAGCTAACAATGTAAAAACTACTTTGGTAAATGCTAATATTGATGCATCAAGACTTAACGTAGTTGCAGCAGGTGAAGATACTTCGGTAAATAAAGATTCAGAAAACGCAAGAAAATTAGTTAGAAGAGTTACTTTCTCTGTAAAATAATTCATTCTAATAATACACAGAAAACCCTAGGAGAAATTCTCTTAGGGTTTTTTTTATGTTTTGTAGTTACTAAGATCCAAAAGCACTTTTATTACATCACTGAAGCAAGTTCTTGATAGATTGATTTCTGATTGAAAAGATTAGCAGTACTTTTGAAAAATAATTTAAATCAAATACTTTGAAAACGCTTTTAAATATCGAAAACTGGCCTCGAAAGGAACATTTTCATTTTTTTAAACAATTTGAAGAACCATTCTTCGGTGCCACTGTCGAGATTGATTGCAGTAAAGCATACGCTGCTGCAAAAGCATTAAAAACTTCATTTTTCAGTTACTACCTTCATAAAACATTAGTTGCTGTGAATACAATTGAATCGTTTCGTTATCGAATTTCAGACGATAAAATATATATTTGTGACCACATTAATGCTTCGGCTACAATTGGTCGTGAGGATGGCACTTTCGGATTTTCTTTGATCGAATACAATCGTGACTTCTCTATTTTTGCACTAAACATGTCAAATGAAATCGAGCGTATTCAGGCCACAACCGGACTTTTCACGCGAACGTTTGATGACGATAATGTCATTCATTTTTCAGCGATTCCGTGGCTGGATTTTACTTCATTATCCCACGCCAGAAGTTATACTTTTCCCGATAGTTGTCCCAAAATTTCGTTTGGAAAAATGAAAATTGCTGATAATGGCAAAAGAACTATGGCAATGTCTGTTCATGTTCATCACGGATTAATGGACGGTTTTCATGTAGGCCAATTTGTAGATTGCTTTCAGGAATTAATGAATAAATAGATTGATCACGATACGCGATTAAAATTATTAGTGTACAAAATTATCGCCCTTATAAAAAACAAAGATTTGCTTTTTTGTTTACCGAACAAATGTTAAAAATTTAATGAACCCAGAATACTCTATGTTTCCAATAGCTTTTCATCCCATATACCAACATCCTTTACCGGACGGGCATCGTTTTCCAATGTTGAAATATGAATTGCTTCCACAACAATTAGTACACGAAGGAACCGCGTCACTATCTGATTTCTTCAAACCTGATATTTGCGATTTAAAGCACGTTTTGGCAGTACACAAACAAGAGTATGTAGATGATTTACTACAGCTTACATTGAATGCAAAAGCGGCAAGAAAAATTGGATTCCCGCTATCAAAAGAGCTTGTGATGCGCGAATTAATTATTGCTCAAGGAACCATCACTGGCGCTCAAAAATCATTTGATACAAAAGTTTCATTTAATATCGCCGGCGGAACTCATCATGCTTTTTCAACTCACGGAGAAGCTTTTTGTTTATTAAATGACCAAGCAATAGCCTCTCGGTTTTTATTAGATCACAAATTATCTAAAAAAATTCTTATCATAGACTTAGATGTGCATCAAGGAAATGGAACAGCTGAAATTTTTCAAAGTAATCCAAATGTATTTACCTTTTCCACACATGGTAAGACAAACTATCCTTTCAAAAAAGAAATTTCCGACTTAGACATCAGTTTTAATGATGGCACAAAAGACGACGAATTTCTGCAAACCATTACAAAGGTAATTCCTAGATTAATTGAAACTCAAAAGCCCGATTTTATTTTCTATTTAGCGGGAGTTGATATTTTATCTTCTGATAAATTAGGTAAATTAGAATGCTCATTAGATGGTTGCAAAAAAAGAGATGAGCTAGTTTTTGAACTTTGTTCAAAATATCAAATTCCTGTGCAAGTATCCATGGGTGGCGGCTATTCTCCAGACATAAAAACAATTATTGAAGCGCACGCAAATACATACAGAGCTGCACTAAGTATTTTTTAAAAAAACAGGAATAACAACAATACTACATTACGTAAACCCAATTTTTAATAAAAGTAAACTAAGTAAAAAACGCACTAGCCACACATTTTTTGGTAAAATAAAAAAAATGCACGGCCTATTTTAAAGAAAACCGTGCATCTGTTTTTTGTTTTATTTTCCTAAAAGCATTACCTCATCAACGACCACTTCGGTAACATACCGTTTTTCTCCATTTTTATCATCATAACTCTTGTGAGATAACTTTCCTTCAATGGCGATTTCTTTTCCTTTGGTAACATATTTCTCTATGATTTCAGCTGTTTTTCCCCAAGCAACGAGTTTATGCCATTGCGTTTCTTCTACTTTTTCTCCTTTGTCATTTCTGTAGCTTTCATTTGTCGCTAGTGAAAAGTTAGCTACTTTTTTTCCTCCGTCAAATGATTTAATTTCTGGATCATTTCCTACATGTCCAATTAACTGTACTTTGTTTTTTAATGTGCTCATGGCGTATACTATTTAAATGTTAGTGTATGTTTTGTTGAAAGGCTCATCCAAATCAACACTGCAAAGATGTGGTGACTATCAAAAAGTATTCGGTTGCTAACTACTTACTTTCGGTTGTAACTACTTGTAAACGTTTGTAAATGGAAAAAATTAGTTATATTTGGGTAAAATAAATTTTATGCAAGCCAAAATAAATAAAGTAGAGTTACGAAATCTAAAAATTGAAGATTATAAAGAGCTAAAAAAATCAATGGTAGAGTCGTATCCCGAAATGGCAGGATCCTACTGGAGAGAACACCATATCGAAAAATTATTAAGTATTTTTCCGGAGGGACAGCTAGTGATTTTAGTCGATGGGAAAGTAGTTGGTTCTGCATTATCCTTAATTGTAGATGAAAGCTTAGTAGACAAAAATCATAATTATTCTGATATAACCGGAAAATATACTTTTTCAACTCATAATCCACAAGGGAATGTGTTGTACGGAATAGATGTTTTCATCCATCCTAATTATAGAGGACTGCGCCTTGGAAGACGTTTATACGACGCTCGTAAAGAACTATGCGAACAATTGAATTTAAAAGCGATTGTTTTTGCAGGCAGAATTCCAAATTATGGACAACATGCGGAGACCCTCACACCCAAAAATTATATCGAAAAGGTAAAAAGAAAAGAATTACATGATCCAGTACTTTCTTTTCAATTGAGCAATGATTTTCACGTAATCCGAGTAATGAAAAGCTACTTAGAAGGCGATACCGACTCTAAAGAATTTGCAGTTTTACTAGAATGGAACAATATTTATTATGACGAAAGTCCTAAATTAATAAACCTCAAGAAAAGTGTCATCCGTTTAGGACTTGTTCAATGGCAAATGCGTCAACTAAACAATCTAGAAGCTTTATACGAGCAGTGCGAATTTTTTGTTGATGTCGTTTCGGGTTATGGAAGTGATTTTGCCTTATTTCCAGAACTTTTTACAGCTCCATTAATGGCGGATTACAATCATTTGTCTGAAGCAGAAGCGATTCGCGAATTAGCAAAATATACAGAACCCATTCGCAAACGCTTTCAGGAGCTAGCTATTTCTTACAACATTAACATTATTACAGGGAGCATGCCTCATTTAGAAAATGGCACTTTGTACAATGTTGGTTTCCTCTGTAAAAGGGATGGAACGTCAGAGATGTACGCTAAAATTCATGTTACTCCAAACGAAGTTCAGCACTGGGGAATGACCGGCGGATCACAAATTAAGACTTTTGATACGGATTGTGGTAAAATAGGAATTATGATTTGTTACGATGTTGAATTTCCAGAACTCTCCAGATTACTGGCAGATGAAGGAATGAACATTTTATTCGTTCCTTTCTTGACAGACACTCAAAATGCCTATACCAGAGTTAAGCATTGCGCTCAAGCCAGAGCAATTGAGAACGAATGTTATGTGGCTATTGCTGGTTGTGTAGGAAATCTTCCAAAGGTAAACAACATGGACATTCAATATGCACAATCTGCAGTATTTACGCCTTCTGATTTTGCTTTTCCAAGCAACGGAATCAAAGCCGAAGCAACACCAAATACAGAAATGACGCTAATTGTAGATGTAGATTTAGACTTGCTAAAAGAGCTTCACGAACACGGAAGCGTGCGCATTCTAAAAGACCGTAGAACTGATTTATACGATATCAAAAAAATAAATCCATGACCAAAACCTGCTTAGAATGCGAAGAAAAAATTGTGGGTCGCGAAGACAAAAAGTTTTGCAGCGACGGATGTCGCAATGCCTACAATAATAAAATCAACAAAGACAGTACTAATTTTATGCGCAACATCAACAACAAGTTGCGCAAAAATTATCGCATTCTATCAGAACTTAATACCGAAGGAAAATCAAAAACTACACGCGCAAAACTATTAAGCAAAGGCTTTGATTTTGCATTTTTTACTAATATTCTACAAACTAAAACTGGAAATACCTACTATTTCCTATACGATCAAGGCTACTTGGTTTTAGATAATGATTTTTATATGTTAGTAAAAAAAGACTTATAATACCGCACCCCAAAATTTGCATACCAACCATGAAAAAAGATTATTCCTCCATTTTTGCCGGTTTGTTTATCTCAATAATTTTGGCATTATTCTTCTATACGATGATGCCACAATGGACTTCAGAAAGTCAAGGCTCCCTTACTGAGTTCTCGACCCAAAGAGCTTTGAAACACATTGAAGCTGTTTCAAAAAAACCGCATTATGTGGGCTCCGAGAATCATCATGTGGTAGCTTCTTATCTTCTAAAAGAGCTGAATAAACTAGGAATAGAAACTTCTATTCAAGAAGGGTATACGCTCAGTGACTGGGGAAATCTGGTACAATCAAAAAACATTTTAGCTCGCATAAAAGGCTCTGATAATTCAAAAGCATTATTATTGCTTTCACATTATGACAGCGCACCCCATTCCTTCTCACCGGGCGCTAGTGATGCAGGTTCTGGCGTAGCCACAATCCTAGAAAGTGTTCGCGCTTTTTTGTACAGTAAAACCCCGCATAAAAATGATATTATTATTCTGTTCTCGGATGCCGAAGAATTGGGATTGAATGGCGCAGCACTTTTTGTAACCCAGCATGAATGGGCAAAACAAGTGGGACTGGTACTCAATTTTGAAGCAAGAGGTTCCTCCGGGCCCAGTTATATGCTGATGGAAACCAACAACGGAAATGCAGGTTTAGTGAAGGAGTTCGCTGCTGCAAAAACCCCTTTTCCTGTTTCAAACTCCTTGATGTATAGCATTTATAAAATGTTGCCCAACGATACTGACTTGACCGTTTTTAGAGAACAAGGCAATATTCAAGGGTATAATTTTGCTTTTATTGATGACCATTTTAATTACCATACGGCCCAAGATGACATCAATCATTTGAACAAAAACACATTAGCACATCAAGGTTCTTATTTGATGCCATTGTTGAATTATTTCTCAAATACGGATTTGAATACAACACAAGCAAGCGAAGATTATGCATACTTTACCATTCCGTACACTTTTATAAGCTATCCTTTCAGTTGGGTTTTACCAATGGTTTTGCTCGCCTTAGCAGCATTTCTTGTACTATTATTTTTAGGAAGAGCCAAACGCCTCTTGTCAGCACGGGAAATTGTAAAAGGATTTATTCCTTTAGTAGGTTCGCTGCTGGCAACTGGAATACTTGCTTTTTTTGGATGGAAAGGATTATTAGTTGCCTATCCGCAGTACAATGACCTACTCAACGGCTTTACCTATAACGGTCACGCATACATTGCCGCTTTCATACTACTGGCTTTGGCGATAAGTATGGCATTTTATCATTTATTTTCAGCTCGTAAAGTGACTATCAATCATTACGTAGCGCCATTATTTATTTGGATTGTAATCAATAGTATAGTTGCTTTTGTTTTACCTGGAGCAGGATTCTTGATTATTCCGGTATATTTTGGCCTTACCATTTTTGGTATTTTCATTGCTACTCAAAAATCTAATAAGACATTAAACCTAATTTTGAGTATTCCTGCCTTGATCATTATAGCCCCTTTTATCCAAATGTTTCCTATTGGTTTAGGTCTAAAGGTTTTGTTTGGAAGTGCCATTCTTACCGTGTTAACTTTTGGATTATTGTTACCTGTTTTTGGGGCTTTCGCCAAAAAAGGAATTTGGTCTATACTCCTTCTTTTGCTTTCCATTGGATTTTTTGCGAAAGCGCATTTAGAGTCGGAATATGAACCCGGAAAAGCCAAGTCAAATAGCTTGTTATACGTGTACAATGCTGATAAAGATCAAGCCAATTGGGCAACGTACGACACTAATCTTGATCCTTGGACCAAAACCTATTTAGGCAAGAATCCAAAAAAAGCAACTAATTTGAACGAAATTCCGTTATTCAGCAAATACAATTCTGGTTTTACCTATGTTGCCGAAGCGCCTAAAAAAGAGCTTCTGAAACCAACTATTGCGTTTCTGGAAGACAGAATTGTAGGTAATCAACGATTTTTAAAAATAAAAATTTCTCCAAACAGAAACGTTAATCGTTATGATATTTTTGCCAATGAAAAAATGATAATTCATAATTTTAAAGCGAATGGCGCTACAACATTAGGACAAAAAACTTCGCTTTACCAACGTAAAGGAAAGAAGATTTTAAGTTATTATGTGGTAGCAAATGCGCCGCTAGAAATGCAGTTTAGTTTTAATGCTGCAACTGCTTTTGACATGGAAATGCTAGAAAGCTCTTTCGATTTACTTTCCAATCCTTCATTTGAAATAATAAAACGAGAAAACTGGATGATGCCTACGCCTTTTGTTTTGAATGATGCCATACTGCTCAGACAAAAAATAAAGCCTACCGCAGTTGAAGTTCTTTATCCTGTGAATACTGATCTGTTAATTCCAGTTGTAAAAAATAGTTTGACTGTTGTAAAAGACAGTTTAAAAGCGAATTAATTAGATGTAGGAAGTCATAAATTGTGATGCCAAATAAATAGCTAAACACGAATTTCGCAGATTTACAGTAATTAATTGGTGCAAATTCGCGTACGTATTTAAATGTTCTATTGAAATATTTGTTCGCCTGTAAATTTTCAAAATTAAGATTGACTATAAAAAACAAAATGATAAAAATTAGTATTTTGGGTTGCGGCTGGCTGGGTTTACCTTTGGCGAAAGCCTTACTTTCAAAAGGATTTTTCGTAAAAGGATCAACAACTTCGGCGGCGAAAGTATCGGTTTTGGAAAACATAGGAATTGAACCTTTTTTAATCACACTTTCAGAAAATAAAATTACTGGAAGCATGAATGATTTTTTGGAGAATTCTACTATTTTAATTATTGATGTTCCACCAAAACTTCGCGGCTCAGGCACAGAAAATTTTGTCACCAAGATTAGAAATGTGATTCCGTTTATAGAAAAATCATCTGTTAAAAACGTGCTTTTCATCAGCTCGACATCCGTTTATAATGATGAAGCTATTTTTGTTACTGAACAAACAATCCCGAAACCGGAAACAGAAAGCGGAAAACAATTACTGGAAACAGAACAGCTTTTGCAGAAGAACAGCCACTTTAAAACAACGGTTTTGCGTTTTGGCGGCTTAATTGGCGAAGACCGTCATCCAGTACGTTTTTTAGCTGGTAGAGAAAATTTAGACCATCCTGATGCTCCGATAAATTTAATTCATCAGGACGATTGTATTGGTATTATTCTCAAAATCATTGAAGTGAATTCTTGGAATGAAACCTTCAATGCGGCAGCTCCTTTTCATCCTTCTCGGGCAGCGTATTATACCCAAAAAGCGAAGGCTTTGCATCTGGATTTACCAAAGTTCAACCTAGGAAATAATTCCGGTGGAAAAATAATTTTTAGTGCTCACATTGAAAAGCTTTTAAAGTATACTTTTGTGAAACCAAATTTATAAAGTGAGAACTAAAATTAAGAATATTATTTCCTCCAAGGTCAACACCATTGGATTGCCAATTTTGGCTTTGTGTTGGGTTAGTTTTTTTTGGGGAACAACCTGGATTGCTTCTAAAGAAGGCGTACAACACATGCCAGCCTTACAGCTTGTCGCCATCAGACAATTCTTGGGAGGATTTCTATATATTTCCTATTTTTTGTTTAAAAAAGCACCGTGGCCCAAGGGAAAACAATGGAAAACGATCCTCATTCTTAGCATTCTTAATTTTGTACTTAGCAACGGATTAAGTACCTGGGGCGTGAAGTACATCAGTAGTGGTCTTGGTGCAATCATTGGCGCAATTGTTCCTTTATGGATTGTAGTTATTACTTTTTTTAGAGGAGAACGCTTGTCAAAATTCTCCGTTATTGGCTTGATTATCAGTTTTAGTGGCGTTTGCGTAATTTTTTACGATCACTTGACTGATTTTCTGATCCCTAGTTTCAGATTTGGAATACTAATATCTATAATTTCTACTTTAACATGGGCTTTTGGAACGCTGTATACGAAGAAAAAAGCAGCTACTTTCAATCCGTATTTTAGTTTGGGACTACAAATGTTTATTTCTAGTATTTTAGTTTTTGCCTATACCGGCGCCACCGGAATTTCCGTTAGATTAAGTGAGATCCCAGCCATTTCCTGGTGGTCTATCGCTTATTTAGTTGTTTTTGGTTCCATACTTACCTTCATTGCCTTTATTTATGCCCTTCAAAATCTTCCCGCCGAGATTAGTACCGTTTATTCCTATATAAATCCAATTATTGCAGTACTCTTAGGAGCTTTGATTTTTGGGGAAACCCTAAATGCCGCTATTGCCATAGGAGGTGGAGTTACGCTGTTTGGGTTATATATGGTAAATTACTCGCTGCGAAGAACCCGGAAAAACAGTATCAAAACTGAATAAAAAAAGTCCCATTTGCAAAGGCAAGTGGGACTTTTTAATAGTTCAAGATTATTTTTATAACGGTTACTCTTTATTTTACATCCTATTTATAATTTAAATAGAAAAAATCATAGTAGAATTTACCGCTATTAAATAGTACAGTAGACTGATTTCTACCATATTTTGACACGTTTTTCAGGTGCAATGTACATTCCGTCATTTGGTTCAATATTGAATGCTTGATAGAACGTATCAATATTTTGCAAAGGAACATAAGCACGATACATTCCTGGAGAGTGCGGATCTGTTTTTACTTGGTTTTTCAACGCTTCATCACGCATTTTCGAACGCCAGATGGTTGACCAAGATATAAAGAAACGTTGTTCTGGTGTATATCCGTCTATTAATCCGGGGTTTCCGTTTGCTTTTAAGTACAATTGCAAACCATCATAGGCTGCATTAACACCACCTAAATCTCCTATATTTTCACCTAATGTAAATTTCCCGTCTACAAAAGTTCCAGGAATAGGTTGCAAAGCACTGTATTGCGCTGCAAGTGCTCCGGTCAAGGCGGAAAATTGTTTTAAATCTTCTGCGGTCCACCAGTCTACTAAATTTCCATCAGCATTATAACGTGATCCAGAATCATCAAAACCATGTGAAATTTCATGTCCGATAACAGCTCCAATTCCACCATAATTTACGGCTTCATCAGCTTGATAATTGTAAAAAGGCGGTTGCAAAATAGCCGCTGGAAATACAATTTCGTTATTAGATGGATTAAAATAGGCGTTGACTGTTTGCGGTGACATACCCCATTTCTCTTTATCGACAGGCTTGTTCAACTCAGCTATGTTTTCTTCAAAACGCCATTTTGCCAAGTTTTTAACATTTTCAAAATATGTTCCGCCTTCTTTAGGACTTTTAATAGTCAAGGCTGAGTAATCCTTCCATGTATCAGGATATCCAATTTTTATTCTTGATTTATGTAATTTAGCGACCGCACTTACTTTAGTTTCTGCAGACATCCAAGGCAAATCATTGATTCGGTTTTCGAAAGCAAGAAATATATTCTTGATCATCTTCTCCGCTTTAGCTTTGGCCTCAGCCGGAAACATTTTCTCTACATATAATTTTCCTAATGCTTCTCCCACGGTTCCATTTATAGTTTGAAGAGCTCTTTCGTCACGCGGTCTTTGACTTACAGCACCCGTCAGCGTTTTTCCGTAAAACTCCCAGTTAGCATTTTCAATAGTAGTTGACAATTGGCTAGAAGCTCTGTTTAACAAAGTCCAACGCATGTATGCTTTCCAGTCCTCTACTTTATTTTCTTTGAAAATAGTTTCTAAAGCCGTCATGTATTTAGGCTGCGACACGATCAAGGAATCCACTTTAGGCAATCCTATTTTTGTGAAATAATTATCCCAGTTAATTGTAGGTGTCAATTTTTGCAAATCACCTACCGTCATTGGATTGTATGATTTGCGACGGTCTCTTCTTTCTACTCGGTCCAATCTTGGTTTAGACATAGCAATTTCTAGGGCCAAAATTCTCTCGGCATTTGTTTTAGCTACTGCTGGTGTGTCCCCTAAATACTGTAACATTTTAGCAACATGAAGCACATATTTAGCTCGTTTCTCTTTAGAATCAGCATCCTCAGAAACATAATAATCTCTGTCTGGCAAACCTACGCTGCCCAAACCTACATTGATCACATTTCGATTGCTGTTTTTGGCATCGGTCCCTACACCGGCACCAATAAATCCAATACCGCCTATTGGCTCCATTTCAATTAACAAAGCCTCTAAATCTTTCGTGTTTTTGACTGCGTTTATTTTTGTTAAATACGGTTTCAAAGGCGCTATTCCTGCTTTATTTCTACCTACAGTATCTAGTATTGATTGATATAAATTAACGGCTTTCCCTTGATCTGTATTTGATTTGTAACTAGGATTTGTGGTAGCATCCTTCAAAATTGCCAAAGCATCTGCATCTGTCTTTTGACGCAATTCATCAAAACTTCCCCAACGAGTTCTATCGCTTGGTATAGCTGTATTATCCAACCAAGTTCCATTCACATAGCGAAAAAAATCATTATTGGGTTTTACACTTTTATCCATGTGATTAACATTGATTCCCGGTTCTTTTGCAACGCTAGTATTCTGGGCTTGACTAATCGTAAAACCCAAGATTGCAGGAATCACAAAAAGCAACTGCTTATTAATGTTCTTTTTCATTTTTAATATTTGTTTAGTTAGTTTCACAAAGCTATCGATAAAATTTTTAAATTCTTGCTAAATTTCGTCCGAATAAGATTGTGTTAATTTGAATTAAAAATAAATCTCATTTTTGTATTTTTGCATGAAAATAATATCATGTTACACATTTTAAAAAAATACCGAATCTTTTTTGGGGTCTTGATCGTTTTTTCAGCTATCGTTTTACCTTTATTCTATTCGGCTTTAAAGCCACAAAAAACACTTCCTATTTATAATCCTGCTGACGTAAATCCAGAATTAGTAGATAGTACTGTTCAATACAAAAGCAAATACCACACGATTGCTGACTTTTCCTTTACTAATCAAAACGGAAAAACCATTACCCAAAAAGACTACGAAGGAAAAATATATGTAGCTGATTTTTTCTTCACCACCTGCGGCACTATTTGTCCAAAGATGACCACTAATTTATCCGGTATCCAGCAAGCTTTTGCCAATGATCCAAAGGTGAAATTATTATCTTTTACTGTTTTTCCGGAAACCGACAGCGTTCCTGTTTTGAAGGCTTACGCCAAAAAATATAAGGTTGACGACTCAAAATGGAATTTAGTCACCGGTGATAAAAAAGAAATTTATACCATGGCCAGAAAATCGTATTTAGCCGTCAAACTGGGAGAACCAAGCCAATTATATGACATGGTTCATACAGAAAATTTTGTCTTAGTCGATGCTAAAAAAAGAGTTCGTGGTTTTTATGATGGCACCAATAAAGAAGATGTGAAACGATTAATCGATGATATTACTTTTTTGAGTAACGAGTAAAAGCTGTATTCAAAAAATTTCGAGTCTTTTTCTAATAAATGCGAATACCATTTGTACAACTGTTTTGCTTTAGTAACAGTACAAAAGTGACATTTATCATTTTTATTTATTTTAAAATGCGTATTTTTGCAATCTTAATTCAATCTAAATAAGGTTTGCAAACAACGATAAATTCTCTCAAAAAAGGCGAAAAGGCCATGATAAAAGACTTTGACATTGATACCGTACCATTAAAATTATTAGAAATGGGTTGCTTGCCGGGCAATCTGGTAGAATTGCTTCAAATTGCTCCTTTTGGTGATCCTTTATATTTAAACATCAATGGTTCGCACGTCGCTATCCGAGTGGAAACAGCGCGTGAAATTGAAGTTGAAATACTAAAAAACATTTTATAATGATCAATCAAAATATCAACGTTGCTTTAATTGGAAATCCTAATACAGGGAAAACCTCTGTTTTTAATCAGTTAACTGGTTTAAATCAACAGGTAGGAAATTATCCTGGAATTACCGTTGAAAAAAAGATAGGTTTTTGCAAATTACCCAATAATATAAAAGCTAATATTCTAGATCTACCCGGAACTTATAGCCTTAACGCAAGTTCGATTGATGAAAATGTAGTCATTGAATTATTATTAAACAAAAATGACAAATTATATCCTGACGTAGTGCTTGTGGTGGCAGATGTCGAGAATTTAAAAAGAAATTTACTTCTTTTTACCCAAATAAAAGACTTAGAAATTCCAACCATATTAGTTATCAATATGGCGGACAGAATGAAATTTAAGGGAATTACGTTAGATATTCCACTTCTTGAAAAAGAATTAAAAACCAGAATTGCACTGATTAGTTCAAGAAAAGGTTTGGGTATTGATGAACTAAAAAAACTCATTATCACCTACAAATCTCTTTCAACTGAACCATGCTTGAACGCATCGAGCATTGATCCAGATTATTTTAATACCTTAAGAAAAACATTCCCAAGTCAACTTTTGTATAAATTATGGCTGGTCATCACTCAAGATGTCAATTTCCTGAATTTAGACCGTAATGAAATCCCAAATTCATTGACTAAATCCCATTCGGATTTAAAGCGTTTACAACAAAAAGAAACCATAAAGCGCTATCAGTTTATCAATGACGTTTTAAAATCAGGGCTAAAAGTTGATGAAACACTAGCCAGAGATTTTCGCAGCAAACTGGATCGTGTCCTGACCCATAAAATTTGGGGATATGTGATTTTCTTCATGATTTTATTTGTCATTTTTCAATCCATTTTCGAATGGTCTAAAATCCCAATGGATTTCATTGACGGCACATTTGCTTCTTTGAGTGCTTTTGCTGCCGAAGAATTGCCAGCAGGAGTCCTGACTAACCTTATTTCGCAAGGAATCATTCCTGGAATTGGAGGAATCTTGATATTCATCCCTCAAATTGCCTTTCTATTTATGTTTATATCCATTCTCGAAGAAAGCGGTTATATGAGTCGCGTTGTTTTCCTAATGGATAAAATCATGCGTAAATTTGGGTTATCAGGAAAAAGTGTGGTTCCGCTTATTTCTGGTACTGCCTGTGCGATTCCTGCGATAATGGCAACACGAAATATCGAAAACTGGAAAGAAAGATTAATCACCATCCTAGTCACACCTTTTACAACTTGCTCCGCCAGACTACCTGTTTACGCAATAATTATTGCTCTTGTAATTCCAGATACTCGTGTTTTTGGATTTTTAAATATGCAAGGAATGACGTTAATGCTATTGTACCTTTTGGGTTTTGGAATGGCTATTCTTTCTGCTTATATTTTGAATAAAATCCTTAAAATAAATGGAAAAACATACTTCGTTGTAGAAATGCCTAACTATAAACTACCTCTTTTTAAGAACGTAGGTATTAATGTTATCGAAAAAACAAAAGCTTTTGTTTTTGGAGCCGGAAAAATAATTCTGGCTATTTCTATTGTTCTATGGTTTTTGGCATCATATGGACCTGGAGAAAAATTCAATAACGCACAAGCGATCGTGACCGAAAAAACTAAGAACAATCCGTTACCGGAAGCCGAATTTGATAATGCTGTGGCCTCCCAAAAACTGGAAAATTCTTATATAGGCATTATGGGAAAAACAATTGAACCCGCTATTTCCCCTTTGGGCTACGACTGGAAAATAGGAATTGCTATTATCAGTTCCTTTGCTGCGAGAGAAGTATTTGTAGGAACATTAGCTACTATTTACAGTGTTGGCGGTAGTGATAATGAAGTGACGATCAAGAATAAAATGGCCGCCGAAATCAATCCGGTTACGGGAAAGAAAATCTTTAATTTTGCATCTGGAATATCACTATTGCTGTTTTATGCTTTTGCACTGCAGTGCGTAAGTACCCTAGCAGTTACTAAAAAAGAAACCAATTCCTGGAAATGGCCCGCTGGACAATTAATATTTATGTCGGGATTTGCATATATTGTAGCGTTGCTTGCCTACCAAATTTTAAAGTAGTCCCAGCATCATGAATTTATAATCCATCGTTTGGGTTTAAGTTACTGGAGGCTAAAATTGAAAGATCGATTTTTGTCTTTTCCCCTCCAATTTGATTACTTATTATTAGCTATAAACTGGATCAAAAATTTGTGAACTAGCGGTAAAGATAGATTGAGAAGCTCCAGCAAAACAGGATAAATCACTTGGTTTTATCACCTTCTCAGACTAAAAAATTCAATCCCTTTATGACCGCCCTTCGTCCAAAACTGTTAAAATATAAATTTTATTATTTTTAATTTGTCTAAATAAGATTTAGAGTATACATTTGCAGTGTAGAATCAATTTAAATTAAAATGAGGAATATTATAATTACCGGCACTCTATTAATGACGTCTGTTTTATTTTCACAAGAAAAAGAACTTACAAAAACGCAACAAGATAGTATTGAAAGTTTAAACGAGGTTATTATTACCACCGATGCAATCGTAGGAAGTAAATTTAAAGCCAAAAACAAAGCCGGATCTACTTATTTTATTTCTCCAAAAGAACTAAAAACATTTAATTACGATGATGTTTCCCGAATTTTAAGAACCGTTCCCGGAATCAATATTCAGGAAGAAGAAGGCTTTGGACTCCGACCAAATATAGGTATGAGAGGAACCAGCCCGGATCGTTCCAGTAAAATAACACTTATGGAAGATGGTGTTCTAATTGCTCCCGCTCCTTATGCCGCTCCTGCTGCTTATTATTTCCCCACGGTAAATAGAATGCAGTCATTTGAAATCCTAAAAGGCGGAAGTCAAATACAATACGGACCTTATACTACCGGCGGTGCCATTAACATGGTTTCTACTCAAATCCCAAATCGTTTTACAGCTCGCGTTGTAGCTAGCATCGGAAGCTTTAATACTAAAAAGACTTATGTAAATATAGGAGACGACCGCGAGAATTTTGGTTACGTTTTAGAATATAATAATAGAAATTCAGATGGATTTAAAAAAATAGACAACAGCTCAAAAAACACTGGTTTCCAAGGCAATGATTATGTTGCTAAATTTAGAATTAATACGGATCTTGATGCCAAAGTATTTCAATCCTTGACCGCAAAAATCCAGTTTAGTGAAGATTTTGCTAATGAAACCTACCTTGGTTTAACAGAAGACGATTATAACAACAGTCCATACAGAAGATATGCTGGTTCGAATGAAGACTATATTGATTCGGAACACAAACAAATTATGTTGACTCATTTTATTCAACCGTCTAAAAATTTCAACATCACCACAAAAGCTTACAAAAATGATTTTGCCAGAAACTGGTACAAACTTGATGCATTAAAATTGGGAACTACAAAAGTGGGAATCAATTCTATATTAATTGACCCAACACGATATAATGCAGAATATTTAGCTTTAACAGGAGCTGACGACACCGCTGATAATGCTTTATTAGTTAAAGCAAATAATCGAATGTATGAAGCCAAAGGAATTCAATCCGTAGCAAACTATAATTTTGGAAATGGAGCCATAAAGCACGATCTTGATTTTGGTTTTCGTTACCACGAAGATTTTGAAGATCGATTCCAATGGGTTGACGGCTACGCCATGCAGAATGGTGTTATGAATAGAACTTCAAACGGAACGCCAGGCACAGATGCAAATAGAATTACAAAAGCAGAAGCAATTGCCGCTCATGTTCTATACACTATGACCTACGATAAATTTACGTTCTCACCTGGAATCCGATATGAAAATATAAATCTAGCGTCAGTGAATTACGGGAGCAACGATACCTCAAGAGCAGGAACCAGTGTAGTTAAAGTCAATAACAGATCTGACGTTTGGATTCCAGGAATGGGAATTCTGTATAAAATAAACGATGATTACAATGTGTTTACAAGTGTTCACAAAGGATTTTCACCTCCGGGAGCTCAGGTAGGCGAAGATGCAGAAAATAGTATCAACTCAGAATTGGGCTTTCGCTTTCGCAAAAATGCCTTTTATGGAGAGTTAATAGGATATTATAATGATTTTTCTAATTTACAAGGTTCAGATAACATGTCAGGCGGCGGAACTGGAACTGGAGATTTATTTAATGCCGGTGCAGCAATTGTCAAAGGAATTGAATTTTCGGCTACCTATGAAATCTTGAATAATTCAGAAAAAAAATATAAAATGCCACTTACTTTTATATACACATTAACTGACACCAAATTAAATAGTGACTTTAACAGTCCAATCTGGGGTACTGTGACACGTGGTGATGAGATTCCATACATTGCAAAAAATCAATTTGCTTTGACCGCTGCTTTCGAAACTGAAAAATTCAATGTTGCCATCAGCGGAAAATATGTAGACGCTTTTAGAACATTGGCTGGCACAGGAACAATTCCGGCGCTAAATAAAGTAAACAGTAATTTTATTGTTGATCTATCAGCTAAATATCACCTCAGCAAAAACGTGAGCCTGATGTCGAATATTATTAATTTAATGGATAAAAAGTATGCTGTATCAAGAGTTCCTGCTGGATTAAGACCCGGAATGCCTTTTAGCATCAACGTTGGAATTATGGCACAACTATAATAAATTTTGTCATTAGTTTAACTCAAAAAAGCAACCATTTAGGTTGCTTTTTCTTATTTTTACAGTATGGATATTCAAGAAATTTTAGCTTTTGTCGCACTCGGAATGGCCTTGTTTTTTTTGATAAAAAAATTTTTTTTCAAAAAGAAAAAATCTGATAAAGATTGCGGTGGTGGGGATTGCGGTTGCGGTTAATCTTATTTCAAATACCCTATTTTCAAGTAATACTCTTCACTACTGATGCGGCTTCCCTCTTTTGGATACGGAAAAACACGAATACTGATTATTTTCTTTTGCTTCTCAGGTAAATAAGCCGCAAACCATTTTTTATTATCTTCTTCCTTTTCTTTCGAAAACACCAAAGTGGCATCTTCAATTAGTTTAGAATCTTTGTAAACCGATACTACAGCGGTAACATCTCCGGCCCAAACACAAGTTACACCTTCAGGACACCGGGAATCCGCAGCAATCGCTTTCAAAACTAACTGAAATCCTTTTTGATTGGAACACACTTTTTGTTTTATTGTTATGAATTTGACTTTTTCAGACTTTGTGCTTTGCGCCAAAGCTAAACTGCAAATCATCATAAAAAGGAATGTTACTGATTTTTTCATAAGATCTACTTAAATAGAAAGCTGTTTTATATTTTATGACTATTCGTTACTAATACCATTGCGATTTATTTTGTCATTTCAACAAAGGAGAAATCACTTTAGTGGCCCTCGCTGTGTGATTTCTTTCGATGGTCGAAAGGACAAAAAAGCTAAATTTCATTCGTAAGATGTAGTTTGGCACAAGTAAAGAACACCCGTATACATTTATGCCTTATATGTTTAAAACATCCTTCCTTTTTAAACCATTTTAGAAACTTAAACTTAAAACTTATATGACCTTCAATGCCTTGTTTAAAACAAGAACTTCTTATCCCAAAGCCACATCCAGAACCATCATCACAATAAACCCTCCTACAAATCCAAGTGTGGCAATATCCGTATTTTTATCTTGTTGTGTTTCCGGAATCACTTCCTCAACCACTACAAAAATCATTGCGCCTGCGGCAAAAGCTAAAGCGTAAGGCAAAATTGGAGTGAAAAATGTCACAGCAAAAGCACCTAAAACAGCGGCAACTGGCTCTACTAATGCCGAAGATTGTCCGTACATAAAGCTTTTCCAGCGGCTCATTCCCATACGTCGCAATGGCATGGCAACGGCAATTCCTTCCGGGAAATTCTGAATTCCAATACCAACAGCTAATGTAACTGCTCCCGCAATTGAAGCTTCTGGTATTCCAGCAGCAACACCTCCAAAAAGAACTCCAACGGCCAATCCTTCCGGAATATTATGCAACGTAATGGCCGAAACAAGTAATGTAGTGCGTTGCCAAGGTGATTTAATTCCTTCAGTAACTTTAAAATTAATGTGCAAGTGCGGCAATACTTTGTCGATTCCAAAGATAAACAAAGCTCCAAGGAAGAAACCAAAAGCAGCAGGAATCACTTTTGCAAAACCTTCACCACCAGTCATTTCTATTGCTGGCGCTAAGAGACTCCAGAAACTGGCCGCAACCATAATTCCTCCCGTAAAACCAAGCATTCCGTCAAGAACCGTTCGATTCATTGTTTTGAACATAAAAACAAATGAAGCGCCCAAAGCGGTCAGAAACCACGTGAACAAACTAGCATACAAAGCGGCTAATATTGGGTCAATGCTCGTGAAATAATCTACTATAGATTGAAACATAATTATTTGATGTATAAATTACTGGCTATTTTATTTGAAATGGTTAATTCTTTGGTTCCAACACGGATTTTAAAAGAGGAATCGAAACTTTCCTTTTCGATAATTTCTATTTGAGAACCCAACGCAATTTCTTGTTTGTCTAAATATTTTAAAAAATCCGACGAAGTATCTTTGACACCAACACAAATGCCAACTTGGTTTTTCTCGAATTCAGAAAGCAATTGTTTTTCTACTTTTACAATTCTGCCGTTGGCATCAGGAATAGCATCTCCGTGTGGATCTTCAGTAGGATTACCTAAAAAATCATCCAATTTATTAATTAATTTTTCGGATTTGATGTGTTCTAATTGTTCCGCAAGATCATGTACTTCATCCCAAGAAAAATCTAATTTTTCAACTAAAAAAGTCTCCCAAAGCCGATGTTTTCTTACGATCATCTTCGCCGCTAATTGTCCTTTATCCGTAAGGGAAACTCCTTGGTACTTTATATAATTCACCAAATCCTTTTCGGCAAGTTTCTTGAGCATATCCGTCACAGATGATGCTTTTGTTTCTATTTTTTCAGCAATGGCATTGGTACTGATATCCGCATCTGATACTGCTGTGAGATGGTAAATAGTCTTGAGATAATTTTCTTCTGAAAAGGTCATGTTTTGTTTTTTTGAATGTTTTTTCCACATAACCTATCATGCAGAAAAAAATAATTGAAAACCAATTACAACAACAAATATAAGCAAAAAAGAATACCAAAAATAAATTTTTAGCCAAGTCTAAAATAAATCAGCAATTTATAAACAGTTCGGACACACACCAGACAGCGTAAAATTGACTTCTTTTACCAAATAGTTCGGCGGCAGTTTAAAGCTAGGCTCCACATTTTCCAGGCAAGTTACCAAGTGGCACTTCTCACAACTAAAATGAATGTGATTGTGGGAATACGCAGCAGTATCATGAAGGTGATGGCAACTCGCATATTTGATGGTTCCGTCTAAATTTACAATTTTATGAATCACATCTTCGGTTACCAAGCGGTCCAAAACCCTGTAAATCGTAACTCGGTCACAAATATTGTTACTTAACGCCTGAATTTCAGTGTGCGATAAAGCGACTTCAGAATTTTTTATAATTTCTAAAATAGTTGTTTTGGCCGTTGTGTTCCGAGTTGTTTTCATAATTCTATAAAAATTTAATGCAACAATGTTGCATTAATAAATATAATTCTATATTTGCAACAGAATTGCATTAAGCAAATATACAAGAAATGAAGAAAACAACACCATTTAGTATCGACATTTTAGGGATTACAAGTGCCGGCTTGTGCCTGATCCATTGTTTAGTTTTTCCATTACTAACAATCCTCCCTCTAGGATTATCACACAATCCCTATGTCGATTCATTCTTTGGACTAATAGGATTATTTGCAGTATTAAAAATCATAAAGAGTACCAATTTCGCAGTAGCGCTACTATTACTGGTCTCTGTAACACTGATTATAATAAGTGTATTGGTTGAAATATTTCTGGACTATCATTCTAATTTGTTATTTATTGGCGGCATAGGAATGATTATAGGGCATGTTCTAAATTATAAAACCCATAAAAATAAACACCTATGAGAAAATTACCCGTAACTGTACTATCAGGTTTCCTTGGAGCCGGAAAAACCACTTTGCTCAACCATATCCTGCACAATAAAGAAGGTTTGAAAGTAGCCGTAATCGTCAATGACATGAGTGAGGTCAATGTTGATGCGCAATTAGTAAAAAATGAAAATACGCTTTCCCGTACCCAAGAGCGATTAGTCGAAATGAGCAACGGCTGCATTTGTTGTACGCTGCGTGAAGATTTAATGGTGGAAGTGGAGAAATTAGCCAAAGAAAATCGTTTTGATTATCTGCTGATTGAAAGCTCCGGAATCAGTGAACCCATTCCTGTAGCACAGACTTTCTCATTTGTAAATGAAGAAGAAAACATTGATTTGTCCCGATTTAGTTATATTGATACAATGGTCACCGTGGTCGACGCCTTTAATTTCTTTAAAGATTTTGGCTCAGCCCAAACCCTTCAGGATCGAAAAGCATCAGATATCGAAAACGATAATCGGACAATTGTAAACCTGCTGGTCGATCAAGTAGAGTTTGCCAACGTTATTATTCTGAACAAAACCGATTTGGTTACCCAAAAAGAACTGGAAATTCTAAAAGCTTCCATTCAGAAACTGAATCCTGTGGCTAAAATAATCCCGTCGATTCTTGGAAAAGTAAATCTGAATGCAATCTTAAACACCGGATTATTCAACTACGAAGAAGCAGAATCCTCCGCCGGATGGATCCAGGAACTCGAAGGAATACATACGCCTGAAACCGAAGAATACGGAATCTCTTCCTTTGTTTTCAGAGATGAACGCCCGCTGCACCCACATCGTTTTTGGCAATTCATCACAAAGGATTTTCCGCAGAATATCATTAGAAGCAAAGGATTATGCTGGATTGCTTCTCGACCGGAACAAGCCATAAACTGGAGTCAGGCCGGCGGATCCATGAAAGCAGAAGGCGCTGGTGTCTGGTGGGCCAGCATGCCACTGGGTGAACGAATGACTTTTAGCAATTTTGTCGAATACCAAGACACTATTGAAGAACGATGGACGGCCAATTTTGGTGATCGCCTGAACGAAATCGTATTTATAGGCATTGCCTTAAATGAAATAGAAGTACGAAAGCAACTCGAGAAATGCCTTTGCAATGCCGATGAAATGATGGACCTACAAGATGGTTATTTCTCCAGCAAAGATCCTTTTCCTATTCCAAGGGCATATCACAACGATAAAGCTACAGCCGTCTTAAATGAAATATAATATTATAAATCCTGATCGTTTTGGTTAATTATTGGGTAATAAAACGATTCATCATCACTATGAGTCGTTTTTTTTTGTTTTTAAATTTGACTATCTAAAATTAATTTCCAGGTATTTGATTGTTTCATTTCGACAAAGCAGCACGATTATTTTATGAGATGAGGCTGAAAGCAACTAACGGATTACTAAATAAAATAAAATTATTTTCCATAAGTAAAATATAATTTTTAGCTTTGTCTAAATATTATTTAAGCACAATGAAAATATTACATACGTTTTTTATTCTTATACTGTTTCATTTTGGCTACAGCCAAGAAAAAACAAGTCTTTCTGGATTTATTTCATCAGAAAAAAAAGGAGTTATGCAGGCTCGTGTTTTTTTAATTGGAACAAAATATACCACTCAAACAGATAGTTTAGGCCAATATCAAATCAATGCAGTTCCAAAAGGAAATTATAAAATTCAGATTATTGCTGCTGGTTATCAAAGCATCAATAGAAATATCAACATCAGTCATAACGAGCACACCACTTTTGATTTTGAACTTTATACTACAGATAATTTACTCAACGAAGTCGTGATTTCAGGAACTTTAAAACCAGTAAAAAGACTGGAAAGCCCCGTTCCTGTAGAAGTATATTCTCCTACTTTTTTCAAAAAAAACCCAACTGCAAGTATTTATGAAGCTTTACAAAATGTAAATGGCGTACGACCACAACTCAATTGTGGTGTTTGCAACACAGGCGATATTCACATCAATGGACTAGAAGGTCCGTATACTTTAGTTTTAATTGACGGAATGCCCATTGTGAGCAGTTTATCTACGGTGTACGGATTATCCGGAATTCCAAACTCACTGGTAGAACGAATCGAAATAGTAAAAGGTCCCGCTTCCTCACTTTACGGCAGTGAAGCTGTGGGTGGTTTAATCAATATCATCACTAAGAATCCAACAAATGCTCCCCTATTCTCCGCTGATCTGTTTACTACTTCTTGGTTGGAAACCAATGTTGATTTAGGAGTAAAACTTAATGTTGGCAAGAAAGCCACAGCCTTATTGGGACTGAATTATTTTACCTTCAATCAAAAAATCGACAACGACAATGATAATTTTACCGATGTCACTCTTTCGAACCGAATTTCTCTTTTTCAAAAATGGACCTTTGACAGAAACGAAAATCGATTGTTTACCATTGCGGCGCGAGGGGTTTATGAAGACCGTTTTGGTGGGGATGTGCGTTGGGAGAAAAAACACCGTGGCGGTGACGAAATCTATGGCGAAAGTATTTATACCAAGCGAGCAGAATTGATTGGCAGTTACCAATTGCCTTTTCAGGAAAAACTGATGTTGTCCTTTTCAGGAAATGTGCATTTTCAAGACAGCCGATATGGAACTACAAGTTATATTGCGAATCAGAAAATTGGATTTCTCCAATTGACTTGGGACAAAAAAATAGGGAAAAATGATTTGCTTACCGGAATTGCCAGCCGTTATAATTATTACGATGACAACACGCCGGCAACTTTGAAACTAGGAAATAACAACCCGGAAAAAACGTGGCTTCCTGGGATTTTTGTTCAAGACGAAATCACCTTCACTGAAAAACACAAGCTATTGCTGGGAATGCGTTACGATTACAACTCGATTCACGGAAGTATTGTAACGCCTAGAATCGCTTATAAATGGAAATTAAACGACAATAATATCATTCGTTTGAATGCCGGAACCGGTTTTAGAGTCGTAAATCTATTTACCGAAGATCACGCTGCTTTGACTGGCGCCCGTGAAGTTATAATCGCAAGTAATCTGAAACCGGAACAATCCATAAATACCAATTTGAATTATATAAAGAAAATAAATTTCGACAACGGAACCTTTATTGGTATTGAAACTTCCTTATTTCATACCCGATTCAGCAATAAAATTGTTTCCGATTATGATACCAATCCCAACCAAATCATCTATGACAACATCAACGGCTACGCGATAAGTCAAGGAATAAGCACTAATATTGATTTCAATTTTCCAAATGGATTAAAGGTTATTGCTGGAGCTTCAATACTAGACAATAAAAACGTAGAAAATGGTCGAAAAGAAACACCAATCTTAACAGAAAAATTCACAGCAACTTGGAGCATTTCTTATAAAATTAGAACTATCGATTTGAATATTGATTACACTGGAAATCTATACAGCCCGATGCGACTTCCTCTTTTAAGCGATTTAGATCCTCGTGCTCCAGAATCTCCTTGGTACAGTTTGCAAAACATTCAATTCACGTATTCTGGTTTGCAACACTTTGAATTTTATGCCGGAATTAAAAACCTGATGAACTTTTTGCCCAAACAAAACAATCCGTTTTTGATTGCAAGAACCGATGATCCTTTTGATAAAAATGTCACCTACGATACAAACGGTCAAGTGCTGACAACACCTGAAAATCCTTACGGATTAACGTTTGACACTTCCTATGTGTATGGGCCTAACCAAGGAATCAGAAGCTTTTTCGGACTGCGCTATACCTTAAGATAATGAAGAAAAATATTTATTTACTGTTGTTTTTATGCTGTGCGATTCCTTCTGGATTTGCACAGTTGCATTCCCTTACATTCGAAGAAATTGACAGTTTACAAAGCCTTGAAAAGAGAAAAACGATAGTTTTCATTCAAACCGATTGGTGTCAATTTTGTCATGCAATGAAAAACACCACTTTCAAAAACGAGGAAATCATCAAGGAGCTTAACACTGGTTTCTATTTTGTTGATTTCAATGCCGAGGAAAAGCGAACGGTAATTTTCAACCAAACCACTTTTCAATTCAAACCCACAGGAAATAACTCCGGAACACATGAACTGACCATCGCACTCGGAACAATAAATAAGCAATTGAACTTTCCTGTTTTGTGTGTTTTAAATAGTGAAAATGAGATCATCTTTCAACACAGCGGCTACTTAAAACCAAAAGAATTAAAGCTGATTTTAGCCAAACTAAAAGAATAAAATTGTCTATTTTTGGAGGAAATGTCAAATTCCCAAATGAAACACTACGATTATATTTTTACCGGCGCAGGATTATCGGCTTTGATGACCGTATATAAAATGGTACAATCCGGTACATTTAAGGACAAGAGTATTTTATTATTGGACGAAAACACTAAAAAAACCAACGACAGAACCTGGTGTTTTTGGAAAACAAACGACTCACTTTGGGAACAATCTATTTCCAAGAAATGGGATTCGGCTTTGTTTGCCAATCAAGATTTTCGCAGGGATTTAAACTTAAAACCGTATCACTACAATATGGTGAAAGGGCTGGATTTTTATACGCAGGTATTTGAGTTGCTTTCAAAACAAGAAAACATCAAGTTCATCAACCAGAAAGTACTGGAAATCGAAGAATCTGAAACCATAATTCTGGTACAAACCGAAAATGAATCTTTTTCGTGTTCCAAATTATTCAACAGCATTTACAACAAACAAAAAGCAGCAAGTCAGACAATATACCCAGTTTTACAACAACATTTTATTGGTTGGTTTATCAAAAGTGAAAAAGCTGTTTTCAATTCAGAACAAGCGACTTTCATGGATTTTTCAGTAGAGCAAAAAGGAAATACGCGCTTTATGTATGTGTTGCCTACATCAAAAACTGAAGCTTTACTGGAATACACTTTGTTTTCACACCAACATTTAAAAAAGGAAGAATATGAAAACGAAATCAAAAAGTACCTCAAAAACCTTGGGATTACGAACTATGAAATCGTCGAAAAAGAGCAAGGCAGCATCCCAATGACCTGTTATCCTTTTTGGAAAGAAAACACTAAAAATACAATCAACATAGGGACTTCTGGTGGTTGGACGAAAGCAAGCACGGGTTATACTTTCAAAAATTCGGATAAAAAGTCAAGCGAATTAGTTGCCTTTCTGCAAAGGGAAACCGACTTCACCAAATTTCATAAAAAAACTAAATTCTGGTTTTATGATTTGCTTTTGTTAGACATTTTAGATCGAAAAAATGAATTGGGTTCCCACATCTTTTCTTCGATGTTTAGAAAAGGGAATTCAACTTTAATTTTTAAATTTCTAGACGAAGAAACTTCTTTTATTGAAGATATAAAGGTTATTCTAAAGTGTCCAAAAATGCTATTTATAAAAGCTATTTTTCATGTGGCTTCCAAAGCAATAAAACTATAACAAAACTTTATAATTCAGCGAATGGAGTTCCTTTTAAACTTCGTAACTTTGCTTATTGAAAATTAATATATAAAAACACAAAGATATGTATCCAGAAGAAATGGTAAAACCAATGCAAACGGAACTAACCGCTGCAGGTTTTCAAGATTTACATAGCGCAGAAGCGGTAGAAAACGCAATGAAACTAGAAGGAACAACGCTTGTCATTGTAAATTCAGTTTGTGGTTGTGCTGCTAGAAATGCACGTCCGGGAGCAAAAATGAGTTTAGATGGCGCTAAAAAACCAGACCATCTAATTACTGTTTTTGCAGGAGTTGACAAAGATGCAGTTGATGCTGCAAGACAACACATGTTCCCCTTTCCTCCATCATCGCCAAGTATGGCTTTGTTCAAAAACGGAGAATTAGTGCACATGTTAGAGCGTCACCACATTGAAGGTCGCCCAGCAGAACTAATTGCTGAAAACTTAAAAGACGCTTTCAACGAGTATTGTTAAGCAACTTATTCAAATAAAAAAGCCCCGAAAAAATATTTCGGGGCTTTTTTTTACATTTTTTGGAGATCAAAATAATACAATTTAACTTGCTCTTCCAATGCTGGTTGCTTCAGGAATTTCGATTAATTTTCCGCTTTTTACATCAAAAAGATAGCCATAAACTGGAATATGTGATGGAACCAAGGCATGGTTTTTTATTCTTTTTACATCCTCAATTATGCTTTCTGCCTGATTGCTAATTGGTAAAAACGAAATATTTTTAGCTTCCTGAGAACCTCCCTCTTCAGTAATATTTCTCCATCCGTTTTCATCAACCGTAGCTGTAGAAAGACTTGTAGAAAGTAAATCTCTGATAATCTCGTCAGTAAAAGTTTCCATTCCGCAATCTGTATGATGAATTACAAACCATTCAGCAGTGCCTAATAACTTATAGGAAATAATTAAAGAACGAATAGCATCATCACTGGCTCTTCCTCCTGCATTCCTAATAACGTGTGCATCTCCTTCTGAAAGTCCGGCATATTTTGCAGGATCTAATCGAGCATCCATGCAAGTCAGAATTGCAAATTTTCTTGCTGGAGGCATTGCTAAATTAGCTTTTTCGCCAAAGCTTTCTGAATAACTTTGATTGGCAACCAGCACTTCCTGATTAATAATACTATTCTCTTTTTGTAATAAATTTTCTTTACTCATATAATTTAGTTATTGGAATTCTTATATAGAATTCAGATAAATTTTTTATTTGTTTAAAAAGCATTGGTTATTCAATACTCTACTAAACCGATAGGCAAAGATAGTTTTTTATGAATACGATAAACAATCTAATGGCTTTTATTTGCCCCACAAAGAGCATATTTACAACCGCCTACTTTCGTAATTTCTTATTTGGAGCTATTTACTTCGTCAGTTCGCTGCGCTCGTGTCCAGCATTCGTTTCAATCTTTTTCCCGCTAAAAAGTGGATAAAAAAGGATTTCCACTGCTATCTGGGCTAGGAGCCGTTTCAAGCTACGAAGATTTGTATATTTGACGACAGTAAATAGTAAGGCAAAAAAGCTAAAAAAAGAGACTATAAAATGGACTATATCATAAAAGACGAAAAACTCGAATTAATATATGAACACGGAAAAGGGGCTTGGACTTATCATTTACGTATTCCAAATTCAAAACATATTGATGGAAAATGGGGCGACATAAAAGTTTCAGGTTCAATTGATACCTACAAAATTGAAGCTAGAAACCTTGCTCCAATAAAAGGACAAGACAAAATGCTTTCTGTAAATAGTGAAATAAGAAAAGCTATCAATAAAAAAGGGGGCGATATTGTTACTGTTTCCCTTTATCTATTATCCAAGAAAGAAAAAATAACTGAAAAGCAAATTTTAGAAACCTTCAAGGAATTGGAAGTTTTAGAAGCTTTTGAAAGACTAAGCGAATTTGGAAAAAATGAAATTTTAGAAAGTATTCTTTCTCAAAAAATTGAAGAGAAACAAATCAAGATAATTATAAAACACATAGATGAATTAAGTAAACAAAATGATTAAGCAAACATCTTTCAACTTTTTGAAAGAACTTAAAAAAAACAATTCAAGAGAGTGGTTTGAACAAAACAAACTAACTTATCAAGCCTACAAGGATGATATTATTTTGTTTACAGAAAATTTATTGTTAGAATTAGCAAAATTAGACCTTTTAATAGCGAATGCAAATTTAGTTCCTAAAAAGTGCTTGACAAGAGTAAACAGAGACTTGCGGTTTTCAAAAGACAAGACACCCTATAAAAACTATGTTTTAATCGTTTTTAATAAAAATGCCCCACACGGAAACACAGCAGGATATTTTATTCACATTGAACCAGGCAATTGTATGGTTGGCGGTGGGATTTGGCAGACAACTCCTGAATTTTTAAAGAAAATTCGGCAAGAAATAAGTTATTCATACGAGGAATTTAATGGAATAATTTCAAGCAAACAATTTCAAGATATATTTCCAAGCGGTATTCAAGGTCAAAGTAAATTAAAAAAATTCACTGATTTTTATGAAGAAAGGGAACCAGTTGTTGAATTGCTTAAAATGAAAGGTTTTTGTACCAAAGAATTGATAAGTGACAAAATTTTGACAAGTCCAGACGCAATAAAAATCATTAGTAACTATTTTAAAACGACGAAACCACTGATTGACTATCTCAATAAAGCTATAGAATTTGAAGAATAAAATAACCGTCTCCCATACGAATCCTTTCGTGTGGCTTAAAACCGTAAAGACGATTTTTGAAAAACTAAACGACCTATTTACCGCAAACGCACTAGCCCAGATGGAAACGGCATCCTGTTGTGGCGGGGTTCACCACAACAGATATAGTGAACAGCTGGAATGAGCTCCTAAAAAAACAAACCATTCATAAACTTTGTGACTTCTTTACGAACTTTGCGGTTAAATTATTTACTTTTGCAAAAAATATATTTCTCAACTTAAAACTGTTTATAGCATGCAACTGTATAACACATTAAGCGCAGAGGAAAGAGCCATCATGATTGATGATGCCGGAAAGCAACGCCTTACGTTGTCTTTTTATGCTTATGCGCAAATCTCAAATCCAACACAATTTCGTAACGAATTATTTCTGGCGTGGAACTCTCTTGAAGTTCTGGGTCGAATTTATGTAGCCAGTGAGGGAATCAATGCCCAATTATCACTGCCTGCCGATAATTTCTATGCGTTCAAAGATTCGATTGAAGTCTATGATTTCATGAAAGGAATCCGATTGAATATAGCCGTAGAGCAAGACGATCACTCGTTTTTGAAACTGACGGTAAAAGTCCGTGACAAGATTGTGGCTGATGGTTTGGTCGATGAAACTTTTGATGTGACGAATATTGGAATTCATTTAAAAGCAAAGGAATTCAATGAACTTCTAGAAGATCCAAATACGATTGTGGTCGATATGCGAAATCATTACGAATCAGAAATTGGACATTTTACCAAAGCTATAAAACCTGATGTTGATACTTTTCGTGAAAGTTTACCAATCATAGAAGAACAACTTGCTGAACACAAACAAGACAAAAAAGTATTGATGTATTGCACCGGGGGAATCCGTTGCGAGAAAGCCAGTGCTTATTTCAAACACAAAGGTTTTGAAAATGTATACCAGCTTGAAGGTGGAATTATCGAATACACGCGCCAGGTAAAAGCCGAAGGATTAGAAAGTAAATTCATTGGAAAAAACTTCGTGTTTGATCACCGCTTGGGCGAAAGAATCACTGACGATATTGTTTCGCAATGCCATCAATGTGGCGCACCTTGCGATGTACATACCAATTGCGTGAACGAAGGTTGTCATTTGCTTTTTATCCAATGTGATTCTTGCAAGGAAAAAATGGAAGGCTGCTGTTCTGCTGAATGCGTGAGTGTCATTCACATGCCAGAAGAAGAGCAAAAAGCCATCCGAAGAGGGATTAAAAACGGAAATAAGATTTTCAAAAAAGGGAAATCAGATGTTTTGACTTTCAAAAATAATCACGATCCATTAGCAACAGTCCCGAATCTTAGTGATTTAGCGGCCTCAAAACTTGCTCGTAAAGTGGCTACCGTTCTCAAAAAAGAACCAAAAATTAAGAAAATCTACATTGGAAAAGGAACCCATTTTTTTCCAAAACCTAGTATTGGTCAGTTTTTAATTCAAGAAAATGAGATTAAAATTGGTGATACTATTTTAATAAAAGGTTCCACAACCGGAGAACAAAAACTAGTAATTGAAGAAATGCTGGTTAACGATTTGCCACAAGAAAAAGCAGTTTCTGGAGACACTTGCACATTTAAATTGCCGTTTCGGATTCGATTATCTGATAAATTGTATAAAGTTTTAGACTAATTTATCATGACATCGAATAACAAAATAGAACTTATGGCTCCTGCAGGGAACTTTGAGTCGCTTCAAGCCGGATTAGATAATGGTGCAGATTCTATTTATTTTGGCGTAGAGCAATTGAACATGCGCGCCAGAGCCACCGTGAATTTCACCATGGACGATTTGCAGGAAATAGCAAAACGCTGCGAAGCTAAGAATGTTAGAAGTTACTTAACCTTGAACACCATAATTTACGATCACGATTTATCTGTAGTGAAAACATTATTAAACAAAGCTAAAGAATCAAATATCACTGCGGTTATTGCTTCTGATCAAGCGGTTATCGCTATGGCGAGAGGCATTGGAATGGAAGTTCATATTTCGACACAACTGAATGTAACAAACATTGAAACCATAAAATTCTACAGTTTATTTGCAGACACGATGGTTTTAAGTCGGGAATTGAGTTTGCGCCAAGTGAAAAGCATCACCGCTCAAATCGAAAAAGAACAAATTAAGGGACCAAGCGGAAACTTAGTGGAAATTGAAATCTTTGGTCATGGTGCTTTGTGTATGGCGGTGTCAGGAAAATGCTATTTGAGTTTACATTCTAATAATTCCTCGGCAAATCGAGGTGCTTGCAAACAAAATTGTCGCAAGAAATACACAGTTATTGACCAGGAAACCGGTTTTGAAATCGAATTGGACAACGAATACATGATGTCTCCAAAGGATTTATGCACTTTAGATTTTCTGGATCAAGTCATTGATTCCGGTATTAAGGTGTTAAAAGTTGAAGGTCGTGGCCGTGCTCCTGAATATGTTGCCACCGTTATCAAAACCTACCGGGAAGCGATTGACAGTTATTATGAAGGTTCGTTTTCTAAAGAAAAAGTAGCTAATTGGATGGAAGCGTTAAACACAGTTTATAATCGTGGTTTTTGGTCCGGTTATTATCTGGGACAAGAATTGGGCGAATGGAGTGATGTTTCCGGATCAATGGCGACACAGAAAAAAGTCTATGTGGGGAAAGGAACCCATTATTTCCCCAAAGCCAATATTGGTCAATTCAAAATTGAAGCCTACGACATCAAAATTGGAGATAAAATTCTAGTAACAGGACCAAGCACCGGAGCACAAGAAATGGTTATTAACGAAATGTTTGTCAATGATGCTACGGCTGACAAAGCCACAAAAGGCGATGATTGTACTTTGAAATTACCTTTCAGAATTAGAATGTCGGACAAATTATATAAAATTGTGGAAGCTTAATGGTTATTGTTACTTTACAAAGAGATAAGTGCATTGGCTGTAATTATTGCGTTGAAATGGCGCCGGTTCAATTTCAAATGTCTAAGAAAGACGGGAAATCAGTTTTGATTCATTCGCAAGACTCCAAAGGTTTTTTTACTTTAAAATCACACGACCACACGATTGTTGAAAGTTGTGAATTGGCGGCAAAAGCCTGTCCGGTGAAAATAATTTCGGTGAAAGAAACCTAAACTTTAGTTCAAAATAGAATCATAATAAACCCAATACAGTTTTAATTGTAATGGGTTTTTTATTTAAAATTTACCTTTTATTGATGCTTTCATAGGCTATGCCGTGAAATTAAAAAATACTATCTTTACAAATTAAACGTTTTAAGAACATAAGTTGTGCTCGTCACAACACTATATATAAAATTATGGCATGTACAAGTTGTTCAACTTCTGATGGTGGATCACCTAAAGGTTGTAAAAATAATGGGACTTGCGGCACCGATAGCTGCAATAAATTAACGGTTTTCGATTGGCTTTCTAATATGAGTTTACCTAATGGTGACGCCCCTTTTGACTGTGTTGAAGTACGCTTTAAAAATGGTAGAAAAGAATTTTACCGCAATACAGAGAAATTAACGCTAAGTATGGGCGACATCGTTGCTACGGTTGCATCTCCGGGTCATGACATAGGAATTGTAACCCTTACAGGAGAATTGGTTCGCATTCAAATGAAGAAAAAAGGCGCCAATCCAACAAGTAATGAAATTCCAAAAATCTATAGAAAAGCCTCTCAAAAAGACATTGATATTTGGTCAGTAGCACGCGATAAAGAAGAACCCATGAAAGTTCGCGCACGGGAACTTGCGATTGCTCAAAAACTGGAAATGAAAATTTCGGATATTGAATTTCAAGGTGACGGATCTAAAGCTACGTTTTATTACACCGCAAATGACCGTATTGATTTTCGCGCATTAATTAAAGATTTTGCAAAAGAATTCAGCACCAGAATCGAGATGAAACAAGTGGGTTTCCGTCAGGAAGCAGCTCGTTTAGGCGGAATAGGTTCTTGTGGAAGAGAATTGTGCTGTTCTACTTGGCTGACAGATTTTAGAAGTGTAAACACCTCAGCAGCTAGGTACCAACAATTATCATTGAATCCACAAAAACTAGCTGGACAATGCGGAAAATTAAAATGCTGCCTGAACTATGAGCTGGACACCTACATGGACGCCTTGAAAGATTTTCCAGATTTCGAAACAAAATTGGTAACCGAAAAAGGAGACGCTATTTGTCAGAAACAAGATATTTTCAAAGGATTGATGTGGTTTGCCTATACCAATAATTTTGCCAATTGGCATGTATTAAAAATTGATCAAGTCCGAGAAATTATTGCCGAAAACAAACTAAAAAATAAAGTTTCTTCGCTGGAAGATTTTGCCGTAGAAATCATTGCAGAACCAGAGAAAAACTTCAATAATGCAATGGGACAAGAAAGTTTAACGCGTTTTGACCAGCCCAAGGCAAAGAAAAAACCAAATAAAAAGCGAAAACCTAGTGGTGAAAATACAATCGTTGCTAACACTAATAAACCTGCAAACAATAACCGTCAGAATCCAAATGACAAAAAACCTGCAGAGCCAAGAAAACCTATAATTATTACTAAAAATGTGGATAAAAAATAGCGCTTCACTTCTTTTGATTTTAATTTTACTCTGGTCATGTGATAAAAAAAGAGTTTTTGACGAATATAAATCTGTTGGCAGTGCATGGCATAAAGACAGTATTGTTACGTTCCATTTACCGGAATTAGACTCCACCAAACGCTATAATTTATTTGTAAATTTGAGAGCAAATAACAATTATCAATACAATAACTTGTTTTTGATTGTAGCATTAGAATTGCCAAATGGTTTCACAAAAGTGGACACGCTAGAATACCAAATGGCAAATCCTGATGGGACATTATTAGGAGATGGGTTTTCAGATATAAAAGAAAGCAAACTTTTTTACAAAGAAAATGTAAGATTTAGATCTAAATATACCGTTAACATAAAACAAGCAGTCAGAGAAAATGGAAAAGTTCCTGGCGTGACAGATTTAGATGGAATTACAGAAGTGGGTTTTAGAATAGAAAAAAAAGAATAAAATAGTATTATGGCTATCAAAAAAAATAACGGTACGACAAAAGATAATGACAAAGATATTGCTCATTATAAAAAGATTTTTTGGAAAATTTTCGCAATAGGTTTAGCAAGTATCGCCTTATTTTTCCTATTTGCGTCTTGGGGACTTTTTGGTTCCATGCCCTCTTTTGAAGATTTAGAAAATCCAGATTCAAATTTAGCTACTGAAATCATATCCGCAGACGGAGTAGTTTTAGGTAAATATTTTGAAAAAAACAGGTCTCAGTTAAAATTCACGGATTTGCCAAAAAACTTTGTGCAAGCATTAATCGCTACAGAAGATGCCCGCTTTTATGAGCATTCCGGAATTGATGCAAGAGGAACCTTAAGAGCCATTTCCAGTTTAGGAACTAGTGGTGGTGCAAGTACGTTGACCCAGCAATTTGCTAAACAATTATTCCATGGTGAAGGGTCTAAATTTCTACCGTTTAGAATCGTACAAAAAATTCAAGAATGGATAATCGCCATCCGCTTAGAAAGACAATACACCAAAAATGAAATCATTGCCATGTATTGTAATGTATATGACTTTGGGAACAATTCTGTTGGCGTAAGTTCAGCCGCTAAAACCTATTTTTCTAAAGAACCTAAAGAACTGACCATCAGTGAATCAGCAATATTAGTGGGTATGTTTAAAAACTCCGGTCTTTACAATCCTATTCGAAATCCGGAAGGAGTAACAAACCGCAGAAACGTAGTGCTTTTGCAATTAGAAAAAGGAAAAATCATTTCAAAAGAAGAAAAAGAAAGATTACAAGCTTTACCAATCAAACTAAACTTCAAATTAGAAACGCACAAAGAAGGTACTGCAACCTATTTTAGAGAATATTTAAGAGATTATCTAAAAAAATGGGCTGAGGAAAATAAAAAACCGGATGGATCAGATTATGACATCTACAAAGACGGTCTAAAAATATACACGACCATTGATTCCAGAATGCAATTACACGCTGAAACTGCAGTAACAGCACACATGGCTAATTTACAGGAAGAATTTTTTATACAATCCAAAAAAAATAAAAATGCTCCATTTGTCAATATATCTTCTGTAGAAACGCAACGTATTTTAAATCAAGCGATGAAATCTTCCAACAGATGGGCAGTATTAAAATCACTAGAAAAAACTGATGAAGAAATTATCGCTTCCTTCAGTGTAAAAACCAAAATGAGAGTGTTTTCTTGGAAAGGAGAAAAAGATACTATAATGACGCCATTGGATTCCATCCGTTATTACAAGCACTTTTTACAATCTGGGTTAATGGCCATGGAACCGCAAACGGGAAATATAAAAGCATGGGTTGGTGGTATCGATTATAAATATTTTCAATACGATCACGTAGGACAGGGTGCCAGACAAGTTGGTTCTACCTTCAAACCTTTTGTTTATGCAACGGCCATAGAACAATTAAATATGTCGCCTTGTGATTCCATTATTGATTCTCCTTTTGTGATAAGAAAAGGACGCCATAATGTTACCGAAGATTGGGAACCAAGAAACTCCAACAACAGATATAGTGGAATGGTCACCTTAAAACGCGGATTGGCAAATTCTATAAACATTGTATCTGCAAAATTAATAGACCGGGTAGGCCCAAAGGCAGTTGTTGATTTAGCCCATAAATTGGGCGTTAAGTCAGAAATTCCGCTACAACCTTCAATCGCATTAGGAGCAGTAGAGATAACCGTTGAAGATATGGTTGCCGCATACAGCACATTTGCTAATCAAGGTGTGTACATGAAACCTCAATTTATATCTCGAATCGAAGATAAAAGTGGCGTCATCATCTACGAACCTATTCCTGAATCACATGATGTTCTAAATAAAGACATTGCTTATGCCGTGGTCAAATTATTAGAAGGTGTAACCGAAGGTGGATCAGGAGATCGTTTGCGAACCACTGGTGGAGGCAACGGAGACAAACGTTGGACTGGATATCCGTATCAATTTAAGAATCCTATTGCCGGAAAAACTGGAACCACGCAAAACCAATCTGACGGTTGGTTCATGGGAATGGTTCCTAATCTAGTGACGGGAGTTTGGGTAGGTAATGAGGATCGTTCGGCCCGTTTCAATAGCATAACTTACGGACAAGGTGCCACTGCCGCACTGCCAGTTTGGGGCTATTTCATGAAACTTTGCTACGAAGATCCCGCTTTAAAAGTTTCGAAAGAATCTTTTGAAAGACCCGCAAACCTATCCATAAAAGTAGATTGCTACACCGCTGCTAAAGTAAAAGACACCACCAATATTCAACAAAATACCGATGAGTTTGAATTGTAAAATTTTCATCTGGAGCTAATCCAGCCATCCGCTATATCTTTTAGTCTCATTAAGAAATGAGACTAAAAGGATGTCGCTTCTGTCTGGGCTAGGGGTTTGGTCTTTACCATTAAATCCTTTAGTTCTTGACAATGTATACCTAATAAAGCTCTTTTTTAAATTAAAATTAGTCAACTAGCATTCAATTTTTATGATTAACAAAAAAGTAAATAACGTTCAGGAAGCCCTTCAAGGAATTGAAAATGGGATGACAGTCATGCTTGGCGGTTTCGGATTATGTGGCATTCCAGAAAACTGCATAGCCGAACTTGTAAAAAAAGAAACTACAAATTTAACCTGTATCTCAAACAATGCAGGAGTAGATGGTTTTGGCCTTGGATTGCTTTTGCAAAAGCGCCAAATCAAAAAAATGATTTCCTCTTATGTAGGAGAAAATGCCGAATTTGAACGACAGATGCTTTCTGGAGAACTTGAAGTAGATCTTATTCCTCAGGGAACTCTTGCTGAACGTTGTCGTGCAGCACAAGCAGGAATCCCCGCTTTTTTCACACCCGCCGGTTATGGAACAGAAGTTGCAGATGGGAAAGAAGCCCGCGAATTCAATGGAAAGATGCATATTATGGAACACGCTTTCAATGCAGACTTTGCTATCGTCAAAGCATGGAAAGGTGATGAGGCTGGAAACCTAATTTTCAAAGGAACTGCAAGAAATTTCAATCCTTGTATGGCCGGAGCAGCAAAAATAACCATCGCCGAAGTCGAAGAATTATTACCTGTAGGTAGTTTAGATCCAAACGAAATTCACATCCCAGGAATACTTGTAAATAGAATCTTTCAAGGAGAGAAATACGAAAAAAGAATTGAACAAAGAACCGTAAGAAAAATTTTCTAATTATGGCTTTAGATAAAAACCAAATTGCAAAGCGCATTGCAAAAGAATTAAAACACAACTACTACGTGAATCTCGGAATTGGAATTCCAACATTAGTGGCTAATTACGTCCCAGAAGGAATTGACGTTGAGTTTCAAAGCGAAAATGGAATTCTTGGTATGGGTCCATTCCCTTTTGAAGGCGATGAAGACGCTGATTTAATCAACGCTGGAAAACAAACCATAACTACCTTAGCCGGAGCCAGTTTCTTCGACTCGGCATTCAGTTTTGGAATGATACGGGGACAACATGTTGACTTGACAATCCTTGGCGCCATGGAAGTGGCCGAAAACGGCGATATTGCTAACTGGAAAATTCCGGGCAAAATGGTCAAAGGAATGGGAGGTGCAATGGATTTAGTGGCTTCTGCCGAAAACATTATTGTTGCCATGATGCACGTTAACAAAGCAGGAGAATCTAAAATACTTAAAAAATGCACCTTACCATTAACAGGCGTAGGTTGCGTTAAAAAAGTAGTCACTGAATTAGCAGTTTTAGAAGTAACTCCACAAGGATTTAAATTACTGGAACGAGCACCGGGCGTAACCGTCGATCATATCATCGCTTCTACTGAAGCTGATTTGATTATTGAAGGGGAAATTCCAGAGATGGAAATGGATTAATCACCTAGGAAAGTTAATACCAAAGGCTGTTTTAAACAGCCTTTGGTATTAACGTGATTTAATAGTAAACACTTCACAAGATGATCCCATCTCTTATTTTAAATAATCAAAAACAGAAACTAACTCATATTTAGGACTTCTTTTCATAAAATCTGCGAAATAAGAAGCGTGCAGTCCACCTGAAAGTATAAAAATACGGTCATTTTCATTCATGGGTATCCTATTTATGTTTGAATACATTCTTAAATTTCTTTTATATAATTTAGACGCCTCGTCTGCTCCTTCGAATCCTTTTTCCGTACCAACATAAGCTAGAATATCTGCATTTATATTCAAGAGAAAATCTTGATATTTTGGATTGTTAATTGTCCTCATCTTATCGATAAGTGAAAGATGATCTATTTTCTGACTCAATTCGGGTGACTCTTTTAATGGACTATTCACGTAGTTTCTATATGTTACTGAATCGATAGCATTTACAATTTCTTCTCCAATATTATAGTTGTATCCCATTTTATGGTCAATGCCATAAAGCTTTTTCACATTACTTAAACGTCCAACCTCAAATGCGACCAAACTGACCTCACTCCAATTTGTTTCTAAATCTTCTGTCGTTTTCAAATATTCTTCATAAGCCAAATTTAATCCATCTTGGTTTTCTGGTGTGATTTCAACACAAATAATGGTTGGCTTGAACTTAGCGATCATTTCATTCAGCTTTCTAATTTCAGCTTGTTCTTTTACTCCATCTTCATTAAATTCGGTTTTGGTTGCATCATTGGTTTCTCCCATGTGAAAAGTACCTACGTTCAATACTTTAATTTTCGATTTTGAATCTAAAATTTTATTCTGAGCAAAAAAAGAAATACTTGCTAAAGACAAACTTACTACTAAAATTACTGAGCTTAGTTTCATGCTTAAAAGTTTTAATGTTTATAATGCTCAAAAGTATTATAACAATTCATCAAGAAACTTCTCTTTTCGACAAACACGACTAATTATGGCATTAAACCCTCATCATCAAAATCTAGGTGTTGGTCGAAAATCTAGCACTGAGCAGAAAGTTTTCTGTATATTTGAGAATGAAAAAATCAGTACTAATTGCAATTCACTTATTTTTTTGGTTGGTATTTTGCTTCAACTATCAATACGTCTACAGCAATGACGGAATAGACTTTAATACTATTAGCACTTATTTATTTTTATCCTTTTTAGTTGTAAATCTAGTTACTTTCTACCTCCATTATTGGGTTGTTTTACCTTACTTTTTTAACCCAAAGAAGATTGAAATTGTATTTATATTAATGGGCATAAGTTTTTTATTTTTTGGATTATTTCGTTTTGCAATCGAAGAAATTATATACCCCAAATTATTGAATTTTAGAAATTATAACACAGATACATCAATCACCTATTACTTATTTGACAATCTCTATTATGGCGCTAATTCTATCTTAACAAGCTCATTAATCTGGATTTTAGACTATTCATTGAAAACAACAAATGAAGCCAACACGCTTCGATCAGAAAAAACAAATGCGGAGATTAGCTTCTTAAAATCCCAAATGAACCCACACTTCATCTTCAACACGCTAAACAATATTTATTCCTTAGTGTATTCTAAATCTAATCAATCCCTCATTGCCATTGAGAGCTTGAGTAAATTATTGCGTTATATAAATCAAACCAGTACTCAAATGAATATTGAGATTCTAAAAGAATGGGAATACATCGAAAATTATATCGAACTGGAAAGCATAAGACTAAATGAGCCATTAAACATAATCATTCACAAACGTGTAAACCACGATGCTTTAATTCAACCTATGCTGTTAATTCCATTTATTGAAAACGCGTTTAAACATGGAGAACTATTTGATAAAGAAATTCCTTTCAGCATTTTTTTTGAGGCCGATTCCAACAAAATAACATTTGCAGTTTCCAATAAAATTAGTAAACACCTAAAAGATGAGTCAACAGGGATAGGGATACAAAACATTAAAAAACGACTGCAGATGACTTACCCTAACAAATACAAATTAAACATAAAGCAAACCGAAAATCTATTTTCGATTGCAATAGAATTAGAATTATGAAAATAAAATGCGCAATAATAGATGATGAACCATTAGCTATAGAACTATTAAAAAACTACACCAATAATGTTCCCTTTTTAGAATTAGTCTTCACAAGCACAAATCCTTTGGATATCATACCTTTTTTAGAAACAAATACTATTGATGTGTTGTTTCTAGATATTCAAATGCCACAAATAAATGGCATGCAGTTATCTAGAATAATAACCGCTAAAACACGAATTATATTCACTACTGCCTATAAAGAATTTGCTTTGGCGGGATATGAGTTTAATACCGTAGATTATCTTTTAAAACCAATTACATTTGATCAATTTTACAAAGCTGCTCAAAAAATTAAATTACTTGTTAGCGATAACGTTTCGAGCAACAAAGAAATATCTCAAACAAAAGAAGAAAATTTATTTTTCTTTGTTAAAACAGATAGTCGGTGGATAAAGATTTCCTACGATGAGATAAAATACATTGAAGGCTTAAAAGATTATGTGATGCTCCACACTCAAAATGAGAAAATAATAGTTCTAGAAAACTTAAAAGAGTTAGCGGTAAATTTAGAAGAGAAAGGGTTTATGAGAGTTCATAAATCCTATATTGTTAATTTAAATAAAATAACAAGTATCGAAAGAAATCGAATTTTTATTGAAAAGGAAATAATCTCTATCGGAGATACATTTAGAGATCTTTTCTTTCAATGGTTTGCAAAAAAGAAGTAGCACTGCCTGAAAAAGTAGTCACTGAACTAGCAGTTTTAGAAGTAACTCCACAAGGATTTAAATTACTGGAACGCGCACCGGGTGTAACCGTCGATCATATCATCGCTTCTACTGAAGCTGATTTGATTATTGAAGGGGAAATTCCGGAGATGGAAATGGATTAATCACCTACACCTATAAAATACAAAAACCACAATTTCAGTACCCTTTGAAATTGTGGTTTTCCTTTATATATCCTCTGAAACTATCCCTTTGGGATAGCATTAATTAACTTCTTAGTGTACTCCTTTTGGGGATTCGCATACAATTCATCTGCATCAGCCATTTCTTCAATCTTACCTTGATTCATCACAAGAACCTGATCTGACATGTATTTTACCACCGCCAAATCGTGTGAAATAAAGATATAGGTAAAACCAAAATTCTCTTTCAATTCATTGAGTAAATTCAATACTTGCGCCTGAACAGAAATATCTAATGCTGAAACGGACTCATCACAAACAATCAACTTCGGCTGTAAGGCAATTGTCCTCGCTATACCAATACGCTGGCGCTGGCCTCCGGAAAACTCATGTGGATACCGATGAAAATACTCCTCACCTAATCCTACCCGCTCTAGAATTTCGATAGTTTTTGCTTTTCTGGCCGCATCGTTCTCATACAAACCATGCACTTTCATGGGTTCCATAATCGCTTTCCCTACAGGAATTCTGGGATTCAAAGAGGAATATGGATCCTGGAAAATAATTTGAATTTCTTTGCGCAGTATTTTAATTTCTGAAGAAGATAATTTGGTTATGTCTTGTCCGCGATATAAAATTTGTCCTGCTGTAGCTTTATCCAATTGCAAAATTGCATTGCCTAAAGTCGATTTCCCGCAACCAGACTCCCCTACTAATCCTAAAGTCTCCCCTTCATATAATTTAAAACTTACATCATCCACGGCCTTAAACCCTGTTTTTTTTCCAAAGACTCCTGCTGTAGAGAAATATTCTTTCGCTACATTTATGACTTCTAAAATTGGTTTTTGCTGGTACAATTTGCTGTGAAATTCAGCTCTGTCTGCTGGCGTAACCGTAGCTGAACTCACACGATCATTCAAAAAATCCTGAATAGTCGGCAATCGCCTTAAACGCACGTCCAGCGATGGTCGCGAAGCAATCAAGGCTTTGGTATAATTATGTTCGGGGTGATGAAAAACGTCCTGCACCGAACCTTGTTCTACAATTTCCCCTTTGTACATAACCAAAACCCGCTGCACAATTTCAGAAACCAAAGACAAATCATGTGATATAAAAATAATACTCATACCCGTTTCCTGCTGAATTTCCTTCAACAGCTGAATAATCTCTTTTTGAACGGTAACGTCAAGGGCTGTTGTGGGTTCATCGGCAATGAGCAATTGCGGTTTACAGGCAATCGCCATCGCAATCATAACCCGTTGTTTTTGCCCACCAGAAATTTCATGAGGGTACTTGTCGAATATCAATTCCGGATTAGGCAGCTTCACTTTTTCGAATAAGGAGAGAGTCTCTGTTCTTGTTTTCGCCTTAGAAAGCGTGGTGTGTTGCAACAAAATTTCCTGCACTTGAAACCCACATTTCAACGAAGGATTCAGTGAGCTCATCGGTTCCTGAAAAATCATAGCAATTTCATTTCCCCGCAGATTTTGTATTTGCTTCTGGGTCAAATGTGACACATTTGCACCGTCAAAAATAATTTCTCCTTGTGATATTTTAGAAATATGCGCCGGCAATAAACCCATAATTGCCAGTGAGGAAACAGACTTTCCAGAACCGCTTTCTCCTACGATCCCCAGTATTTCATTGGGATACAAATCGTAACTGATGTTTTTGATCACAGCATTGTAATCTCCTTCTCTTTTAAAAGAAATTTCAAGGTTTTGTATCGAAAGTAGTGGCTTATTCATAGTTGCAAAAGTAATTGTTTTTTACGAAAACCGTCTTTAGAATTTAAGAACGCGAAAGACTTCGAATTATTTAAACATGAATAATCTCCTCTTCAATCAGCAAATCTTCCCGTCTTAATCTCAAGAAAATCTGTGCTACGGCAATGGTATCCTTTTCACAATAGGTCACGATGCGGTCAATGTCTTTGTCCACATAAAAAACATGTCCTACCTGACTGCCATCGATATCACCTTTTGGCGAAGGGATTCCAAGTACTTTACACATCAATTTTAAAGAAGTATAGTGTTTATAATCCCCAAATTTCCATAATTCCAAGGTATCCAAATGTGGAATTTCCCATGGTTTTTTTCCAAATAAGTTGAGTTTGTTGGGAATGGCAATTTGGTTAATAATCATTCGTCGTGCCAAGAAAGGAATATCGAATTCCTTAGCATTGTGACCACACAAAACATGTTGCGGCTGATTGAAATGATTGTTCAGCAAGGCATTAAAATCCAATAATATTTTCTTTTCTGCTCCAAAAAAAGAAGTCACCCGAAAATTCCGAATATCGCCTTTGATAGTAAAATAACCCACGGAGATACAAACGATTTTCCCAAATTCGGCCCAGATTCCCGCACGGTCATAGAAATCCTCGGGTGAGTATTCGTCTTTACGTTGGTATAAAGTTTTGTGTTCCCAAAGATCTTTCATTTCAGAATCCAATTCATTAAAATCTTCGGCTTCCGGAACAGTTTCTATATCAAGAAACAAAATGTTGTTTAGATTGATTTTTTCTATCATTTTTTAATACAGATTGCACCAATTTGCACAGATTAACGCTCACAAAAAAGTAGTTACAAGATAAAAATAGTGATTTTTAATTACTAAAAAAACAATCCGTGTTAATCTGTGAAATTTGTGTTTGCTTTGTTCAAAATAAACTTTTCTGATTACTAGGATTTTCGTGTTCCAACAACCATTTTTTTCGCCATAATCCGCCCGCATATCCTGTTAATGAACCATCCGAACCAATGACTCTGTGACAGGGAACGACAATCCAAAGCGGGTTTTTCCCGTTAGCAGAAGCGACGGCTCGAATCGCTTTGACATCGCCAAGTTTTTTAGACAAATCCATATAACTACACGTTTTTCCAAATGGAATATCCAGTAATCCCTTCCAGACTTTTTGTTGGAATTCAGTGCCTTTTGGATTTAATTTAAAATTAAAAGTGGTTCGTTTCCCCTCAAAATATTCGTTGAGTTGTCTAACGGCTTGCTGTAAAACAGCAGGAATTGTGTTAGAAATTTCACCTTCATCAGCAACTGAAATTCCGGATATTCCGTTTTCATCACCTATTATTGCTGCAATTCCTAAAGGCGTTTTGATATAGGTTGTTTCCATATTTTAAAGATAAAAAAATTAACCACATTGTTCTTAAAGAAGTAACAAAGCGCAGAAAAAAATAAATATCAGAACGTTTTAGTCAAAAAAAAACCATTCGCAGAGACGAATGGTTCTTGTATTTTAGCCCCGATAGCAGCGGCATCCTTTATGTTTTTTCTTTAAAAACATAAAGATACAGCGTAGAGCGGGATTAGCTTCTGAAAAATATCAGGATTATTACAAGTTTGAATAAACATAAGCTTCTAAACCTTTTAATTCTTCGTCAGACATAGCTTTTGTAATAACAAAATTTGCTTTCATGATTTCATATTGGCTTGGATCAACAATTGGTTCCCCTTCACCTTTTAGAAATGCTACCATATCAGCATTTTTATCTTTGTATATTTTAGCAATATCCTGCAAGCTTGGCCCTATCACTTTTTTATCCACTTGGTGACAAGCAACACAGTTTCCTTTTCCTTGAAAAATGGATTCTCCAAGCTCTTCTGGCGATTGTACCTCGGCAGCCATTCCCTCAGAGACAACTGCTTCCTCTTGTTTTCCAAAGGACTCTTCCTCTTTACCTTTGCAAGATAAAGCTAAAAAAACCAGCCCTATAACTACTATTTTTTTCATAATATAAATATTTATTGCAACAAAGTTAAGTCAATAATAATTCTTAAATAATGACATTTATCATTTTACGGAAAGAGACTAGCCTTTTTTTATTTATTTAAAAGTATAGCGGCTTCCTTAGCAAAATAAGTTGAAATTAGACTTGCTCCAGCACGTTTGATACACATTAATTGTTCCATCATGATATTATCGTGATCAAGCCAGCCTCTTTCGGCAGCCGCTTTAATCATTGCATATTCGCCTGAAACTTGGTATACGGCTACTGGCACATTTACGGCATTTTTAACCTCACGAACGATGTCTAAATAAGCAATACCTGGTTTTACCATCACCATATCAGCGCCTTCTTCTACGTCCCATAATGCCTCTTTTATGGCTTCAATGCGATTAGCATAATCCATCTGATAGGTCTTTTTGTCTTTTGGAATATCAATGGCATCAACAGGCGCACTATCTAACGCATCACGAAAAGGCCCGTAAAATGCAGATGCATATTTAGCAGAATAACTCATAATCCCCACGTTTTGAAAACCAGCAGTATCTAATCCTTCACGCAAACGCAACACGCGTCCATCCATCATATCTGACGGAGCCACAAAATCAGCTCCTGCTTGCGCATGCGAAACGGCCATTTTTACCAAAGCATGAACGGTTGAATCATTTTCTATCTCACCATTAGAAATGATGCCGTCGTGCCCAAAAACGGAGTATGGATCTAAAGCAACATCGGGCATTACAATCATTTCTGGACATGCAGTTTTTATGGCTCTAATAGCATTTTGCATTAATCCTTTTGGATTCCAAGCTTCCAATCCGGTATTATCCTTTAAATTTTCACTGACTTTCACGTAAATATTAACTGCCCGTATACCTAACGCAAATAATTCTTTAATTTCTTCGACGGTTAAATCGATTGATCGACGGAATATTCCTGGCATCGATGTGATTTCTACTTTTACATTTTCGCCTTCAGCAATGAACATTGGGAACATAAAATCTGCTGGACTTAAACTCGTTTCACGAACTAAACTTCTGATTGATTCGTTCGTTCTTAATCTTCTACCTCTTTGTAATGGAAACATATGATTTATGATTTTAGATTAGCGATTGCTGATTTATGATTTAAAACGAATTGATGATGACAGAAAATCTGACCTGAGCGACAGCGAAATGGCGAAGCAAATCAAAAATCGCTAATCATCAATCTGCAATCCAACTTTTTGGGTTTTCTAATACGTTTACTAATTTTTCTTCTTCGCTTCCGGCTTCTGCATGATGGTCGTAAACCCATTGCACATGTGGTGGTAAACTCATGAGTATACTTTCTATTCTTCCGTTGGTTTTTAAACCAAATAAAGTGCCTTTGTCGTGTACTAAATTAAACTCGACATAGCGACCGCGACGGATTTCCTGCCAAGTTCTATTCTCTGCTGTATGTGGTAAATCTTTTCTTTTTTCTACAATTGGCACATAGGCCTCTAGGAAACTATTTCCAACTTCGGTTACAAAGTTATACCAATCTCGTATTGATATTTCTGGTGTTGCTTTACAATAATCAAAGAACAATCCACCAATTCCGCGTGCCTCATTTCTATGAGCGTTCCAAAAATAAACGTCACATTGTTCCTTAAATTTGGGATAAAACTCAGGATTATGCTTGTCACAGGCCGTTTTGCAGGTCTGATGAAAATGAACTGCATCTTCTTCAAAAAGATAATAAGGTGTTAGATCTTGTCCTCCCCCAAACCATTGCTGGATTACTTTTCCGTTTTCATCGTACATTTCGAAATAGCGCCAATTAGCATGAACGGTTGGTACCATTGGATTTTTAGGATGCAACACTAAACTCAGTCCACAGGCAAAAAAATCAGCTTCGCCTACATTGAACATTTTTTGCATAGCCTCTGGCAATTTCCCGTGTACTTCTGAAATATTAACGCCTCCTTTTTCGAAAATTTTTCCGTTCTCTATTACTCGTGTTCGTCCGCCACCACCTTCGGGACGTTCCCAAAGATCTTCCCGGAATTTGGCTTGAACTTCAACAGCTTCTAATCCTTTACAGATTTGGTCCTGAAGGTTTTGTATGTAGGTGTAAAATTGTTGTTTCATTATAAATTAGTTTTCAGTAACGATTTTCAGCTACAAAAATGGAAGCTGAAAACTGTAACTGTGACTGACTACTGATTGTATTCCTTAACTGCATCAATAAATGCTTTTGCGTGATCTACGGGAATGTTTGGTAAAATTCCGTGACCTAGATTCACTATATATTTGTCCTTTCCGAACTCGTCAATCATTTCATGTACCATTTTCTTAATTACTGGAATTGGGGATAATAATCTGGATGGATCAAAATTTCCTTGCAAAGTAATGTTTCCGCCAGACAAATACCTTGCGTTTCGTGGCGAACATGTCCAATCAACTCCTAAGGCAGAAGCTCTACTTTTTCCCATTTCGCCAAGGGCAAACCAGCATCCTTTTCCAAAAACAATTACATGAGTTTCATCTGCCAGAGCTTCAATGATTTGATTGATATATTTCCAAGAAAACTCTTGATAATCAACCGGAGATAGCATTCCGCCCCAAGAGTCAAAAATTTGAACGGCATCTACTCCCGCTTTCACTTTCTCTTTTAAATATAAAATGGTAGTATCCGTAATCTTCTGCAATAAAACATGCGCTGCTTCTGGATGTGAAAAACAAAAGCCTTTGGCCATATCAAAACTTTTAGAACCTTTTCCTTCTACTGCATAACAAAAAATAGTCCATGGAGAACCAGCAAAGCCAATCAATGGTACCTCATCATTTAGCATTTCTTTAGTCAATTTGATTGCGTCAAAAACGTAACCTAAAGTTTCATTAACATCCGGGACAATAACTTTCTCTACATCTTGAATCGTACGAATAGGATTTGGTAAAAATGGTCCAAAATTTTCTTTCATCAACACTTCAATTCCCATGGCTTGTGGCACCACTAAAATATCCGAAAACAAAATTGCCACATCAGGAGCAATACTACGAATTGGCATTACGGTAATTTCTGCAGCTAATTCTGGGGTTTGACAGCGTGTAAAAAAATCATATTTATCGCGTAAAGCACGGAATTCAGGTAAAAATCTTCCAGCTTGACGCATCATCCAAACTGGCGGGCGTTCTACTGTTTCCCCTCTTAATGCTTTTAAAAATAGGTCGTTTTTAAGCCCCTTAACTCCCGAAGGTAGAATTTGATTATCGTTCATTTTTATTTTGCTTTATGACTCTTTTGTGTCGTCTAATTTTAGGTGTATTATTATTTGTGCCAGTCCATATTTCCCCTCAAGGGCTTAAGGAGCTATATAATATTCAATAACTTCCAAAATCACCTCTTCGACAGTCGGTGTTTCGGCAATTACAATATTTTTAATTTTCTTTGTTTCTAATGCTGCTGCTGTAGTTGTACCCACACAAAAGCAAACTTCATTCTTGATTTTGTTATTGGTAAAATAACTTTCAACGGCAGATGGACTAAAAAACAAAATTCCATCAAAATTTTCTTGATCCGATATTTTGAAAGGTGCAAGAGTTGTTTGATAAACTTCGATTTCGTTAAAAATTATTCCTACATTTTTTAATGCTTCAGGCAAAGTCTCTTTACGCATATTTCCACTCAAAAAAGTATAACTTTCTTTGTTATAAATTAAAGTGATAATTTCAGCTAATTCGGAGGCGTAATCCAAATAAACATCTACTGTAAAACCATGTAATTCAAGTAATTCCTTAGTTTTGATACCAACACAAAAAACAGGTTTTGTTTTTAAAACTTCCCAACCGCTTTGTTCTATCAAACTTAAAACAGCATTTTGACTGCTAAATATTAAGTTGTTGTTGATCGTCTTCAGGTCAAAATGGTTATTTTTAATTTCGATGAAATCTTGTTCTAAAAGATCAAAATTTGCATCAAGAAATACTTGCCTTTGTTCTGCCGACAATGTTTTGGTTGATAAAATGCTTTTTTGAGTCATTATTTTTTCAAATTAATTTTAATTTCTGTCATCAATTCTGCTCCACCAGTATCTAAAATTTCTTTGGCACAGTAAAAGCCTAATTTCTTCCATTCTTGCATAGGCACCGTTCTTTCTATTTCAATTTTTTGTTTTCCATCAATAGAAAACAAAACACCTTTAAAGAATATGTCGTCTTCTACAAAAACTGCTAAAGCACCAATTGGAGCTGTACAACCTCCTTCGAGTGTTTTTAAGAATTGTCTTTCAATATGCGTACACACTTCGGTATCAATATCATTAAGATTGCTTAGCGCTTGTCTGGAAAATTCATCAGCCACCATAGCAACAACGACCATGGCACCTTGAGCAGGTGCTGGAATCATCCAGTCCAAATCAATATAATTTGATGGTTTTAAGTTGATTCTTTCTAATCCTGCTGCTGCAAAAATGGCTCCGTTCCAATCACTATTTTGCAGTTTCTGCATTCTCGTGTTAACGTTTCCGCGCAAATCTACAGCCTTATGAGTAGGATATTTATTGAGCCATTGTGCCTGACGACGCAAACTGCCTGTGGCTATGACACCTTCTACCTCAAGAAAATCGAGGTTTCCTTTGTGTACTAATATATCTAAAGTAGTGGCTCTTTCAAGAACAGCCGCTTGGACTATTCCTTTTGGCAAAGCTGTAGGAACATCTTTCATGGAATGCACGGCAATATCTACCTGACCATTGATCATGGCAATATCTAGTGTTTTTGTAAAAATCCCCGTAATTCCTAATTCGTAAAGAGGTATATCCAGAATAATATCCCCTTGAGCTTTGACTGCTATAATTTCAGTTTTGTACCCTAAATCATTTAGCTTTTTTTCGACGGTGTGGGCTTGCCAAAGTGCGAGCTCGCTATCTCGGGTTCCAATGCGTATTGTTTTATCTGCCATTTTTACTTTTTGCAAATGCCGTAAAACATTTGATTTTTAACACTGAATTATTGCTTTTTGACCTTTTTAGAAACCAAGTTCTTTAAACTTTATGTTTACCCCTCGGCTAAAATTTAAAAATACTTATTTACAAATGGTCTCAATGATTTGATTGTTGCCATTATTTTGTAGCAACTCCTATTTTGAAAACTTTTTCAATCCATTCAATACTTTCATCCACCATTGTTGTATCATCTTTCAAGTGATTGGCAAAGTGCGTTGTAATTTTTTGGATAATTCTATTGCTTATTATTTCGGCTTGTTCTTCATTGAAGTTTGAAATTTTCTTACTTTGAAAATCTAATTCGGATGTTTTTATCGCATTCAATTTTGCTTTCAAAGCGTTGATTGTGGGTGCAAACTTTCTTCCTTTGGTCCACGCCATAAATTCTTCTTTTATTTCTTCAATGATGGCTTCAGCAGCAGGAATATGTTTTTTTCTATTTTCCAGAGTTTCGTCTGTCAATTGGGACAAATAATCCATGTGAATTAGCGTAACACCATCTAATTCGGTTACATTTTCATTCACGTTTTTTGGTATTGATAAATCCAAAATCATCATTGGTTTTTTCAAATTCAAAATTGCTTTGTCAATAGTTGGATTTTGTGCACCGGTCGCCACTACAACAACATCTGCTTTTTGGAGTTCCAAATGTAGTTCTGAATAATCTTTTACAATAAGATTTAATTTTCCGGCTAATTTTTCTGCTTTTTCTTTTGTTCTATTTATTAAGGTTATGTGTTCGTTTTTAGTATGTTTTACTAAATTTTCGCAGGTGTTTCGACCAATTTTACCAGTACCAAATAATAGAATATTTTTGTTTCCAATGTCTTGCACATTGTTAATAATATAACGAACTGCAGCAAAAGAAACGGAGGTAGCACCAGAGCTAATTTCGGTATCTGTTTTGATTTTTTTACTGGCTTGTATAACAGCGTTCACCAACCGTTCCATAAAAGCATTGGCTAAACCCAACGATTTTGACTGGAAGAACGAATTTCTTATTTGTGAAATGATTTCAAAATCACCAAGAATCTGACTGTCTAATCCAGTTCCTACACGAAACATGTGACTGATAGCCTCTTGATTTTTATAGACAAAACCTACTTTTTGAAAAGCTTCAACAGACCCTTGGCTATTCTCACAAATTAATTTTATTAATTGAAACGGATGCTCTGCGTACCCGTATATTTCTGTACGGTTACAGGTAGAAGTGACTATTAAACTCTCTATTCCTTCATTCTTAGCTTGTTCTAATACTCGCGTTTTTGCAGCGGTATCTAAACTAAACTTACCCCTTATCTCAGCATCTGCTTTTTTGTAACTTAATCCAACGGAGTAAAAATAGTGATGCTTTGATGTGTTATTGTTTTCCATATTTGCACTTTTCAAGAAAGTGAAACAAAATTAGAACTATAGTATTTATAAAAGTAACGCTAGAAGTACTTTTTGTATCGCTATGTGATTTTTTGTTTTTAAAGTGTTGTTTTACTATAAAAACCCCTATTTTTGTAGAAGATAGGGGTTCTTTTACCTAGTCTATTTAGAGTGTTTCTAAATAGAACGAATTGATAATTATCATTTTTACACTAAAAAAACATCGCTATGAGTTCTCAAGAAATTATAAAAATTGAAGATGACTTTACCCTAATTCGATTTCAGAACGACGGCACTGATGTGTTTCAAGTCCAACATGAAGTAAGTAGCGGATTAATTCAATTTCATTTTGGATTAAAAGGAAATGCAAAATTTATCTTTAATCAAGGGAATTATGCTCTAGAATTAAAAGAAGAAAAGTCTTTACTATTATACAATCCACAAAAAGAATTGCCTTTAAACTTAGAATTAGCTGCAAATTCCTGGGTGATTTCAGTTATTATTTCAATCAAAAAATTCCATGCTTTGTTTTCGACAGAAGCGGACTATATTACGTTTTTGAGTGCCGATAATAAAGATAAAAAATATTATAACGAAGGAAATATCAGTCCTTCGATGGCTATTGTACTATCACAGTTATTTCACTACAGCTTGCATCCGTCAATAAAAAACTTATATTATAGGGGAAAAGGATATGAATTATTGAGTTTGTATTTCAATAGAACCGAAGACCCAAATGCAGAACAATGTCCGTTTTTGATAGATGAAGACAATGTAATCAAAATTAAAAAAGCTAAAGAAATCATCATTGCTAATATGGCTGAACCACCAGGATTACAAGAATTAGCTGATGAGATAGGTTTAAATTTAAAGAAACTAAAAATGGGTTTCAAACAAATTTATGGTGATACCGTTTATGGATTTCTATTTGACTATAAAATGGATTTTGCTCGAAAATTACTCGACAGCGGTTCTTATAATGTCAACGAAGTTGGATTAAAAATTGGGTACAGCACCGGAAGTCATTTTATTGCTGCATTCAAAAAGAAATTTGCCACCACACCAAAGAAATATTTGATGTCAATTAATCCAAATATGCAATAAAGAATTGATTTCTTATATTGAACAATAAATAAAAAATAGTTAATCGCAAGGTATAAAAAGTAAGTTTCTTTACTTTTGTAGCAAGATTCCTCATTCTTCAAACACGAGGGTTTACCCGAACTGGCGAAGCAATGACAGTAATGAAAAAAACATATAATTTATGAAAGGTGTATTATTAGTTAATTTAGGTTCTCCAGAAAGTCCAACTGCTAAAGATGTTAAGCCATATTTAGATGAATTTTTAATGGATAAATACGTTATCGACGTTCCGTTTTTGTTACGGGCATTATTAGTTCGAGGAATAATTTTGCAAACGCGACCTAAAAAATCAGCCGCTGCCTATGCAAGAATCTGGTGGGACGAAGGATCTCCGCTTGTAGTTATTTCTAAAAGAATGCACAAAAAAGTTCAAAAATTAGTTGATGTTCCAGTTTCTTTAGCAATGCGTTACGGAAACCCGTCTTTATTATCTGGTTTACAAGAACTACACGACAAAGGCGTCAATGAAGTACTTCTTTTTCCGTTGTATCCGCAACATGCAATGGCTTCCACAACGACCATTATAGAACTAGCAGAAGAACACCGTAAAAAATATTTTCCAGAAATGAAATTTACAATAGTTCCTGCTTTTTACAATAAACCAGACTATTTACAAAACCTAGCGGACTCGATCAAAGGACACTTAGAGGGATATAATTATGATCACTTATTATTTTCATACCACGGAATCCCAGAGCGTCACATTCGTAAGACTGACATCACTAAATCACATTGCAAAATTGATGGATCCTGCTGCAATACGCCTTCGCCTGCACACGAATTTTGTTACCGTCATCAATGTTATGAAACTACTAAGCAAGTAGTAAAATTACTGGGAATACCCGAAGGAAAATATAGCCAAACCTTTCAATCGCGTTTAGCGGGTGATAAGTGGCTGACGCCATATACTGACTTAGAAGTAAACAAAATGCCTAAAAAAGGAATCAAAAACCTTGCTGTTGTAACGCCTGCTTTTGTGTCAGATTGTCTGGAAACACTTGAGGAAATTGCCATGGAAGCCAGTCATGAATTCAAAGTTCACGGCGGAGAAAACTTCAAAGCGGTTCCTTGTTTAAATGATGGTGACGACTGGTGCAAAACGGTAAGTACTTGGATTTCAAATTGGTCAAATGCTGGATCATCCACAAAAAAAGAAATTAATTCCGAAAAAACAATTGCCTAAATGGCTGTATCTGCCGATGAGTTAGGAACGCAAGACATTAAAAAACTCTTGATAAAACAAGCAGTTCCATCGTCTATTGGAATTTTATTCATGTCAGTTAATATATTAATTGACACGATATTTGTTGGTCAATGGATTGGCTCCTTGGCAATTGCCGCGGTAACTATTGTATTGCCCATCACTTTTTTAATTTCCTCTTTAGGAATGGCGATTGGTGTGGGTGGAGGTTCAGTACTTTCAAGAGCACTTGGAGCCAACCACAAGGAAAAAGCGTTACAAACCTTTGGAAACCAAATCATTCTGACTTTTTTGTTAGCATCTGTTTTTGTACTATTTGGTCTTTTTTTTAGCGACGAAATGCTTCTTCTTTTTGGTGCAAAAGGAGCGATAGTTGAACCCGCAAAAGAATTTTTCTTTCCCATCATTATAAGTGTGCCCTTTTTAGCACTTTGTATGATGGGAAACAACGTGATCCGCGCCGAGGGGAAGGCAAAGTTTGCCATGGTCGCTATGATTATTCCCGCTTTTGTGAATATCGCATTGGATATTGTTTTTATAAAATATCTAGATTTGGGCATGTTTGGTGCTGCTTTGGCTACAGCCATATCCTATTTCATGTGTTTTTTATTCGTTTTTTGGTTTTTTTATTTCAAAAGCGAATTACACCTGAAAGCAAGACATTTTAGATTCAAGTTACCGCTTGTAAAAGAAATCGCTGCTTTGAGCTTTGTAACTTTTTCAAGACAAGGAGTTGTTAGTATTTTAGCCATAATCTTGAATCATACTTTGTACATGTATGGCGGGGAACATTCGGTTGCAATTTATGGAATTATAAGCCGAATGTTAATGTTTGCACTGTTTCCAATTCTGGGAATTACACAAGGATTTCTGCCAATAGCAGGTTTCAACTACGGTGCAGGAAATTACGAAAGAGTTAGAGAAACCGTATTACTTTCGATAAAATATGCAGCGTTTTTAGCTAGTGTGATTTTTGTTATTATTTTGATTTTTGCTAGGCCTATTGTAGCTATTTTTACCACCGATCCGATTGTGATTGCCCAAACACCAGAAGCATTGCGATGGGTTTTTGCAGCTTCACCCATTATAGCGGTACAACTTATTGGAGCTGCCTATTTTCAGGCAACAGGCAAAGCAAAAAAAGCATTACTATTGACCTTAAGTAAACAAGGATTTTTCCTTATTCCGTTAGTGCTGATTCTACCAAATTTTTTAGGTATTTTTGGAGTTTGGATTGCATTTCCCATTGCCGATGTACTCTCAACAACATTAACCGGTTATTTTCTAAAAAAAGAAATGAACACAAAACTGACTCAAACAAGCGATGGAATACTATAATTACCTTAAATCCCTACACCTGATTTTTGTAATCACATGGTTTGCAGGATTATTTTACATTGTACGCCTGTTCGTATACCAAATTGAGGCAGCTCAAAAACCTTCGCCAGAGAAAGAAATTTTACAAAAACAATATAAAATAATGACATATCGCTTGTGGTATATTATCACTTGGCCCTCGGCAATTTTAGCGAGTATTTTTGCTTTTTGGATGTTGTTTTTTACAGATTTAGGCCAAACATGGCTAAAAATGCCTTGGATGCACGTTAAACTTGGCTTCGTATTTGCGTTGTATTTATACCATGCAAAATGCCAGCAAATATTCAAAGAATTACAAAACGATGAAGTAAAATACAGTACAAATTTTATGCGACTATGGAACGAAGGGACAACAATCATTCTTTTTGCTGTGGTTTTTTTAGTAATTTTAAAAAATGCATTCAACTGGATTTATGGTGTAATTGGCATATTTCTATTTGGTATTGTAATTATGCTTGGCTTTAAATTTTATAAAAAAATCAGAGAAAGAAATCAATCTTAATTATGTTTAAAAGTTTAAAAATATCCATACTTTCGCTACGACTCAGGATTTTCCTTTCGATGATTGTATTGATATTAATAGCCTCTGTTTTATTAGCTTCTATCTCTATTATTCAATTTAAAAATGAAGCCAAAGAATACCACCAAGAACGCTTAGAACGCAATGAGAATTCCGTTAAGGAACATATCAATTACGTACTCTCTACCACCACATACCCCCTGAATTCCGCGAATCTTAGTTTGATTTTTAAAGACAAGATCCATGAATTAGCCCACATTCATAATGCTGAAATAAACATCTATGGTCTGGACGGAAAATTATTAAAATCCTCCAAAGAATCTTTCTCCGTTGATAAAGTGGCTCCCCCAATTCCAAAATACATTTTAAAACTAGTAAGATCTTCTATCGAAAAAAGATATGTAGACATTAAGACTATTGATGGTAAAAAGAACCGCTCCGCTTTCAGCCAAATCAAAGATAATAAATTCAAACCTCTGGGAATACTCAATTTACCCTATGTTGAAGATGATGGTTATTATGAAAATGAGTTAAAAAGCTTCCTAATTCGTCTGGGGCAAGTATATGCCTTTATGCTTATTATTGCTTTTGCATTGGCTTATTTCCTTTCGTCATATATTACAAAATCACTAAAAACAATCTCAGATAAGTTAAGTGGAACGAGTTTGAATCAAAAAAACGAAAAAATTGTTCTCGAAGCCAATAGCAAAGAAATCAATCTATTGATTAATGCATATAACGGAATGGTAGATAAATTAGAAAAAAGTGCCATAAAATTAGCCCAAAGTGAGCGAGAAGAAGCGTGGCGCGAAATGGCCAAACAGGTCGCCCATGAAATCAAAAATCCGCTTACGCCAATGCGGTTAACCGTGCAAAGCTTTCAACGGAAATTTGATCCCACTGATCCCGCTGTAAAGCAAAAAATGAATGATTACTCCGAAACTTTAATCCAACAAATTGATACGATGAGTGCGGTGGCATCGGCTTTTTCTAACTTTGCATCCATGCCAGCACAACAAAACGAAACCTTAAACGTGGTGGAAGTAGTAGAACTTGCAATGGATATTTTCAATGAAGAATACATTGAATTTCAAAGTGATTCCCCTGAGATTATTTCAAAAATTGATAGAACACAACTGATAAGAATCATTACGAATCTGGCTAAAAATGCCATTCAATCCATTCCTGAGCAACAAGAAAAAAAATCTGTAATCGTCCGCATCCATAAAGCCTCAAACAACGTATTAATTACTGTTACAGATAATGGAATTGGTATTCAAAGCAAAGATATTGATTGCATATTTGAACCCAAATTTACCACTAAAAGCAGTGGAATGGGCCTTGGTCTTGGAATTATAAAAAACATCATCGAAAATTATAAAGGAACGATTACCTTTGAAACTGAATATGGAAAAGGGACCACTTTTACGGTTTCACTGCCTATTATTAACACCTAAAAATTATAATTATGACGTACACAAATATTTTAATTACCACTGAAAACAATATGGCAACGATTACCATTAATCGTCCTACGAAACTCAATGCGTTGAATGTTACCACTATTTCTGAACTACACGAAGCATTCAAAATAGCAGAAAAAGATACAGCTATTCGTGTAATTATTTTAACCGGAAGCGGTGAAAAAGCATTTGTAGCAGGAGCAGATATCTCTGAATTTGCTAGTTTTTCGATTGAAGAAGGAACACAACTGGCAGCAGAAGGACAAGAAAAATTATTTGATTTTATAGAGAATTTAAAAACTCCGGTAATTGCAGCAGTCAATGGGTTTGCATTGGGTGGCGGATTAGAATTAGCGATGGCTTGTCATTTCAGAGTGGCTTCAGAAAACGCAAAAATGGGATTGCCTGAAGTTTCGCTGGGCCTCATTCCGGGTTATGGAGGAACGCAGCGTTTGCCACAATTGATAGGAAAAGGGCGCGCCATGGAGATGATTATGACAGCAGGAATGGTAACAGCACAAGATGCTTACAGAACTGGATTAGTAAATCATGTAGTTCCAGAAGCCGAACTTTTAGACTACTGTGTCAGTGTTGCCCATAAAATAATAAAAAATTCTCCTTACGCTATTGGCAAAGCCATAAAAGCGGTCAATGCTAATTTTAAAGAAGGTGAAAACGGCTATAAAACAGAAATAAAAGCCTTTGGAAAATGTTTTGGAACCGAAGATTTTAAAGAAGGAACAACAGCATTTTTAGAAAAAAGAAAAGCAGTTTTTACTGGAAAATAGCACATCGTGTTATGCTACAATTAATCTGCATCGCAGACTTTTAAAATATTTAATACAATATCTAAAATATAATTATGTCCTTCCAACCTATATTTATTCAATTTTGGGAAAAAGTAAAAGAAAGCATTCAAAATGGCACTTACGCCAAATTAACTCTTGCTAAAACCATTGGCGATACGGAACTGAAAAACATCTACGTTCGTCCGGTTTTATCAGAAAGTGATGTATTCAGTCTTTCCGTTACGGCGCGTTACAAAACCGAAGAAATAGAAAGTTTTCATACTCTTGACGAAACTTTTATGGTATTAGCTCCGTTTATGAACAATCCATTTTTAACTGCCTTACTGTTTACAACGGAGAATGACATCACTTTTAAACTCAACAAAAAAAGAGTAGGAACCATTATTGAGCAGGCACCCACTTTTAAAAATGCTTCGGATGTGATTTTAGAAATGAAAGCGAAAGGAATTTAAAATTAGTGGTCAGTTTTTAGTGATCAGCTCATGGTTTATGTGTAAAACAAGACTGAAATCGATTTTTTTGGAGTACAGCAGTTCTATTTAAACTTCAATAAACTGAATACTAAAAACTGAACACTGCTAACTTACTTCTCCCCTTCCCATTCTGCATAAAACTGCGCCAAGAACCCTTCCATGTAACGGTGTCTTTCATGTGCAATTTGCTCTCCTGTCGCGGTATTCATTTTGTCTTTTAAAAGCAATAATTTTTCGTAAAAATGATTGAGCGTTGGAGAATCATTCTTCTTGTATTCTTCCTTGGTCATACTGGAATTTGGAGCAATTTTAGGGTCGTAGAGCGCTCTATTTTTAAATCCGCCATAGTTAAATGTTCTGGCAATTCCAATGGCGCCAATCGCATCTAGTCGATCTGCATCTTGTACCACATCTAATTCTATGGAAGAGAATTTCTTTTCGAAATTACCCCCTTTGTAGGAGATGTTTTCAATGATATTAACCACATGCGTAATGACTTCTTCGGCAACATTTTCTGATTCCAAAAACACTCTCGCTATTCTTGGCCCTACGGTTTCGTCACCGTCATAAAACTTACTATCAGCAATATCATGAAGCAAAGCACCCAGTTGAACCACCGTAGTATCACACCGTTCATTTTTTGAAATCAGAACAGCATTTTTACATACTCTTTCGATATGAAACCAGTCGTGTCCGCCTTCGGCATTTTTTAGCTTTTCTTTTACAAAAAGGATTGTTTTATTTATTAAATCGGTGTTAACCATTTTTTATAATATTTTAAAAAAAAGTTGAACTTCAAAGTTTTTCACTTCAAAATTCAACTTTTATAATTTGTATACGATTCAATTCTCTATCTTATTATTGCAGGTTCTACCCATTTAAAGATATGTGATTCTTGAGGAATTACCAATCTATCTGAAATTCGAGCCATTCTTCCTGGCAATTTCATCAAATAATCACGGGCTTTTTCTGCTTCATCAGTTAGGCCTGTAATTTTATCTATTTCCCATTTGTCAATTAATTTTTGCATGATGTCTACATAATCTGCTGCGGTGTATACACCAATTCGTTGTGCAGAATCCGAAAACTGCTCAAAAGCGGTACTGATTTTTTCACCGGATTCTCTTAAAAAATGAGCTGGCATAACGATTTTTGCTTTCATCATATATTGAAATGCAATCATCATTTCACTGGGATCGACCTGAAAAATACGGTTTACAAATTCACTGTACGCATGATGATGGCGCATCTCGTCACCAGCAATCATTTTACACATTTTAGATAATTTGTTATCCCCATATTTTTTTGCCATTTGCGCTACTCTGTTGTGAGAAACATAGGTTGCTAATTCCTGAAAACTAGTATACACAAAATTTTTGTATGGATCTCTTCCCGTTCCTATATCAAAACCATCGTTAATAAGATGTTGCGTGGTCATCTCTACTTCGCGCATGTTCACGCGACCTGATAAATACAAATATTTACTCAGCATGTCACCATGACGATTTTCTTCTCCGGTCCATTGTCTAATCCATTTAGACCAACCGTTTCGCTCTACGTTATCAATTCCTTCTACATCCATTAACCAAGATTCATAGGTAGGCAAAGCTTCTTCAGTAATGGTATCCCCTACTAAAGTTACCCAAAAATCATAAGGCAAATCTTTTGCAATTTCTCGCAACTCCTTGACCTCATCAAAAAAAGTATCACTTTGAGAATTTGGCAAAAAATCTGTTGGCTGCCATATTTTTTCTACTGGTATCAGATACTGATCGACAAAGCTATCTACGTTTTTTTCCAAAAACTGCATTACTTCTAATCGAATGTTTTTTATTGACATTTTCTATAAATTAAATTTTTATTCCTTGAACTACTGCTGCTTCCGTTTTCTCCATCAATTCCGCAAAATCATATTCATTTACTGCTAATGGCTTATGGACTACAAAGGTAAGGTGATTTCCTAAACCTAAAGGGAAAAAACCATATTTAACAATTTTCCAAGAATTGTTTATACTTATGGGAACCACGTATGCAGACGGCGCATATTTGCATAAAATTTTAAACCCGCTTTGGGCAAATTCCTTCGGTTGACCTGTTTTACTTCGCGTTCCTTCCGGAAAAATAACTGCTGAACGATTGTGTTTTTCAATATATTCTGCTAAATCCTTAATGGCCGGAATGGCTTGCTTGGGATCTTTACGATCAATTAATGCCGAGCCACCATGCCGTAAATTAAACGAAACGCTGGGAATACCGCTTCCCAATTCTTTCTTACTTACAAATTTACAATGAAAACGGCGAAAAAACCAAATCATAGCAATAATATCGTACATACTTTGATGATTGGACACAAAAATTAATGGTGTATTTTTAGGAATATTTTCTATGTTTTCAAATTGATACGAAGTTCCTAGCAGTCTGGTACATAAAACTAAAAAAAAGTTCAAATAATCAACACTTATTTTATGGGCTTGATAGCCAAAAACATGAAAGCAAACCCATTGAATTGGATGAAAAACAACCAAAGTAAGACCGAAACATAGATAATATATTACAGAAATTGGATACGAAATTAATTTTTCCATACTTTAAAAATTAGCGACAAAAATAGGAAATATATTTTTAGCCCAATTTTAAATACCAAACAATATAAGGACTCAACCTTTAATTGTAACTTTGCATGCCAAAACTCACATCCTTTTTTTTACTAGAATGAACTTCACTTACCCAAAAAACGAAAAGCTAAAAAGCAAAACCACTATTGGATTATTATTTACTGACGGAAAATCGGTATCTAAATATCCGTTGCGATTGGTATACAGAAAGGGTTCTTTTAACGAAAGTGAAAAAATAAAAATGGGCGTTTCCGTTTCCAAAAAAAATTTTAAGAAAGCCGTAGATCGTAATTATTTTAAAAGAGTGCTGCGCGAAACCTATCGCCTAAACAAGCATCTTTTGATTGACCACCTAGATCAGTCGTATTCGTTTATGTTTTTTTACCAAACAAAAGACCGTTTGACCTACGAGGAAATTAATATCAAAACTATTCAATTGTTTGAGAAATTTATTGCTCAAAATTGTAAAAAACCAGCATCAGAAAACGATTCTATTTCTGAAATTTAAATATTTTATCTACTCTAATTGGAACTACAACATCTTTAGATGTTCTACCGTATAATTAATTGGCTATTTATTGTTATTTTAGTGGTCTCAAATCTAGTTATTTAAACCTATGAACTTGTTCAAAAAAAAATTCATAATTCCCGTTATCGCTTCGGCATTTCTGTTTATTGGAAGCAGTTTCAAGGACGATTTTTTCGAAATAGCTAAGCAAATCGAGATATTCACCACGCTTTTTAAGGAATTAAATCGGAATTATGTTGATGAAACAAACCCTGGAGACTTAATGGATAAAGCAATCAAGGGAATGCTGGCTAATTTAGATCCGTACACCGTGTATTTTAACGAGCAAGATGTGGTGCGATTCAAGATAAACAATACTGGCGAGTATACTGGAATAGGCGCTTTATTGACTCGAAAAGAAGACAAGTTAATCGTCAAGGAACCGTATAAAGATTTTCCAGCCGATAAAGCGGGTTTAAAAGCCGGTGATGAAATCATTCAGGTGGGCGATGTACTTTTATCTGATTTTAAAGATGAGGCAACCCAGCTATTTAAGGGCACTAAAAATACGAAAATTGAGGTCAAATACATCCGTCAAGGAAAAGTAAATACAACACAGATTATTCTGGACGAAGTCGAAATTAGATCGGTCCCCTTTTTTGCAAAAATAGACGACAAAACGGGTTATATTGTATTATCCCATTTTAATAAAAAAGCATCATTAGAAACCAAAGAAGCTTTAGAACAACTCAAAAAAGACGGTGCTGAACGCATTATTCTGGATGTTAGAGATAATCCGGGTGGTCTCTTGAATGAAGCCGTAAATATTTGTAATTTATTTGTTCAAAAAAATGAAATTATTGTTACTACAAAATCAAAAATAGACAAACACAACAGCACGTATAAAACGACTAAAGATCCCGTAGATATTGAAATTCCTTTGATTATTCTTGTTAACGGCCGCAGCGCATCAGCATCAGAAATTGTGGCTGGCGCACTTCAGGATTTAGATCGCGCTGTAGTGATAGGCAGCCGCAGTTTTGGAAAAGGATTGGTACAAAGACCCGTAGATTTAACCTATGGAACACAACTTAAAGTAACTATTTCCCGCTATTATACACCTTCCGGAAGATGCATTCAAGCATTAGATTATTCTAGAAAAGACAAAAATGGTATGGCTATTAAAACTGAGGAAAAGAACTTCAACGCTTTTAAAACTCGAAAAGGCAGAACCGTTTATGACGGTGGAGGCATTCAACCAGACGTAGAACTGGAAGAAACTAAATCAAGTGCTATAACAAATGCTTTGCTTCGCAACGACGGTATTTTTAATTATGTCACCGCATATTATTATAAAAATCCGAACTTGGGAAACCAGATTCCGGTTATTTCTGATGCGGATTATTTAGAATTCAAACAATTCCTAAAAGCACAGAAATTCTCGTTTGACACGGAAACAGAATTGGCTTTGAAAAATACTTTGGCTGTAGCCAAAAAAGAAAAACTAGACGAATCGATTTTGGTGGAATACCAACAATTACTATCCGCCCTTCAGAAAAGCGAAAATGCCTTATTGGATAAAAACCAAAAAGAAATCAAAAATCTGATGGTTGATGAAATCATTAAACGCTACCAATATCAAGAAGGATTGTATCAGTATTACATCAAAAATAATTTAGAAATTAAGAAAGCAGCGACACTTTTAAATAACAATACAACGTACAAATCTATTTTGAAAATGTAATGAAAAAACTGTTTACCTCTATAGCGCTACTTCTTATTTCGAGCTTTTTAACAGCTCAGAAGTTACCTGTAGAAACGGTTTATTTTGAATTCGACAAATTCATCCTGCATGAAGATCAAATACAAGCTATAATTGCTTTTATAAAAAATACGGACACCACAGAAGTAGAATCGATACAAATTTATGGATATTGTGACGATCGAGGCGCCAACGATTATAATTATGAACTATCCAGAAACCGAGTAATTACTGTTCAAAACATACTTACGGCAAATGGTTTACATAAAAACAAAATTATTATTATTGAAGGAAAGGGTCGTGTAATTGTGCAAAAAGATACGGTGGAAAATCTTTCTGAAACCCGATCTAAAAACAGGCGTGTCGACTTGTTTCTTGTCAAGAAGAACAGTTTTGGAAAAGGTGTTTATAATTCATTTCAGGACAAGCATAAAGTAGGGGATCGTATTTATCTGGAAAATATCCTATTTGCGCTTGGTAGTAGCAAATTATCACAGAATTCCAGAAAAGAATTAGACATGATCGCACTGCTTTTGCAACAGCAAAAAACAATGGAATTTGAAATTATAGGCCACGTTTGCTGCACTCCACGTTATTACCAGGATGCCATAGATAAGGATACCCGAGAGCGCAAACTTTCTTTAAACCGGGCTAAAAACGTGTACAAATACTTGATTAATAAAGGCATAAACAGCCTTAGAATGCGTTACACCGGCAGTGGAAATAAGTTTCCTTTAGGTCAGGGAGAAGCATTAGATCGTAGAGTTGAGTTTTTAATTGTGAAGATCTAATTCTCCTTTTTTCATCTCAATGTGTGGGATGTCATCCTCGAGATACATTTCGCTAGTTTGTACAAATCCGTGGCTTTCATAGAATTTTTTTAGGTACAATTGTGCTCCAATAGTGATTTTGCTTTCGCCAAAATGATGCGCAATTCCAGCAATTGATTCCCGTATTAAATCATGTCCCCATTTCCTATCTCGGTACTTTACAGCAACAGCAACTCTGCCAATAGAGGCGTTATCAAAACTGATTCCCGGTTTAAACAACCTAGAATGCGCCACAATTTTACCCTCAAATTCCCCAATAAGATGCAGTGCTAGTTTGTCTTTACCATCTAGATCTAAATACACACAGTTTTGTTCTACCACAAAAACTTCGCTTCTTAATTGCAGCAAATCATATAACTCATCGACGGAAAGGTCTTTGAAAGCCTTTATATTCCATTTCAACATCTTTATTCTTTTAATTTTATTAGACTACAAATAAAGGAAATAAAACTATTTTTTCAAAACCACAACTGATTTTATAATCGCTTCTAATTCATGCATCAAGTCTCTTTTTTCTTTGGATGGTGCATAAGAAAATCCTTCTAGAACTAAGGCTCTGTCGTTCTCGTAGTCCAAAATGACATAATTGATAAAAGGACCCGACATAAAATCATTTTTTAATACCCACGTACCTTTTGTTTCATACGTTTCCTTGCCGTCCAGTTTGATCTTAAAGAAATAGGGCGAATAACTTTCTCCGGTAATCATCGCAGTATTATTTTCTTTTCCGCTAATATAAAGATTGCCAATAGAATCTCGCATTTTAATAATATTGGGGATCAGCTCCATGTTTTTGTTTGTGATAACGTTCAGAGGAACCTGATAAATCAACAAACTCGTACTGCCGCTTATGATTTCTTTTTTTAGCCAAATAAAGTGGGGTTTATGAAGAACGTATTGGTATGAAGAAGGAATATCAATCGAAATTTGGAATTTATTCTTGATAATTTTAGGATTAAGAACAGACTGTTTTATAATCCGTTGATTCTCGTAAATTTCAGTTTCTTTAATAATTTCGATTATTTTTGGTGTATTACGTTCTATTATTTCTAGAATATCCGCACTAGTTTTACCGGAAATATGAAATACATTTTGCGGTGATGCGTATTGATTTTTTTTGATTTCAAAATTGTTTTGAGCTTCTTTTTTGACTACTATGATCGTGCGGCTGTCCGTCATAAACCCTTCTAAAATTTTAGTAGGATATTGATTTATAGTAAAAAGTGGTTCTTCCTCGGGCAATCCTATTACAGCGTAGGCAAATTTATTTCGAATGCTGTCGCCAATCTCACCATTCCACAACTGATCGTCTATTATGACTGAAATAGTATTTATTTTTCCTGTTGTAGCACGGGGTTGAGGATCTTTTTTCTCGTTGCAAGAACCCAGCAATACGGTAATAGAAAGCAATAAAAAAAGGGCTTTATTCATTATATTTCAATTATAAAATAAAACCCAAATTTAGAGAAGAATATTCTATTATCCGTTAATTTTAAGTTTCATTCCTGGTTTGATTTCTTCTCCGCGAATACCGTTCCATTTTTTCAAATCAGAAATAGTTACGCCAGGATATTTTTTTGAAATACTATACAAAGAGTCCCCTTTTTTTACATAATAATCAATAGTTTCTTTCGCAGAAAATCCGGGCTCATTCGTTTTTTTCTTAAAGTAACTAATGTCCTCTTTATTTGTTTTTATCGCAGGTTCATCCTTAGCAACAATCAAAGAACGTCCTAAAACGACTGTTTGCCCAGAGATTTTATTCCATTGTTTTAAATCTGCTAAAGAGGTTCCAAATTTCTTAGCAATACTCCCTAAATTGTCTCCTTTTTGGACTTCATATTCAATGTTTTTTAGTTTTGGAGAAACTGTCAAAACATTTTTAAGTACCGCTTTACTTTCTATTTTTAAGGTTGTTCCTGATGCCACTAATGCGGTATTGGTAAGGTTGTTCCATTCCAAAATTTCAGCAACGGTGACATTATTTTTTTTGGCAATAGCTATTAAATTTTCTCCTTTTTGAACTACATAATCGGTTTTAGCTGTCGTGGCTGATAGCGCAGTATTTGCCGTTATTGAAGCGGCAACTTGTTTCTCAGAAAGGGCTTGTATTGGATCCGTATTCTTAGTAACTTGCGCTATAACAGTGTTTTCTATATTATTAATTTTAAGGTTCTTACCATAAGCGATAGTATTGCTTTTTAGATTATTCCACTTTTTTAAATCTGCGACACTAACATTGTAATTGTCAGCAATGACGCCTAGATTATCTCCCCGTTTTACTTTGTAATACTTGGTTGTTTTCGTTTGTACAATTCTTTGATTAGCAGGACTCACATCTGCTTTTTGAACCTTATTTTTTATAGCAAAATATGGTTTCTCCCGCTTGCCGGATTCGTATTCTGTGTAGGCATAAATCTGATCTTCATTAGAAGCAAAAACAGAAATTTTTTCTCGTGGCAATCTCAAATAATGAGGTTGATCATGGTAAAAAGGAATAATATCAAGCTTGTAGGACGGATTTAAAACCTGCAATTGAACCACTGGAACATCTAGTAAATCTGATATTTGCTTAAAAGTAATTTGCTTCTTGACCATTATCGTATCTGTACTGAAATGCTTTATGGTTGCACGTTGGGGTACAATTCCATGTTCCCTGTGGTATTCATACAGATACATTGTTGCTAAAAATGCCGGAACATAACCCTGAGTTTCTTTAGGAAGATTTTTTCTAATGTTCCAATAATTTTGTTGACCACCAGACCGTCTGATGGCTTTAGAAACATTTCCAGGACCTGAATTATAGGACGCCAAAACCAAATCCCAATCTCCAAATATTTTGTGCATGTTAGACATATATTGCGCTGCGGCTTCACTGGCTTTCAATGGATCGCTGCGTTCATCTACATAAGAATCAATCTTCAGACCATATTGTTTTCCGGTTTGATACATAAATTGCCATAAACCCGTTGCCCCCATTCGTGAAACTGCTTTTGGGTTTAAAGCTGATTCTACAACAGCTAAATATTTTATTTCTAACGGAACATTTTTCTTGGCTAAAGCCTCTTCAAACATAGGAAAATAATATTCTGAAGTGGCCATCAAACGTTCAAAAGATTTTTTTCTGTATTTTAGAAATGATTTAATTATGTTTTCCAATCCCTGATTGTACTCAATATTAAAAGGTGATTTTGCATTCATTGCCGACAATCTTTCTTTTAAAAGAGCGGTTGGCAACTCAAATTCTACATTCTCATCAATATTAATATTTTCAATGTCTTCTGTAAGATTATTATATAGATCTAGGTTGGTCATTTCGTTCATCCATAAACTGTCTAAACAAGAGGCCAAATCATCCTCAATGAAGGAATTTTTAATAGAATCTAAATAAGATAATTTTGTGTTTGTTTGTTCAAGCACTTTATTTTCAGTCGCTTCCTGCGAAAATAAATGAACTGATAACAATAGAAAAAGCGATAATGTAGTATTTTTTATATTCATATTTTTAAGATCAAAGACCTATATTCCAAATGATTACAAGTCTATTTTTCGCAAACTTAAGGGGTTAAAACTGAAATTTTCTTTAAAAATTGTTAAAAATAAAATTTTTCAGTTCTCAGTATTGACTTTACAATCGTTTGTGTACAATTATTTAAAGAATTTAGTTGTGAAAATTAAAAAAAACCTCAGCGATACAATAAGTATCTCTGAGGTTATTATACGTGTGTAAAAATAGCTGCTGGATTTGAATTCTATTGGAATATCAAGCAGCTTTTATTATAATTTTTACGGTATTTGTTAGTCAAGAATTGCTGCAATTCCCGGCAATACTCTTCCTTCGAGCATTTCCAGCATTGCTCCTCCCCCTGTTGAAACGTAGCTTACTTTATCTTCCAGTCCAAATTGTTTCACCGCTGCCACTGAATCACCACCACCTACAAGTGAGAAAGCTCCGTTTGCAGTAGATTCAGCAATAAAGTTACCCAATGTAATTGTTCCGTTAGCAAAATTTTCCATTTCAAAAACACCTAACGGTCCGTTCCAAAGAATAGTTTTGGATTCCATGATTACTTTTTTGAAATTTTCTAATGATTTTGGACCTGCATCTAAACCTTGCCATCCGTCAGGAATTGCTTTAACATCAACAATTTGAGTTTGTGCATCATTTGAAAAAGCATTTGCTGCCACAACATCAACCGGGATGTGTATTTGAACTCCTTTTTCTTTGGCCAAACGCAAAATTTCTAAGGCTAATTCTTGTTTGTCATCTTCACAAATAGAATCGCCAATTTTACCTCCTAACGCTTTTACAAAAGTAAAGGTCATTCCGCCTCCAATAATCATGTGGTCTACTTTGTCCAGAATATTTTCGATAACCGTAATTTTAGAAGACACCTTAGATCCTCCAAGAACTGCTGTTACCGGTTTTTCACTGTTTTTTAAAACTTTATTCAAGCTTTCAATTTCTTTGGCTAATAATAATCCAAAACATTTCTCCATTGGAAAAAACTGTGCAATAATCGTTGTCGATGCGTGCGCTCTGTGTGCTGTTCCAAAAGCGTCGTTTACATAAATATCACCAAGTGACGCTAGTTCTTTTGCGAAAGCAACATCACCCGCTTCTTCTTCGCTATGAAAACGTAAATTTTCTAATAATAAAACTTCTCCGGCTTGCAATTTGTTCGCTGCATCTTTCGCTGCTGCACCAATACAATCAGTGGCAAAATGAACTGGAACTCCAAGAATTTCAGAAGTTGTTTTCAAAATGTGTTTCAACGAATATTTTTCTTCCACGCCTTTTGGTCTGCCAAGATGTGACATCAAAATCACACTTCCGCCTTGAGCAAGAATAGCGTCAATAGTAGGTTTTGCAGCTTCAATGCGCGTGGCATCTGTTACGTTAAAATTCTCGTCCAAAGGCACATTAAAATCAACACGGATTATGGCTTTTTTAGTTGCAAAATTGAAATCACTTAATGTTTTCATCAGTCTATTTTTTAGTTTATTTTTTTTGAAGTAATAACAAATATAGAACTTTTAAAGTAGTAATAAATTAACATAAATCATATATAATCAATTTTTAGCAACGAAATCGATATAATTTGATAAATAATGCTTTTTTTAAATGTTTTATATAAAAAATGTTTTAAATAAAGACCTAATAATTTTTAAATACAAACACCTTAATTATCGCCTTCTTAAACTTGGTTCTACTGAAACTTTGCCTACTAAAATTTTAGACTAAACCATTTTCTGCTATCTTTGCTTTATGCAATTTTCAGAAATTTTAGGACAAGAACATATCAAGAGTCATTTGACAAAAAGTGCTGATTTGGGACGCATTCCACACGCACAATTGTTTGTTGGTCCTGAGGGCTGTGGCACTTTACCCATGGCGATTGCTTACGCTCAATATATTATTTGTAGCAACCAAAACTCAGAAAACTCCGGTTTGAATGAAGCGTGCAATCTAAAATTCCAGAAAACCTCACACCCAGATTTGCATTTTATTTACCCCACCGTTAGTACCGAAGATGTAAAAACGAAACCAAAAAGTATCGATTTTATTGCTGAATGGCGACAGTTTATTGAGCAAAATCCGTATGGAAGTCTATTTGATTGGTATCAAATGCTGGGTGTTAAAAACAAACAAGGTGAAATTAGAGTTGATGATGCTCAGGAAATATTGAAATCACTAGCTTTAAAATCTTATGAAGGCGGATACAAAGTAATGATTATTTGGATGGCCGATAAATTGAATATAGCAGCTTCCAATAAATTATTAAAATTACTAGAAGAACCTACAGATAAAACGGTTTTTATCCTCATTTCAGAAAATGAAGAAGACATTATTCAAACGATTCGTTCCCGATGCCAAGTGTTGCACTTTAATGGTTTAAGTGAATCCGTCATTGCTGAATTTTTAGTTTCAAAAGAAAATACAGATTCAAATGAAGCGTTAAAAATAGCGCATCAGGCACAAGGAAATTATAATAAAGCATTACAATTATTGCAACCAGACAGCGAATCTGTTTTTTTTGAAAAATGGTTTGTAGACTGGGTTCGCGCTGCTTTTAGAGCTAAAGGTAACGCCGCTGCCATTCAGGATTTGATCCTTTGGAGCGAGCAAATTGCTGGTTTAGGGAGAGAAACCCAAAAGAAATTTCTACACTTTTGTATTGACATGTTTCGTCAGGCATTGTTGCTGAATTACCAAACACCAAGTTTAGTGTACATGGAACCACAGGTAGAAAAATTCAAACTAGAAAATTTTGCACCTTTTGTAAATGGAAACAATATCAATGCTATTTTTAAAGAACTTTCGGATGCGATGTATCACATTGAACGCAACGGAAACGCTAAAATTATCCTTACGGATTTATCCATAAAACTGACCCGTTTAATTCACAAAAAATAAAAACATGAACAACATTACTTCTATTTTGATTTTAATTTTCCTAGCCATCACTTTCCTGCAATCTGGATACGACAAACTATTTTATTGGAAAGATAATGTGACATGGTTAAAAGGTCATTTTGCTAAAACACCGTTAAAAAATAGCGTTCCTTTGGCATTATTAAATATTTTAATTTTAGAATTAATCTCTGGAATTTTATGCGTGGTGGGTTGTATTGAATTATTGGTAAATAACGGACGAATATTTGGTTTTTATGGAGCCGTTTTCTCTTGTATCACGTTGTTGATGTTGCTTTTTGGTCAGCGATTAGCCAAAGATTATGATGGTGCTAAAACAATTGTTATCTATTTTATCCCAGCTATACTGGCCGTTTATTGGTTGAACTAGCGAAAAGAATTTATTATTTTAAACAACAATTCCCTTTTATATAAAAAAATGACACCAAAACATCCTTCAGAATCCCTGACAATACTAACCGATTTGGTTTTGCCAAGCGAAACCAATCCTTTGAACAATCTTTTTGGTGGTGAATTATTAGCCCGAATGGATCGCGCAGCAAGTATAGCGGCACGCAGACATTCCCGTCGCATTGTAGTTACGGCATCGGTAAATCATGTCGCATTCAATCGAGCCATTCCGCTAGGCAGTGTTGTAACTGTTGAGGCTAAAGTTTCCCGATCTTTCAAGAGTTCGATGGAAATATACATTGACATTTGGGTTGAAGATCGAGAATCTGGTAATAAAACCAAAGCCAATGAAGCCATTTACACTTTTGTTGCTGTAGATGATACAGGCAGACCTGTTGAAGTTCCCCAAATTGTTCCCGTGACTGAACTAGAAAAATTACGTTTTGACGCGGCATTGCGACGCAAACAATTGAGTTTGGTTTTAGCCGGAAAAATGAATCCTCATGACGCAACCGAATTAAAAGCATTGTTCACTTAATAAACAACAATCACGCTACTATTTTAATTTAAAATATTCTTGAAAGAGAAAACTTTAATTAAAAAAAGAAGTATTTTTACAAAACAAATATTCAGTATACAAATGAAATTATAGGATAAATAGTCATCCTGTCAGTTTCTTACCGTTATAAACTAAAAAAATAGATGAAAGAAAAGGTAAAAGAAAAGATGAGTACAGAAAAAGAATCTAAATTAAAAGCGCTGCAACTTACGCTTGACAAATTAGACAAAACGTACGGAAAAGGGACGGTAATGAAAATGGGTGACAAAGCCATTGTAGAAGTGGAAACTATTTCTTCAGGATCTTTAGGAATCGATTTAGCATTAGGAGTGGGCGGATATCCAAGAGGTAGAGTTATTGAAATATATGGTCCGGAATCCTCTGGAAAAACAACGTTGACGCTTCATGCTATTGCCGAGGCTCAAAAAGCAGGTGGAATTGCAGCTTTTATAGATGCAGAACATGCTTTCGATAGAAATTATGCAGAAAAGTTGGGCGTAGACATCGAAAACCTAATTATATCACAACCAGACAACGGAGAACAAGCGTTAGAAATTGCAGAGAACTTGATTCGTTCTGGTGCGATTGATATTGTAGTCATTGACTCGGTTGCTGCATTGACTCCAAAAAGTGAAATTGAAGGCGAAATGGGAGATTCTAAAATGGGATTACACGCCCGTTTGATGTCTCAAGCTTTAAGAAAACTAACAGGAACCATCAGTAAAACAAATTGTACCGTTTTCTTTATCAATCAATTAAGAGAGAAAATTGGTGTGATGTTTGGAAATCCTGAAACTACCACAGGTGGAAATGCATTGAAGTTTTATGCTTCAGTACGTTTAGATATCCGTCGTTCTACACAAATTAAAGACGGTGATAACGTCCTTGGAAACAGAACGAAAGTTAAAGTAGTAAAAAACAAAGTTGCTCCACCATTTAAAATTGCTGAATTTGACATCATGTACGGTGAAGGAATTTCAAAGACCGGAGAAATTTTAGATCTTGCAGTAGAATTTGAAATTATCAAAAAAGCAGGTTCTTGGTTTAGCTATGGTGAAACTAAATTAGGACAAGGTCGTGATGCTGTTAAGTCTTTAATAAAAGACAATCCAGAATTAGCAGATGAATTAGAGGTGAAAATTAAAGCTAGAATAAAAGAGCTAGCAGACGCATAAAACTAGAAAAGAGTTCATTAAGGTGAACTCTTTTTTTATACAGCAATTTTTAAAAAGAATCTTTGTCCTTATCTTGGATTTGCTCAAAAGCCACTAGTTGTGTGTATATCACCTCTCGAACTTCCTCTCGAATTTCCTTACGATCAGTACCTTTTTTTCCAAAAGTTTCTACATGAGTATGTATTTTTACGCGCATAATTCCTGGGCTTCCGCTGAAAAAAGTATACGAAAATCTTTTCTTATTGTCAGCAAAAGTGATCGGAACAATAGGGATTTCATGTTCTATCGCCAAGCGGAAAGCACCGTCTTTAAAAGTGTCTAAAAGTACTGATTCATCATCTGGAACTCCTCCTTCAGGGAAAATACAAATACTCAATCCTTGATTTATTTTTTTTTGAGCGCGATTAAAAACTTCTAATCTACTTTTAGAAGAACTTCTATCTACCAAAATGCAGGTCCTTTTATAAAAAAAACCAAACAATGGAATTTTTGAGAGTTCTTGTTTTCCCACAAAAACAAAAGGATTTTTTGTTAAAGCAAGCATCAGCATAATATCAGCCATAGAGGTATGATTGGCTACAATCATGTAACTTTTTTGGTATTCCATCTCTTGGCTTTTATCTATTTTATAATAAAAACCCATACCGAAAAGAATAAATTTTGCCCAGATACGAGCCATCTTAAAAAAATAAGGATAGCCGTTTTCCGTTAAAATGGACAATACCAGAAAGGGAAACATCACCAATATGGGAATGGTCATTAAAATATAAAACCACACCCGCCACAGTACCCAAAAAATAATTTTAAATCCTCTCATAGGTTCAAAAGTAAGAAATCAGAAGTTATCATGAGTATAAATTTTCGATGTTTTTTTAAACATAAAAGTCATATAAGTTTCTAAATTGTCGGTTTTTTTTAATTCGGTTTTTCAAATTCATTACGGTTTTATCGACTTATATGACTTATAACTCAAAAGAAAATTTTGCGAATGCTAGTTGGAAATCGTTGATTTTTAAAATTTGCGAATTTGCGGTAAAAAATGAAAAACTTTACGAACTTTGCGTGGAAGAAAAAAATACAATGGCAAAAATACTTACAGGCGTTCAAAGTACTGGAACACCACATTTAGGAAACTTACTTGGCGCAATCATTCCCGCAATAGCATTATCGAATAAACCTGAAAACGAATCGTTTCTTTTCATTGCTGATTTACATTCGATCACGCAAATAAAAAACGGTGAAACCTTACGAAACAATACGTACAGCACTGCTGCCGCTTGGTTGGCTTGTGGTTTAGATGTAAACAAAGTAGTTTTCTACAGACAATCAGACGTGCCACAAACAGCGGAATTATCATGGTATTTGAGTTGTTTTTTTCCTTTTCAACGCCTGACATTAGCACATTCTTTCAAAGATAAAGCGGATAGACTAGAAGATGTCAATGCTGGTTTATTTTCATATCCAATGCTTATGGCTGCTGATATTTTATTATATGACGCTGAACTAGTTCCGGTAGGAAAAGACCAATTGCAGCACGTTGAAATCACTCGTGATGTGGCAGCACGTTTCAACCACCAAATGGGAGAGACTTTCGTACTTCCCGAAGCCAAAATTCAGGAAGACAGCATGCTGATTCCCGGAACAAATGGTGGAAAAATGAGTAAATCAGCGAATAATATTATCAATATATTTCTAGATGACAAAGCATTACGCAAACAGGTGATGAGTATTGAAACCGACAGCACACCGCTGGAAGATCCTAAAAATCCAGAAACCTGTAATGCATTTGCAATTTATAAATTATTGGCAAGTGAAGAACAAATAGCCACAATGACTGCCAATTATCTTGGTGGAAATTACGGTTACGGCCACGCCAAACAAGCGTTATTTGAATTGATCTGCGAGATATTCAAAACCGAACGTGAAAAGTATAACTACTACATGAACAACCTTCCTGAAGTGGATGCTTTACTGAAAATTGGTGCTCAAAAAGCAGCGATTGTTGCCAATGGAGTTCTGGCACGAGTGAGAGAAAAACTAGGATTTGAGGTTTAAAAAATAAATAATCCTATCAGGCTTTTGAAACCTGATAGGATTAAATTAAATCAAATCGCCTCAAACAATTTCCCTGGTAAAGGTCGTATCACGCCTTTCAATTCCATATTCAACAGCATTCCTGAGATTTTATAAATAGGAAAATCACAGCGCAAAGCAATAATATCCATTAGTTCTTTCCCAGTTTTAAGAAGGTAGTCGTATACTTTTTGCTCGTCTTCTTCTAAAGTCACAAACAACTGTTTTTGTACCGATTTTGTTTCTTTTTGAATGTCCCAATTCAAAATATAAACCAAATCCGCGGCACTAGTCAAGACATTTGCTTTTTGGGTTTTTATCAAGTTGTTGCAGCCCTGACTGTACTTATCCGTAACACGTCCTGGAACCGCAAAAACATCACGGTTGTAATCATTCGCCATATTGGCCGTGATTAACGATCCGCCTCTATCTGCTGATTCAATTACGATTGTTGCTTCAGACATTCCAGCAACAATTCTGTTTCTTTTTACGAAATTTTCTTTATCAGGATTGGAAGAACTCCAAAACTCGGTCATGAAACCTCCGTTTTGTTCTACTTTGGCAACGTACTTTTTATGGGTTTTTGGGTAAATTTGGTTCAAACCATGTGCCACTACTCCTATCGTCTGTAAGTTATGTTCCAGCGCCAATTGATGTGCGACAATATCAACGCCATAAGCAAAACCACTCACGATTATTGGATCAAGTGGAGCCAAATCTTCGATCAGTTTTCTACAAAATTCAGTTCCGTACGAGGTAATTTGGCGCGTTCCTACAATGCTGATTATTCTTTTGTTTTTTAAATTGATATTTCCAGAAGTGAATAATAAAAGTGGTCCGTCAATACAATGTTTCAACCGTTCTGGATAGTCTTCGTCCTGAAAATAAACCACATTGATTTCATTACCTTTTATAAACTCCATTTCCTGAGTTGCTTTTTCAAAAACCGATTTATCCTTTAAATTCTTCAGCAAAACAGATCCTATTCCATCAATAGCGGCAAGTTGCGATGCCTTTGAATTAAAAATAGCCTCTGCAGAACCAAAATGAGTTAGTAGTTTTTTAGCAATAATGTCGCCCACCCCTTCTATTCTTTGCAATGCCAATAAATAAAATAAATCTTGCTCTTTCATGCTAATTATTTGAGAGTGAAATGTATAAATTTTTAGCCGGATTGTTAATAAAAATTGTGAATAAAATTTTGATAACTATTCTGGTTGTATAACTTTGTATCCATGAAAATCGAACTATACATCGCGCAGCTTTTATACCGTTACCAATGTGTAACCGTTCCGGGTTTCGGAGCTTTTTTGACCGAAATTCAATCGGCTAAATTAAATGAAAGCTCGAATTCATTTTCTCCTCCCAAAAAAATGATAGCTTTTAACGCAAATCTGAAAAATAATGATGGTTTATTAGCTAATCATATCGCTTTAGCAGAAAAAACTTCTTATGAATACGCCGTAAGTGCAATTCAATACGAGGTTTTTAATTGGAAAAGAGCATTAGAACAAAACGAACTTTTTTCTATAAAAAATGTAGGGGATCTTCGTTTGAACGCGGATAAAAATATAGTTTTCACTCCCTATGATCAAACGAATTATTTAACTAGTTCTTTTGGGTTATCTCCTTTTGTTTCACCTCTTGTAAAAAGAGAAATCTTTGATAAAGAAATTGAAGCAATTGAAGAAAGAGCAACTATCACAATGGTTCCTGATGAAGAAAGAAAATCAAATCCGTATTTAAAATACGCTGCTATCTTCGTGTTGGGATTAGGAATTGTAGGAAGTGTTGGTTATCCGATGTACCAAAACCAAATTACTTCCGAAACGATTCTTGTTGAAACTGCCGTTCAAAAACAAGTTCAAAATAAAATTCAGCAAGCCACTTTTTTCATTGAAAGTCCCGTTCCAGCTGTTACACTTTCTGTAAAATCTGATAAGGAAGTAAAAATGCCGTATCACATTATGGCCGGCGTGTACCGAGAAGAGAAAAATGCTAACAAAACACTTCGAATCCTAACTCGTTTAGGTTACGATGCCAAACGAATTGCTCCCAATAAAAATGGTTATTTTCCAGTTCTCTATGGCAGTTACACTACATTTGCAGAAGCAGAAAAGGCAAAAAAAGAAATTACTGAAAAGCACAATCCAGAGGCGTGGATATTGATTCAATCACTATAAAAACAAAAACCCTATTCTTGCCGAATAGGGTTTTTTTGATTTTATGCCTAGTTTTTTAATTCAAACTTGCTTTATACATTCTCGCTTCTTCCCATGAAAATTCACGGCTATGTTTTTCCATTAAGGTATTCAATGATTCCTCTTTGTATCCCGCAAAAGCAGCTGCTAAATCCTGCAATTTATCTTCGGGTAAAACCTCCGAAATAGAGACTGCTTTTGTTTGTATCAACTTTACAAAATGTCCGTAAATTGTTTGTTTTGTGAGCACTCTAATTGTCGCAATATCCTTAATTGATTTTTTTTCTACCCATAATTCATAGGTTTCTTGAACTGTTGTTTTCTTCGGAGTTGCTGTTTTGCTCTTTTTTGAAGTGTAGCGTTCTACATCTTTATCATCGTCAATCAAAGTTATATTCAACTCCTTAAACTGATTTTGTATAGCTTCTGTTTTACGTATGATATAATTTTTTATATCTGAAGACGTCAATTTTTCTTTAGAAATAGTTTCTCCTGCAACAACGGTTTCAATCAGTAATTTGGCCTTCATTAACCGAAGAACAGCTTTGGTTTGCAGCTCTTCGAGAACGATTAATTCATCATAAAACGTTTTTACTTTCTTGACGCGCTTTACTTCTTCTATTTTCCAAAGGATTTCGAAAACCACATCATCCATCGGTTTAAGAAAATAACTGAAAGCCGCCTGAATACGTTCCGAAACATGATTTAAATCCACAGTTTCCTGACCAAAAAGCTTATTCAGTTGCGAAATAAATTTTTTGGATGGATCCAAAAGCTGTTCGACGACTTCAGTTTGTTTTTTGGCCCAAACCGCATGTTTGGACTTTTCTGAAATTTCTGATTTTTCGATATAACTGAATTTATGATTGCGCCATTCCTGCGCTAAATCACTCCAATCAAACGTATTTATCAGGTAGTGATGAATAAAATTTTTAGTTTCAAAATGCAAGGCATTTTCTAAAAACGAATCGGACGCCTTGTTTAAGGAATAATCCATCACATCCTGATCATTTGAAATACCATTCATGCGCAACGGAGAAAGCAAAATAAGACCTTCCAGCGAGCGCAAACGTGATAAAGCAACATAAGCCTGTCCCGGCAGAAAAACCTGCGAAACATCAAGTGCTGCTTTATCAAAAGTTAATCCCTGGCTTTTATGAACGGTGATTGCCCAAGCTAATTTGATGGGATAATGCACAAAAGTTCCCAAAA